>JAHCHP010000017.1 GCA_026129765.1 Fimbriimonadia bacterium | reverse complement strand
CCTTTGGAAAAGCCTTTGCCTTCGCTTTCTGTCGCCCCCAATATCTCAAACTGGTCGGGGTTGTACTTGTCGAGGAAGGTGATGGGGACGCCCATCACACCATCGTAGTCGCTGGGGATCGCGTCGGTGAAGGGCACTTCGATGGCGTCATAGTTGTCATACTTTTCATACGCAGCCTTGCCTCTGATTTCTTTGTGCTTGCTGTACCTCAAGTTTTCGGACATGGTCATGAGGGGCAGCTCCTCGTGGCGTCGACCATGGTCCAGATTGGTGAACCAGATTGCCGAGACATTGATTAGCTTCACGCCGTCGACAACCTTTTCATACTTGCCCTCGTATGCGGCAAAAAACCACATTCCGCCGGAGAACGCCGTTACACCCACCCACATTTTATTCTCCTTAATCAGCGGGAAGATTTCCTTATAGGTGATGGCGTTCTTGTTCCCGATGATGAGGAACTTCTTCTTGTACGCCAAAAGCTGGACAACGTATTCCCGGAAAAGGGAGAAGGGCGGGTTGGTAACCACAATGTCCGCCTGTTTTAGATACTCAATGCATTCGGGACTGCGGAAGTCGCCGCCTCCCGCGAGGGGGGCGCGGGTGTGAGGATTTTGCTCGAGGAACAGTTTGACATCTTCGATATTGGTCGCCCCGTCCCCCGTGACATCCTTCACTACCTCTATTTCAACGGCGATCGCCTTCGGTTTTTTCCGAATGCTGTTCCCTTCTTCGTATTCGGGAAACAGGGTGTCTTGCCCCGCGATGGGAGAGCCGTCGTAGCTGGTGGTGATGAGCTTTTTCAAGCCGAGTTTGTTAAAGTTAGCGGCGAAGTACTTGAAAAAGTTGCTTTCGAAGGGGTCATCGCAATTGCAGTAGACAACCTTGTTGCGGAAGGTAGTGGGATCGATCTCCAGGTAAGCCTCGACCTCCTTCTGGATGTCCACATACTGGGTGTAAAATTCGTCCTGTTTAGCCGCCTTCGCTGCAGTCAAAGTCCGATTTAGTTGAGCCTTCGCCATCTCAGATTAATTGTACCTCGACAGCGGGTTTCACCGTCTGAATGCCTGCGGCTGGCTTCATCTCTAAAAACCTCCACCGTTGTATTCCCTCAAAAGGTTAGGTACACTTTAATCATGGGCTGGTTATGGGTGGGGGTACAGGTTGCGCTGTTTGCAGGTTGGGGCGCAGCGCTGGGTTGGACACCGGCGGCGGATTGGGGATTAGCGCGATGGGGCGGTCTGCCTTTGCTGTTGGCGAGCGCGTTCTTCTTGATGCCTTCGCTCATAGCGCACGGTCGGAAACTCACCCCGTTGCCGAAGCCAAACCGCGCGTTAGGGCTGCAGCGACATGGCGTCTACGCTTCTATCCGGCACCCCATGTATTTGGGCTTGATGCTGATGGTTTACGGAGTCGCGTTACTCCTGCAAAAACCATACGGGTTGCTTGGCGCAACGGCTATCATGCTTTTCTTTCATCTGAAAGCGCGCGAAGAAGAACGCCAGCTGGTTCAGGTTTATCCCGATTACGCTGCTTATCAACAGCAAACGGGCAGGTTCCTGCCCCGATGGCGGGCGCGCAAAAATTGAGTGAAACTCTCATTCACATAATCAGGGTTTCCCGCGTCAGTTCCAGCTCTTTGGTCTCTTCGCCGCGCTGAATCGTGAGGCGTACCTTGGAGCCTTCAGGACCGCGCAGCCACCCTTGCGCTTCCGAAGGTTTGACATTCTCCGTCAAGCGATCATCGATTTTTATCAGGCGGTCACCGCGACGCAATCCCGCTCCCAATGCGGGCGACAGCGGCACCAGCGACATGATTTCTGCTTCGGTACGCGAGAAATTAAGGCGGATTCCTACATCCCCCTCGCGATCCCCCACATAAGACTGCGGTTCAAAGATCGCGATGCCCTCTTGATAATCCAAGGTCATCCGGTAGCGGCGAAGAATGTTCATCCCCACCACACCCAGATCGGTGCCAGGCAGAATCCCTTGATTCGGATTATCCGAAAACAGCACTGCGACTGAGTCCACCTTCAAACCCTTCTCAATATCATGAATCCACAATTCCGGCAAGCGCGCGCCTTTCAGAAAGGCAGAGATTCCTCCCGCGCCCGCTGCTGGCGTGATACGGGGGCTCTTTTCCCGTAATTCAGCAGAAATCATCCGGTTGGGTAGCACCGTGAAGCGCGCGCCTGTATCCAAAATGAGCCAGCCTGACTTTTTCGGCTCTATCCAGACCCGGAAAGCGGGGTTCCCCAACATATTATCCAATGGCAATGTCACTGCCTGCCTGGGCACAGGGAGCGCGGGTGTGCGCGTATCGCGCAAAATAAGAACATTCCGTTGAAAATCGAACGTAGACCGGAACAACCCCAGCACATCGGAGCCGAGAATACCATCCACCCCCAGCGCCATACCCAATATCCCCAAGTCGCCTACCGCTACCCAGCGGTTCACAAGGCGCGCCGTCCCCAATCGCAGGCTTTGGATGCGCGCGCTTTGCAATCGCAGATCGGCTCCAATGGGGCGCGCCCCCAATTCGCCTTCAGACTTCAAATCTAACCGCTTTGAAACATGGGGCAGCAGAATGGTCGTGCTGGCGCCGGTATCGACCAGCATTGTCGCCATCATCTTTCCTTTTGCGCTGATCAGTTCCACCTGCGTCGTCGCCAGCATATTGCGTTTCACGAGCGGCAACTCTACGGGTAGTTTTCCCAGATAGCTCGGGCGGCTTTTCAAGAGGTTCCACGCTGCCGCGAGGTTGTTCCGGCTGCGCGTCTCCAGTTTCGTCACTTGCATCTCAGAGAACAGTTTGCCATCGTAATATTCGCGCTGACCGAAAGCCACTTCGATTCCGTTTACTTTTCGGTAATCTCGGTAAAGAACAACCCGCTCCGTCTGCGATTCGCGCAGGGGATGTTTGGCTTGCAGCGCGTAACCCCGCAGCTGATTTTTCAGCGGGTTCAAATAGACCTCCACCCAGTGGGGCTGGTTCTGAAATTGCACACGCACCAGCCACGAACGAGCCGCGGAGCCATCCAATAACCGTCGCATGCCGGTATCTTGAAACTCTTCCGGCTTTCGCAAAATCTCTGTCAGCAGCCGGTTCTCCATCCGTTCCTGGTCTGCTCCTTGACGCTCTTGCGCGCCCAGCTTTCGCAAAACGCCCTGCGCATAAACATAAGAACCTTGCGGCGTCGACCATGATTCCATTGGACGACCTCCCAAATAGGTGGTCATGCGCGTGTAGCCTTTATCGCGTTCAGAAACGAAACGCGCTTCGTTTTTCGCGAGAGCATAGCTGATCGTTTTCCCTTCCATAAAATGCGCGGCAGAAATACGAGAGGGTTCTCGCATATCGCGAATCGCGTCTTGCACCGGATGCGCAAAAACATGCGCGCAAATACTGATGAGAGTTAGCGCGCAAAAGGTCGTTCGGGTGAGTTTCATGTCGGGTTTATCCTCCAAATCCACAAGCCTGCAGGCGCGCGCGCGATGCGACCAACTCTTCAGGAGTCGCGCGGTGGATTTCCATCACCTGCCAGCGGGCTTTTGTTAATAAGGGCGCATATTGTTCGACCGGGTAATCGCCATGCCCTAACGCATGATGATCCCGGTCCCCCTCGATAATATCCATCAGGTGCAGCCCCATCAGCCGGTCGCCAAAACGATCCAAATAATCGTCATGACGGGCGATTCCGATAAACTGCTGGGTCATGGCATGTCCGTTATCATGCCAATAGCCGGTGACCTCAGGCGCGACATCGAGCATCATTTCCATCTCCTCGATACCGGGAAATTGATGGAAGTAGTAGCGCGTTTCCAAGCCTAAACGAATCTTTAGGCTTTTGGCATACTCCGATAACTCTTGCAGGCTTTTGATCGACTGCTCCAAGTAGGGCATCTTTCGTTGATTGCGTTGCTCATAGAGTTGTTTCATTTCCTCCTTCGCGCTGGGATCACCCTCTAAAATGCGTCTGACAATTGACTTCTGCGGGTTGAACATCATCACCTCGCCCCAGTGCGCCACAATTGCGCCCGCGCCCAAGCGTTTTGCCCAATCCAGCGTGCGTTTGGTATTCTCCACTGCGAGCCTGCGTTGGCTTTCATCGATATCTGACATCAAGTAGAGGTCGCCGCTGCCGCGAGAGAAGCCGGGAGGAATGGGACAATAGTTATGCAGGCTGCCGACCCGAATCGCGCCTTCACGCGCCATGGGTTCGATTTCTTTGAGCATTTCCTCAGAAAAATGCACATTGATTTCAAAGTCTTCAAAACCAAGCGCGAGCAGTTCTTCGATAACCGCCCGCCCGCTGGTGTGACGCTTCGCGTTCCACGCTGTTGATACCGCTAACATGCCTACAGTTTACCCGTTCAAAGAAATGATATAAAAAAGGGGGCTTCTTTATTGAAGCCCCCTCCGTATAAATCAACCCTTGATTCTTACTGCTTTGTGAAGGTGCTTTCGAGAATGGGGGTCCAGGTCTCGCCCACTTTCATCTCCATGCGATAATTGGGAGAGTTTTTGAGATTGCTGTCAAACGTGATTCGGAAGTTATTGACGCCCATCGGGTCTCTGAAAGGCTTGCTCACCAACACCAGTTTCGTGCCGTCAAAGTTGCCAGAGGTTTCCATCGGATGCGGGCTGTTATTAGAGAACCACCAAACGAGATACTTTTTACTGTTGGGGTCGTAAGTCGTCAACATCAAACCTTCCATCTTACCATAACCCGGCATCTCCGCGCGATAAATGCCGCTGATAAATGCGCCGCGCATCAGCCACTCCGCCACGGTCTCGGAATCATACTCGGTGGTTTGTCCCGGCACCAACATTTTATCTTTACCACGCGCCTTACCCACCAAAAACTCCACCTTCTTCATTTCTGGGCTGGGGGCGGCTTTAGAAGCGGCAGGTTTCTCTTTAGCAGGCTTAAAGTCGCTGACCATCGCGGTCTCCCACTTGCCAGTCGTCTGCATTTCCAAGGTGAAGAGCAAGCCTTTGCCTGATTTGGGCTCAAAAGTCGTTCGCATGGTCATCATGCCCATGCCGGGATACTCTTGAGGTGAACTGGTCAATACCAATTTTCCTTCCTGGAACTCGCCCACGCTTTCTGCCACCTGCGCAGACGCGGAGTTATACCACCACGAACGATACTTCTTCATCTCTGGGTCGTAGGTGATCAGCAACAAACCTTCGTAGGGTCCCATGCCTGGGAAATCGGTTTGGAAGCGATAACTCATAAATCTGCCTTGCAGAATCCATTGGCATTGCACCGCGCCGCGCGATTTTTGCCCCTCGGTACTGCCCGGCATATAGGCTGTTTGGTCTACATCCCATTGCCCTTCAAAAAAAGACAAGCGTTTTACTTCGGCAGGCGGATCAAAAGGTGAAGCCGATTTCGAATCTTGGAACGCTCCCGCCGTCAGCGTCAACATGAGTAAAGCAGATAAACACAAAGACATGACAACTTCCTCCTTGCATAAAGCATAGATTGTATCCTGAGCCATTTCGAATGACTAAGTATACAAAATTATACCTTATCTTGTATCTATTTGTCAAGGGGTCGCGTCAGAAAATAGGTGTTTATCTGCTTTTTTATTGCCTCTTTTCTAACAACCGTTTCCAAAGTTGAACAAAACAATCAACAGATCGCCATCATCCACGAAGCCATTGCGGTCCAGGTCCTCAATACCACCCGAGTTGCCAAAGGCGAACAGCACTGCTAACAGGTCTACATCGTTGACACAGCCATCGCCATTCACATCGCCCGGTTGCGCGGAACCGCCGCGGGCTGCCCAGCGAGCAGCATTACAGATGAGCTGCCCGATCAAGGTCGTGGAAACCGCGTACTCGTCGGTGGAGCAGTAGCCATCGTCAAAAGAGATGGAGATCACTCGTCCAGCCACATAGTCCCAACCTATCACGCCTTTGCCCTCATCATAATTGGTATGATAGTAAACCGTCGCGCTTGTTTTGGGGATGATGTAGGTTTCTCCTTTATAGAGAGGCACTGAGAAGGTATCGGGCAAATTCGCGTTCAAAACGGAGTTAGGCGTCGCGACAGAGTAGGAAATATCAAAGGCGCAGCGCCAAGGAGTGGTGGGTTGAGCCGGTAAGACATCCCCCAGTATCTCGAAGAACCCGATGCCATACATCCAGATAGTCCACTCCAGCGTAACGAGCCCGCCGCCGTTTTGAATCCAAGTTTTCAGCGCATTTTGACCCGCGACAGGCATATTCACGCTATAGTTCGCATAGGGAGGCAGCAACACTACATCGATATCTGATAAGCTATGTGTGCCGTCAAATTCCCAATGCGCCACGCCGTCCACCACGTTCAAGCCACAAGAAATGAGCCGGTTCCGCAAGGCTTCATCGCTCTCGGGATCCCCGCTGTTCATTAAGTAAACGGTCTGCGCGTTCAATGCGCTGGTCAATGACAGCAACACCATCGACAACAAGAATAATTTTCGCATGATTCTCTCCTGATTCTTCCAGTGAATAATTGTGTCTTCCTTACAGATATTATATCACTAATTTGAGGATAAAGACGTTGGTTACTCTCTGTTACTGCCCCCATTTTTCCGGGTTTAACGCTAAATCACAGAAAATGTCCCGATTTGTCCGGTTTTGACCGCTTCAGGAGTCTTATATATCGGGGAGAAACTCCAAATCCACCTTAGTTTAAGGAGTGTAAAAGATATGAGGCAGAAACATCTTTTTTATGCCAGCATGGCTCTGGCAGCTATGACCCTCACCGCCTCTCAGGCGCAGAACGGCGTAACGTTCATGCAGATTGTCAATGGGGGCTGGACGTACCGGTTAGATACCATCTCCGGCGGGCGAACTTCCGCGAGCGCAGGCGTGGGAAATATGCAGGGCAACACCAGCGGCAACCCCGATCACCTGTTCCAGCATTGGTGGTGGTATCGCGGAACGGGCGATACACGCGAATACGCGCTGAGCAACCGTGTCAATGGCGGGCAATCGGGCAATACGGGTTTCTTGGTTTACCGGGAGCCTGTCGCGGGTGTCAGTAACGCCTTGGAGATTCGGCTGGATTTCACCTTTACGGGCTTGGCTGCGCATGGAACTAATTTCCAAAACTTAGGGAGCAATTTGGTCACTATTAAGTGGACCATCAAAAACATCTCTAATAACGCATTGACTGTGGACTTGTTCAACTATTCTGACTTCGATATTGTGGGACCTTCTGCGACTGGGGGTAGCAATGACCGGGCGCGATTGGAAGGATTTGATTCGGATGGCGGTTGGATCAAGATTTGGGATACGACCAACCCCCTCACGACACCCACCGCATCCAGCGCAGAAGGCGTGAACTTTGTCGCTGGTCCTAACCACCTGCATGCCTGGAAAGTAGGAGCCTGGTCCAGCACGCGATTGGGGATGACCGATACTCTCGTCAGCAACTTGGATAATATGACGGCAACATTCGGTCCCGCAGACTATAGTGGCGCGTACCAGTGGCGGGTAACTTTGCAGCCGGGGCAAGGCGCAAGCAGCGGTATGTCCGCCGGTATCAATGCCGTCCCAGAACCCGCCAGTTTGTTGGCTTTGGGCGTGGGCTTGGCAGGGGTGTTGGCGCGACGCCGACGCAAATAACTCGCAAAAATATCGGGCTGACTTGGTCTGACTTGGTTCCCCTTGTTTGCAGGGGAACCCGACACAGGGGGGCAAAAGAAGCCCCCCTCTACCCTTCTTCCGGCTTCTCTTCCAAATCTTGCTCATCATCAGGAAACATCAAACCCGAACCCGATATGCGCCACACCTTCCAGCCCTCCGGCTCCAGAAAGAAACGGAACCGCGCGTACCGTTTACCCCGCTCGAAGGTAATTAAACAATAGAGCCTGATCTTTCGTTTTTCCTGAATGACGCCCACATGCGCAATCTTCCAGCTTTGCATCGCGCCCAGTTCTTGAATAACGGCTTCCCAATCGCGCGCGAATCGTTCTTCCTCGCCTTTCAGAACCGGACTGAAATGGTTCGCTGCCAACAAGGGTTGTCCGCTTTTCAGCTTCCACATCATATCGTGCAGAACCAAGCGCGCACCCTCGCTTTCGCGCGCCTGTTCACGGCGCTGAGACATCAGAAAGACGAACACCACCATCACCGATAGCGCGAAAAGGCATAACGGCAAATGCGCGAAGAAAAAGCCTACTCCCTTCTTCAGCCATCGAGTCATCGTTCTTGAAGCGGCTCGAACCAGCAGGTAAAATGGCGCAAGAAGGGGGTCTGTTGAGTAATCTTATACCCCCGCAGCGTGTTCCTGCGCTCATAGACCTGCAAAATCGCTTCCACTACATAATCCACATGGCTTTGGGTATAAACCCGGCGCGGGATCGCCAAGCGCACCAGTTCTTGACGCGCAGGCTGTTCGACTCTCGTTTCGGGGTCCACTTTGCCAAACATCACGGACCCGATCTCCACCGCGCGAATACCACCTGCCCGGTACAACTCCACCACCAGCGATTGCCCCGGATATTGCGAGGGCGGAATATGGGGCAGCAGCGCGCCCGCATCGATATAGATCGCATGACCGCCCGGCGGTTGCACGATTGGCACGCCTGCCTCTGAGATATGTTCTCCCAAATAGCGGGTAGAAGCGAACCGGTACTGCAGGTAGGCTTCATCCAACACTTCCTCCAAACCAATCGCCATCGCTTCCAGGTCGCGCCCCGACAGACCGCCATACGTCGGAAAGCCCTCGGTCAAAATCAAAAGTTCTTTGCCTGCCTGTGCTAACGGGTCATCGTTTGTACAAAGAAAGCCTCCAATATTTGCCAGCCCATCCTTTTTACCGGACATCGTGCAGCCATCAGCATAGGAGAACATTTCCTGGGCAATGGCTTTCACGCTTTTATGCTCATAGCCGGGTTCGCGCAGTTTGATAAAATAAGCGTTCTCCGCGAATCGGCACGCATCAATGAAGAAAGGCAGTCCATGTTGATCACACACTTCTCGGACGGCTCGGATGTTTCGCATAGAGACCGGCTGACCGCCCCCCGAATTGTTAGTGCAAGTGATCATCACTAATGGGATGTTGTCCGCGCCCACCTCTTCAATCAATGATTTCAGCGCGTCAATGTCCATATCGCCCTTGAAAGGGTGATGTTCTTGTGTATACTTGGCTTTGGGACCAGGCAGGTCGATCCCGCGCGCGCCCAGATATTCGATGTTCGCGCGCGTTGTGTCGAAATGGGTGTTGTTGGGAATCACGCTGCCCGGTTTGCACACGATAGAGAAGAGGATTCGCTCTGCGGCGCGCCCTTGATGAACCGGGATAACATGCTTGAAACCGAAAATCTCCTGGACGGCTTGCTCAAAGCGATAGTAGCTGCGGCTGCCCGCATACGATTCATCGCCCCGCACGATGCCTGCCCACTGTTCCGCGCTCATCGCCGACGTGCCAGAGTCGGTCAAAAGGTCAATCATCACATCTTCCGCGCGCGCCAAAAACAGGTTGTAATGAGCTTGCTGCAAAATCGTTTCGCGTTCCGCTTGAGTGGTCAGGCGGATAGGCTCAATCATTTTGATTCTGAAGGGTTCTATTATGGTCTTAAAAGGCATCGCTCTCTCCTGCATTCTTTTGATTCCATACCGAACCCGGTTTTCCCTGCGATTTAGAATCCATCACCACACAGCGGTCCCATTCAGCAAGCACCAGACATACGGCGCGCAAAACAACGCGCTGTCGAACCGGTCCAGCGCGCCCCCATGTCCTGGTAGCAGCGCGCCGAAGTCCTTGATACCCAAAGAGCGTTTCATTGCCGACTCGAACAGATCGCCTACTTGCCCCAAAAACCCGATGCCTGCGCCCAACAAAAGACCGGTTCCTACACTCACTCCCAGGCTCATCGCAAGCAGCGTTCCCACGACCCCACACGCCCCGAAGTTTGCCCATGCGCCTTCCCATGTTTTATTGGGACTCAGTTGTGGCGCCAATTTACGTTTGCCAAAAGCGCGTCCCACAAAGTAGGCTGCGCTGTCGCCTGCCCACAATGGCGCCATCGTCAGCATCACCCAACCAATGCCCCCATCCAGTCCGCCCGGCAGTGGATGCGCGGAAGGAGCCAACCGCAGCAAAATCAAGAACGAGATCAACCCGCCCACATAGCCCGCCCCCAGAAGCCCCAACCCCAAGTTATGCGCAATGGGGTGGGTCTCTTTTGCTCTGCCTAAATGAAACTCCCAGAAAACCGCCAGCAATGCCATCGTCAAGACAACGGGCAACACGATCGCCATCCAGCGCGCCCTTGCTTCTTCGGGTTGAAAGGTGACAAACCAGACCCAGAGGGGAAGCATTGCGCCTGCAAAAAGAAATATCGCGCTGGGGCGGTGAGCCGTGGCGCGAAACGCGCGTCCAAACTCCCACAGTCCCAGGCAGGCGATGACGCAGACCGCCGCGCAAAAGGCGTGTCCGCCCGGCAGCGCAAGCAGAACGAGAAAGAGCGGAATGCCAATCAGAGCGGTTAAGACGCGCGTCTTTAGCATGGGCGGTCGGTTAAAACTTCCAATGCACGTCATTGTCGCTGTCTAAGGTCTGAATATAGTTCAACTGACCATCATGATAGGGCAGATGAACAAGAAGGATCGATAACAATTCCAACGCGCTGGTTTCGCCCTGGGGCAGAACAATGGTTTCGGTTATTTTTTCTTCCGGCAACGCGTTCCATGCCTGGATCACGCTGTCCATGGAGCTTTCAAACTCAGCGACTGCCGTCGTTTTGTCGCAAAACGATTCAGGCGCGCGCATGAAGCCTTCGCCCCGATTGAAAGGACCGGGGTCCTCTCCTCGCAGACGGGTCGCGATGCGGTTGTTGATGAGAGCCACTTCATAAGTGAAGTCGTAGCCGCTCCGAGCGGTCCCGCCCGGCGATTTCAGCAGCTGTTCGTGGGGCATAGCTTGGAGGTCATCTAAATACATGCTTTTCAACGAGAGCAGTCGCTCGCCAATGAATCCTTTCAAATCGGTTTGCATAATGCTTTCATTGTACCCGCAACGATTTTGAGGTTATCCTCTATTCAGGTTATATCTTTCCGAAAGTTCGCCAAATAGCAGACTGACGACAGCCGCCGTCAGTCCCGCGAACGCGGGAATCCAGCCTCTGAATAGCAGACCCCTTCGCGGGGCTAAGTGGCATATCTACCATCAATCATCGCGGCGGAAGAATTGCAAATATACCTCAAAACCACGTTCACTCCCAAATCTCCTTGATAGCGCGAAGAACCGCTTCTCGGCGCGTCTGATACTCCTCGATCAAGTCTTGCGCGCGGGTATAGTTCAAACTTCCTGAGAGCAAAACAAGCCGCTCCCCTTCCACAGGCATCACTTCGGAAGGGGTTTCCAGCAACAGAGTTAGGCGATTTTTCAGGTGAGAGAAAAACCGGAACGCCGAAGCCAGCGATTCATAGTCGGCTTTGTTCAGGCAACCCGTCCGGTGAAGCGATGCCAGCATATGCCAAGTATGGGTGGGCGGTTCCGGTTCCAGCAGCGAAGGTTTCGTATGCGCATGCCGCAACATCAACAATTGCGCCGTGAATTCGATATCGCTCAGCGTACCTTGACCCAGCTTCAGATGGATTTCCCGTTCGCCCGGCTTTACTCTTTCCATCTGCATGCGCCGTTTCAAATGCTTGATGGCTTCGTATTCTGGGGCTGTAAGCGATTTTCCATAGCGGAACTCATTCACAATCGCCTCAAAATCTGCCCGTAACGGCGACTCCAGGGTCAACACGCGAATTCGGGTGGCTGCCAATCGTTCCCACGGCTCAGCGCGCTCTTGATAATACCGTTGATAGACAGTGGGCGCATGGATCAACGCCCCCGAACGCCCCTCAGGGCGCAGCCGTAAATCGACCTCGCGAAACACGCCCGCCAAATGCCATTCCTGACAACGCTTCAGAAAACGCTCTACGCGCTTCTCCAATCCAGTCGCTGCGCCCGTCTCTTCAGAGCAGAGGAACCCGACATCCCAATCGCTGGCATGTCCCAGTTCGCAGCCGCCCAATTTCCCAAAACCGATCATCAACACTTCGCTCGGAGAATCGGGAATACCTTCTGTCTCCTCAGCGGATAAACCCCAAGCGGCGCGCAGCAGCGTCTCAGCCAGCGCCGTCAAATCTTCGCCGGTCTGCAAAGCGTTCGATTCGCCCCACAAATCGCGCGCGCCAATCCGCAGAAATTCCCGGCGGGCAAACGCCAACAGGTTCGCCACTTTGGCGCGGTCGCCTCGGCAGTTCGCCAGCCGCTGCGCCAACTGCTGTTGGTAAATCGCTGCTGGTTTGGCTCCCACCTCCACAATCTCTTCGCCAAACAGCATATCCAGCAACTCTTGATGCGCCAACAACCGCCTCCACAAGCCCGGCGACAATGCCAACTCGCTCAATCGCTGCAACACTTGAGGCGACTCCTGCCATGCCCGGTAGAGTGAAACCCGGCTCGGCGCGCTTTCCGCCAACTGCTCAATCCCGCGCAGGCTCAAATCGGGACTGGGCGACCGCGCCATCACCTCCAGCAAGGCGGGCAGCAGAGTCTCATAGGCTTGTCGTTCTTCCAGCGTTGGTATCCCGCGCTCAAAGCCCACCATCGGCTCCGACAACCGCCGGAATGCCTCCTGCGCCTCCTGAAACCCCAATGCCTCCAGACGCGCAAGCCAAGCCTTTTGTCCCGGTTCTGTCTCCATCTTGAGCAGCCACTCCTGTTCCTCGCGGTCTCGCGACGCAGAATCTTTGACACCTTGCCCGGCGGTTTCTCCCAAAAAACGACGCTCGAACACCTCCCGAATTTGAGACCGGTGATGCTCTAACACTGACTCGAACGACTCTAAATCTTCAAAGCCCATACGCCGGGCAAACAGCGCTCGCTCGCCGGGTTCTGAAGGCAGCGCGTGTGTTTGATGTTCATACATCATCTGCAGCCGGTGTTCAACCGTTCGCAAAAAGCAGTAGCCCTGTTCAAACATTTGGCGTTCTTCAGCAGAGATCAATCGCGCCTTTTCCAATCGCGCCAGCGCGTGAAGGGTGTTGGGGGTCCGCAAACGAGGCATTGCGCCCCCATACATCAACTGCAACATCTGGGTGGTAAACTCCACATCGCGGATGCCGCCCCATCCCGTTTTCACATCGGTTTCCCAGCCGCCCCGCGATTGGGCTTGAGCCTCGATGCGCGATTTCTGGTGGCGAATCTCGGTGAGATCATGTTCCATCAATCGAGGGCGATAGACCAAAGGCTGTATCATTCGGATGAACGCTTCGCCAACGCGGGGGTCCCCCGCCACGAACCGCGCCTTGAGCATGGCTTGTCGTTCCCACGGCTCCGCCCACGTTTCGTAATAATGGCGCGCGCTCTCCAGACCTCGCGCCACCGGACCAAAACGCCCTTCCGGTCTTAAACGCAAGTCAACCCGGAACACAATCCCCCGCGCCATGCGTTCTGACAACGCTTTGACAATACTTTCGCCCAAACGCGACAAATAAACCTCCGGTTCGCGCGGACCGGTTAAATGCGGTTGGTCGGCTCGAATAAAAATGAGGTCCACATCGGAGCTGTAGTTCAACTCGCGCCCGCCCAGTTTCCCCATCCCAATAATGGCGAATTCATGTTCGCCCTGCATTCCCATTTGCGCGCTGAGTTCTTGATGGCAGACCTCCAGCGCGATCTGCAGCGAAGCATCCGCAAAATCAGACAAGGCGCGCGCCACTTTGGGCAGGTCCCATTCGCCCATCACATCCAACGCGGCGATTCGGATCAACTCGCGTTGCTTGAAATGGCGCATCCGATCCAACTTTTGACGAAACTCGCGGCAGGGCGCGATCAAACGCCCGATCTCCCGGTGAAACGCATGCGCATTTTTCTGTCGGCGCAGCAAAACAGGGTCAAGCAAGATATCAGATAGTTCATGGCTCTGGATCAGAGAGTCGGCAAAAAACTGGGAAACCGCCATCAACCGCATCGCGGGTAGCAACAGAGGCGGCGATTCGGCAAACAGCCGGTAATAGGTCAAGCGGTTCGGAAGCATCTCCAGCCAGCGATCCAGATTGATCAATAGGCGATCGGGTTCCGGCGCGCGCGCCAACGATTCCTGCGCGATAGGCGCGAACCTGTCAAACAGCGCGGCAGTTTCACCTTCGCCCCGCAAGCGGTTCCAGAGGCGCTCCGCGCGGTCGGGTTCTTGAAAAGAGAAGAGGCTTAGTTCCATGAATTCGCCTAAAATTTTACCCATTCCACAAGCATGCCCCCAAAAAGAAGGAATCGCTCGTATTTTCGCGTATAATAGAAGATGACGAACTTATCTGTTTGTTCATTTTAACTCTGATAGGAGGTTAACTCTAATGAAGCGTCGTGGATTTACTCTGATCGAGCTTTTGGTGGTGATCGCGATTATCGCAATTTTGGCGGCTATTCTGTTCCCTGTCTTTGCGCAGGCGCGGGAAAGCGCGCGGCAAATCACCTGCACGTCTCGATTCTCTCAAGTTGGACGCGCCGTCATCATGTATACAGCTGATTTCGACACGACCCAACCCCTCACCCAGTACTTTGCGTCATTTGCGGGCGGTGCTAACCGGCAAGACCGCATCTTAGCGCAGCTCTTACAACCTTATGTCAAAAACTGGATTATGTTCCGTTGCCCCAGCGACCCGAACGCCAATGACAGGGTTTTGGGCGAGTGTAATGACCGTCCGCCTGCAGACCAGTTCGAACGCGAATATTGCTGGTCTTTGACGACTGATCTGGGCTACAACTACACCTATTTGTCGCCCATTATGTACTTGAACCCCAGCGGCTACAAAAACGTGCCTGCCAGTGATTCTCGCGTAAAGCAGCCTGCGAACACCGTGCTATTTACCGACAGTATCTGGTATCGCGACCCCTCGTCTGGCAGACCGGAAGGCGGCGGAAACTGGATCGTGATGCCGCCCTGCCGTTTGTACCGGGACGCAGCTGGCACCATCGTTGACAGTTTCACCATTGTCCGTCAATCCTGCGACAGCGGCGAAGCGCGCGGTTGGTATGACTATGGCAGCAATAGCTGCTCTATGCTCTCCCGACCTGCTTGCTGGAAACTGCGCAACGCAATGGGATGGTATCGCTGGATGGAGTTTGGCGGCACTTGGCCCTGGCATCGAAGCAACACGATGATGACGGTTGCCTATGTCGATGGACATGCCAAAGCGCATACCCCCACCCAACTGACCGAAGGCTGCGATGCGCGACCTGAGTGCGGTGGTTTCATTACAGAGCCTGATAAGTATAAATGGGATCTGGATGATTACTACAACTAAGAAGGCAGGAGACGACAGCCATGCTGAAAAACATACCTAAACCGGTTGCGATTGGGATTGCGCTGGTCGCTGTTGTTGTGGCGGTCGCAAGCGCGATGTTCTTTATGAAGCCTGCCGAACCGGGCGGCAAGGTCGACGAAAAAGTCTACCCCAATGCCGGTCAAGGACCGGGCGTTGAACAGTTTGGCGCAGAAGCAGGCGGCAGAACAGAGCCGCCCCCCAGCCTGTTTGGCAGCGGGAAGTAACAGAGTTTCAAAGGGTTCAACGCAACCAAAGAATCGCTGCGTTGAACCCAACCAAGGCCGCTTTGCAACGGATAACCGCTAATTTTGCGATAGACCGCTTGCAAAAACACCAAATTTTGGTGTATAATATAGTATCTAATATTTTGTGCAATAGGAGGCATTCCATGAAAAGAGTGGCATTAGGTCTTGCCCTTGCGGCGGGACTACAAATGGTATCGGCGCAAGACATCAATAGCAGCGCCGTGATTAACGCGAACGGCATGTCCGCGAACTACTTGTTTACTCTGGGCGGCACGTGCGCCGCGCCCACCCTGACCGCAACCTACACTTACCTGATCTCCGGTAAGCTGGCGTCAGGCGCAACCTTGTTTGATCGCCATACCTCGGTTCGTTTGGATCTGTGTGAAGAGACCAGCTTCAACGCGATGAGCGTCGATATCGAGTTCGTCACCGGTTTCCCCCGCTTATATGTCAAGGTCGTTGGCGCGACCACGGACGGCGGCGGCAACTCCATCCCCAATATGGCGGACGTGAAGTTCTCCGGCGACTACGACATCTTTGATGTCCAGATGAACGACAGCCCCATCGTGACCTACTATGGCGGCGCGGCAAGCTTCAGCTCGATGAGCACCTTCCCTCTGGGCAGCACTGTCACCTTACCTGCAGGCACCTATTTCATGCTGGTTTACGGTGAAGAAGTGGGTTCTCCGTTGGAGTCTTACGTTGCATTAGCAGCCGGCGCTCCAGGCGGTAATGGTAGCATGCACTATGCAGCCCGCTCCACCCTGCCTGCAGGCACTTGGCAGCTGTGGCGATTTAATGGCGCAAGCTTCCCGAACAACCAGACCATGAACTTCGAGCTCCCCGGTCGCATGTCTGACCCGTTCGGTAACCCGGCAGATCCCAGCCCGCTGAAATGGCGCACCTACCACGCGCCTCAGAACTACAAAGTGAAGGCGTGGCTGCGAGACACCAACGCCGCGACTGGCAACGTGTCTGGTACCGCTATGTTCGCTGACTGGTTGGGTTCACCGACCGGAACCGTCGCTTCCACAGTGGAAGTGCTGTTCTACAAACCCGGCACCAACCGCCGAGTGGCTCGATTCAGCATGCCCGCAGGCGATGCCAGCAACTTCCCCTTCAACACGCCCAACGTGAAAGCGGGTACCTACGATGTGGTTATTCGCCCCGTCTATTCTCCTGCCACGTTCTACTTCAACTGCGAGCTCGATGCGTTCACTATCACGAACCTAACGATGGAAGGTCCCTTCAGCTGGCTTGGCAAGCGCATCAACAATGTCAACGTAACCGGCAATGTCGACCTCGGCACCGTTATGTTGACCAATGGCGATGTGAATGGCGATGGCGTGGTTAATGACGATGATCTGTTAGCAGTCCTCTTTGCCTTTGGCGAAGCGGGTGGCGCGGCTGACCTGAATGGCGATGGAGTGGTCAACGACGAGGACTTGCTGTTGGTTCTCTTCGCGTTCGGTTTGGTTTCGGAAGTGGGCAACGAAGGTTGCTGATTTCCCCCCAAACCTTTCTGGAGTTGTTTGTTTCAAAAACGGGGTTGTCTTCGGACAGCCCCGTTTTTTGTTCGAAGACGCAGGAAATAGACCCTTCCGTTGAGAACCTTTATCATGTAGTAATAAAGGGAGGCATTAAATCATGCGTAACATCATAGCAGCCGCTTTTTGCGTTGCCTGCATCGGCGCAGGCTTCGCGCAGCCATACACGCTTTTCACGGGTAACCCCGCCGCCACTTGGTACGACACCGCGCGCGACGGGCAAAATCAACCACTTGTCAACTCGGTTTACCTGTCTTTCACTTCAGGACGAACCAACGCGAATGCGACCCTTTGGACCGCTGCGCCTGTGTTCGTTTCTGCTGGCGCGTCGCTCAGCTTCGATACGATCAGTGTCGCGTTCTTTGTGACCGATAACCCGCCGTTCGCCATTCCGCCGGAAAGGATCTATCTCAAAGTGATTGGGGCGGATGGCAACGGGAATCCCGATCTCAGCCAGATTCTGTTTGAAAATGACTACACCCTCGCGCAGGCACAAGCCAATGACACCACCCTCTTAACCTATAACGCAACCAATGTCGTTGGATTGACTCTCAGTCATCTGTCGATGGGGCAGCGGTTGACCTTAAATCCAGGACGCTACTTCTTGATCGCCTATGGCGATTCGCCCAGCGTGACCGGACCCGCTACCCGTGTGATGGGCTGGCGGTATGGCGCGCCTGGCGGTTTAAGCGAATATGCCGCTTACCAGCGAACCGGCGCGGGCGGCACATGGGCAAATTCACGCTACAACCCCTTGGCAATTCCCAGCACCCGAATCCTGAACCCCTGCCTGCCAGAACGAGAGGCGGACCCGAACGGCGCGATGAACGTTGATCCCAACACAGTCCAAGGCGCAAAAACCTACCATTCGCCATGGCTTTACCATGCAGTGTTCGGTCTGCGCGACTCGCAAACCAGTTCAGGCAGCCTGAGCGGAACAGCGACTCTGAGCGATTGGGCCGACCCGCATAATCCGCCCGTCGACACGCTGGAAGTGATCTTTTATCGTCCCGGCACCAAACAGCGCGTGGCGCGATTCAGCATGCCGCGCTCCACCGGAACCAGCCGGACCCTCACAACGCCGCCTGTCCAAGCAGGAACCTATGACATCGTTGTGATTCCCGCGCACGATAAGCTGCGCGCCACCACCGATAACGCCGCCGTACCCAACATCACCGATTATGAGTGCTATCCCATGCGATGGCTGGGTGTCAGGCTCTCCAGTGTTCAGGTCAATGGCGCGGTTGCGATTAACCCGATTCTGCCGAATGGCGATGTCACTGGAAATGGTATCGTGGATGATGAGGACCTTCTACAGGTCCTGTTCAACTTTGGCTCAGTAACCTATGAAGTAGTCGATTTGGATGGCAGCGGTCGCGTAGATGACCAAGACCTGCTGATTGTGCTGTTCAATTTCGGCTATCAGGGCGAAGATGGCAGCGAAGAGGAGTAATAACAGATTGTTCTAAGGTTTCTTGGGCGCGCGCGGGTGGATGACCCACCAACTCAACAGCGCGCCCAAAGACAACATCAAAGCACAGCCAAAAAAGGGAGTCCGGTGCGATTCATATTGAATGAAGCCTAAATTCAACGGCACATTTTGATAAAGGAATCCGCCCAATTGCGCCCCCAAGATGCTGCCGATTCCCTGCGCAGTGCCTGCCGCGCCCAAAATCACGCCCCGTTTCGCCGGATTTACCTCGCTCAATTCCGCCAACCAAGCGGGAATCGCCAAAAGGAAACCGATCGCGCAAATGCCCGCCGCGCCCACCACCAAAAAGGGATTCGCTTGAGACGCGATAAGCCACATCGCTGCCGCGCCCGCGCTCAAACCCAAGCGAACCGCCCGAACGCGCCCCATCATATCTGCCCAGCGTCCCATCGGAACCGCCAACACCGCCATCAGAATCGCCGGGAACAGCAGCGCTGCGCCAAAAGCCGTTTCGGTCATTTTGAACTCATCGATGGCGAACAGCTTGACCAGCAACATCACCAACCCCACGCCGAAAAAGACCACAAACGCCAGCCACATATAGCCGGGCAGTTCGCGCGCCGCTTGCCACAAACCGCGCCAATCGAACCCTGTCGCGTTAGGGGGATGCTCTGTCTCTGAATCGGAGGATGACTTGGTGGCGGGATGATCTTTCGGATAGAAAAGCGCGTTGATGAGGGTGGCGATGCCAAACAGTCCTGCCACCAAATAGAACGATGCTTGTTTCGCGCCGAACGCTTGTGTAACAAGACCATCGACCAACGGTCCCAGCGCGAGACCAAACATATAGGTGAAGTTGAGAAAGCTCATGGCGGAGGAACGGTCTTTTTCCGGCACACAATCGCTGATGGCGGCAAAAGCGGCGGGCCAGAGCATCGCTGCCCCGATTCCGTCTAAAGCGCGCAGCAATACAAACGCCAATGGATGATGAACAAACAGCGTGGCGAGCGCGGTCCAGATGGTGATGAAGGGACCCCAAATCAGCAGGCGCCGCCTTCCGATGATGTCGCTGAGCATGCCCATGGGGGCGCGCCCGACCGCCTCAGTCAGCAGAAAAACCGACCCCACCAGCGTGACAAAGGAGGTCTGCATGCCGAGGGTCTTGTTGAGGTAGACCGGCATTGCGGAGATATTCAAAGTGACATACCCCAGCTCCGCAAAGCCAGCCATCACAATCAGCGCCCAAAACGCGGTGGTCATTAAGTTAAACGTTCGCGTCGATGCGCGCTTCGCGTCCCGTCTCCGACGATTCGTAGATCGCGTCCAGGATCGCGTTTAAGATATACCCATGTTCGCCGGGAACAGGCGACGGCTTACCGCCGATAATCGCGTCTACAAATGCCTCCACCTCCGCATGGTAGGCGTTCACATTGGGCAGGTGCGCAGGTTCTACATTATAGAGGGTTTTGTTCTCTTCCGTGAAAATCTGGATCGGCGGACTGCCCATCGGGTTCGCGTAGACGCCCGCTTTGTCGCCCAACAGAGTGGTGTTGAATTCGTCTTCGCCGATATTAGCGCAGAAGCTCGATTCCAACAAAACGGTCGCGCCATTTTCGAACTTGATTAAGCCGACCGCGTAATCTTCCACACTGAAACGATCCACGTCCCACTGTCCCATCAAGCCCACAACATCTTTACGGTGACCGAACTTGGCATAGGTCGTTCCAAACGCCGACACCGGCTTCGGATATCCCATCAAAAAGAGGGTCGCATCCAAAATATGCACTCCGATATCGATCAGCGGTCCCCCGCCCTGTTTCTCCTTATCAATAAACACGCCCCAGCCGGGAATCCCTCGTCTGCGCAGCGCATGCGCCCGCGCATAATAGACTTCGCCCAATTTCCCTTCTTCCCGAATAAATCGATGCAGGAACTGCGCCGCGCTGGTAAATCGCCATTGGAGCGCGACCTGCAGCATCTTGCCGGTCTCTCGAGCCGTTAGAACCATCTCGCGCGCTTCCGGCGCGCTGCGCGCCAACGGTTTCTCGCAAAGCACATGCTTACCCGCTTTCAAGGCAGCGATCGTCAAATCGCGATGCATAAAGTTAGGGGTACATACGCTGACCGCCTGCACATCGTCGCGGGCTAACAATTCTTGGAAATCGGTATAAATGTGAGGGACTTCAAAACGTTCGGCTGCCTGCCGGGCAGTGGCTTCATTCACATCGGCGACCGCCACAATCTGCGCTTTTTCCGTGAGCCGGGCATAAGCGGGCATGTGCTGCCCTTGCGCGATTCCCCCGGAGCCGATGATGCCAATTCCTAATTTACTCAATGTTTTATATAACCTCCTCCTGAGATCAGAGCCTGTCAAACAGTGTTTCAAGTATACCCGACGAGCCGGGAGGGAAGCCGATTTTTTCGCCTATTTACCAATACTCTACCCTCAATCTAAAGGGAATTCAGCAACTTCAATCCAATCCGAACGCCCATTCATCGGCTATAATACAACTATGCTTGCAATCGAAGTCCAAAATCTGACCAAGACCTACCTTTCCCACAAGCGCGCGCCCGGCGTGAAAGGCGCGATCGTGAGCCTGTTTAAGCGCGAAAAGCATGAGGTGGAAGCTGTCCGGGATGTCTCCTTCACGGTGGAGGAAGGCGAACTTGTGGGTTTTTTGGGTCCCAATGGCGCAGGCAAAACCACCACTTTGAAAATGCTGTCGGGCATCATCTTCCCCACCCATGGGAAAGCGACGGTGCTGGGGCATGTGCCTTGGGAGCGCAAGCAGGCAATGCAGCGACAAATCGCGCTGGTCATGGGACAGAAGATGCAACTCTGGTGGGACCTGCCAGCTTATGAGTCTTACCTGCTATTGAAGGCGCTCTACGAAGTGCCAGACGACCTGTTCGAAAAGCGGCTCCATTCTTTGGCAGAAATGCTCGGCATCGAAAAACTCTTGAATACACAAGTCCGCAGGCTCTCGCTGGGCGAACGCATGAAGTGCGAGCTGTTAGCCGCGCTCATCCACTCGCCGCGAGTGCTGTTCTTAGATGAACCGACCTTGGGGCTGGACCTCGTATCGCAAAAGCGTATCCGGGAGTTCTTGAAAGAGTACAACGAACGCGAAAAAACCACGATCCTGCTCACCAGCCACTATATGCAGGATGTGCGAGCCTTAGCGCAGCGCGTGCTAATTATCGACCATGGACAGGTGATTTTTGATGACACTCTGCGCGCGCTAAGCGACCGTTTCAGCGCGTCCAAGCTCTTAAAGCTGCGTTTTGATGAGTTGCCCGACCGCAACTCGTTAGAACGGTATGGGCAGGTTATGAGCTATGAAGGGTTGGAGGTCTCTCTGGAAGTCCCCCGCGAACAGGTGAGCCGTGTGGCAGCCGATGTGTTGAACCGATTCTCGGTCGCGGACATCACGATTGACGAGGTGGATGTGGAGGAAGTTATCCGCGACATCTTCGCGGGCAATACTGCCCAACCCATCGCCGCAGCCGCCAGCGAAACGCCCTAAAGACTGCTACCCCCCTACCATCCATCGGCTATAATCTGTTCACGAGGTAAACGTGATGATTTTTGGAAAATCGGAAGATGCTTGGATGGAGGAGGGGTTTGCGCTGCTGGAAGAGGGCGAATATGAACGCGCCTTAAAAGTTGCCGACAAACTTCTGAAAAAGAAACATACCTCTGGATTTGAAATCAAGGCGCGCGCATGGTGGGAATTGGGCAACACCCAGCAAGCCATAGAAACCTTGGAAGAGGGACTGAAAATCGCGCCGGAAATCTGGGTTTTCTGGGACATGCTGGGCAAAATTCATTCCGATGAAGCGCAGTTTCAAGACGCGCTGGCAGCCTTCCAACAAGTATTCCAGTTTCCCGACGCCGATTCTAACGGTAATTATTACAACATCGCATTAACTTATCACCGGATGGGAGAACCGGACCTGGCGGAACGCGAGTTAGCGAACATGCAGGTGCCGGAAGATCATATCCTGTTTCTCTACCGAGAAACCCTCCGCGCCGCTATCGCCATCGAGCGCGGGCAGTCTGAAGACGCGCTCCAAATCGCGCATGCAATCCTGAAGCACCCGCTTTCCCAAATGGTTGAGCCTTACGAACTTGCACCCCTTTACACCAGCCTAACAAAAGCGATTTACGATCTGGAAGGCGATACCCCCAAGATGAGAGAGGCATTGCAAAAAGCGGTTCAATGCGACAAATCCTGGATGGGAATTCAAGATTTCATCCGAGAACTGCGCAATCAAACTTCCGACAGCGCCCACCGCTTCCGTGTCATGATTGAAGGCAGACGACAGATAGAACCAAACCGTCCCCCTTTGGGCTATTTTGCCAACTATTACTGCGTGGCAGACAGCCCGGAAGAAGCTTTAGAGTTCATTCGCGAGTTCGAACCGGAAGAGGAGCGAAGCGGTTTGAAAATCTCCCACAAAGAACAGTTAGACCCTGCGCCCGGCGAGCTAAAAGGCGTCTATTGGGCAGAACGAGGATACACTTTTTTTAAGGAGAAATGATGACCATCCGATGCGCCTTACTCATCCTGACACCGTTCCTTTTACTGAATGGGAGCCGAATTATGACCGATACGCCCACCGCCAAAACGCCCCTGCCTCGCAAAGAGGCGTTCTTTGGCATGCATTTTGATCTCCATCCCCAAAAGACCGACACCACTCTGGGAGCAGAGACTTCCGCAGAAAACATAGCGCATCTGCTCCGGCGCGTAAAACCCGATTATGTGCAGTACGATTGCAAAGGACATGCGGGCTACACAGGATACCCCACGCAGGTCGGGACCCCTTCACCGGGCATCGTGAAAGACAGCCTGCAGATTTGGCGCGAAGTCACCCGCGAACATGGCGTCGGCTTATACATTCACTATTCTGGCGTGTGGGACTCGGTGGCGGTTCAGCAAAACCCAGACTGGGCAAAACAGGACATCAGCGGCACCAAGAGCCAAGACAAAGCGAGTACCTTCGGCGACTATGTTGATCGGCTGCTGATTCCTCAATTGAAAGAGGTCTGCGCGAAGTACGAACTTGACGGCGCATGGGTCGATGGCGAATGTTGGGCCGTAGAGTGGGACTACTCTCCCGCTGCGATGGCGGCTTGGCAAAAAGAAACCGGCGAAACCACCGCCCCCAAAGACCGCTCTGATGCGCGCTGGGCAACCTGGAAAGCGTTTCAGCGCAAACAGTTTGAACGTTATTTGGCGCATTGGGTCGACTCGCTGCATGCATTCAATCCCAAACTCCAGTTGACCAGCAACTGGATGTATACCACCTTCGCGCCCAAACCCATCGAGGCGAAGTTGGATTTTCTGTCGGGCGACTATTCGCCAAGCGGTTCGGTCGATACAGCGCGTATCGAGGCGCGATACATCACAAGCGCGGGCATGCCGTGGGACTTAATGGCATGGGGTTTCAACTGGGGGCAGGATCAAGGACACTCATTGAAATCCGCGGTTCACCTCCAGCAAGAAGCGGCAGTCGTATTGATGCAGGGCGGCGGCTTTCAAATCTACTATCAACCGACCCGCTCCGGTTACCTTGCCCCCGAAATCATTGAAACTGCGGGACAAGTTGCCGATTTCTGCCGGGCAAGACAGGCGGTCAGCCACAAAAGCCGCTCCGTGCCTCAAGTCGCCCTGCTGCTCTCCAGCGAAACTTTCTGGGACCGGATGGACTCGCCCTTTGGCAACTGGGGCGTTTATGACGAGTTGAAAGGCGCGCTGGATATGCTGAGCGCGCAGCATTACTCGGTCGACATTCTTGCCGAACACCAACTGCTGCCTCGCCTGCAGGAGTACCCGCTTGTCATTCTGCCCGACTGCTACAAACTCAGCGATTCGTTCCGGGACGCGCTGTTGAACTATGTGAAATCGGGGGGCAGCCTGTTGCTGCTGGGTGAAAAGTGCGCCCGTCTGTTTGAACCTGTGCTCAACGTGACTCTGGAAGGCGCGCCCCAAAATATGCCTGCCGAAATCAAAAGCGGGAACACATTGGCGAATGTGAACGGAGTTTGGCAAACGGTTCGCTTGAAAGAGAACGCGCAGGCAGTTGGATTCCGGTACGGCTCTCGTGACACCCGTCAAGAGGGAACGATCGCTGCCACGCTTACCGCTCATGGGGCAGGCAAAATCGGCGCGGTGTGGGGACCGCTTGCGCTCAACTACCATCGCTCTCATCATCCAACCGTTCGCGCCTTCACCGGCGAGATTGTGAAAAAGCTGTTCCCCTTGCCTATCGCGCAGATCGAAGCTCCCGCCAGTGTGGAGATCGCGCTTAGAAGAACGCCCAAAGGCGAGCTGTCGCTGCACCTGCTCAACCTCTCCAACGTTCAACGCGCAGACCGGTTCCTGCACTCAGAAGAGATAACACCCCTCTCTAATCTAAAGGTTCGCCTGCAAACCTCCAAACGCCCCAAAGCGGTTCGTTGGGTTCCCGAAGGCGGCGCGCTGAAATGGCAGTGGAGCAAGGGCTGGCTCAGTGTTACTCTGCCTTCGCTCAAGGTTCATGGCGTATTGGTTGTGGAGGAATGATGCAGGAAACCGCGCTTCTTTGGAGAATTAACTCGGCACGGAGAAGATGTCATGAAAGGAACATGGATTTCAGGAACGATTTTAACTGCCTTGCTGTTGTTGACGGGTTGCCAAAAGCAATCAAGCGAAGAGACTTCTGCTGCGCCGCCCAACGACCCTGCAACCTCAATGGATACACCGGCTTCTGGTCCCATTGAAGCCGGCAAGTATACCATTTTGGATACCCGAACCGACCAAGCCGACCGGACACGCGCCAAACAAAACGTCGAAGATACCTTGGTCAAATATCCCGATGTGAATTGCCTTGTAGGACTTTGGAGTTACAATCCACCCGCCATTCTTTCGGCAGTCAAAGACGCGGGCAAACAGGGCAAAGTTACCATCGTCGCGTTCGACGAAGAAGAAGAAACCCTGCAAGGCATCCAGGATGGGTTCATTCATGGAGCCATTGCCCAACAGCCGTTTGAGTTTGGCTATCAATCAGTCAAGATTTTGACATCGCTGGCGCGCGGCGACAAATCCGCGCTGCCCAACCCGCCGGTGATCGAAATTCCCGTCCGCGTGATTAAGCAAGGCGATGTAGAAGAATTCCGCAACTTATTGAAAGACCTCCTGAGGCAGGCGGACGCGCCTAATCCCAACTCTGACCGCAACGATTTGGTGAAGATCGCGCTGGTCTCGAACACGGTCTCCGACTTTTGGAAATATGTGCAGGCGGGTGTGAAAAAAGGCGAAAAAGATTTCGGAGCCATTTGCGAATTCCGCATGCCCCCCAACGGAACCCCCTCCGAGCAGCAGCAGATTGTAGAAGATATGATATCCAAAGGCGTTCAGGGCATGGCGATCAGCCCCATCGACCCCGCGAATCAAAAAGAGATGTTGAACAAAGCCAGCGAAAAGATGAGCGTCATCTGCCAAGACAGCGATGCCCCCGACAGCAACCGTCTTTGCTATGTCGGCACCAACAACTACCGGGCAGGTCGCGAAGCGGGTAAATTGATTAAGGAAGCCTTGCCCGAAGGCGGAAAAGTGGTGATCTTTGTGGGGCGGTTAGACGCTCAAAATGCGCGGGAACGCAGGCAGGGCGTCATCGATGAACTTGCCGGAAAACCGATTCAGCAGTAACGACCTTTAATGCTTACTCAAGTCGACTCCGGCGCGCTGCATGGCATCGATGCGTTCACGGTTCACGTGGAGGTAGACGTTCAGAGCGGAATGCCTGCTTGGACCATCGTCGGGCTGCCGGATACCGCCGTTCAAGAATCGCGTGAGCGTGTGCGGACCGCCATCCGAAACTCTGGGCTGGATTATCCTTTGCAACGATTGACCGTCAATCTTGCGCCTGCCGATACCCGGAAGGAAGGTCCCTCGTTCGATTTGCCGATTGCGGTCGGCATATTGGCGGTCTCCGAACAAGTCCCCATGAACGAGTTGGACAGCATGCTGATTGTGGGCGAACTGTCGCTGGATGGCACGGTGCGTCCGATAAATGGCGCGCTGTCGCTCGCGCTGCACGCCCACGCCACAGGAAAACGGCGGATCATATTGCCCGCAGAAAACGCGCCAGAAGTGGCGGTCGTCAAAGGTTTGGAAGTTTACCCTATGATTGACTTACGCGACGTGGTCGATTTTTTGTGCAATCCCCAAGCGAGACTGCCCCTGAGTGTGGACACCGAGACGCTTCTGAGCGCGACTCCTCCGTACGAGGTCGATTTCGCGGAGGTGCGCGGACAAGAATCGGCGAAACGCGCTTTGGAAATCGCAGCGGCAGGTGGACATAACTTGTTATTTGTCGGCAGCCCTGGCTCGGGGAAGACGATGCTGGCGCGGCGGCTTCCCACCATTCTGCCGCCGATGACCCTGAAAGAGGCATTGGAAACGACTCGTATCCATAGTGTCGCGGGCGCGCTGGGCAAACGCGCCGGCTTGATGATCACGCGCCCCTTCCGCTCGCCTCACCACACGACCTCTTATGCCGCTTTAGTGGGTGGCGGCAGTATTCCCCGACCGGGCGAAATTTCGCTTTCCCATAATGGCGTTCTCTTTTTAGATGAACTGCCTGAGTATAAGCGGGATGTGCTGGAAGCCATGCGGCAGCCCTTGGAGGATGGGGTCATCTCGGTTTCGAGGGTGCAAGCCGCAGTAGAGTTTCCTGCGCGCTGTATGTTGATTGCCGCCATGAACCCCTGCCCTTGCGGTTTCTATGGCGACCCGCACCACAGTTGTTCGTGCAATCAGACCCTCATCCGCAAGTACCTACAGCGCATTTCCGGTCCGCTGCTGGATCGCATCGATATGCATTTAGAAGTGCCGCGCCTGCGTCAAGAGGAGTTGCTGAATCTGCAGCCAGGCGAGAGTTCGGAGACGATTCGCAAGCGCGTGGTGGCTGCCCGACAACGCCAACAAGAGCGGTTCGGCGCGCAAGGAACCTTCTGCAATGCACACATGAGTTCGCGACAGGTGCGTCAATATTGCCCAATCAACGAAGATTGCAAAGCTTTTCTGCGCCAAGCGATCAATCAACTGGGCTTGAGCGCGCGCGCCTTTGACCGGGTGCTTAAAATCGCGCGCACTATCGCCGATCTCAATGATTCGGAGTCGATCCAACTGCCCCACCTCTCCGAAGCGGTTCAATATCGCAGTATCGACCGGCGGTTCTGGGGAGCGGGGTAAGAAGGACGCTACTTAATCTGCCCCATCAAGTTGTAAATCGGCGAGATGACAGAGACCGCGAAGATGCCGATCACTAACCCCAAAAAGAGCATCATCATCGGCTCTAAAACAGAAGTCAAGCCTTTCAGCCTCTGCTGCACTTCGTCGTCGTAAAACTCGACAATCTGCTGCATCATCTCAGGAACCATACCGGCACGCTCACCTGCCGTCACTAACTGAACCACCAATCCAGGAAACCGTCCCGTTTCTCTCAAACTGGATGCCATGGGCTGCCCGCTCTCCACATCTTGCTTCACTTTTTCCAGCGCGGCGCGCATTTTCCGGTCTCCTGAAGAATCGCCCGCAATGTCCAGCGTCTGGCTGAGCGATACGCCCGCCGACAGCAGGGTCTGCATGGCAGAAAGCGAGCGCACAATCACGATTTTTCGGGTCAAATCGCCCACCATAGGCAACCGCGCAATCGCGTAACTGAGCGGTTCCCGAATCTTCTCCACCTGCCATGCGCCCCAAGCCATCGCTAAGATCAGCAGCGGCGATGCCAGGACCAGCCACTTCTGCTTGTCGCCCAAATCGCCCAAGGTGACTAACAGTTGGGTTGTGATGGGCAGCGGCACATTCATCTGCTTGAACATCTCAGAGAATTTGGGCATAATGAACACGATCATATACGCCATCGCGAACATAGTCGCGACCATCACCACAGCGGGGTACATCATAGCGGATTTGATTTTTCGTTGGAGGGCGAGGTTTTCGTGCATATAGTCGGCGGCGCGTTTCAACATCTGATCCAGGTTTCCGCTCACTTCCGCCGCTTTTACCAAATTCAAATACAACTTCGGAAAGATACTACCCCGCCGCTCAATCGATTCCGACAGGCTGACGCCCGCCGTCACCTCTTGCTGAATTTTCTCGACCGCTTGGCGCAATGCTCCCGGTCGCATATTCTCTTGCATAGTTTCTAAGGTCTCGACGAGCGGCAATCCGGCTTTGATCATCACCGAGAACTCGCGGCTGAACGCCACTAATTCCTCTTGCTTGACTTTTTGAAATTTCGCCAAAAAAGGATGCGCTTGGCTTTGTTTAGACTGCTGTTGCAACGACAGCACGAAATAGCCCTCGCGATAAAGTTGCTCCAGCGCAGCCTCTTTCGTGGGCGCGTCCAAGGTCATCTGTCGGGTCTCATGATTCCCCGCTTTGAGCGTACATTCAAAAGTCGGCATCGTTCTTTCAGTTTATTAAGCCGCCTGCGGCGCGCTCGTTTCTTCCTCCAAATCGTTTGCCACCACCCGCAAAACCTCTTCCAAACTGGTCACCCCACGCTTCACCAAGCGCATAGCGTCTTCATAGAGAGGCGTCATCCCGTTCTGAATCGCGCTTTCGCGCATATCGGAAGTGGAGGAGTGCTTAATGATCTTCCGGCGCATCTCCTCGTTAATTTCCATTAACTCGATAATCGGAGCCCGTCCCCTGTAGCCGGTGAATTGGCATCGATGACACCCTTTCGGCTGGTAAAGCGTTATGTTCTGCAAGCTCTCGGTATCCAATTTCAATCGGCTCATCAGCCAGGGGTCTGGCTGTGTAGGTTCCTTGCAATCTTCACACAATCGCCGTACCAATCGCTGGGAAACGATTCCAATCAGCGCGGACGCCAGCAAATAAGGCTCGATCTCCATCTCTGTCAATCTGCCCGGCGCGCCCGCCGCTTCGTTCGCATGCAGGGTTGAAAAGACCATATGCCCAGTCAAAGCTGCTTCCACCGCGATTTCTGCCGTCTCTTGGTCGCGTATTTCGCCCACCAGCACCACATCCGGGTCTTGTCGAAGAATCGCCCGAAGCCCGGTCGCGAAAGTTAGTCCCGCCTTCACATTTACATTGGCTTGCGCGATGCCCGGCAATTGGTATTCTACCGGGTCCTCAATCGTGATGATGTTGCGTTCCGGCGTGTTCAGATGGTTCAAACTGGCATACAAGGTTGTTGTTTTTCCCGATCCAGTGGGTCCACATACCAGCAGCATGCCGTAAGGTCGTTCGATAAGGTGGGTCAACCGCTCAATGAGTCCGGGCGCGTCGCTCAGCCTGGATAAATCGACACGAGTAGAATTTTTTTCCAAAATCCTTAACACAATTTTTTCGCCCTTAACTGTTGGATAAGTGGAAACGCGCAAGTCATAAGTGGAACCGGCAATGCCATAAGCGATTCTGCCGTCTTGAGGAGCGCGCTTTTCCGCAATATCCAAATTCGCCATGATTTTGACTCGCGCCACCACTGCCTCATGCAGTTCTTTGGGGATGTCCGATGAAATTCTCAAAACCCCATCCACGCGAGACCGCACGCGGGTGTTCTCATCGGTTGGCTCGATATGCGCGTCGCTGGCGCGGTCCGCAATGGCGCGATTCAACAATGCCTCCACCAACCGAATCACCGAGGTATCGGTTTCTTGAGTTTGCATGCGATTGACGACACTGCTCACATCTTCATCCAATCCATAGAAGCGCATCAACGCCTCTTGAATTTGGGGGATGGGCGCGGTCGTCACCAAAATATCGCGTTGGGCAGCAGATCGCAATTCGTCCAGGGCAGGAATGTCTGCCGGATCGATCATCGCGACCTGCAAGCGGTTCTGAACAATGGCAATCGGCACCGCCTGGCAGCGGGTCGCGACTTGACGAGGAATCAAAGCCACCGCATCCGGTTGAATCTCCACCGTCTGGAAATCCAGCAGCGGCACATTATACATCACGCTGATCACCTTTGCGCGAATACGGTCATCAATCGCGCCAACCCGCAGCAGGTAATCTTCTATTGGTTCGTGCAAATCTTGTCTTTGCGCCAATAGTTCGTTCAATCGCTGCGGGCTAAGAATGCCCTCATCCAACAACACATCAGAAAATCGCTTCATTGCTCTTTAATCACCTCTGGACGCAAGAAGATAACCAGCTCACTTTTCGTAGAACTTTTTCTTCTAAACTTGAATAATTCGCCCAAAATTGGGATTTTTGAAAGCAGCGGCACCTCTTGAATACTGCGCGCTTCCTCCTCTCGGATCAATCCGCCTAAAGCGATCTGTTCGCCATCCTTCACGCGAATTTTTGTGCGCAGTTCCCGTGTGGAAATCTGGGGATAGCTGCTGTCGCCGATCCTCAAGAACCCCGTCACCACGCTAACTTGGGGGTAAATATCTAAGGTGATTGTGCCTTCTGGCTCGGCAATGGCGCGCACTTGCAGCACGATGCCCACATTCTGCTCCTGCACATCATAGAGAGGCGTGCCTGCCGTCGTTGTGCCGACCACGATGGGATACAGCACCCGGTCGCCAATCAACACTTGCGCGGTTTCGCCGTTCAACACCGAAACGCTGGGGTTCGCCAACAGCTTTGCCTGCCCGCGCTGCTCCATCGCTTTGAGAGTCGCTTGCACCGAGTTGGGCGTGCGCCAAAATTCGCCCCGGCGCGAAGGGATCAGCAGCGAGTCGTTCTCCACCAATGCGGTATCGGAGGGTCTCACAGGCTCCTGAAGACCAAAGGTACTCCAATCCCACGTCATGCCTAACTCCTTGAGCGAATTATGCGAAAGGTCTGTCACGATCACGACAATGCGAATCAGGGTGGGCGCTTTATCTAATTGCTGAGCGGTTTTGAGCGCGGCTTGTACCCTCTCCTCAGAGCCGTACAGCAGGATGGTTCGCGCATCCATTGTGCTGCTGTCGGTAGAAATGCTAACGCCACCCGACCCGCCAGCCCCCCCCGAATCGCTCCCAGACGCGGGCGTTGGCGGCGAATAAGAAGAACTGCCTCCGCCGGTCCCGCTGCTGCCCTCACCGCTCAAAGTGGGATTGTCTGGCGGCACCCCCGGCAGAATCACCAAATTCGGGTGAAGAGTCCTCAAACGCTCCATTAGCGCGTTCGCTGAAACGAACCGCACATGATACTGTGTCAGAACGGCAGTGGACGGGGTATCCGAGGAGCCGAAACTCGCCAACATCTCTGCCTTCCCCACGATATAGGTTCCGTTCATCTGTTTATAGCCCAAACCATTCGGCTTCAACAGCAGTTCCAGCGCGTCTTGGAAGGTCACCGCTTTCAATTGCGCGGTCACTTTCAATTCATCCGGCGCATCGATGACAATGTTGACGCCTGCCTGCTTAGAAAGCATCTGCAGGGCAGTCCGCAGCGGCACACCGTCAAACGTGGCTTCCAATTTCTGATCTTGCAGCCCATAGGCGATGCCAAAGACCCATAACAACCCGCATAAAGTCCAAACTCTCATTGCCCACACTCCCATCAGCCCCATTTCTTAGCCCTGCGCCTCTGCCGTTTTATTCAAATCGATAACCCAGATGTGCTGCCCATGTTGAACTGTAATCGAGTCGTTAGTCTGTTCGATAATGCGCCATTCCGCGAACTCCTCCGCGCTTGCCGTCACAAGACTGCCGTTCACTTCCAGCAGAGCTTGTATATCGTGGCTGTCTGTCCCGCGCACTAAACCCTTCAGCCGGGGAATTGCGATCTCGGGTTTCGTTTCTGTTGCCGGCGCAGGGTCCGTTTGGGAGTTCACCGGCGATGGAGGACCTGCCGCGACTTCATCCGGTTGCGCTGCTGTTCTCCTCACCGGCTTCCCGTCTTCTGTCGGCAGCGCGGTAAAACTGCCATCAAAGCCAAGCGGTAGAAGCGTGGAGTTGGTTTGAGACGGTCCCATCTCTAAAATCATATCGCCGCTTCGGAAAGGCTGAGGATTGTCAGGAAAAATCGCCTGCAATTCCTTACCTGCTTTCTCATACAGTGCGGGGGTCAAAGGCGGGTCGGCAGAACCAGTTCCCCCTGTCTCCACCACAGGCGCGGAAGAAGTCGTAGAGGCGGCGGTAGGTTTCAGCGAAGCGGAAGGCGTGTTGTCCTTCCCACTAAACAGCAGTTGCCAAGCAACAATCGCGATACAGGCAACTGCGCCGATGAGTAAACCCGATTGCCGTTTTTGCGATTTCATATATCCTCTCCCATCTCTGCCCCCTGATGAGGCGGCAGCACGATCTGCAGTTCCGCGTTCACTTCGACCCTGCCTCTTTCACGCGCATTGATTTGAATCCCTGAAGGGAATAATATCAGCCCGCTGTTTTGCAATTGGCGCAGCCATTCCCGAACCCCCTCGGCAGGACCGCGCAGGCGCGCCCGAAACAGGTTCAGATGCCAGCTATCCCTCATTGCGCGCGTATCGATATCGTCCGCGACCTCGATTCCCAATACCTGCATCTGGCAGCGGCGCGCGGTCTGGTTCAAGAGGGCAAGCACTGCGCTTTTGACATTTTTCTCGCCCTCCAGCCGTTCCATCATCCGATTCAGGTCCGCTTGCGCAGCGCGCTCTTCGGGTTCCAAAACCGGCGTTTGCAAAGCAGTTTCCGCCTGCACCCGATACCCATCGGTCTCGGTTTGAATCTTGTTCCAGATAGAACGCAGAGTAATACCTATAAGGAGAGTCATCGCTAAACTGACGATGGCGGCGCGTTGGACAAACTTTCGCCAGCGCGTCTCATAGGTCATCAGCGAGCGCAAACGAATGGCGGCAGACCGACTCATGGGTTACCTCCTGAAGGGGGGGCTTCATCGCCGGCATCCAAAAGAATTATGCCCTCATTCGGCAGCGTCAACCGCAAATCGAACTGGCAAGGCGCGTCGTCTGACTCTCGGTTGACCGAGAGCGGGGTCACCTCTGAAAACAACCCGATTTTGCGAAGGCGGTCAGTATAGGTTTTCAATGATTCTAACTGTTGCGCGCTGCCCCTCAGCGTAATAGAAAGTCCTTCTTCTTCCGACTGCGCAAGGTTCGTTTCTTCCAGCCAGACATCACGAGGAAGCAAGCGCGTGAAGGCTTGAATCGAAAGGTCAAACTCCAAATTGCGCGCGCGGGTCCGCATCAACAACTCATAACTCAACGCGCTCGATCCTTCCGTTTCGTCCGCGGGGGCGGCAAGGGCGCGTTCCGCCTTCTGTTTCCAATGATCCTTCGCCTGCTGCGCCTGGGGCATGGCGCGGATTGCCCACAATACCATCAGTCCCAAACAGAACCATGCGCCCACTAAGCCATACATCCATAGCAGCGTTGCTCGCGACTCGCGTTTTTGGCGCGATTGCCATTCTTGAGTCAGGTCCAGAATCGTGTAGCTCATGCCGCTTGCCCCTCCCGAAAACGAAGTAGGCGTTGAACCTGTTCCCGCGCGGAGTTGCGCATGGTCAACTTCGGATGAAGCGCAGGGTACATCGCGGCTCCCAATACCGCCGTGTAAGTGTTGAAAGCCACAGGCTCTAATGGTTGAATGCGAGGACCCCACTCTAAATCGCTCAACGGGTTCGCGTAAGCGCAAGTGACTCCCAAGGCGCGTGAACAATAGCGGTCTAATCCCCGCAGGCATGCGCCCTCACCCGTGATCAAAAAAGTATCCAACAACCCTAAATAGCTGCCCTCAGGGAAACGTGAACGCTGAAAATCCAACAATCGGCGCATTTCAGAGGTCAATTCTTGTAAGAAGGGTCGCAAATCCACGGCAGGCAGCCCCATCTCAGGCTCAAAACATAATGCGCCCTCGCTGTCGATCTGTCCAGAATTCATTAGGATGCCGGTCTCCTCTTTCCCTGCGCTTAACTCGTTCTCAATCGCTTTTTGAACCTCTTCTAAGCCTACGGGCAGCGTCCGGGAAAACTCTAAATCTTGTTCGCGAGTGATAGACATTTCGGTATAATCTTGGCGAATGTTCAAGATTGCGGAGGCTTTTCCATGCCAAAGCAGGCTGTCTTTAGGGTGAAGGCGCGTAAAAACACACGAGGTTAAGTCTGCTTCCGGCAGCACCAACTCTGGCTCAAAGCCCGCCAAGGCAATTGCCTGCAGCCGGGAAAAGAGGACCGATTCGGGGATCGCGATGAGACGCGCCGTCACCTGATCTTCCCGGTAGTCGGCGGCATCCCGCGCAAGCGTCATCCGGTAGACCATCGGTTCTGTGGCAGGAGGCAGATGGCGGGGCGCCTCGAAGGGAGCCGCCTGCGACAGTTCCTCTTGGCTTACGCGCGGTAAATCAACCCACTTATTGACCACCTGCGCGCCACCTACCGACAAACAAACCCGCTCATTTTTCACGCGCAGCGAACGGGTCAGCGCTTGGATGGCGGCAGCCACCGCATGCGGTTCTGACACCACATTATCCAGAAGCGATTCATCGTCAAGACGGCGGTTGCCGTAGCTCAATACGCGAGAACCCTCCAGCCGCGCGCCATTCACGGAACGGGAATTGATTTCTAATCCTAACATCGTTGACCTGTGAAGATTGTCGGTATTTACCCCTTGATTCTGCAGAATCAAGAGGGCGTGAGCAAACAGGCAAAATTTTCCATGTTAAATCCACTGTTGCCGATGTGGAATAACCCATCAGCAAGACTTTAAGGAGGTCGAGAATAGGATGTTGAAACGACCCAAAAATAAGGGATTCACACTGGTAGAGATGTTGGCGGTATTGGTGATCTTGATTACATTGGCGGCGATTGTGGTTCCGCGCTTCATCAACGCGGGTATGCGCAGCAAGGAAGCGGCGCTGAAAGCCACATTGACCGAAGTGCGCAACGCAATCACCCTGTTCCGCAACGATACGGGCTATTTCCCGGCACAAATAGATGACATCGCGGCGACGGCAGCACCAGCGCAAGGACGCAACAAATACAACCAGCTTCGAAACATTGATCCGCTGGAATGGAAGGGACCTTACCTGAACCAAGTGCCAGTGGACCCTGTTTCTAAAACAGCGTTCCAATATTACCGGAAGGCGGACGGCAACTATGATGTGCGCAGCACCGCGCCGGGCAAGGCAGAAGACGGCACGAACTACAATACTTGGTAGATGGAGCCGATATATACTTGTTAGATCAAAGGCAACAGTCCTTTGATAAAGAATAACCCCCTTCTGTGCAATTCTCCCCGGTTTGCGCCGGGGAGAACCAAAACCATTCTACAACTCTACAACCATGAGTTCTCGCAAGCGTCGTGTTCGCGGATTGACCTTAATCGAAGTCGTTGTGGCGGTCGTTGTCCTTTCTATGGGACTGATGGCAGTCGCGGGGACTTTGGGATGGGTCTCCCGCAGCCACACCAAAGCGCGTTACCAAACGACAGCATCTTCACTTGCCATGAGCGAATTGCGTCAGTTGACCCATGATCCTGCTCTCCCGCCAGAACCGCACACCTATTCGCGTGCAGTGGGAAAACCGATCACAGAACTGCCGTCTGATGCCACGCTGTCAGCGCGATCAGAACCTTACCCCCAAGCCAATGAACTGCGGTTGCGCTGGGTAGAGGTCACAATATCATGGGGCGATCCGGGAGACGCGCTGAGCGGACACATCACCCGCAGCCAATTGATTCGACTCCGATGAAAACGCAAATGAAAAAGCGGCAGACAGGATTAAGCCTCATCGAGTTGCTAATTGGCACCGCGGTGATGGCGGTGTTGGGCGCGCTTCTAATGGGTATTTTTGCGCGGGGCGCGGGACGATACAATCTGGAAACCCGCCAGATGATTGCGGATGCCCGACTGCAAAACGCCTTCCGTTTGATGGAACGCGCGGCGCGGCATGCGGCACAGGCGGAAATCGATAACGGGCGTCTCTTGATTTGGGAAGTCATGGATACGAACTCAACGGGACAGCCGATGCCTGCGCTGGTGAATGGTCAACTCGTTTACCGGACGGAAACCGCGCATGTCTACTACCTTTCCGACACGACCGGATCGCTGCAACAAAGCGGCAACTGCCTGTGGGTGGGCGAGCGGGATGCGCAGGGAACCATCACGCCTTCGGAGATGCTGTTGGATTCCATCCATCGCTTTGACCCGCAAATTTCGGTTTCCACCTCCGGCATCCTGGTCAGCATAGATATTGAGACTCGTTGGACCTTTGGCGACCACGACTTCCGTTTCAGAACCGAGCGCAAGCTGTTAATCAACTGCGCCAATACTTCGAGATGAAAAACGTGGCGATGAGCAGAGACCTGCGGACAGAAAAGAAGAAACTACCCACCCACCCCAGAAACTATCGTCAAAGGGGCAGCCTCTACGCGGTTGCCTTGATTACACTGACAGTGTTGGGTTCGCTCTCTGCCTTACTGGCGTTCAGCGCGCTGAACAGCGCAAACCGCATCACACGAACCATCAAATCGGACCGTCATGAGACCTTGCTTCAGAGCGGCTTGGAATATGCCTTATGGTCTCATCAAGACCAGGGGCAGCAGCCGCCTTTCAATTTTACGCTCCACTTTGGCGAGGATCAAGCCCAAGGCGTGGTCAAGCGCGCGACCGGTTTTGGCGACGATGCTTTGGAAATCACGATCCATGCCACGACCGAGGGCGATACCGTCACCTTAACCCGCATTGTTGGTTTGGCCAGCAACCCGCGCAAACCGTCCGAGTTCGCGCTCTTTTCCAACGCCAGCATGATGATTGACAACAAAAAAGCAAAAACCACAGGCGATGTGTATACCGGGGGACACCTGACAGCAAGCAGCGGAAACGATCTGACCTGTGAGGGCGCGATTCTCGCGTCAGGACAGATCACAGGGAAAATCACCTCAACGCTCTATCAATCAGAGAACAGCGCGCTGATCCAGACTCAAGATCAAGATTTGAACGCGCTGAAAGCCTCCGCCACTCAGATTCACAATGGCAACCTGACCCTGCCGTTTGGTTTGACTCTCACAGATGGCGACATTTACTATGTTCAAGGCAATCTGCATTTGAAAGGCAAACTGAAGGGGAAAGGACGTGTCGTAGTGGCGGGCAATTTGCAGTTAAACGGCGATACCCCTTATGACGATGCCGATTCGCTGTTTGTTTTCATTGTGGAGGGCGATTTGAAGGTGAATAATAAGGTGGAAGCCTCTGGCTATTTCTTTGTCCAAAACGGAACAGCGGACATGGGCAAAGACAGCATCACATTCGGGGGATTACGTTTGCAGAACAGTGATCTCTCCCTCAAGCAGAATGTCTACATCCAACATGACCCTCGCGTAACCGTCGATTTTTACCGACAATTTACGGGGATCGCGCAATTAGACAGTTTTTGATGAATGCCCCAGAATGGGCGTTTCAAAACTCAAACAGCAGATGCCTCGGCTACGCTCGGCATGACAAAACAGGCGAAACCGAGTCCCCTTGCTGTCAGGGGGAAGAATCGCCCAAACTGTCATTCTGGGATTCGCGAGCAATCGCCCAAACTGTCATTCTGGGATTCGCGAGCAATTGCCCAAACTGTCATTCTGAGCGAAGCGAAGAATCTGCTTTTCCAAAAATGGATTCCCGCGCTCCAAGCGTTCGCGAGGATGACCAACGGGAATGACGACAGGTTTTGAGAGTCCCTCCTAAAAAAACAGAGGGGAAAAAGAGGTTCTTGGATGAAGGGGTTCAAAAAGCGTAAAGAGACTGAACATCGAATGACTCAGATCGCGGATTTAACCGCGATAGAGCCAGTGTTTCGCTGGTGGCTTGCGCTGCTGCCTGCCTTGGCGTGGAGCGGATTGGCGTCCGGCGAGGATCTGCTGCTGGGCGCGGCGGGTGTGAGTTTGGCATGCTGCTTGATTTGGTGGTCACGCGTAAAAAGAAGCGGTCAGACCTCACTTCACTTACCCCTCGCATGTTGGCTGGCGGCAGGCGCGCTGCTGACCACATCGCCCCAACCCGCATTGACTTGGTGGGTTGCAGGACTGCATGGCGCGGGTTTGGTGGCTTGCGGCGCGACCCCTGTCTGGAAAGCTATCGGATTGTTGGTTGGTTTCGCGGGCTTGGGAACGCCAGGACAGAATGTCATTGAGTATGCATTCCGGGCGGCGGCGGTGATGATCGGTTTAATCTCGTTGTGGCAAAAACCTTCTGAAAGACACGTCCGCTCCAGCGAGGCGTTTGAGCCGGTAGCGGCTCAAGATGCCCAAAACAAAGAGCAGTTGGTTCCCGCGCTCAACCTCTACCTGCAAAATCACTTGCCCCAATTCCAAGCGGACGGCGCGATTATCTATCAATACAACCTTCAAAGCGGCAGGTTGGAACCGCTCCTCTTGTTTGGCTCGTTGCCGGAAGCGTTTCAGGCAGGCAACTCGCTGACGCTGGAAGAGGGTTGCGCGGGAGTGTGCGCCGCCTATGGCAAAACGGTCGCCTATCTCTCGTTGTTAAAACCGCCCAAGGACCTGCCTGTTTCGTTGCAATGGGAAGGTCGCCCTACGATCTGCGCGCCGCTCTTTGACCCTGCCTCCAGCAGCGGAAAAGCGATGGGCGCGCTTCAGATTTTCGGCTCCGACCTGCAGGCGCGTTCTGTGACCGCTTTGCAGCAAATGGCAGCCCGTATCACTGAATCGCTCACGCTCATCCGGGCGCGCGAGGCAGAACAGGTCGCCAATTTCCAACGATTAAGCGCGATTGTAGAACAGGTCGAAGAGCAAAGCCCGCATACGCGGGGACATTCGCGCCGGGTGGCGCAGTTGTGCCAGTTTGTCGCGGCGGACTTGGGTTTGGAACCAGAACTAACCGAAAAGTTGGCGACGGCTGCGCTGTTCCATGACATCGGCAAAACCCGTGTGCCTTCCGAAATCTTGAATAAAGAGGGCGCGCTGACCGATGAAGAAAAGGCGTTGATCCGCCAATACCCCCATCACAGTGTGGACATCTGCGCTGATATGGGCTTAGATGAAGACACGCTATTCCTCATTCGTCATCATGGTGAGCGATTGGATGGAAGCGGATACCCCGACCAGTTGGATGCCAGCCGCCAACCGCTTGCGCTGCGAATCTTGTCGGCGGTCGATGTGTTCGATACGCTTGCCTGCACCCGCGTCTATCGTCAATCGCTCACCATGGAAGAACGCTTGGCGGAATTGGCGCGTCAAGCCGGTTCCCGATTGGATATGATGGCGGTGGAAACGCTTCGACGAGCCTATCTGAGAGGACAGTTAGAAACGATCTACCCGGCAGAAAACGAGACTACTCAAATGCTGGCAGCGTGAATGGGTGACTACGAGTTAAAGCCTTTTGAAACGAACGCCCTTTGCCGCGCGCCAATCGATTCGATAGGCTTGATCGGAGGCGCGTCTCACCAGCGTAATCGGCGTTTCGGAGCCATCTGCCTGCAGAAGCGAAGCGGACCATCGCCCTGCGGGCAGTCGAATGAAGCAAGGTTCCTCAACCGGCGCGCTCTTCAAAATCTCCAATGCGCTTTCCGACACTTTCACTTGAAGCGTTTGATCGTGCCAGTGAATCGAATCGACCGTTAGCGAGGGCAGCGCGCGGGGCAGTTTGGGCTGTAAAACAAAACCGTCGCCGGAAGGACGGAACCCTAAGAAACCCTCGATAAGCGCAAAAGGAACCATCACGCTCTCGAAAAACTCTTGATCCATACCCAACCCGCCTGCCGTTCCGCCGCCTTGCAAAGTGCCTTCCCGCGATCCGTTGTAATAGTTCCGGTAGCCGCCCGCCGCTTGCACTTCCTCGAACCATGCCACAATCGACAACAGCCGTTCCCAAGCGTCGTCCGCTCCGCGAACCTGCAGACGCGCCATCACATCGTGAAACGAAAAGCCCAAGACCGCGCCGCCATCCTGCACCTGCCCGCCCCAAGGAATCGATTCAGGATGGCTCCAGAACCAACCGTAATAATCGATGTTTCGCCGGGTCGAAGCGCGCGGCGCGAATCGCCAATGATAGATATCCGCGCCTTGCGCCGTATCTCCTGTCACTTTCCGGTCGCCGCAGAGCCAATTCAAGATCGCCTTCGCATGCGCGGGTGTCGCGAAATCATAATAAACCGCTTCCGCGTTCAGAAACGTATAGCCGTAATCGTGGCGTTTCCCTTCCCGGTCTATGGGCGCGAACCGTTGGGTCTTCGGGTTCCAGAAGAGGCGGTTCCCCATCCGCTTCACCTCGTTCGCGTGGGCGGTTAAGTCGGCAGGCTTCTGCGCAAACACCCCCACCGGCATCTGCCATTCGGGATGCTCTAATATTTCGCGCTCTATCTGCGCCATCACGCGCAATGCCTCATAATAGCGAATAGTGGCATACACATCCCTATCTCCAAACGGCAGTAAATCCCAATAGTTGTTTCCGACTCCTTCCCCATAAAGCAGTCGCTTACTGCCGTCCGGGTTTCGCTTCAAACCGGTCCTGCCCTCATGCCCCACCCAATCGGTGCAGATCACTTTTTCAGACAGTCCACGATGTTCCGTCTGGAGATACCGCAGCGCGAGACGCATACGATTGATGTTTTGACGCAGGAACTGCAAATCGCGGGTCCACCAGAAATAATGCGCGCAGCCCCGGATGAAGGCTTGCCCGTTCACATTGTGGCGCGTGTCATATTGGGAGAACAGGGCTTGCAAAACGAGGTTCGAACCGACAGGCGCATGGTCAAAACGCAAGCGCAGTCCCGTAATTTTTCCTTTCCATTGCGGATGGCGGTAGACCGGGATCACGGTATGCTGGAAATGTTCTATGCCCTCATAAGGCTCAAAATAGATCCTGCGCTCCGGACTGAATTGCGGGTTCTCAGGCGTGATCCATTCCAAGCTGGGTTGGCAAGCCCCCAAGCCACGCGCTTTCCACCGCAGTTGGATAAAAGGCGACTGGAAGGTATCGATCTCCGTGTCTGGCATCTGCAAAAGAACGGTAGAACCTGCCACGTTCAGCGACCAGCCGTCCTCGCCCAGTCCCCCCGAATCGACTCCCGAAACGCGCCAAGCGTCCGGCGGGTTGATTTGGCGGGGTCGCCAATTCTCATCGACCGTCTCCTTAAAAGAAAAGTGCCAGCCGAAACCGCCCCTGCCCTGTGTCCAAAACGGAAAGGGCCAGCCCAACGGATGCGCAATGGAAGGATGCTGGTGAGTCGCGACATAGCCTTCCGGATCGATAATACGCTGAGACAAGGCGCGGTTCCATTGGAGGCGCATCGAAACGGCAGCGTTATTCGTCTGGATCGCGGGCATCAAGCCGGGCGCAGGCAACCACTCATCCCACAGGGTGGATTTGGGACCGGCTCCCGGATAATGCAGCCAGTACAGTTCGCGCAGGCGGTTCAATGCTTTCTCCGCGCCCGGCGCGCTGAAACGCGGAAAATCCTCTGGTATTTGGCTCATCGCAGAGAGGAAAGTCATCGCCCATAATCCCAAAAAAGAAAGCCGTTTCATGAAGGTCACGCGCTCTTCGGCATCAGCAGCATCCGCATGTAGTAAGGCTCCAAACCGCGGGATAGTTGCCGCCACCGCTCAGGACGTTTTTCGCTCATGCCTGCCGCCAGCGCATCCAATGAGACGCACATTGGATAGCTCAACACATTGGTGTGATCATGCGGCGGTCCCAACGGCGTGAAAGGCACCCCGAGGAAGCGGAAGACTGAAATCAACGATTTTTCCATAATCGCCAGCCAAAACCGGATACCGTTCCGAACACTCCAGCGATAGGCAATACCGTAGATATCGAAATTGATGTCTGTCATATTGGGGTAGTTCTTCAAGGAGACCAACCGTGACAACTCCACTGCCCGGTGCGGGTCATAATCGTGGGGGAGGTCCGTCCACTCGAAATGTTGGCGAATCGGAAAATCCAGTAGGTTATGTTGAATCAGGCGCATCGACGAGCAGAGCGCGCCCCGCTCATCCAGCGCGCCAAAATGAACCGAGCATGAATCATACTCGTCGGTCTCATACTGATCCGGATATTTGTCCGCGTCAAAAAAGCCGCGTTCCAAGCAATAGACCCGGAATCGCAGCCGGTAAGCGGTCATTTTTTCATCGTTCGTTTCTAAACGCTTGTAAATCATAAACCCCCCGGCTAAAGGCTTCTAATATCAGAAACCCTGAGCGATGTGTTGTTCGCATCATTGCGAAGAGGGTGGAGTGTGCCAAACAATAAAGCGATTCAAGTCTCGAGAATTTGCAAAGGGACCGTGTCGACCTGCGCGGGAGGGATCTCCACCATCGCAAGGTTCGGAACCCTATCCTCTTGAGGCGTTTGGACAGCAAGGGAAGGCAGATGAAAAATTTCGCCCCCTTGTGGATAGACAGAGAATCTCTGGACCTGGCTGCCCACTTTGGAACCAAAGGTCAGTGTTTCCAAATCGTACCAGAAGAGATCAGGCGCGGATAAGGCAGGTTGCTGCTTCACCAGTACACGGATCAATTCATTTGCCACCAGGCTTGCGCTGATAAGCGCGCCGGAACTCAACGACGCGCACAACGCGAGCGGCAGCCCATGTTCCGCAATCAATTCTGGCAAAGCCGCCTGAAAATCTTGAGGCGTATAGGTATCAACATGCTTTAGAAGCGACGGAGTCAACCACGCCGGCAGCACCGGGAAAAAGGCTTCGATTGCGCGCTGGATACTGATCCTGCGCTCAACACCCAAAAACCCGCCCGACTCCGTAATCAAATCTTCCAACCCGACCCCCGACGGATCAAAACTGACCACGCTGCCTTGCAAATTGAAGCCCTGCGCCGCAAAGACCCAAAGCCCTTGCTGGCGCGCCGCTCGATGGACATGCAGTTGGTTCTCCATCTCAAAGAAATCGATACCATCGATCACCGCGTCCATGCCTTCGGTAAATTCCAGCGCGTTGCGCGCCACAATGGGTTCCTCAATCACTTCCACATTTAAGTAGGGATTGATCTTCAGCAGCTCGTCCGCGACCACCCGCGCTTTCAACTTGCCCAGCGTGTCGATACGCGCGCCAAATTGGCGATTGAGATTGGACGGTTCATAGCGGTCAAAGTCGGCAATGCGCAGAGTTCCAACCCCCATACGCGCCAAAGCATAGGCGCACAAGCCCCCGATAGTGCCTGCGCCCAAGATACCGATTTTGAGTTGCTTAACCCTGCCTTGCTCACTTAAATCAAAAGATCCAATATTCCTGCAATAGAGTTGCTCATAGGTTGGTTGCACGATTGCGCTCACCTCCACATAAAAGAACATCATCAAAGATACATCGACCAGCAAACCTCAAGGCTTTTACACAAACTCACAAGAGAGATTGATAAGACTTGCGAACAATATTTTGCTTAAGCAAGCAGATTCCTGCTTTTATGCAGGAAAATTTGCAATTACATCCTGCAGATTGATTTAATAATGACCGATAACCGACTCGAATCATGAGCGCCAGTCTTTTTACGGAGCAGGCTTTGCGAAGCGATCAGGCGTGGGGATTGAGACAGCGAACCATCAAAAGAAGCCTCCCATTTCCCCCTAACGCGCGTTTGCCCCTGCCCAGTGAACCGCCCCTCATCAGCCTGCATTGGGCGTTTTTAGGCGCGCGCCCTCAAGCGCATTCCCGTTTCTTTTGGCACTGGCTGCCGGGCGAAGGCGCGACCGGATGGGATGCCAACGCGCGGTTCCATGCGCGGGGTATGCTGAACCAGTTCGAGCGATGGGAACTGGAGCAGTGGCGTTTCTATGCCCGCGAATGGAACCTGTTTTCCGGTAGTCTCGCGCCGCTGCCCTTCGCGGACCGGCTGATCCTTTGGATGCCGCCCCATCGCGAGGTCCGAAAGCCCCTTTATCGAATTTGCAAATCACTCTATAAAAACCTGTCAAACATGCCTATAATCCTGATAGGTTCTGTGTCGGGGTTTCATGGGGATGTTTCCCGCGCGCTCCGACGCGATTTGGCTTTGGAGGTGAGCGTCGCTGCGACGATGGAGGAGGCTGTTCTCCCCTATCGCAGGGAGGGCTACTATCGCATGCTGGACGCTTGTAGGCGTGCCGCGCCCGCTTAAACTCTCACCGGTCCGAAGTCATTGCCAGTCTATTTCGGAGGAGGATTTAAGCAAATGCCTAAAGCCAGCAAAATGTCTGTGCTGTTTGTTTCGGCGGAGGTCGCGCCCTTTGCCAAAGTGGGAGGCTTGGCGGATGTCGCCGCGGGACTGCCGAAAGCGCTCAAAAAAAATGGGACCGATGTTCGCATCATCATGCCCGCGTATGGAATGATCGTGAACGACCCCCAATTCAAAGTAAAAAACCTGTTCGAATTTGATTTGACCATCAACCCCCGATGGACCGAGCGTGTCTATGTGAAGCAAATCAATTTAACGCCCACCATTCCCATCTACCTGATCGGCTCCGAGAACTGGTTCAACACCGTTTCGCAATCCGATGAAATTTACCAGTTGGAACCGGAACCCTACATTTTCTTCAATCGCGCGGTCGCCGCTTTCATCGAGAAGTTCGCCAGCGAGTGGACGCCCCAAATCGTCCATTGCAACGATTGGCACACCGGCTTACTGCCCGTTTACATCCGAACTTTGAACAACGGCGTATTCGAGAACCTGACCACCGTCTTCACCGTTCATAACTTGAGTTATCAGGGCATTTTCGATGCAGATGTCTTGGAGACGGCGGGGTTGCCGTGGGATGTGTTTAACTTCGACCAGATGGAGTTCTTCGGCAAAGTCAACTTCCTGAAGGGCGGATTGACCTTCAGCGACTTTGTGAATACCGTCAGCCCCACCTATGCCAAAGAGATTCGAACCGCTGAGCGGGGGGAAGGCTTGGATGGGTTGATGCAATATTTGTTTGACCAGGGACGCCTGCGCGGGATTTTGAATGGCATCGACGAAGAAGAATGGAATCCCGGCTCGGACAAAGCCATCACCGCGAAATACACGGCAAGCAACTTGTCGGGCAAAGCAAAAAACAAGCGCGCTCTGCAAGCCGCATGCGGTTGGCAGACGGACCCCAACACGATTGTGATTGGGATGGTGACGCGCATGACCTCGCAGAAAGGGTTCGACCTGATCAAGAGCGCGTTTGCCAAAATTCTAAGACTACCTGTGCAGATTGTGCTGCTGGGTTCGGGCGACTCTGAGTTCGAACGCTACTTCAACACGCTGCACCGCCGCCACCGGGAAAAAGCGCATACCACTCTCGGCTTCAACGATGAATGGGCGCGGCAAATCTATGCAGGCGCGGACCTGTTCCTGATGCCCTCGCAATTTGAACCGTGCGGACTGGGACAGTTGATCAGCCTCCAGTATGGAACCATTCCGATTGTTCATCAAACAGGCGGATTGACAGACACCATCACCGATTTCAACAACCGGACAGGCAAAGGAAACGGCTTCGTCTTCACAGACTATACGCCTACCGCGTTGTTTAATGCGGTTCAGCGCGCGGTGGACACTTTTGAAGAAACCGACAACTGGCAGGCATTGGTCGCGAGAGTCATGAACCAAGACTTTTCGTGGAACACCTCCGCCCAAGAGTATGCCGACTTTTACCGCGAAGCGGTCGCCCTCAGAAGAGTCTTTATTCCGGCATTAGTCTGAACATCGACGAACATCTAAAGCAGGGGGATCGATTCCCTGTTCTGAGGGAAAACACTTCGGAAGATCGGCTTCCGGTTCCCCTTGCTTGCAGGGGGAACCCTACGGAGGGGGTAAAATAACTGTCTTTCCATCCTCCCCTCTAAGTAAAGGGTAGGATTAACGACGCGATTCTTATGAACTGGCATTTAGTGCCTAAAATCACGGGAGGGCTTTGCTGCATGGTTGCGCTCACTATGGGGGTCCTTGCAGGCATCGACCCCATTCTCTGCGTGACAAGAGGCTTGATCAGCGGCGCGTTAGGCTGGGTCGCGGGCGCGCTTTGGGCGTACCTGCTGGCACAACTCTACCATTTGGGCGGGAAACAAATGCCCTCTAAGACAGAGCGTGTCAGGGAAAACTCTGCGGAGGATAGCGAACAAGAAGCAGGAAGCGGCGCGTCGGATCACGAAAAACAAGCAGCATAATAAGAGTAAAAAAACAGAACAAGCGAACGGATCTATCCGCAGAATTAAAGAAAAATCTGAAGAAGCCTTTCAAAGGAGGCTTGATGTTCGGGGAAAACGCTTATTTAAGCGTTTCATGAAGTATAATTATTATTCTAATCAAGGGTGCGGTAGGGATGAATACAATAAAAGTGCAGGAAGCGTGGAAACGATATAAGGTCACCGGAGATGTCGTATCAAGAGAGCAGCTAATCCATCAATACGCTCATTTAGTCAAGATTACAGCGGGGCGAATTGTGGCGCATCTGCCTTCCGGTTTGGAATGGGACGACGTTTATAGTTGCGGCGTGATTGGACTGATCAAAGCGGTCGATCAATTCGACCCCACGCGCAACGTCAAATTTGAGACTTATGCGATTGCCCTGATTCGCGGCGCGATTCTGGAAATGCTGCGCAGCGAAGACTGGGTCCCTCGGTCGGTGCGGGACAAGCTCAAAACGCTGGATCGCGCAATCTTCGCGCTGGAAGTCGAACGGGGGCGACCGCCCACAGAAAATGAAATCGCTGAAGCCCTCAAAATCACTGTGGAGGAATACCGCCACTTGCTGGTGGATGCAGCAAGGGCAAATATCTTCTCCATAGAAAGTATTCTGGTCCAAAATGATGAAGAGGAACAGATTCTGGTAGGAGAATGCCTCGCCTCTGGAGAAGACATCCTGAAGGAAGTGGAAGACCGCGCGCGGCTGCGTTCGCTCACCCATGCGATTGAGCGTTTGCCAGAGCGTGAGCGGCTGGTCATTTCGCTTTACTATTATGAAGGGTTGACCTTTAAGGAGATCGGTCAAGTGATGAATATTTCAGAGTCTCGAGTGTATCAACTGCATGCGCAGGCGATTGCGCGTATGCGCGCCTATCTGATTGATTGGGAGACAGCCGCATGAGCATACGTTGCGCAGTGGTTGGCTTTGGCGCGGCGTTCAATATGGGGCAGTCGCATTGTGAAACGATTGAAGCAGTACCGGGATTAGAGCTGGTCGCGGTGTATGATGCCGACCCGAGCCGGCGGGAAGCCGCGCGCGAAAAGTTCGGCGTGAAAACACCGGACAACTACGAAGAATTGCTGGCAGACCCTCAAGTTGATCTCGTAACCACCGTCACCCCGCATGATACGCATGCGCCTCTGATTATTCAAGCGCTGAACGCGGGTAAGCACGCCATCACGGAAAAAGTGATGTGCTTAAATGCGGCAGAAGCGGACGCGATGATTGCGGCAGCCAAACAGAACAACCGGCTCTTATCGGTCTTCCACAACCGCCGTTGGGACAGCGACTACCTCACCGTGAAAAAGGCAGTCCAAAGCGGCGCGCTGGGCGCGCTGTTCATGATTGAAAGCACAGTCAATGGTTATGGCAAACCGGGCGGCTGGCGCGGCGTCAAAAAACATGGGGGCGGTATGCTCTATGACTGGGGCGCGCACCTGATTGATCAAATCGTTCAGATGTTGCTGCCTTCCAAACCGATCCGTATCTACGCCGACATTCAAGAGCGCGTATGGACTGAACTGGATATCGAAACGCAGGCGCAAGTCCATATCAAGTTCGATAACGGTTGCGCGGCAGTGGTTGATGTGGGCTGTATCTCGCTTCAAAATCGCCCCCGCTGGCTGGTACGCGGCGAAAAAGGGGCGGTAAAAGGCGAATGGGATAAGCTCTTCTTGAAAACGCCGGATCAAGACCCCGTCGAGTTAGAGAAAGTGGCGGGCGATTGGAAAGATTATTACCGGAATATCTCCGCCGTACTCAATGAGGGCGCGGAACTGCTGGTGAAACCCGAAGAGGTACGCATCGTGATGCAAGTGATCGATGCCGCCTTCGAATCGGCGCGAACCGGCGAGTCGGTGAAACTCTGAGAATCAAACCGGTTCCCCTTGCTTGCAGGGGGAACCTCACGGAGGGGGTGAAAAAAACAATCCCCGCACCGGTTCCCCTTGCTTGCAGGGGGAACCTCGAGGAGGGGGTAAAAAACACCCCCCTCAGCTCTTCAAATAAGCCAATATCTGCTCCGCCAATTTATGGGTCATGGTGGGCGCGGACGCGATCTCTTCCACACTCGCCTCTTTAATCTTATCGACCGAACCAAACAACCGCAACAGCATCCGGCGGCGGCGGGGTCCCACACCCGGAATCTCTTCCAGAACCGATTTCGTCGCGCGCTTATCGCGTATCTTCCGGTGATAAGTCAACGCGAAACGGTGCGCCTCATCCCGCGCGCGTTGCAGCAAGTGGAGCGCCTTGGAATGAGTCGGCAGCGCGACTGGCTCCTCCTGTTCCGGGAGAATCACCAACTCCATCTTCTTGGCTAACCCCGCTGCAGGCAATTCAAATCCCAACGCGCGCATCGCCTCCAAAGCCGCGTTCAATTGCCCTTTTCCGCCATCGATCAACATCAAATCGGGCAGGTTTGCCCAACCGTTCTGACTGCCTTTCCCTGCCTGCTTGGCTTCCTCCGCCTCCATCGCCTCTCGCAGACGGCGAGTAATCACTTCACGCATCATCGCGTAATCGTCCGGGTCCTCAGGATGCCAGCGGATACGAAACCGCCGGTAATCGGACTTCTTTGCCATGCCATTCTCAAAGACGACCATGCTGCCGACCGGCGCAGTTCCTTGAATGTTCGAAATGTCATAACACTCGATGCGTTGGGGCAGTTTGGGCAGTCCCAGCGCGTCCTGCAGTTCCGCCATCGCTGCCTCGCCCCAATCTGCCTTCGAATCCATCTGCTGGCGCATGCTGAGCAGCGCAAGCTCAGCATTTTTGGAAGCCAACTCCAACAATTTCGCGTCTTCGCCCCGGTGCGGCACGCGCATCTCCACCGATGCCCCGCGCCGCTGCTTTAGCCAAGAGTTGACGATATTCAGCTCTTCAATTTCCAGCGGCAGCAAAATCTTTTCCGGCACTTCGGGCGCGTCCTGATAATACTGCTTCAAAAACGCCTGCACAATCTCACCGGGATTCTCCTCGCCGCTGCTATCCAGCAAAAAATGGCGCTGCCCTATCAGCTTACCACCCCGAATATAGAACATCTGCACACACGCGCCGCGCTCATCCTTCACCATCGCCACAACATCCTCATCGGCTCCCTCTGGATTCACCACTTTTTGCCGCTGCAGCACCTCTTCCAGCGCGCGAATCTGATCCCGCAGTTTGGCGGCGCGCTCAAATTCCAACGATTCCGCTGCCTGCTCCATCTGCGACCCCAACTGTTTCAACAGGTCATCGCCCTTCCCTTCCAAGAACAGGGTCACATTCTGAATGACGCCCCGGTAAGTCTCCTGATCCACTAAACCAGCGCACGGCGCGAGACACCGCCCCATATGGTGATACAAACAGGGTCTTTGAACCGGTTCGCCCGACCACACCTTGCCGCAGGGAATGAGAGGGAAGGTCCGGTGCAACAGGTCATGGGTAGACCAGACCGCGCCCGCATTGGCAAATGGACCAAAATAGCGGCTGCCATCCTTCCGAACGCGCCGCGTCACCATTAAACGAGGATACTTTTCGCCCAACGTCACCGCTAAGTAGGGATAAGTTTTGTCATCCTTCATCAGCACATTGTACGGGGGACGATGACGCTTGATTAGACTGCACTCTAAAATCAAGGCTTCCAGCTCGCTATCCGTAACGATCCACTCCAAATCATGGATTTTCCGAACCATCCGAACCGTCTTAGGCGAGTGATTGACCGACTTCTGAAAATAGGACCGAACCCGGTTGCGCAACACCACCGCCTTACCAACATAGAGGATGTCGCCATGATGATCTTTGAACAGGTAACAGCCAGGCTGCCTCGGCAGCGCAGCGACTTTTGCCTTCAACGCTTCGTTCACGCTTCATGTTTTACCTCAAAGCGAAGGATGAAGATGAAAAAACTTGAAAAATTTGGCGGTTCCACCCTGAATTTTCCCCTATTTTTGCTGTATAATATACAGTATTAGGAGGCTATATCTCACAATGAGTCACAAAGTACTTTTACGCGGCATTTGGACTGCCGTTTTGGTTTCGGCTGGGTTGTGCCTAAGCGCGCAAGCCCAAACGATCTTTACGTATCAAGGTTACCTGCGCGACGGCGGTGTACCTGCCAACGGTAACTACGACTTCCTTTTCCGCCTGTTTGACGAGACCAACGCTGTCATCGGCACGCCCGTCTTCGTCAATAACGTCGAAGTGCGCAACGGGCTGTTCACCGTGAACCTGGATTTTGGCGCACTGTTCCCCGGCTTGGCGCGATCCTTAGAAATCCGCCCTCGCCAAGATTTTGCATCCAGCAACAACTCCAGTGGTTTGGGCAGTTTCCCCACGATTCTTGCCCCCCGCGTGAACATCCAGCGCACACCCTATGCCATCTTTGCGAACAACGCAGGCAGCGTGCCATGGAGCGGCATCACCGGTATTCCCGCTGGCTTTGGCGACGGTGTGGACAATGACACCACCTATTCTGCAGGCGCAGGGCTGCAGCTCGCTGGCACGACCTTTTCCATCGCGAACTTGGGCGTCACCAGCGCGATGTTAGCCAACAACGCCGTTACAAACGGCAAGATCGCGAATGGCGCGGTGAACGACGCTAAGATCAGCGATGTGGCGTGGGGCAAGATCACTGGCGCGCCCAGCAGTTTCCCGCCCAGCGGCGCGGCAGGCGGCGATTTGGGAGGAACCTATCCCGACCCACAAGTCACCGGACTGACCTTACCGATTACCGAATCCCCGTCTTTAGCGGGTACTTGGGGTCTCTATATCACCAACACCTCGACAACAGGACTCAACTGGGCTGGCGTGTTCCAAACGGATGGGGTCAGCGGTGTCGGTGTGTTGGGAATAGCGAACGCGGATACCGGCACCAACTATGCTATTTTGGGACGCGCGGACAGCCCCGATGGATGGGCAGGTTATTTCACCAACCGGGTCGGAGTCGGCACATCCGCTGGCTCACCCCAGGTCAGCCTCTCCGCAGCGGACGGCGATGTGACGCTCACTAACCCTCAAGGCTCTATTACCTTTGCTGCCACCAGCGGCGCGAACGCTCCCATGATTCAGATGTTCGCGTCGGGAACTTCGAATGCGGACCGCATGGTGATCGCGCACTCATCCAGTTTCCCGAGCTGGGGTTTGCAGTACCGCGACAGCAGCGATACCTTCCATTTCTTACAAGGCGGCACCTCTCGAATGTCCATCGGTTTTAACGTTGGCATTGGAGTCGAATCGCCCGGGCATCGCCTGGATGTACAAGACCGAATGCGCATACGAGGCAATGATGCGGGCAGCTCTGCCGGTTTATGGCTTTATAGCGATCCGAACAGCAATGACCGCGCCTTTATCGGTCTGGAATCGGCGAATCTGGTGGGCTTCTGGGGCAATACCGGCGCAGGCTGGAGTTTGCGAATGAACACCACTAACGGAAACGTAGGCATTGGCGCGACTCCACTTGCTGGCGCGAAACTGTATGTCAACGGAACCACCCGCACCAAAGTGCTGGAAATTGAGGGCGCGGACTTAGCCGAGAAATTCCCCGTGACCGAAGAGGTCGCGCCGGGTATGGTCGTGGAAATTGACCCCGACAACCCTGGCAAACTGCGACTGGCGCGCGGCGCGTACAACCAGCGCGTGGCAGGCGTGGTTGCGGGCGCAAACGATCTCTCGACCGGCGTTGTGCTGGGCAACCTGCCTGAAAGCGAGAATGGCGCAGCCGTGGCGATGAGCGGGCGCGTTTGGGTCTATTGCGATGCCTCTGAGCGAGCCGTAGAACCCGGCATGCTGCTGACCACTGCGGATAAGCCTGGTCATGCGATGGTGGTTCGCGATTCCCGCAAGGCGCATGGCTCGATTATCGGAAAAGCCATGACCCGCCTTGAAAAAGGCAAAACCGGCATGGTGTTAGTGCTGGTTAATCTGCACTAACAAGAACCGTCGTTTAGGTTCGCCGACTTGTGAGAAAAAGCGTCTCTTCTGTCTTCCCCTCTTCTAAATTGGAAGAGGGGAAGACAAGCATAGATTGCGCGCTGTTCTCGCTTGTTGGGGTTCCTAATTAGGCATTGAATTTGAAGAAGAAGGTGAAAAAATTGAAAGGGAAACACATGGCTGCGTTCGCCGCATGCTGCCTGATTTCGGGCGCGTTGTGGGCGCAGATCGATGATGTAGAAGTTCTGCCGGATGGCACAAGACCTGTCTCTGACGCGGTTAGCGCGCCCGAAGAACTCTACTTTGGCAAGATCAAAACATATATCGCGCAATTCGCGCCAAACATTCGCGCGCTGCGCATCACCCTGCCAGACACCGTGGTCCCGGAAGGAGCCGACACTCGAAAACAGGATCAGGAAGGCGGGTTCTCTTTGACCAAAGATATCGGCTACATCGAGCGGGTACAAGAGGGCATGTTTGAAACCGCGCCTTGGTACAAATTAGACGATGGTAGCCGGATCAAAAAGATTGAGATGTATTCCAAGAACGCCACCGCTTTGCGCGCGGTCTTGACCGACCTGGGACCCGATATCGAGCTGCGAGTCTATGACCCGAAAACAGGCGTTGCTTGGGGACCTTATGCGGCTCCACGTCTGAATGAGGACGGCACTTGGTGGTCCACCATTATCTACGGCGATATGATCGGTCTGGAGTTTCGTCTCCTGCCCGACCGCACTTTCCCGCCGCGCCACTTCCCGCAGATCGTAGGCATGTATTATCATTATGCCGACTATCAAGGCTTGGTATCGGATATTCACCCTCAGGGCGCGGGTTGCTTGGTTGATGTGATGTGTACCGCTTGGCCCAATACCATTGCCAACCGTTCTATCGCGATGCTGACCGGCACCACCGGCTGCACGGGAGCCATGATCAACCGAAGTCCCCAAGACTTTGCGCCGATTTTGATGACCGCCCGACACTGTATCACCACGCAGGCGGAAGCGAACGGCGTCATAGCCCATTTCTTTAACCAGAACCAAACCTGTAATGGCAACAACGCGCCGAACCTCAACACGCTGCCCCGCAACGATGGCGCGCTTTTGTTGAAGGTGGACTTGGCTTCAGAGTGGACACTGTTGGGGCTATATGAGCCTCCCGGCTCCAATAACTTCATTGGCTGGGATGCGAATACATTAGCGAATGGCTCCTTCGTCAACTGCATCAGCCATCCCGGGTTGCGACCCAAACGTTTCAGCTCCGGCTCAAAAGTGGGCAACTCCAGCTGCTTGGGTGGTTCTTCGCACTACTTCACTTGGTCCACCGGACGCATAGAACCCGGCTCTTCTGGTTCGCCCGTGTTTGACAACTCCGAACGCGCTCGCGGCACTGCTTCCTGCGCCAGCGACACGAATGGCGACGGTATCGCCGGTCCCTGCGCGCCCGACGGTTGGTATGGGCGGTTTGATGTGGCGTTCAACGACCTGCAGTTCTACCTGTTCAACATGGCGAACCCCGCGTTTGCTAACCGCAATGTGGCAGGCGACCCCGCCAACGACGGCAGCTCTGAGCGTGGAACTGCTGGCAATCCGTTTAATACGGTCTATGAGGCGACTTTCTGTGTGCCGACCAGCGGTACGGTTCGTATCACAGCGGGAAGCTACAACGAGCGTTTCCGGCTGTGGCGCGCCATGACCCTGGAAACCACTGGCGGTGTTGTGCGGATCGGAGCGCCGTAATCCAAGTTGGATAACCGTAAGAACTGAACCGGTTCCCCTTGCTTGAAGGGGGAACCTTATGGAGGGGGTGTTTGTTTAATCAAATGAACCCCCTTCCCAACCTTCCCCCTGTCAACAAGGGGAAGGAGCCGCTTCTATGTTGTCACCCTGAGCGCAGCGAACGGGTCTGCTTCTCAAAGGTAGGCTTTCCACGTTCGCAAGAATGACGAATGCCAAGGCTGCGCTTGTTAGGATAAAGTTAGAAGGAGCAGAAACGAAATTTTGCTTGCAAAAACCTTGCATGCGCCTATTTTTGAGGTATAATACGCTATTAAATTTGACAGTCTCGGAGTATGGAGGCTTCAAGCCGAATCTGGGCGTCCGTTTTCGGCGCGCAGAAGCACAGTTCATGGAACCGTCAGTCGCCTTATTTCGTCTAATACACTATTCGGATCCATGAGGGCAACTACGAAGAAATTGCAGAGAATTAGGGGGTCTTTCCCGCTCTTTAAAGATTTCTCAGTAGTCTGTCCATGTTTTAACCAAAAGCCATAATCCTAAATAGGAGGTCTTGATCAAACTATGCGTCGTAAAGGTTTTACACTTATTGAGCTGTTAGTCGTTATCGCCATCATCGCGATCCTGGCAGCGATCCTGTTCCCTGTCTTTGCGCAGGCGCGCGAAAAGGCGCGACAAACCCAGTGCGTGAGCAACATGCGTCAATCGACGACTGCGGCTCGGATGTATATGGAGGACTTCGATCAACAGTCCATGTACTGGCTCTGGTACAACCGCAACAACACCGGTGTCTGGATCAGCTGGATGGAGATGCTGAACCCTTATGTCAAGAATAGCGATATCTTCCTGTGTCCCAGTATGTCCAAGAACATCTCTTCATACACCACAGGTTGTACGTCCGCTTCTGCTAAGGTCGTTTCCAACATTGTTTGGGTCGGCTGGGTTCCTTACAACTACTGGGATTGGTTCGGGCTCGCGATTATGTTCGCCGGCTTCCCATCCCCTTGCCGCGATGCCGCGTTGTGTCCTAACAACGTGACATACTGTGCCAATGCTTGGGCGAAATGTACCAGCGCAGAGTTCGCAGAAAATCCGGCGGAATCCACCTTCTTTATCGAGGGTTACTTCATCAGCTACTTCCCCGTCGCGGGAACGACCTTTGGAAGTTCTTGTACCACCGGTTTCCACTATGACGAGAACAACACCAACTTCCATCGCCATAACAAGGGCATGAATCTTGGTTTTGTTGATGGTCACGCGAAGTGGGTTGCCGCTGCGAACTTCCACCGCAACAACGGGCAAAGAACCACAGGGCAGTATGCTAACTACCCGCAAAGCCCGTTTATGCGCTTCGGTCAGTAACGGGATTCACAATCTGGCAGCAGGGTCCGAATTGCGTCTCTGCTGCCTCATTCTATTTTTTGGTTAGAGGGAAACAACAGATGGATTTGAAAAAATACGCAGCAATTGCCTTTAGTTCCGCGGCGTTGATCGCCTGCTTCGCGCTTTCCGGATGCGGTCCCAAGGAAGAAGAGCCGCCAACCACCCAAGCGCCCCCTCCGCAGCAACCTGGAGGAGCGCAGCAGGGTCAAGCGCCTCCAACGAACTCCGGAGAACTCCCACCCCCGCCTGGTATGGGTGGAGGCAAATAAGCGTTTAGCATCTACGTGATACGGAACAACACGTCGTCTTAAAACAAAAGCCCTGTCCATTGCAATGGACAGGGCTTTTTTAGTATCTACTCTGTAAAAGCCTTACTCTTTGTAAGTCTCTGCACTCATCAAACCGCCTCTCGCCGTCATTCCCTCGAACGCGGGAATCCACAAAAAACAGCCTTGCTCGAAAGACTCCCACGCGAAAACTAAAAATCAGATGCCTCGGCTGCGCTCGGCATGACAGGAACCCCCTTCCCACCCTTCCCCCTTGTTGACAGGGAGAAGGAGTTGCCCCTGCTGTCACTTTGAGCGAAGCGAAGAGTCTGCTTTTCAAACGATGGATTTCCCATGTTCATTGTTTCTACAATAAAGCAGGGATTTAAGACAGAATCGTCGAATATGAGAGATTAGGAGTGATGCCGATTGTTTGTAGGCATCATAAATTAAATTTGCTACTGCTTGAGAGAAGTTGTAGTAATGCAACCTCAGGAGAAATGTAATGAAAACACTCTTCATTTTAATGGTTTTACTGCAAGCTACACTGAACAGCTTTGGACAAGCCTGCGTGGAAATAGAATGTCCATTTGGTGAATCAGAATTTGCATTACTTAACGAAAGTTGCAATTCTGGCAACAATTGCGATCCTAACGCTATAATGAAAATTCTCACCGTGAACCATTTAAAACATCATTCTTTCTGGTTCCGCATCGGTCAAGCAAACTATGAGACACGATTGAGCAGTCCCATTGTGCAGTATAACCCGTACCCAGACTCTGATCAATGTGTCAAGCTGATTTACAACGTCGGGAATGATATCAATCTCATTGTGTTTTACTGGGTACAAGATTTATTTAGTGGTACCCAGAACAATCCCACAATGCGAGGAGCCATTATCAATTGGCAAGTTGATGCAGTCAACTGCAGTTCAATCAACAATCAGGAAATTGATCTGTTTTCTTACTGGGATTTTGACTTGTCTTCAAATTCTGCTAACGATAAAGGGGACCTAATTATTGGGTCAAACTCTGTTTATCTACTTCAAAAAGACTCAACAACGGGAAGTATGGTATCTGTTGAGTCTTCATCAATCAATTTAGTGGGAGTTCTTGTCGATAATGCTGCTTTTATTTGCTCAATCTTAGATGATGTTAATGCGGATAATTTTGCTGTTCCGTCTCAACCTCAATCTGAATGCAATGACGCGGGTGTGGCTTTTCAATGGAGTGAGACTATCCCAGCCAATGCTTTTCTTCATACGATAGCTGCAGGCTCTGGGATAGTTTATCTAAATACACCGGCTGCAGACTTTAATGGAGATTACTGTGTTGATGATGACGATTTACTTTTGTTGCTTTTAGCCTATGGACAACAATGCAGTGTTTTTGATCTCGACAATTCAGGAACCGTTGATGATATGGATATTCTTGAGCTACTTTTCAGCAATAGTGGTGATTGTTTAAGTGTGTCAGCAGCTTGCGTATCGTGTGTTTGGGATATCGAGAACTACTGCAAGTAAGAAGTGCCTTATTATATACAATGTCGGTCATTGTATTGCCCTTTCTTTCATGCCCTCTGAATTTAAAAGAGGGCATGAAAGTACTAATGCCCTCACACGCGATCCCCAATTTCAAACCCTTTGACCGGTCGGTTGCGCCTTAACAACGCGTTCGCTTCTTTGTCGCCCACAAACTGCTTCTTCACCGGGTCAAACTTCAAAGAGCGACCCAACCTATAAGAGATGTTTGCCAGATGACACAATTGCGCCGACAGCACACCCTCTTCCACTTCGCAATGCAGGTCTTCTAACTTCCGGCTCCGAACCGCCGCAATAAAGTTCGCGTGGTGACTGCCGTCGCCAGTGCCGTTGAGGGCAGGCAGGTTGAGATCCTTCGGGGACAGTTCGCTTTCCGGTCCAGAGCGCGGTTTGTAATCGTCGCCGGACGACATATAACCGGTTGAGCCATAGACCAAATTGCCGATCTTTTCGCCCTGCTCATCGTTCGTCAATAACCCTCGAACCTCAAACACAAGCACCTTCCCGTCCTCAAATTGGAAAGTGGAAATCTGCGTGTTGGGCGTTTCGCCTTGATCTTTATAGCCATACCGCCCGCCGGTAGAATGGACCGAAACCGGCAGACGCTTGCGCATAAACCAGCGCGCCACATCCATCTGATGGACGCCTTGATTGCCGATGTCACCATTCCCGTACTCCCAGAACCAATGCCAGTTGTAATGGACAAAGCTGGGGTTAAACTCCTTACGGGGCGCAGGACCTTGCCACAAATCCCAATGCAGCCCGGAAGGAGGCGCGCTGTTGTCCCGCATACCGATCGATAAGCGCGGCTTGTAACACAATCCGCGCACCATATAAACCTCGCCGATTTCGCCCGCCCATGCGCGCTGAATGGCGTTCCGCGTTTTTCTATCGGAACGGGTCTGATGTCCTACCTGCACAATCCGATTATACTTGCGGGCGGCTTGTACCATCATTTCGCCTTCATGAAATCCCCAGCACGCCGGTTTTTCCACATAGACATCCTTCCCCGCCTGACAAGCCCAGATGGTCGCCAACGCATGCCAGTGATTGGGGGTCGCGGTCGTGACCACATCCACATTTTTGTCTTCCAGCAATTGGCGAATATCGGTATACAACTTGGGCGCTTTGCCCATTTTCTGCTGAACTTGCGCCGAGCCGCGCGCCAGAACCCGTTCATCCGCATCGCATAACGCAACGACTTCCGTGCCTGCCATCTCCAGATAGTTGCGGATATGCGAACCGCCCTGCCCATTGAAGCCAATCACCGCGACGCCAATCGTATCGTTCTGACTATACTTTGAGCCTCGCGCGGGCAACAAGGTCAATCCCGCCGCGGTCATAGCGAATGCTTTACCCGATTGCGCTAAAAATGTTCTCCGATCTATACGTTCCATGCTCTGATGCCTCCGATAAGAACCCCTTTCGCTTGGAGCGCAGGGAATCCTGTTTCTTCACTTCTTTATCCCAAACCGTAAACGGGGATCGCTGCCCCATGAATCGCCCGTGCTGCTGGCGAACAGAGAAACATCATCACCTCTGCCAGAGCGTCCGGTTCCACCCATCGACTCCGGTCGGCGTCCGGTCGAGCCGCGCGATTATCGGGCGTATCAATCGTGCCGGGCAGCACACAGTTGACGCGAATGCCCGAATCTTTCAATTCCGCCGACAGCGCTTCCGTCAAACGGATGACCGCCGATTTCGCCGCGCAATAGCCTGCCCCGCCCGCAAACGCGCTCAACCCAGCGCGCCCAGAGGTATGAACGATACTGCCATACCCTTGTTGAATCATCGCTGGCGCGACGGCTTGGGACAGCGCAAACGCGGAACGCGCATTCAAGTCCAGCATGAAATCCCAGTCAGCGAGAGGCGTTTCATGGACGGGCGGTCCTGCCTTGAAGCCCCCAATCGTGTTGACCAGGGCATCGATACGCCCCCAGCGCGCCAGCGCGGTCTCCACGAAGCGTTTGATTTGATCGGGGTGATGGATATCCACGCTTTCAGAAAGCAGATGTTGGGGATTTAAGGCGGCTTCAGGAAACTGTTGCGCTAATAGGTCGGAGTTTCTCGCCAACAGCGCGAGGTTTGCGCCCGCTTCCGCGAACCGTTTCGCAACTACGTGTCCCAACGCGCCGGTCGCGCCGCATACCATCACAACTTGCCCTGTGAAATCAAAACTCATTTCAAGTAGTCCCGAATTAACTTGTTGACCTCTTTCGGCTTCTCATGAACAACCCAGTGGGTTCCGTCGGGGATCTTCTTCAAGGTCATTTTCGGCACAAACTTCTCCATTCCGGTCAGCATGGAAGGCAGCAATGCCGTGTCTTGTTCACCCCAAATCACCAGCGTCTGCGTTTTCACCACTGGATCAGGCATCTGCTCCTTGAGGTTGGGAATGCCTCCTTCCTTGCCCGATTCGGGCGGTCCCACCTGAGAGGCGCGGTAGTAGTTCAGTCCCCCGGTCAGCGCGCCGGGCTGAGACCAGGCTTCGATGTAAGCCTTTTTGTCCTCCTCCGTCGCGGTTCCCGCCTGTAAGCCGCCTTTCAACACCGCATCCACCAACGCGGCATAGTTATTCGCTGAGAGGGTCGCTTCCGCAAGAGGACTGCGGAAAAACAACATGTAGGAGCTGGCGCGCTGTTGGGCAGGGTTTTCGCGCAGTTCGCGGTCGAAGGTCACGGGATGAGGCGCATTAATGATGATCAGTTTTTCCAACATACCGGGATGTTTCATGGCGAACGCCCACGCGACGACGCCCCCCCAATCATGCCCCACCAGGATAAACTTCTTCTGTTTCATATGGTCAGCGAAGGCGCGGATGTCCTCGACCAGATGTTCCATTTTATATTGGTCGACCTCTTTCGGCTTGGAGGACAGGTTAAATCCGCGCATGTCCAGAGCAACCGCCTGATAATCACTGCTAAACTCCCGCAGTTGATGACGCCACTCGTACCAAAATTCAGGGAACCCATGCAAGAAGAGCATCATCTTACCCTTACCGATAGACACATAATGCAGCCTCTGACCGTTGACGATCGCGTATTCGCTTTTGAATTCATCCATTGACACACACCTCTGCTCTCTTGGATTCGAGGGTCATGCCGCTTCTCCTGCGTATCAAATCAATCTGTTCGATGATACAAGGGGTTGTAAAGCCCCCTATGGTTGCCCTACACGTGAAGTTAAGAGATTCAAACGGTGAACAGCGTTTATAATCATCTTTAGTCAGACATCTGCGTCATTCCCGCGAACGCGGGAATCCAGGAAAAACCGTTGCTTTCGTGAGTATGTTAGGAATGCCGACGAGCCCTGTTCGCCCTTGTGCAAGGAGAAGAAGCCTTAAGTTGACGGACATGGGTAGACACGAGCGCACGCCCCTACAAGGCTGTCACCCTGAGCGCAGCGAATGGGACTGCTTTTCAAAAAGATCGATTCCCGCGTTCGAGGTCTGGCGTAGTTGCCTGTTAGACGACAGAGGACACCGATTTACACTTTTAGTTTTGCAAAGTCAGGGCAACCATAGGCGGTTGCCCCAACACAAAGCTAAAACATCTTAACGGAAACGCCACAGCAGATTCGCGCCGCGGTTTTGCGCTAAGATAGAAGCGGCAGAGAAAGGTTTGGCGTGTCCGTCGCCGAAGATCAGAATGCAGAAACCGGTATCGCGTCCCGTGGCGTGGTGGCGCGCAAACAACGGTTTCAATTGAGAAGGTGGCAGATTGGCTAACTCCACCACTAAATCTCGGTCGGAAACCAGCGGCGTTCCGAGCCTGGGATCGGTCGCGTTCGGCAGACCCACATAGGGATCAAACACATATCCGCGATATTTGTTGGCGGTCGGTCCGCTGGCGGTATCGCCGAACATCGGTGTCCGGGCAGGCTCTTCCATTTGAGGTAGGGTCGCCATCGTTGAAAAGCCTTCTAATTGCGCAAGGTCAAAAGCGGTGGCAGCCGTATAGCCGATAGGCGCATCACCACGATTCGCCCAATCATTCACGAAACCCGCTCGCGACGCGCTGGGACAAATAAAGACGCCCGTATTCTTCACATAGGGCTGGATGATTCGGGTCCAAACGCGCAGCGGATCGGTCGTCGGAACCGAATAGTTCGTAGAAGGCATGAACGTCTCGTCATGATCTTGGACATACATCATGACACTGGTTGCAAGCTGACGCATGTTAGACAGGCATTGCGTCTGGCGGGCTTTTTCGCGCGCCTGCGCAAAAACCGGGAACAAAATCGCTGCCAGGATCGCGATGATGGCGATGACCACTAACAGTTCAATGAGCGTAAATCCTTTTTTGTGCATGGGTTGAATCCACCTTATACTTTTGCTGATTGTTTGGAGGCATTGCTTTTCTCTAAACAATCGCTTAGATATTATACAGCAATTTTCGTTCCGAACCGTTATATTTTCTTAGAATTTTGAATCCAAGGCATCAACGCGCGAACTGCCTCCCCCACCGATTCAATCGGATGATCCTGCCCTTCCTCGGTTAGCGCATTGAAAAGAGGGCGACCTGCGCGGTTCTCTTCCATCCATTCCCGCGCGAACTGCCCTGATTGAATCTCCTGTAAAACCTGCTTCATCTCTGCCCGAACTGTCTCGCCAATCAGGCGTGGACCTCGGGTCAGGTCACCAAACTGCGCGGTATCAGAGATCGCCTTGCGCATCCCGCTGATACCCGATTCGTGCATCAGGTCCACCGTCAACTTCAGCTCGTGCAAGCATTCAAAATAAGCCAATTCAGGGGGGTAGCCCGCTTCGACCAATGTCTCGAACGCCGCCTTGACCAATGCCGACATGCCCCCGCATAACACCGCTTGTTCGCCAAATAGATCGGTCTCACATTCCTGCTTGAAACTGGTCTCAATCGCGCCGGATGCGGGTCCGCCAATCCCCTTCGCATAGGCGAGCGCAATATCGAGAGCCAGCCCCGTTGCGTTTTGATGAGCCGCCACCAGCGAGGGAACTCCCAATCCCTCTGAGAAAAGCTTTCGAATCAAACGACCGGGACCTTTGGGAGCTACCAAAATCACATCAATATCAGGCGGCGGTTGGATGAACCCGAAATGGATCGCGAACCCATGCGCAAAGACCAATCGTTTGCCTGCGCTCAAGTAGGGCGCGATGCTCTCCTTAAACACGTCTAATTGAAATTCATCGTTGACTAAGAGCGCAATCAAGTCTGCCCGCGCGGCGGCTTCAGGCACAGGACAAACCTCAAACCCCGCTTCAGAGGCGCGATCCCATGACGAACCCGGACGCGCCCCGACCATCACTTGCAAGCCGCTGTCGCGCAGGTTTAACGCATGGGCATGCCCTTGGGAACCATAGCCGATAATGGCAATAGAAAGGTTCGAAAGCAGACTTAAATCGCCATCGGTCCGGTAAGGAATTGGGGGCGCGCTCATACTTTCTCCTTTCGCTGCGCAACCGATAACTCCTCTTTGAGAGGCGTCCCTGAATCGCTAACTTTGGCTGCTTTCTCCGGGTCATAGGGGTCGACGTGAATCACCACTTGCGCGGGCGTGAGTATACGCTCGATGCGTTTCTCCAGGTCATCGGCAGTCTCATGCGCTTGCTGCAGGCTCCAATCGCTTGGCACCACGATATGCAGGTCAATATAGCGAATATAACCAGAACGGCGTGTCCTAAGTCGGTGGAAGCTGAGAGCGCGCGGGTCTTCCCGGAGAATACGCTCGATTCGCTGGATTTCTTCTTCGGGCAGACGCCGGTCGATCAATTGTTCAAATGCGAGTCGCGCCAACTTCCACGCGCCGACTGCCATCCACAACGCCAAACCTATCGCAAGCAATGGGTCGATCAGTTTCCAACCCGTCAGTTTCACGGCGACCAGCGCAGCCAAGACCCCCAAGCTGGTCACAAAATCAACGGTAAGGTGTTGACCATTGGAGCGGAGAGCAAGCGAGTCGGTTTTTTTCGCGACGCCGGTGACATAGCGTGAAACCACGAAGCTGCTGATGGTTGAAAGCGCGATCACCGCCACGCCCACATCCAAGTTCTGCAGCTCGACGCCGGTGAAAAGACGGTGTATCCCCTCATAGATCAAATAGAACACCATCAGCAGCAACAAGATCGACTCGCCAAACCCTGCCAGGCTTTCGATTTTGCCATGTCCATAGGGGTGTTCTTCGTCGGGGGGAACCGCCGCGGCGCGCACGCTGACGAAGGCAATAAAAGAGGCGATCACATCCGTTCCCGAATGGATCGCCTCCGATAACAGACTGATAGAACCCGTCATGAACGCGCCTACCAGTTTCGCGAGCGTAAAGATCGCGTTGTATGCCAAAGACACGCCCGCCGCACGTTGGCGCAAGCGGTTATTGATGTCTTCGTTTGGATTTACTTCACGCGCTTGATCGTGCATCCGACCGCTTTTGTGCGCTCGTTGGGGACTTCCTTGCCCGCCAGCACCGCATCCAATGCGACCTTCAGGTCTTGGCTCTTCACATTGGCAGGATTCTGGCTGTCGTCGATACGCCCGTGATACTTCAGATTGAACTCCGCATCCAGCACATAGATTTCAGGCGTGACTACGGCTTTGTAAGTGTCCGCCACTTTGTTGCCCTCATCTTTCAAGACAGGGAACGTAAAGCCTTTATCTTTCGCGTGTTTTGCCACTTCGTCGGAAGGCTCGATGCTGTTCGAGTTGATGCCGATGAACTGAATGCCTTTTGAGGTATATTCCTTAGCGAGATTCGCCATCCGCTCGTCATACGCCAGCGAAACAGGGCAGCGAGTCGCGATGAACATCAGCACATAGGCTTTGTTTTTCCCTTTATCGGGCATGTCATAGAGCTGCACCTCTTTGGGAGCCATGCCGCCATAGGTCACCGGGAGTGTGAAGTTCGGAGCCTTTTTGCCGAAGGCAAGCTCCTTCTCCTCATCGTTCGCCGCGCTGTTGAAATAGCTCAGCAGTTCCGCAGGATGCTCTTTGGTCGCTGCTTTGGGGAACACTTTCGCGATTTTGCCTTCAGGATTCACCACAAAGGTCACCCGACTGGCGAAACCAGACCCCATCAGCACCCCATACTCTTTCGCGACTTCTCCGCCCTCATCCGCAAGAATCGTCTGCTTTAGATTATGCTCTTTCGCGAATTTGTGCTGGGTCTCTTCGTTATCCACGCTGATCCCAAAAATCACCGCGCCGGTCTTGCTTAACTCCTCATAAGAGTCGCGCACCGCGCACATTTGCGCCGTGCAACCGCCCGTGAAGGATTTAGGATAGAACATCAGCACGACATTTTTGCCGCGATAGCTGGAGAGCTTATGCAGGTTGCCTGCCTGGTCTTTCAGTTCGAAATCAGGCGCAGCCGCGCCCTCGTTGATAGGCGCGCTGGAGAACGCCATTTTCCAGCCAGCCCAGAGTAAAACGCCAATAGTAAACGGTACTACCCACCAGAAACGCTTTCGATGGTTCATCGATTCGACCTCCATAGTGATAGGTTTATTGTCAGGGTCATTCCAAATTGCTCTGATGGGGCTATTATACCTGTTTTATCGCCCCTTTAAGAATCGCCTCGTGGTCAAAGTGGCGGCAAAGAGTTTCCCTCGGATGTCTACTTCGCATCCAGTTCCCGTTTTGGCGACTGCCGCCTGCACAAAGCCCATCCCGATCCCTTTCTCCAAAGTGGGAGAGAAAACGCCGCTGGTCAGCGCGCCCACCGGAGAGCCGCCCACCAGAACTGGATAGCCTTCGCGCGGCACGCCCCGTTCCAATAGCACAACGCCCATCAGTTTGCGAGGGGTCCCTTGCGCTTTCCATTCGCGAATTGGAGAAGAACCGATGTAATCCGCCTCGCTGGTGACCAGCCAACCCAGACCGGCTTCAATGGGGTTGATTTCGTCATTCAGTTCATGCCCGTAAAGGTGAAGTCCCGCCTCTACGCGCAACACATCTCTGGCTCCCAAGCCGCAGGGCATCGCGCCCGCCTGTACCAGCGCATCCCAGAGCAATTGCCCCGCGCGGGCAGGCGCTATCAGCTCAAAACCATCCTCGCCCGTATAACCGGTCCTGCCCGCGAACACCGCGCTGCCCTGCCAGTTCAGGTCCACCGCGCCAAACCGGGGAACCGCCTGCAAATCGGCTTGAAACAGCCTTTCCAACTGTTCCACCGCCAGCGGACCTTGCGCCGCGATCATCACCGTCTGATCGGTTTCATCCAGGATGTCGGGGGCGGGCGAAAATACGGATGCCTGCTTGTGGAACCAAGCCAAATCCTTTTCGCGGTTCGCGGCATTGAACACAATGAGGTAATGGTTTGCCTCTACGCGATAGATAATAATGTCATCGATCACGCCGCCCGCCTCATTGGTCAACACCGTATAGAGCGACTGCCCATCTTGCAGAGTGGTCAGGTCGGTCGGGACCAAACGTGTCAGGTAGTTCAGAACGGACGCTCCCCGGAAATGAGCGCGCGCCATATGACTGACATCGAAAATGCCCCAGGTGTGGCGGACCGACTTCGCTTCCTCTAAAATGCTTTTGTATTGGATGGGCATTTCCCATCCCGCAAAATCAACCAATTTCGCGTTCAAAGCGCGATGCGCGGCGTGCAGAGGTGTTGTTTTCATCGTTCGTTTTCCAACTACTCAGGATTATACCTCCCACCAGAAACTATCCCACACTTCCCAGAAGGAGGGTCCTGTTACAACCAAACACCGTCCGTCTTGAACCACGCCTGGGCGGCGCAGAAACGCGCTCATTTTGTCGGGATTGGTGATCTCCACACGGAACTCGACGGGTGGTTCCGGTTTGAAAGGCAGCGCAAAAGTACGCCTCGTCAACGCTTCGATGACTTTTGCCTCGATGAGATCACAGGCATCTTTGTGGCTGAGGGTACGAATCGCATAGCGGTGGATCGACCATTTCACCACCGCTTGCGTGATTTCCGGTCCCAACAGTTCCCGCACTTCGCGGCAAGTGGCTTCATCGCCGGAGACAAAGGCAACTGGCACATCCCACGAACCGCATAGCGCCGCCAAAATGCCCGATTCGCCGACCAGCGTGCCGCTCACCCAAGCATTATGCCAGCCTTCAGTCGAAACCGTATGACACAACACGCCGTCCGGTGTGCCTGCCATGGCATGCGCACCCAAAAACAATACCGCGTCGCAGCCGGTTTGAAACGGTTCCACATAGCGCGCCCAGCGATGACTGAACACATATTCCGCGCCCGGCTCCAAGAGTTCCGGCAAGAAACTCTTAAAACTCCACTGCCCCCCGGCGCCATGCCCATCCACCACTACAATGCGCTTGACCCCTGCCTTTTTACAAGCGCGAACCGCGGCATTGACTTCGCCCGTATAGAGCCTACGCCCTTCTTCATATTGGGGAGAGCCACCATTCACTTGGTCCCAGACGCTGATGCCTGCCACCCCTTCCATATCACAATAAATCGCCACACAATCCAACATAGTAGGCTCTTTGTTCGCGATGGGAGGGAGGTTTTCCTTTACGAATCAGAATCAGCCACCGCTGCCCGGTGTGCGAGCGGGCGTTATCTCTTCCCGCTCTTCTCCCTCCTCTTCTTCGCTGAAGGTCGCCTTCAAGCCTTCAATCAAGGTTTTCTTCTCTTCGTCGGATAGGCGCGCGCTGGAATGCAACCATGTGTAATTCTTGATGGGCATATAGCCCTTCTCCACCGCTTCGGCTGCCTCTTCACCCTCGTTTTTGCCCTCGCGTCCCCACTCAGACACATTAAAATGGGCTCTGCCATTATCCACATGGTCTTGTATCAACCAAGAGGCGGGAGCGACATGGCTGTACCAGGGCCACTCCGTTTGATTACTATGACAATCGCCGCAAGCGCGGGAAAAAAGTTCGCGCGTTTGCGGTCCTGACCAAACAGGCTCATTCTTGACGGGCGGATTGGTGTGGTCTCGCCCATAGGGGTAGACCTGTATTAGCAAGAACAGAACAAAGACCACGATCAGTGACCTGGTGAAGAACTTAGACTTAAATAAACGGCTCATAGGATGAACGACCTCCCTCCCAATCAAAGATATGATTCAGGAATCTCTCGCGTTGAACTCGATATGCGAAGACTCACCTGAGTTATTATACCTTTGATCCTCTCACATGGTTGCAGGCTTCCTTCACCGTTTGGCTTTGAAGTGAAATGTGAAAGAGACCAACTGACCACAGCGCTCACACTCACAATCCAACCGATCGCCATCCACCATAAAATCAGATTTAGGTTGCGCTCCCAGAAGACTTTGCATTTTAAGACCTAATGCTTTTTCGCCACAGGATGGACATGCAGTATCCCTGCGAATCTGATGTTCTTTGGCAACCGCTAACGCATCAGGAAACTGGGTCAAATAAATGTCATATTCGTAATGGACAGGTTCCATTGTTTGATTTACCTCCTGACAATCCTCTCTAATTATACACGATAGAAAAGATAAAAGTAACTCAGGAAAGCGTCTTGCCTTTGACCTACCGCGTAGTCATCGGGTATAATGAGTCCGTTGCCGGGTCGTCTAATGGCAGGACGCCAGACTTTGGATCTGGTAGTGGTGGTTCGAGTCCACCCCTGGCAGCCAATCTGTTGTTGATTCGAAGTCCACCTAACTTTTTAAGATTGACACACCGGAGAACTCCCTTTATGAAACTATTTGTCGATACCGGACAGGTCGAAGAAGTCCAGCAAGCGGCGCAGTGGGGCATACTGGACGGCGTCACGACCAATCCCTCACTCATTGCCCAATCGGGACGAGGTTTCAAAGAAACCGTGCAGGCGATGTGCGAAATTTTGCCAGAGGGCGCCATCAGCGCGGAAGTGGTCAGCGCGACTGAGTCGGAAATGTTGCGCGAAGCGTATGAAATCGCCACCTGGGCTCCCAATATCGTGATCAAGGTTCCCATGACCAAGGCGGGCATTCCGGTGACAAGCCGGTTGACCTCCGAAGGGATCCGCGTCAACATGACGCTTGTGTTCTCAGTCTCCCAAGCGTTGTTAGCCGCCAAAGCGGGCGCGACCTTCATCAGCGTCTTTGTGGGGCGGGTGGACGACATCTCAAACGATGGGATGAACACCATCGAAGAAGTGGTCGGTATGGTAGACACCTATGGGTTTGATAGCGAGGTGCTGGTAGCCAGTATCCGGCATCCGATGCATGTGGTGGAATCGATCCGGTTAGGCGCGCATATCGCCACGATGCCCTTCAAAATCATGCAACAGATGTTTGCCCATCCCTTAAGCGACATTGGTCTGGAACGCTTCACGGAAGACTGGCGCAAAGCTGGGCTTTCTATCTTCTAACTTTTTTCTATATTCAACCACATGGAACTCGCGTTGCTGCATCTCTCAGACGCGCATTTAGGGCGTTCCTTAAACTATTTGACACATCGCGCCTCTGAACATGCGGAGCGGATGGGGCAGGCGTGGCAGCGCGCTTGTCAACTCGCGCAAAGTTCAGACTATGCGCTGGTCGTGGTGGCAGGCGACCTGTTTGACTCGCCGCGTATTCCGCAAAAGTGGATCAATCTCTGCTTGGATGCCGCGCGCGCGGTTTATAAACCGGTGATCGTCATTCCTGGCAATCACGACCCTGCCGCGCAGCATCCTTTCATGAACCGTTCGCTGCCTCCCAATCTCCACTTTCAAACCCAGTGCGAGCCGCTTCATTTTCCTTCGTTGGATTTAACGATATTGCCCTGCCCTCACGAACATCGCGCCTTATGGAGCCATTTCATGAAACGGAACCCGGAGGGAGCGCGCTGGCAGATCGCGGTAGTACACGGGTCGATGCCCACCGCAGACCGCGAAGGCGATTTGATTCCCGCTCTCGTCGCTCAAAGCGAATTGGACTATATCGCGCTGGGCGATTGGCATTCGCCTCGGGACTTCTCTCAAGGCAGAACGATTTGCTGGTACAGCGGCGCGCCCGAAATGGTGATGCCTGACCAACAACTGCCCGGTTGCGCGCTGAAGGTGACCCTGCGCGATTCTGCTCCGGCATCGGTGGAGAAAATCGCTACTGGCAAGGCTCGTTTTGCAGGCAGCAGTTTGAATTATGAAGTCGATTTGTCGATGTTCGCGAATTACGTGGAATTGATGGATCACCTGTCCCAAACGCTGACGCCCGAAACGGTCGCGAAAATCAACCTCAGCGGACGCTGGCACTCGGAGGAATGGCTGGACGAAACAGAATTGGAGCGAGCCGTTCAATCGCTTTGTCTTTATGCGACAGTGGAAAATAAGGCTCTCACCGACGCTCCCGCGCCAGAGACGCCTCTGGAGCAAGTGTTTACCCATCTCGTTCAAGAACGTATGCGGACTGCCCCCGATCAGCATGCGCTCTACGAAGACGCGCTGGCATTAGGGATGCGGCTGCTGCGCGGGGGGCGGTTATGATTTGGTTCAAACAGATTCGAGTGCGGGGCTACGGATGCTTCAAAGAGGAGCGTGAATGGCAATTCAAGCCCGGCTTCAACCAAATCACGGGTCCCAACGAAATGGGTAAAAGCACACTTATGCGCGCGCTGCAAGATGCCCTATATGAAAATCCCTTTACGACGGCGCGCGACACCCGCGCCAAAGCGAGTTGGGGAACCGATCAAGGTTGGACCCTGGAATTAGAATTGGAGATGGACGGCATGCCGGTTCGCCTGCTCAAATATCACTCTGCGGACGGCAGACGCGGACAAGCGAAAATGGAGTTGCAGATTCGCGAACGGTTCTATGACGGAGAAAACGCCCTGCAAGAGTGGCAATCGCTCTGGACGATCCCCCGCGCGGTCTATCTAACAACCGCCTGCGCCCCCCAGCGCAACGTGGCAGTGGAATTAGACGAACGCGCTTCTGCCGACATTCAAAGAATGATGGAAGAGAGCGCAGGCTCAGCCGACTGGCAGCGTGTGGATCGCATGCTGGAAGAAGAGATACGGCGATTGAGCAGCAGCAGGGACAATGAAATTGACCGGGCAGAGCGCGACTATCAATCGGCACAAGAGGAGTTAGAACGCGAGAGCGCGCAATGGGGCGACCGGACACGCCATGAACAGCATGCGCAGGAACTCAAAGCGCGTTTTGCGGAAGTGGAAAAAGAACGGGCTGCCTTAAGCGAATCTTGGGACCAGTGGAACGCGCTTTCCCAAAAACAGGCGCGCATGCAGGAGTTAGAATCACGGGAAGGAGAACTGCGCGAACGGCTCGATGCCTTTGAGCGTTTGGAAGCGCGAATCGAAGAGTTAGAGTCGCAAATGCGCGCTTACACGGAACTGGAAGCACTGCCCGAAGATATTCTTGAACAGTGCGCCGTCGCCAAAGCGAAGATCGAACAAGCCACCCAGCGAGAATCTGCCCTGCGAGAAGAGATGAGAACCAAAGAGGCGCATCGTGAACGGAGAACCGGTGCGCGACGCGCGGTTGGGGGTTTGAGTTTTATCGGCTTACTGCTTCTTGGATGCTCAGCATTCCTCTACTCGTCTATGCCAGAACTCGCCATCGGCGCGGGCGTATTAGGCATATTAACGCTTATAGGCGCGGGATGGCTCTTGAGGACTCCAACGGCTATACCCTCCTCCGATGCGGAAAGCATACTAAAAACCGCGCGACATGAACGCGAAGCCGCCGAAAACCAATTGCGCCGGTGGCTGCGGCAAGCCGGTTTAGATGGCGAAGCGCTCTTTGTGGAAATGGACATCCTGCGCCAGCGCTGGGAACAGCGGCAAGGGTTGCATAAGCGGTTTCAGGCGGCGCTGAGCGAGCGGCAGGGACTGCTGGCAGGCGCAGACAAGGGAGCCTGGAAAAGCGAATTGCGCTCGCTGGCGGGCGACCGCGCTGCCTTGCAACACTCCTTAGAAACGCCCATTGCGCGCGCGCTACTGTCGGAGCCTGCCGATAAGTGGATTGCAGCAGAACAACGGCTCAAAGCCCTCAACGAACAGGCGCAAGCTCTGCGCGATGAACAGCTGCGTTTGGAAGGGCGGCTGATGAACGCGCCGGATCACTCGCTGGACGCATATCATCTGCAAGCGGAACAGGCTGCTCAGCGCGTGAGCCGTCTCCGTCGGAAAGCGGAACTGTTGAAACTGACTCGCGCGCTGTTGAAAGAAGCCAACGATCATTATCGCAGCCACCTGAGAGAACACTTACTGCCCCGCGTGGAGCATTACCTGCCGCTGCTATCGGGCGGGCGGTATCAAGAAGCGATGATGGAAGGCAGCGCGATGATGGTGCTTCATCCCGGCTCGGAACAGTGGGAACCGCTCAAAGCAGACAATCGCGCCTGGAGCGCGGGGACGCTGGATCAGCTCTATTTTGCGATTCGCCTCGGCTTATGCGACACTCTCTTCCCGCAAAAAGCGCCGCTGCTTCTGGATGATCCCTTTGTCCATTATGACCATGACCGCCTTCAAAACGCTTTAGAATTGCTCCAGCGCGTCAGCGAACAGTGCCAAGTGGTTCTGTTCAGCAGTCGTTGAGAGAAAAAATGAAAACGGGAGACGCTGTCCGCGGCGTCTCCCGTGAAAGGAAGGAGGTTTCTGTTGTGTGCCTGAGTTAATTCATCATGCGGCGCGATTGATGCGCCTGGTAGCGCGCCCGCCACAATGCCTGGTCGAAAATACGCGCATCCACCGGCTCCGATAAAGGGATCGGTTCGCCGCGATTCGCATAGACATAGGTCGTGATCAAGAAACGAATAGGGTCTGGGATAACGCCCTGCGCCTGAAAATATTTCAGGTTCAGCGTGATTTCTTCCGGCAGCATCACCGCATTTGCCATCGAGGCTTCTTCGCGCCAATCCATCGGTTCCCCGGAATCGCTCTCAATCCAAATCTCATCGATCAGATTTTCAAAAGCGAACTCATCTTGCATTTCATGCTCCACGTTCATCGTTCTAACTATAAGTACCACTCATGCTGACAGAAGGTTCCTGAATCGGGTACAATTTTCGCCGGAGGAACCTAATGAGAGCAGAGTCGCTAAATTTTTTTCAAACTATTCTTAATTCCCCTTCACCATCCGGTTTCGAACAGAAAACGGCAGAACTGTTCCGACAGTATGCCCACGATTTCGCGGAAGAGGTTCAAACCGATCTGATGGGCAATGTTATTGCGGGGCTGAATGTCAACCGTTCACCGCGGGTGATGTTTGCAGGACATATCGACGAAATTGGTTTTTTAGTGCGGTACATCTCAGAGGAAGGTTTTCTCTATTTCGGTTCCATCGGGGGGCATGATCCCGTCATCCCTGTGGGGCAGCGCGTGACGGTCTACACGCAAAAAGGCGAGGTGTCGGGCGTAATCGGACGTAAGCCGATTCACCTGATGGAAGATGACGACCGGCGAAAGTCGCCCCAAATCCACGATTTATGGATCGATATCGGCGCTGCCAATAAAGCCGCTGCGCAAGAATTAGTCCGTGTGGGCGACCCCATCGTTTATACCAGCCAATTTCAAACGCTTCAAGGCGATTTTGCGGCGGCGCGCAGCTTCGACAACAAAATGGGCGCGTTTGTCGTCATCGAGGCATTGCGACTGCTTGCGCAAGACCGCCCGTCGGCAGCCGTTTATGCGGTCGGAACCGTACAAGAAGAGGTAGGTCTGCGGGGAGCGCGCACCAGCGCATATGGCATAGACCCGGTCTGCGGGATTGCCGTCGATGTGACTCACGCCACCGATTATCCCGGCGTGGACAAAAAACGGGTGGGCGAAGTGCTGCCAGGCAAAGGTCCTGCCATCTGCCGCGGCTCCAACATCAATCCCATCGTCTTCGATATGTTAGTGGAAACCGCGCAAGAACTGGATATTCCGTACCAATTGGAAGCGGCAGGCGGAGGAACAGGAACCGATGCCAACGCGATGCAGGTAAGCCGCGCCGGCATGGCGACTGGGTTGGTCTCTGTCGCTGTGCGCTATATGCATACCCCGTGTGAAGTGCTTGCCCTGAAAGATGTGGAGCAGGCAGCGATGCTGTTGGCAGGATTCGCGCGCAAAGTGACACCGGAAACTGATTTCACGCCCCGGCTTCAGTAAACAAGGATGACAAAAATGATGAATAATCGTAATCGATCATTGAATGGAAGAGCCTCATGCTGGCTCATTGGTGGCTTGAGTTGCTTTGGATTACTGGTGCTTCTGTGTATTGGCTCGGTAGTTATTATTGGACCCAGAATTCAAGATTTCTCGAAGAACATGCAAGAATCGGGAAAAGATATTGAAATGGTCACCAAGCAGATCAAAGCCATCAGCAATGCTATCGACCGCTATAAAGCGGACAACAAGGGCGCGTACCCGCCGAGTCTGGCGAAACTCGCGCCGAAGTATATCGATGCCAAAGAGCTGGAACCGCTTGAGTCAAGTACCCAGCAAAAGATCACTTGGGTCTATACACCGCCCAAACCGACCGATCCAGATACCGTTGTTATTTTGACCCATAAACCGCAAATCGATATGAACATCGAGATGTTTGGACAAAAGACAATGATGAAGTTTGAATATAAGCTTCAAAAAGATGGGGAACTGGTTCAAGAACAGGTACAAACCACGCCCACAGGTGTGCAGAGAAATAGAAAGTCATTGCCCTGAGCCGGATAGGTCAATCCAGGTTCAGAACTGCCCACAAAAAGGCTTGCCCTGCCGGGTGATCATTGAGAGTCAGAGGCGATGTGCCATTTGCGCCCGCGAAGTGAAACGTGGTCAACAGGGCATGCCCCTTACCCGCATAAACCTCTGCCAGGTAATCGTGTGTATGCCCAGTCCGGGAATCGATACGCGCCAGCAAGGATCGGTACTCTGCCCCTGCGCCAAACACCTCTTGAATACCCTGCCGGTTCAGCGCATAGTCCGCGCTGAACGCTAAGAATTGCAAATCCGTAAACCCTTCATGCGGCAAGGAACGCCATAAGGCATGCGGTTCAAACAGCCGGAACGCTTCGCGCCAGAAGGGCAGTGACTCCGTTGGCAGCCCAGTTCCCTCACCCTGCAATAGCAACAACAGTCGTCCGCCTTTCTCCACATAGGCTTGCATCCAATCTTTCCAGCGCGTCGCGCATAAACGCCGTGTCTTGGCAGCAGAACGTTTTCCTGTCACTAACTTCATCCCCGCAAAGCCCGAAAAATTAGCAAAGCGCGCTTCGGGGTCATACAGCCCGGTCTCTTCCAAATGTCTCCAATCAGGGCGCGGATAAATCCATAAGTTCCAACTATTGTGAACTGTTCCCAAGGAGATCGATAAAACCCCTTTGCGCGCGGTTTTCACTTTGGGAACTGGTATCTCCAAAGCGGCCAAAGAGGCGAGCGGGCTGCCTTCCACCTGCACAATCATTTCCCCCTGAATACGTTTGGCTCCCAACCGAAACTCCCATCGCAACGTTTCCGTAGAGGCACGAGGTCGGTGATGCGCCAAAGCAATCGTGGGGTAAAGCGTCTGCCCGCCGAAATGATTCCATTCGTCGGCGTAGGCTGGACGGTCACCCCCAATCCAAACCCTGCGCTTGCGCCAATCGATCAGCAGAACCTCATCCGCATTGAATTGCTGATAAATCGCCGGATCAAACTTTGCTTTTCCGAAATCATCCAGAAGTCCGCTGGTTGAAACGGGCGTATCACGCAGTCCCGTCACCACATACCCCGATGTCTGAGGGTAAGCGCGCATTGTTTCCAGTGTATACTTATGATGAGCCAACGCCTGCCCTCGTGAAGAACGCATCATCTCTGAACGCCGATGCGCGATTCCCGCTGCTTGCAACCGCTCCTCGATAAAGGGCGCTTCATACAACCATCGCGCGCCTTGTGGGTTGATGGTGGGGTCTTGGCTGAGCCACCATAGGCGTTCGGGGGAGAAGCGTTCTCGAAGCCGTTCGAAATCGCGATAGCCATCGATGTCGCAAAACTCGCCTTGCAGCCATGGGCGAGGCTGCCTGAGCCCCGGCAGGAAATGTTCGAAAGCCGGTTTCGCGTAATGCAAATCGCAGTAAAGGTGATAGTCATAGAAATCGGCAAACTCTTTCAGCGTGCCGCCATAACACTCGCTCCCCCCGCTGTTGTCTCGTATAAGGGGGCTGTCCGTCAACGACTTGGTGAGGGTATAAAGCCTCTGTAGCCATTCTGCGGGAAAACGCTCCGAGAGTTCGCAGCCCAAGGTATAGAGCAACACCGAAGGATGACTTCGAATCTGTCTCAAAATCGTTTCATACTCTTGGTACACCCTCTGGAATTCCGCTTCCGAGTTGATTTCAGGCAACCACAAAGGCAGTTCCATCCAAACCACAATCCCGCGCTGGTCGCAGGCATCCAACAACGACTTGGGCGGAACCCACAAACAAGCTTTGATAGCGTTGTACCCCAACGATTGCAACGTGTCCAACTCCGAAACCGCTTGCGCGCCCGGTCGTGGAGACAAACGGTCAGGATACCAACCCCAATGCAATAGACCACGCAGGTAAATCGGCTCGCCATTCAAAAGGATTCGGGCTTGCTGGGCTTGTACCTCACGAAATCCGAAGAACTGCTCAGTTCTATGGGAGAGCTCACCATTCACGAAAATGGTTGCTTGCATTCGATAGAGCGTGGGATGTTCAACTGCCCACAATGCAGGGTCCTTGACGCGCAATTGAAAAATCAGTCGCTGATTTCCTTCGCAGTGGTAGTTCTGTTCTGCGCTCGCAACTTCATTACCCAACCCATCACAAACCTTTACCTGCGCGATACCCGAGCCGAGTCCGTCCAAAAAAAGCTCCGCTTGAACGATTCCATCCACCTTCCCTATGGCGTAGAACTCGCGAATCGCGACGGCTCCTGTTTCTGCCCAATAAACATCGCCCCACAAACCGCCAAAAGAGGTCGAAACATAGGGCAAAAACCCGCCTAACACACGCGCAGTGGGGAATCGCTTGCCGCCGTTCTTTGTGATAGAGAGGCGCAGCTCGTTGTTCGATTGAATTGCTGGCGTGATCTCCCATGCAAAGGAATCCCAAATTCCGCGATGGGTTCCTAAAGGTTGGTTGTTCAGCCATCCGATCATTTCATAGCTCGCGCCCGCGAACCAGAGCCAATACCGCTTAGATGGGTTGAGGTCGCGCGCGCGAAACCGGCAGCGATACTCCACCGGTCCTTCCAACGATTTAGGCAGCCCAGCCTCTTCCCAACAAACGGGTGAACGCGATTTATGTGTTGGAAACGAAGGCGCGAAAATCTGCCAGACTGCGTTGAGCCTGCGCGCATTTTGGATAGGAGGACAAAAAGCATTCATCAGAACGCCCCCAATAATACCTCATCGGGAAAAACAGCATTATCTGCTTGTTAGTGACGAGTGGTCATGCGATTCCTGTTTACTGGTTGTCAATCATCTAATACCCAAGGACCTCCAGGTTTCCAATACCCAGAGAACACCTGTCCTTCTGCAACCGCTGATAAGACAGGCATTACAAAACCATGCGCCTTTTGAACGACATCTGATAACTGCAGACCAGGAGAGGATAGATTTCCCTTTCTTAAGAAAGCTTGCCATTGCGTCTGCTTCAAGACATTGCCTGAAAATACAGGGGTAAGCCCTACAGGCACATCATCAGGAATTGCGGTTTTTCGCTGCATAAAAGTTGCCTGTATCGCTTGTGAGAGAAGAGCGCAATCAAACTCGAAAGTCTTCAGAAGTATCCAGAGGTCATAATAATCTTTCATTCGGCTGTTTGCTTCACCCAGTAAGACCATGGCTTCTAATTTTTCTGCAATGATGGTTTCACGTGGATAACAGCGAACTCTTGGTTTCGGAAAATCTAAAAGGGTTGGATATTCTTGCCACTCTGCTTGCGGCGTAACAACATCGCCAAAGCCAATATCGATTTGAATTAAAACGGGCGAGACGATTTTGCCCTGCAATGTAACACGAACACCCTCATAGGAAGCAGTTTCACGAATTCGCTTCACTTGAATCGTCTCTGTGAAGAAGTGTATCCCGTCATCTTCTGATGGAACAAGACAGATGTCTTTGATCACTTTTTCTATGGCTGGAAGATCGGGATTATCATAAACCAACAGGTCTAAATCTCGTGTTGAACGATGTGGTGAATCGTTCCATAACAAGAATACTTTCGCCCCTTTTAGCACGAATCGGTCTTTGTAAGGCGAGATACTCAAACGATAAAGCCATCTCTCTAAGAGATAATCAACCATTGTTTTACCATGCTCTTCCTGTCGTTCACGCGCCTTGTTGAGAAGACGCATTTGCACCGATGCAGGGAGGTTCTTCCCTGGACGTTCTTTTTTCATGCGACCATGCCTTCCAAGTAAGGCAGCATCACCCGGTTAACACGGCAGATTTGAGCATATTTGGACAACTCGTTCATCGTAAACCGCTTTTGATGCCAACCCTCCTTAAAGGCTTCCAGCGCCACATCCAGTCCCACCTTATTTCGGTACTTAAAGCAGTCTGCAATGGTCTTAGCAACCGAATAAACACGCACAGGAACTCCATCTATCAAATGTGTCTCCACACCTGTAGAAAAAGATTCTCGCGAAAAATGCGAAAAGCGGATTGGTATTCCAATATCTTTGGGAGCGCGCGCCGTCCGTTCAAGGGCAATCCAAACTTCAAATGGATGTTGAGTCGTTAGATTATGAAATTGGAGCGCAGAAAGCAAACACAGAACACCCTGTGGCACTTTGCGCGCTACAATCGCGAAACTATGCTCATTCGCAACATCTGCGTCGGGCAATACAAACAAACCACGGCTGATTTGAACAATCTGTCCCAAATCCCGCTGTTTGTAAAGATCACGTGGATGAATACCCAGCGCCAAAGCTTGCTTTGTTCGCAATATTCCCCCATGCTCCCTAAAAATTCTTTGAAGCCTATCCGTTTGTTTTTCCATGCCTGAAAAATTATACCCTTTTTTGGATAAAAACGCTTACACTTGCGCATAAGTGCAGACATTTTTATCCACCCCAAGACAATCATCTCCCCAAAAGCCTCCTATTTTTCGCATAACCCTTGTGTTTTGGTCAAAACCATGCTATAATAGGTTATAACCTTACAACACTGAGGTTATGAAAACCCATGAACAAAACCAATTATGACGGCGCGCTTCCACGGTATGCGCAGATCAAACGCTGGATCGAACAGCAAATCGGAGTTGGGCGATGGCAACCTGGCGATACTTTACCGCCCGAAAAAGAGTTGGCAACCCTGCTCCAAGTCAGCCCGCTGACCGTCAGCCGCGCTTTGCAATGGCTGGCGCGGGAAGGTGTGGTCGTGCGCAAACGCCGGTACGGCACTGTCATTGCGGCTCATCTGCCGTCCCACTTGACCGAACAAGAAGCCAATCTCTTGATCGCGGTCGCAGGGGGCGGAGCGAGATACGAGTTTGACTTCTATGTGGGCGCGCTGCACCGGGGAATTCAAAGCCGCCTGCCCTCGCCCGCGTTCCCTGTCCGGTGGCTTGATTACGACAAACAAACGATCCAACGCGCCATAGACCAATCGTCGCATACGGGCATCCTTGCTATCACCCCTGACCCGCATGACATCCCTTGGCTCACTAACCTCTATCGCAAAGGCGCGCCGGTTGTGGTGCTGGGCGCAAGCGGCGATGAAAACTGGGAACTCCCCTTTGTGGACAGCGACAACGAAGGCGGCGCGCGTCAAGCCATTCAATGGTTGGTAGAGGCGGGACATGAGCGTTTTATTGGGCTCTTTGCCTACCCGCATATGTATAACACCCAAGATCGGTGGCGCGGTTTCCGGGAAGCCCTTCGTGACGCGCAAGTGCCGGAAGAAAATGTCTGGACGTTCTGCGCGACAGGTTTAGACAATTTTGAAGAACCGATTCGAGACACCATCCGTACCCTGTTAAAAATGCCCAATCCGCCGACTGCGCTCGTGGCAGGAGGCTTTTATCTCGCGCTTATTGCGCTGCAGATCGCCTACGAAATGGAACGCCGCGTGCCGGACGATTTGTCGGTGATTGGTTTTGATGACCCGCCTTCTGCCGCGCTCTCGGTCCCTGCGCTCACCACGCTCCGTCAGCCATTGGAAGAAATGGGAGCACAAGCAGTGGACATCTTATTAAGTCTTTTGCGAGGACAGACCAACATCCAAAAGCAAGTTCGCCTGCCGCTGGAACTGGTTCATCGCAATTCAGCAACGATCCCTGCGCGACTCAACAACAACGATTGAACGCGCAGGCAGAGATCAATCTTATATCATCGGAGGTCCCTTATCCCAATGAAGCGAAACAACAAAGCCTTTACTCTGATTGAGTTATTAGTCGTGATTGCGATCATCGCCATTTTGGCGGCGATCCTGTTCCCGGTTTTTGCGCAGGCGCGAGAAAAAGCCCGCCAAACCCAGTGTACCAGTAATTTGAAACAGGTGGCAACCGCCACGATGATGTATATCCAGGACTACGACGAAATCTTCCCGCCCTACCAGCAGAGTATTACTCCCCCCGCTGATTTTTGCGGCGGCGGTTACACCTCTTGCACTTCCATCGGATTTCTTTACTGGCTGCAACCCTATTCCAAAAACAATCTCTATTCGCGTTGTCCCACCGCCGTCAATAAGATGAACCAGAGCGATGCGACTGCCCGCCGCCTCTTATGTGAGGGTCGGGTTGGTTACGGGATGGCATACCCCACTCCTGGCTATGAGATTTGGACATGCAGCGGCGCGCCGCAATTCTTTGGGTCGCCCACTCCACTCGCGAAAATCGAAAAACCTGCCAGCCATGTGCATGTGATGGACGCGGTGCCGGATGGTCCTGGGATTATTGCAGCGCATAACTCCAGCGGTTATTATCTTAACCTGGTCTTCACGCCCTGTTTAACAGCGCACGGGCTGCCCACAGCAAACAGTTTTCACCAGCGCCCCCACGGACGCCATAGCAAAATGGTTGTTACGACTTTCACTGATGGACACACTCAATCCTTGCGTTTTGAGAAGTTATACGGACGCCCTGAAGAAGATTGCGGCGCAAATGGCGGTCAAGGATGCTATCAAACCGACTTAAACCCAACCCAATTCGCGGAAATCTGCGACATGTGGAAGTAAGCAGAAGGTTTGTGGGTCAGGCTGGATTGCCTCGTTCGCGGTAATCCAGCCATGGAAATGCAAACCCATTCGCTGCGATCAAGGTGACATAAGGGGCAGACTTTGCGTTTAAGTCATGCTGAGCGTAGCCAAGTCATCTGATTTTCGAGTATAGAAACACCTCTCCTTATGGTTCCCCATATCAGCCTGGGGAACCACAGGAAAGGTTGGCGTTTAAACGCGTTGCTCCAACTCATCCAGCAACTGGTCAATCTCCTCAGGCGAGGCGAAATGCATGATCGACCTCACCCGAGTTCCCAGTTCTTGACTGATTTCCCTGACTCGAAATCCATCTTTGGGGTTTTCCGTCACGATGGCGACTCCAGTATAATCAGAACGCACCGGTACAGCCCGCCAAGTGCGCCATCGTTCTATGGGAGCGAGTCGTAACGCATCGGTATCTAACCTAAAGTTGCCTTGCTCATCCTTTGCGCCTTGGCTGTTTATGAATTCAACGGACAGAGCGTACATTCGATCTTCCTCATCCCGGAAAGAAGAGTAGGACTGCCCGCGGTTACGCAAGTTAAACTCTTTTTGCATACTTCGCTGTCGCTGATACTGTGCTTCCCGTTCATTGTAGGTGCGCTTGAGGTTATCCAGCCTCTCCATAGTTCCCTTCAAACCACTGATCACAGCTTGAGCGACAGAACTATCCGCCAAAGGATGATTCAAGATATGCATCATCACATTTCGCGCCTCTGAGTAGAGCTGGTTTGCGGATCCACTATCCTTGAGGGTGATCATGCGCATCTCCAAAATCGAGACCCTTTGAATCAGCAGCTCCAGAGTCGCCTCATCACTGTGACCAAACGAATTGGGCAACACCAGACGATGACTTATGGTTTCGCCCGTCTCCACGACCCGGAACTGAAGACGCAATTCACCCGACAGATCGAGGATGGGAAACACCTTCGTTTTGATCTCGCCGTCCCAGAACGAGCCAATCGTGTGGGTTTGGCCTTGATAAACCAGCTCTGCATTCTCCAGAAAGACCGAATCCATCGAGAGCTGTTCTTGGCTAAACGCATTCATGATCTCGTCCACATCATGAGCAAAGTAGTGCCTGCCACCCCCCTCTCGCGCCATCGTTGCCATCAACGCCTCGTCAAAATCGTGTCCAACTCCAATCGTGCTGGTCGTCTTTTGATAACGCTTGAGAGTAAATGCGGCGTGCTGACCCAAACTGTCAGCATCGGTAAAGGTGCCGCTGTTAGCCAACCCATCGGATAAGAGCAGCACCCTGCCCCCCGCATTGAGCAGTTTCGCGCCCGTGACCCAACCACTATACAGGTTCGTGTTTCCGCGCGATGTGACATACTCGATTCGCTGCGCCAAACGGTCAGAGGGGGCTTGCAACGGCGTGATTACATCCACCTCGTGATCATAAGCCACCACAGCAACACGGTCGTGGGGACTTAGCGCGCGAACCAGACGCGCTGAAGATTCTAATACATTTTTTAGTTTGTCGCCTTTCATGGAACCACTCCTATCCAAAACCAGCGCGATTTCCAGAGGCTGACGCTCTTTCGACTCGGTTTGCGCGGCAACCATGCGCACCATCAACAATTTCAGCAAGCCATCGCTATGCGCGGTGACCGTCACGATCACATAAGGATTCTCGTACGTAGTCGTATGCATTCATCCATCTCCTATGGAAAGTATTGCCTTGAAGGAGAAACGCCGTCTGGAGCGGTCAAAAAGGGGTTCACCTTTCAAGACAGTAATATGATACCACATACTGTCAAGCAATGTCAAGTGGTGTTGAAAAAATTATAAGATGCGTTCTTGAAGAGCGTCGAGGGCGTTTTGAAGTTCTTCTTCTAAATCCACCAGCGCGCTGACCTCGAGTGTGCTATGGGGCGTAAGAGCGATCTTGACAACATGGGTCACATCGGCAGGGTAGGTTCGACGTTCCGCAGTTCTCTCATTTTTCTCCAAAATCTCTTCGTCAGGAATTTGAACAGCGAACACATGGGATTGCGCCTGAAGAGGGGATTTGGCCAAGAGCCGATTGATCTGATCCGTCACCTGTCCAATCAAAGAAGCGACGGTCGGAATAGGACCTTCCTCATCATCCAACCAACGCTGCGCGAAAGATTCTAAGGCATCCCGGTTTCGTTGATAAAGGGTATCCAACTCCTCTTTTATACGTTCCAGACGGTATCCTTGATCTTGAAACGCCTTTGCAGCCAGCAACCGGGTCAAATGCTCATAATTATAGCGGGCGACTTTCGGCGCGCCTTTGGGAGGCGGCAAAATCCCCAGAGAGATATAGTAGCGTATCGCTCGAGGATTGACCTGCATTTGCGGTTTTGCTCGGAGCAAACTGTTGGCGGCATCGGTCAACTCCTCCAGCGAGTACGGCTGCAAAATTTTGTATTGCTCTAACTTCGGCACATTTCAATTGTACCCGCAATTGCCTAATTTTGGTTCCATTTAGGTACAAAGATAACGCTTTATCCCGCCTTCAGCGCGCCGACAATATCCTGAACTCCCTGCTTCGCGTCCGCATAGAACATCACCGCGTTTTCTGCCGCGAACAGCGGATTCGGAATACCTGCAAAGCCGGGGCTGAGGCTGCGCTTGATAATCACCACGCTGCGCGCCTTATCCACATCCAGAATCGGCATGCCCGCAATCGGGCTGTTGGGATCGGTGCGCGCGAGCGGGTTCACCACATCATTCGCGCCAATCACAATCACGACATCGGTCTGTTCAAACGAAGGATTGATCATCTCCATCTCTTGCATTTTCTCATATTCGATGTCTGCTTCAGCCAACAGCACATTCATATGTCCCGGCATGCGCCCCGCCACCGGGTGAATTGCAAAAAGCACCTCTGCGCCGCGCGCTTCCATAACGCGAGCCAAATCCCGAACCGCATGCTGCGCTTGCGAAACCGCCATCCCATAGCCTGGCACGATCACCACCCGCTGCGCCGTCTCCAAAAGCATCGCGATCTCATCTGCCGAAGAGGATTTCACGCGCCCGCCGTACACCTCGCTTTCGGAAAGCCCTTTTTCTGTGGGAACCCACACGCCAAACAGCACGTTGGTCAGCGAGCGGTTCATGGCGCGGCACATAATCATGGTCAAAATGATGCCCGATGCCCCCACTAACGAACCCGTGATGATCAGCGCGCTGTTGTTCAAAACAAACCCGGTCATCGCGCCCGCCAATCCAGAATAGGAGTTCAACAGCGCTATCACCACCGGCATATCCGCGCCCCCAATCGGGGTCACCAGAAACAAACCCAACACCGACGCGCAAGCGACCAACAGCCAAAAGTAAAGAGGCGTCGTCGGGTTCACGCTCAGCAATCCACACAGAACCAACGCGCCCAACAACAACGCGCCATTCACATAGGGAAGAAAGGTAAGGCGCAGGGGAAGGTCTTTAACGATCCCTTGCAATTTGCCAAAGGCAACCAAACTACCCCAAAACGTTACGGAGCCGATAATGCCCGACAAGCCTGCCGCGATCAGAAATTGGCTGTTCAAAGGGGAAGATTGGTTGTTGACGGTGGCATGAATCGCTTCCAACAGAGCCGCTCCCGCCACCAGCACGGAGGCGGCTCCGCCAAAACCATTCAACAGCGCCACCATCTGCGGCATGGCGGTCATCTGCACGCGTGTCGCCAAAATGAGACCAATCAACGCGCCCACAATCAGCCCCGCGATAATCCATTCAAAACTTAAAATTTGCCTGTCGAACAGAGTCGCGATCACCGCGATCAACATGCCCAACGCGCCCATCCGATTCCCGCGTGTCGCGGTTCGGGGATGCGCTAATCCTTTCAACCCCAGAATAAACAGAACCGCTGCGCCCAAATATGCCAGATTGATCATTACGCGCTTGTTTCGCCATGCAGCCTCAAGTTCCTACATAGAAATTTGTATTGTCCTCTTACCATTATGCGTTATTTTTCCTCATCCACAAAGCAAGGGTATGCGGCAGACGCCGCGCAAGGTCTTCTGGCATGTGAGGGAACTGCTCCCAATACGGCTCGGAATACTCGCCCATCCGCTCCAAAGTCAAGCCCGCGGCGATCAGCGAGTTCACAATGGTTGATAGCGTCCACTGTCGCTCATATTTCACCGCATGCTCGCTCTGTGGTTTCCCTAAATCGCCAATATATTCGGGAGTCCAACCTTGACTTTGATCGATATTTTCTTGAAAGTAATCGCCCCAAACCGGGTCCAGCCTCCATTCGCTGGCTTCCAAATCCCACACATTGCTGATAGGATGCCCCTCAAACAGAAAGAACCTGCCGCCCGGTTTCAGCAGTCGCGCCGCCGCATGCGCCCAGGCTTCAATATCCATCAACCAGTAAATCGCTCCCCTGCCCGTATAGACCAGGTCCGCGGTACCCTCCAACTCAGAGGGAATCTCTAACACATCGCAGCGATACCACTGGGCAGGCGCATTGAGCGCGAGGGCTTTCTTCCGGGCAACTTCGATCATGCGCTCACTGATATCGATACCGATGACCTCTTTTGCGCCCCGGTTCCAAAGCGACAGCGTATCAGTGCCGCCCGCGCATTGCATATGAATGGCGCGTCCGCACCACGTTTCCAGCCCCTCCAGATAGTTCAGTTCGGGCGGGCAGAAATTCATGCCACCTTCTCGAAGAAACTGGATACTTGCCTCTAAAGCCTCTTCATACGCTTCAGCGGCTTCGTTCCATGCGGCGCGATTGCTCTCATGGTGAGTATGTTTTGACATACTCACATCCCGAAACTGGACACAGCAGTTGTTTTTAGCAGCTCCTTCACGACCTCTAAATCCAAATCGTCAATGCGCTTAAAGCGAACGCAGCTTTTGCCGATATTGGCTTTGGGCAGCCGTTCCCGATAGGCGTCCGCCACATAGTTACCATCCACCATCGCGCAGGCATAGAGAGAGATGTAATTCTTGTTACTGGCAAGCATTATTTTGCTCCAATCGCCCTCTCTGCCCGACGCATACTTGTAATGGAAGGTTCCATAAGCGATCATCCCGTTCATAATATATGGTTTCAGATCGGGAACCGTCTCACAGATCAGCGTGTGGAGTTTCTGAATATCCGACTTGCGCGGCTCGTCTAAAGCCTCGATATAAGCCTCAGGAGTCGCAACCTTCAACTGTCCTTTCATAAACTCCACAGTTCTGACTATACGCGAGGTCTCCTGCTCAGTGACATAGAGACAGACACCTTAATCAACCACTTGTCATCAAAAATTCATCTATGAAGCAGGAATCGCAGGAATTTCCGTACAATATTACGGGCGGAGGAAGTATCAACTCAGATACGGTTGAGGGAGGTCCGCCGGGCAGGCGTTTATTGCCGTCTGTCCGGCGGAATTAACCGAAAGAAGCAGGACACTTCCGCCGATTATGGAATAAGGGATGATGAGGATGATGATACGCTGGTTGTGTCTTTGTTGGGCGGGTCTTGCCTTGCTGAGCGCGGGTCTCTCCCAAGAATTAGAGAGCTACCTGAAACAGCGAAAGACCCACAAAACGCAAGGAGTCAGCCCCCTGATCAGTTTGGAAATCGTTGTAGGAACCAAAGTGATCGAGGTAGAGGGGCGCGTCAGCGGCTATATCCGGGGCGATGAGGACTACTCCCTGCTGCTCCAGACCAGTGAGGGCAAATCGCTGGCGATTAAAGCCAAAACTCTCGACTCTTGGCTCCTCAGTGGGCAGGTTCCCACGCGCGCGCTGATCCGGGTCACCCGCAAAAATGCGGTTGAAGCCGCTGAATATCACTTAGTGGCAGCCATTCCCCCCGCTATCATTGCCCGGTGGGAAAACGAAGAAAAGACGCGTTTAGCGCAAATCGAACAGCAAAAACTGTTGCAACAACAGCAACAAGCCGCCAACGCGGCAGCATCCCAATCAAAACGCGCTTCTACCAGTCGTTCTAACAGCGCGCTGAGCAGCCGTGGGAAGTCGTCACCCACCGCGCCCGCCCTGATGTCAGGCGATTCCTATTCTGCTTACTACCGGTTCATTCGTTCCTACAACAAACGCCTGAGCCACGAAGATGCCGATATCATCACGCGGGCAATCCTGCATTACAGCAACTACTATGGGGTCGATCCACGCTTCATCACAGCGATCGTGCTGGTGGAGTCGGGGTTTAATCCCAACGCGAAATCGCGGGCGGGCGCGATGGGGCTGGGACAGCTCATGCCCGGCACTGCGCGCGGCATGGGCGTCGTCAATCCTTACGACCCCGTCGATAATCTGGAAGGCTCTATTCGGCTTGTGCGAGGGCATTTAGAAAAATACTGGCAACAATCGGGGAACCCGCAAAACTGGGAGCATGTGATACTGACGCTGGCGGCTTATAACGCGGGGTCCGGCGCAGTCCGAAAGCATGGGGGCGTGCCGCCTTACAAAGAAACCCAAAACTATGTGCAGAAAGTGATTCGCGTCTACAAGCAGTTATGCGGGATCAAAGAATAAAACGGCTCTTGACCGGCGATTTCAGCGAATTTCCCAGACCCTTCCCCAAACGCGGGATGGAACAATTCTATTCATGCGCGACATTTTAGGGAACCCTCGCGCGTCGAAGTCAGTATAATTACAAGACCTGACCGAATTAGGGGGTGAAACGTTATGCGAGATGATGACCGCTTATTCTTAACAGAAGCTGGCTATCAACAATTAGAAATAGAGCTGAAACACTTGACCACTGTCGAACGCTCCCGGCTGGCAGAACAGTTCAGAGAGCATAAAGAACACGGCGAGTTTGGCGAGGACAGCGAATTTGAAGAGCTGAAAAGCGAGCAAGCCATGGTTGAAGGCAGAATCAAGGAATTGAAAGCGGTGCTGCAACGCGCCGTTGTCGTGTCGCCGGAGGAAGTATCGACCGACTTTGTTGGGGTCGGTTCCAAAGTCAAAATCGAAAACCTATCGGACAAAACCAAAAAAGAGTTCACGCTTGTAGGCGCGATGGAATCGAGTCCCGAAAATGGCTTGGTGTCCTATCTATCTCCGCTCGGCGAAGCGCTGTTTGAGCACCGGGTCGGCGATGTGGTTGAGGCGCATTTGCCCAAAGGCGTCGTGAAGTTCAAGGTCTTACAAATCGGCAAATAAGATGCGTTTCGCGACCTGCCTGATAGAAAACCGCCCCGTATTGGTCTACCAAGCGCATGACGGGTTGCGCGCCCTGGGAGGCTGTGCCGACTATTTAGACTGGCTGCGTTTAGATGAAACAGACCGGCAGCGCGCCCAACAACAAGCCCAGCCGGCTAACCCAATCGCTTTCCTGCCTCCTATCCTCCAGCCGCCCTCCCTGCGCGACTTCTATGCATTCGAAGCGCATGTCCAAAACGCGCGTCGCCAGCGAGGCTTGGAGATGCTGAAAGAATGGTATGAAGTCCCCGCGTTCTACTTCTCGAATCCATCCTGCTTAGTGGGGCATGAGCAGCCCGTTTCCAAACCGCCAGACACCAAACGCTTAGATTATGAGTTGGAATGGGCAGTCATCATTGGGAAAGAGGGCGGCAATTGGGGTATCCCAGAAGCCGAATCGGCGATTGCCGGTTTCACCATCATGAACGACTGGAGCGCGCGGGACATCCAACGGTTAGAAATGAAGATCGGTTTGGGTCCCGCCAAAGGCAAAGATTTCGCCACCTCGCTCGGTCCCTGGATTGTGACGCCCGATGAATTGGAGCCTTACCGCCTGCCCCATGCGGAAAGGGGCAGCCATTGGCGTCTGAAGATGACTGCTAAAGTGAATGGGCAGATAATTTCGCAAGGAAGCGCAGAGACGATGAACTGGACCTTTGCCGAGTTGATCGCCCATGCCTCCCACAATACGCGCCTCTCAGTCGGTGACGTGATTGGCTCAGGCACGGTCGGCACAGGCTGCCTGCTGGAGTTTCCCGAAGGTACTTACCCCTGGCTCAAACCGGGAGACGAAGTGGAATTGGAAGTCGAAGGGCTTGGCGCGCTGAAAAACCGCATTGTGTAAGAGTTTTCCCCTAAAGACTTAATTCGGGCGCGCGCTTCGCATTGGAAGAGGCTTCAAGGAGGGGATGCTTAGCGGGATAGCCCAGAAACAGCCGGTATACGCCCATGAGCGGTCCCGACGCGGTCCGGTTATAAACTACTGCCGCTTCATTGTATCGTTTTCGCTCCACCGCGATCCGGTTCTCCGCGCCGGCGATCTCATCGGTCAACCGATGGAAGGTCTCATTTTCCGCCAGTTTTGAGTCGGACTGCAGCCGGCTCATCAGATACTTAATCTGTCCAGACAACTGCTGTTCGACCTCCAGTTTTGCCTCCGAGTCCTTGCTTTTTTGCCATTGCGCCGTCAAATCTTGCAAACTTTTCAAACGGTCATCATTGCCCTGCCTCGAGGTTTTTGCCACCGCGACCAATTGCGGAATCAGGTCATATCGCCTTTGCAGCACATTGTCCAGTTGCGCCTTGCGCAAATCGACCTGCATTGCCGCATCCGCCAATCGTCCACGCGCTGAAAACATCCCCCCAAAGAAAAGTACCAACGCTACGACCACCGCGAACAGAACCGCTTTTCGCAGGGTTGCCCGCTTCTCCCGCTCTTGCTGCGCGCGCGTTTTGGCTTGCGCTAACACCTCTGGCGAAATGCCCATCTCGCCCGCGCTCTTTTGCAAAATCTCTTCCGGCACGCCCTGAGTCTGTTCATCCTGAATTTTGACCGCTTCAGAGATGACCTCTTTGGCTTCCTCATGCGACAATCGCTTCCCTTTTTCTGGCTGTTGCTCTTGCATAATCCCCCCCTTACCAACTTGCGCCCGCGCCGCCGCCCCCCGAC
>JAHCHP010000016.1 GCA_026129765.1 Fimbriimonadia bacterium | reverse complement strand
GATTCCCGCGTTCGCGGGAATGACGGCTGACTGCGATTTGCCAGCGGGTTAGGCTTAAGAAGACGGGCGAGTAGATGATGGTTCTACTTAAAATTCTCGAACTGCTTACAAACCGTTTCCGAAGGGGTTCACAGGTTCGCCATTTCTCCTAACTTCAAAATGAAGGTGCGGACCGGTGGAGTAGCCGGTGCTGCCCACCCGCGCAATGGGTTGCCCGCGTCTTACCTCTTGTCCCACCCGGACTAAGAGGGCGGAGCAGTGCGCGTAGAGGGTGGCGATCCCGCTGCCGTGATCGATAATTACGGTGTTGCCGTAGCCCCTTCGGGAACCCGATTCGATGACCACCCCGTCATCTGCCGCGTAAATCGTTGCGCCGTGAGGCGCGCCGAAATCGACCCCATTATGCATTTTATTGGTCTTGAAAATCGGGTGACGGCGCATGCCGAAATTGGAAGTGATACTGCCTGAGACGGGACGCGCAAATCTGCCGCTCCAGGCTTGTTGGGCGCGGGCGCGACCGGCAGGAGTTTGCTGCAATGCGCGGATGCGCGCCGCGATAGAGCGCGATTCCTGCTCCAATTCCGCCAACTGACGCTCATAAACGCGCCGTTCCTTCGCGATTTCTGTTAATGCCTCTTTTTTCTCGCCCTGCACATACTCATATTCGTTCTCTTGGCGTTGCAGGCGCGTCTGCAATTGCGCGATTCGAACCACCAGTCCATCCTGCTTTTTCTTGGCGGCGGCGACCGCTTCACGGTCTTTTTTGATGGCGAGCATCAGCTCCCTATCCGTCTCCACAATTTTGCGCACGACATACCCGCGGCTCATTAACTCCGACATCGAGCGCGAACCGGTCAAAACATTGAGATAGGAAACAGAACGATGCTTATAGGCTGATCGGAGCCGCTGCGACAGTTTTGCCTGGCGATCATTCAACCGTTTGGTCAGCGTATCCAACTGTTTCGCTAAAGCGCCTTGGTCGCGTTTGGCTTGGCTGAGCCGGTTGCGTGTGGAGGTGAGGTTGTTGCGCGTCTCGCCCAGGTTTTTCTCGATGACGTTGATGTCGCGCCGGACCTTGCGCGCTTCGCTTTGCTTTTGGTCTATGGCTTCGCGAAGCCTTTTCATCTGCCCTTGAATCGAGTTCAAGTCCTGCTTCAGTTCATTCGCTTTGTGGGTATTGGTCTTGCTTTTGGGGGTTTGCGCCTCTGCCAACGCGCCATAGCACATCCACAGTAAGCAGCCCATCCATAGTATCCACATCGATCTATTTTGCATGCCTTCCCTCCAAAATCGCGTCCCAAAGCGCGTGAGCCGTCTCCCGTTTCGACATCAAAGGCAGTTCTCGCGCGATGCCATTCGCGAAAAAGAGAGTCAACTGATTCGTGTCGACCTCGAAGCCGCGACCGGGCGCGGAAACATCGTTTGCCGCAATCAGATCAAGCCCTTTCTTCTTCAACTTATGCAGAGCGTTCTCCACCACCTTATCGGTTTCTGCCGCAAATCCCACAATATACCGGTTCCCTTTGTGGGCAGCCACCGTCGCGACGATATCGGGATTGGGAACCATCTCTAACGCCCAAAGTTTGCTGTCGCGTTTGCGTTTGGAACTGAGCGGCTGGGCAGGTTTATAATCCGCGACTGCCGCCGCCGCAACAAAAACATCGCAGGCTTCAAAATGGGACTGAACCGCTGTTAGCATCTGGTCGGCGGTCTGCGTGAAGATTACCTCTACACCCGCAGGCGCGGGCAAAGACACCGGACCCGAAATGAGCGTGACTTCTGCTCCGCGCTCACGCGCTGCTTGGGCAATGGCATAGCCCATCTTGCCGCTGGAGCGATTGCCGACAAAACGAACGGGGTCTATCGGTTCATAAGTCGGACCGGCGGTAATCAACACACGCACTTCTTGTAAATCTTTGGGGCATAGAACCGCGCCCGCGACATGCTGGACGATGGCTTCCACCTCCGCCAGCTTTCCCCAGCCCTCATCGCCGCATGCCATGATTCCGAAGGCAGGGGGAATGAACTGCGCACCGCGCTCGGTCAATATCTGGACATTGTGTTGGGTGGCAGGGTGGCTCCACATGGCGGGGTTCATGGCGGGCGCAATATAGAGGGGGGCAGTGGTGGCAAGCGCAAGCGTGGTCAGCATATCGTCTGCCAGCCCATGCGCCAACTTTGCCAGGGTATGCGCGGTGGCGGGCGCAATCAAGATCAGGTCCGCTTCTTGCGCCCATTGAATATGCGCGATTTGGCCCGCGACCGGTTCGTCGAACGCATCGATGAGTACCGGATTTCCCGTGAGCGCGGCAAAGGTGGCAGGCGCGATCATCTGCATGGCATGGGTCGTCATGACCACGCGAACATTCAAGCCTTCGCGCATCAGACCGCGCGCAATATCGGCGGCTTTGTAGGCAGCGATGCTGCCGCAAACCCCCAGCAAAACCTGCTTATTCATCGGATTCTATGTTTTTCCGCGATTCGAATGCAGCGCAACGTCTCCACCGCGCGCCCCACATCATCGTTTGTGACCAGATAATGGTAGAGCGGGATATATTCCATCTCTTTTTCCGCATTCGCGAGCCGCAATTGAATATCTTCTTCAGTATCGCGTCCACGTTTTCTGAGACGGGTTGCCAATTCTGTTATGGAGGGCGCCTGAATGAAGATCATAATCGCATCTTTCAGCTTTTCGATGACTTGCGCCGCGCCTTGAACATCGATTTTCAGCACCACATCGCGCCCGTTATCGCGCATTTTCTCGATGTCGCGCAGGGGGGTTCCATACCAGTTTCCATGCACTTGCGCATACTCCAAGAACGCGCTTTCCTCGATCATCTCTTTGAACTCTTCTTCGGAAACAAAGAAATAATCGATGCCATGTTTTTCGGAAGAAGCTGCCGCGCGCGTTGTGTAAGTGACGAGTCGCCGCACCGAAGGCACGCTCTCCATCCACTTATCCAATAGGGTGTCTTTCCCTGCGCCTGCGGGACCTGAAAAAACAATTAAAAGCCCGCGTTCCGTTTGATTGTTGTCTGTTCCGTTTGCCAGTGCCACCACCTCCCAGTGCGATTAGTTTACCTGAAAGTTTTTCAATGCGCTTAAATTTTCTCTTTACGATAGAGCAGATAGAGCGCGAAACCGATCCCCAAGAAGTTCGGCAGAAAACTGGCGAGCCAAGGCGGCAGCGCGCCCCCACCCCCGATGATGATAAGGTAGCGCGCCAGGACCCAGTAAACAAAGATGACCGCGATACTGAGCGCGAATCCGGTCGCGGGGCTGGAACGCTGGGCGCGGATGCCGAGCGGTGTGCCAACCAGCGCAAAAATCAAGCTGGCGAGCGGCAAGGAGAGTTTGTTGTAGAGTTCCACTGTCAATTGCCCGAGGGTTTTGGGGTCGACGCCTTCCTGTTGGTATTGGGCGATTTGATCGCGCAACTGCCGGAAACTTTTCGCATCCACTTCGGTTTGAGTCGCTTCAATTTGGGTGGGGGTATGCGTTATGGCGGCATTGTTGACCGCAGGCACGCTGTAGCCGGACCCAAAACCGCCCGATTTCCCGTCGTTGGTATGCCACCGCACATTTTCCAAACGCCACTGTTCGCCTCCTTGCCACACGGCGCGTTCCGCGAAGATAGTCGCGATAGGAGACTGAGTTTCGCCTTCGCTAAACTTCAGAATCGTGACTTGGAACAGCTCTTGGGTACGTGGATCACGCCCGCCGCTCACGATCACAAAGGAGTCCAGCCTGCCATCCTTCCATTGGGGAAACGAGAGCGCTTTTTGACTGCTGACTTTCAAGGTTTTTAAGGCTTCATTGCGCAGGTAGTTCGCTCTGGAGGTGGCATAAGGCACGACCGTCTCGTTGAAGGCAATAGTAAACAAGCTGACCATCAGTCCCATCAAACCGACAGGCAGCAGCAACCTGCGCAGGCTCATCCCGGCGGCGCGCAGCGCGGTCACTTCCCAATCGGCGGAGAGCCTGCCAAACCCCAGCATCGTTGCCAGCAGCATACCCATCGGCAAGGTTTTCACCGCAATCTGAGGCAGAAAGAGCAGCCCCAATTCGATGACTAAACCCACTGGCACACCACTGACCATATATTCTGTGAAGATGCCCAAATAGCCGCCCGCAAAAATGAGCGCGGTAAACAATCCGACCCCAAACAGGAAAGGAGGGACTAATTCGCGGATAATCAGTCGGTCGAGCTGGGACATATCAAGACGATGGCTGCCAGAGTTCCCAATTGATATGGCTGAAAACCTGGTCCCGGATCAAGCTTTCTTCATAGGCGCGCGCCTGGTCTTTGGTGGGTGGTTTGCCTTGCAGGTGGTTTTCAATCATCTGGGCAATCAGCTCAAAGCGGCGCGTGTGATCCGCGATTCTCACTTCGGCGTAATCGCGCGCGGACCACGTTGTGATCAGGAAGGGCCAATCGGAAGACTCCAGCAGCAGCAGTTCGCGAGCCAACTGGTTGAGCGGTTCGCGCAGGTCGGTTCGTCCGGCGCATTGCGCCGCTAAAGCGCACATTTTCGTTTCCGCTTGGTAGATCGCTTCCCACACCGGCGCGGTCCACTCGTTCAGCCAGACCCAATGATAGCCCCCTTCGCCCCATGAGCCTTCGGGCAGGAACACAGGTTCTTCTGGGGGGAACTGCTCCAGGTAATCACTGAAGGTGATCATCTCGATGTCGGGTTCCTGCGCCAGACGCTTGATGACCGCATAAAGCCATTCAGGACCTTCGAACCACCAATGCCCGAACAGTTCCGTATCATACATCGAGACCAACACGCCGGGTTTGCCATGGTGGTCGTGATGCTCTTTGAGAGTCTGTTTCAACAGTTGAACAAAATGGTCGGCATGCGCCTGGATCGTTTCAAAAGCGCGGTATGGTTCATAGGGATACTTCGCGCCCAGGTCCGTTTTGTTCTCGCTGATGCGCCAGTAGCGCAATCCGCTGGGATGATGTTTTTTATGGAACTCCAGATAATACGGATCGCCGGGATAGCCATGCTCACCGCTCCAAACCTGCACGGTGGTGGCGGGATCGCGCCCGAAGACCGATAACTCCTCGCCAGGAGCGGGAACTTGGTAGGGTTGGTAGGGGGAGCGGTCTTGCCGTTCGCCTTTCCATTGCTGCATAAATTTCTTGTAGAGCTGCTGCAACGCGGGGAAACGCGCCGCATAAGTGCCGAGGGGGTCACCTCCGCGCAGCAGGTGCGTATCCACAAAGAAATAGCGCAATCCCGCTTCTGAGAGAAAGACCTCCACGCCCTGACGTTCTTGCGCAGGAATCAGATGACTTGCGACTGGCGGGCTCCAGGTATAACCGGGGCGATAGGCACATTCCGGCAGCCAGAACCCTTTGGCTGGGCGTCCAAAATGTTTTTGATAAGTGGTTGCGCCCAGCAGCACCTGCGCGCGAACACACTCATCCAGACCAATCAAGGGCAGGTAGCCATGGGTGGCTGCGCTGGTGGTAATCTCTAACGCGCCCTCGTCTTGCATCTGCTTGAAAGCGTCCAGGATCGAGTAATTCAGGCGGTCTTTGAAAAATTCCAACTGCTGGCTGTAGAACTGCTGCCAAAAGTAAGCGACCCCGCCCTGCCAGAGCGCGCCTTTCTTTTTGCTGTCCCGCTGGTCTTCCAGAGCAAGATCAATTTGTGTTTGAAGATAATGGACGAATTCGCCCTTAAAGGCTTCATGCGCCAACTGTTCTTGCAGGATCGGCGTGAACCCGATGGTGAATTTGGGCTGTATGCCCGCTTGCAGCAGTTTGGATGCCACATCCCAGAGTGGCAAGTAGCACTCCGCCGCGCTTTCCGACAGCCAGTCTGTGCCGTGCGGAGATTTCCCATGCGATAAGACATATGGGATGTGTGAATGCAGCATTAACGCCCAATAACCCAACGGTTTTTTCATTGTCTCATTCCCTGAATAGATACTTGATTTTGAGAAGGCAGCAGGAGAAAATCTCCTCTTAATAAAGATTTAACAGAAATTTCAGTCTAAATAGTACCCAATCCTGAAAATTTCCGGGTTTACCCCTTGACACTTCCTCAAAAGCATGGTATAATTATAGAGCGTCGAGGTTCGCCCCTTGTCGTACTCTTTGTCGGGTTCGCCCCCTGACAGATAAAAAATACACTAACAGGCTGAATTAAGCCTGAAAGGAGGATGTTCGTGAATCTGAGAAAAGCTATTAGTCTTTTCGCTGTGACTGCCGTTGTTGGCGCATCACATGCGAACTTCAGCTACAATGTCATTGAGTCATCTTTGACCTATCTGCCGTCTTTGGCCACTCAAAACGTGGGCTTCGTCGCCAGCGGACCTAACAACGCGTTCGTTGATCACTTGGTCAACGGTATCGTGGGTGATGGTACTGCCAATGGGGCTGCGTTGGTCACCATCGTGTACGAAGTCAACACGAATGGCAAAGGTCCCGTCAATCGTCTCGATATTTCGGTTCTTGGCGCTGTGTTCGATTTCGGACGCATCACTTGGAGCGAGATTATTGAGGACTCTAACGGAAACGCAGTTGCCGCTTTTGGCGATACCTGGAAAGGCGATGCCTATGCCGGTGGCGCCGACGGTAATGTGAACTTTACGGGAACCTACTTCTTCCCCGCTATGGATCGCTTCAAAGTGAAGAAAACCTTCATTCTGGACGTGGGTCCTGATACCCCTCCCAGCGCGTCTATCGCCGCTTTGACTTTGGTCGAGCAGAACTGGGTGCCTGAGCCTGCCAGCATGGTGGCTTTGGGCGTGGGTCTTGCTGGTCTGGCGCTCCGCCGCCGCAACAAGAACTAAGGAATAACGCATTCCTTCAATGGTTCACGAAAAGGCGTTCCCCATTGGGAGCGCCTTTTCTATTCGACAGGCTCCCATGCGGCAATGAGACTTAACCGCTCTTCTAAATCAAGATGAATCTTGCGCTTGCCTCGTTTCCGACCCCAAGTCTGGTTCAATTGAGCCACTTTCAAGAGGGCGGACTGCAGGGGTTCCGCGCCATACCGGGAAACCGCAAAACGGTCCGCATCGATTTCGTTCTGCCTGCGAAGCCGGTTCAATGGGTAGAGCGCGAGCCAAAGCAGAGGAGGCAACAGCAGGAGCTGCGTTTCTAATCTCCAAGCCTTCAGCCAGGGCGCGCCCGCGATGGCGAGGGCAATGACCGCGCCCAACTCCAGCAGCCACAGTTTGACCGCGCGCTTCCGTTGCGCCAAATGACGCACTTCATGCGCCAGCACCGCCAGCGTTTCTTGTTCGGTCAACTCCAACAGTAAGTAGTCGGTAATTGCCACTCGGTCGGAACCCACCGCGAAAGCATTGGCGACGCGTAACTTCGCTCCATCTAAAATCACGATTTCGCGTACCTGCACACCAAGACTGCGCCCCATTGCCTGTACCTCTTGGAGGAGGTTCGGGAAAGGCAAGGGCGCTTGGCGCGCAGCCAGCAGCAGCGACCGTTTTCGGAAAAAGAGGCTCAGTAACAGCACCTGCGCGCCCATCGCAATCGCATAATAAATTCCATAGGGGGTTTGGCGGATGTGTTCTGAGGCGAGGAAGACCACAAACAGCGCGCCCGTTAAAGCAGCCAGCAAAGGCGCGAACTGTTCGGCGATCAATCCGATGCGGAACTGCAAGAAATCGGCGCGGCTTGCCTGAAGGCTGCGCGCATACCGTTCAAGCGGGTAGAGATGATACAAGAGAATGCCCCATTCCAACATCTGTGCCAACCCAAGCGCGGTGAAACTAAAAATGACGGTTGGTTCTATCGCGCCCAGCGCTTGCTGCCACCGCTGCAGGTCCCCTGAAACAAACAAGCAGACCATCTTGAGCAAACCTGACCCCAGAGCCAAGCGTTTCAGCCGTTTTAGCAGGGCAGGGTACGCCGCAGGGTCATCCAGGCGGAATTTTGCCTGATGAATCCAACGCATGGAGAGCGCGATGGTCAGCCCTGCGCCCAGCAACGCCGCGAAAAGGGTCAGCATATGGACATGATTATAGGAGATTTGAGAATAGGAACAGAGGGTCTTGGTGGAGGCGGGGGGAATTGAACCCCCTTCCAAAACCATCAGGACATGCGGTTACTACGAGCGTAGTTCGTCATTAAATCTCGCGTCGCGTTAGCCCGACGAACAGGGCGCGCATCGCCAGCCTGATTGAATGTCCTTTCGCAGGCTCCAGGCGAAGCCCTTGAAAGTTAGCCGAACTTGCTCACGCCCAGGGCTCACCAGGTCGGCACCGGTGAGGTGGACGGCTGCACTATTTAATTAGGCAGCGAGTGCATAATTATTCGCACTTCTTGTTTGCCGCTTTTGACGAGGCCTGCGGCACCTCGGCTCGCAACCGGACGTTGAGCAGTTCTGTCGAACCCTGACGCCCCCGTTGGGTACACTCTATTATACCCTCATTTTGGCGAAAAGGTTCCATAAAAGGAGTAACGGGTTTCAGAGGGTAAGCGTCTACGAACGAGGCAGGCAATGAAAGCGATGATGGAAAGACAGAGAATAGCAACAGGATTGCGTTGGATTATGGGGGGGTTGGTGGGGTGTTTGATTTTCGGCGCGCATGCGCAAACGTATCGAAATGTTGTGAATCGCCCCTTTGCAACCGTCAGCAATGGTCCCCAGAATGTAATTGTGATTGATGTGCCTACGCGTACCCGCTCCTTAGATTCGGAGGCGATGGACCGCCTAATTCGCGAACGCGCCTTGGCGGCGACCCGCGCCCAGATGGAAGCGGTCCGCCCCATGATCCGGTTCTGGAAAGAGCGTGGGATAGTTCCGCCCGATTTTCAATTGCCTATTCATCAAGTGGTGGTGCTGCGTCATCAAGGGCGGTTGATATTGCCGGAAAGAACGCGCAACGGGTTGGGCAACGGCACGCTGACCTTCCGTTTCTCCACCGTGTTGAATGAGCAGTTCCCCAGCGCGTATCAAACGCTGTTGCAACGCGTGGTGACCGGCGCGATGCCGCTGATTGAGGCAGACTATGGCAAACCGGCGCAGACGCGAACCATCACCATTGTCAACTATGATGAGACCATCGGCGACCGGGACGCCGTGGCAGGCGGGATTTATGATGTCAGCAATGACCGCCTGTTGTTCCCCATTTATAACGCGGCGGAATCGGCAGCGGTCAACTTAACCCATTTGATGGCGCGCGCTTATCATGGCAGCGCGCAATTGGCGTATGACGCTTGGGAAGAGGGGTTTGCTCGCGCCGTCACGACCCGCGTGGCGCGCTCCAACGCTTTTCGCGCGATCCAGGGCTTGAACGCCGATTTTATCGAGCAGACCTTGGAGAACACTTACGATGCACGCTCCTACTACGATTTCTGGAATCAAGCCAGTTTGGGCAGTCCCAGTTTCATTGCGCCTTCCCTGCGGCAAAGTTCGATTGCGGGCGGTACGACAGGCGGTCTATGGCTGACCCGTTATCTGATGGCGGGTTCTGCCTGGTTGAAAATCTTGACCGAACACCCCACCTTTTTGAAGGAGTTCAACGCTCGATACTATAGTCAATATCAAACGGGACTGGAAGGCAATGTTCCTCAGTTGATCGCGATTGCTAAGTCCACTCTGTCAAGTTTGGCAGGCACAAACGACCCGAAGGTGGAAGGCATTTCTTTTGAGACTTGGTTCAAGCAGCAATACATTTTGGATACCAGCGTGACCTATGGGCGGAAGCTGCATGTGCAATTGTTCCCCTATGTAGGACAGATTCAGCAGGGCGAAGAGGCGGCTTTTATCGTCTTCTTAAACTATTTCCAGACGGTTCAGAGCGGCAGCAACTGGGATGAGAGCCTGCTAAGCGGAACCTGTTATCCGGTCTATTGGGACCATAATTTCAACCGTTTGACCCTTTCGCCCCAGTATGAGCGGGTGGACATTCGCGTTGGCTCCGGCAGCGTGGTTCCCAGTTTCATCGGCGACGATGTGAAGAACCAGCGACTCACCATCGATTTCTCGGTGGGAACCGAAAGTGTGCGAGTGCCTTATCCTGCCAGTAAGGTTCAGGGAGTTTCGTTTCAAAACGATTTCTTCGGGGTGGTGTACGGTTTGGAGAATGGGTCGGTGAAAATCGATCTGGAGAACGGTGTCACGACCACAACACCGGTCACCAAAGGCGCGTTTGGAGCGACTTTGCCCGCGCCAGGTTTGAACCGTGACCAGCGCGCGACGCTCACCTTCCAAAACGCCTCCGGGCAAACGGTGGGAACTGCTCGCCTCAATACCGGACCCAGTTTCCAGGGCGTCATTGTTTCGTTGAACAGCGCGCAGCGAACCTTCCGGCTCAATCTATCTGCTGGCTTGCATATGATCGGTTTGCCCTTGCGCCCGTTTACGACCGATATGGCAACCCTATTGGGAATTCCCGCAAACAGTTTGCTGCTGGCGCATTGGCGTCAGGAGAAGTATCAATTCACGACTTATCCCGCGACGCCTCCTCCCGCTCCCGGAGTGGGCTATTTCATTCAACTGGACAGCCCGATCAATGTGGAAGTTGTGGGGCAAGGGCTCCCCACCGACCAAAGCGCAAGTGTGGGTCTGCAAGTGGGATGGAACCTGATTAGCAATCCCTTCAATTCGCCGGTTCGGGTCGTGGACCTCTTAGTGGCGCATGCATTGAACGAGCCGGTCTCTTGGCAGACTGCCACGGAAGCGATTGGCGGTCAAAGCGCGTTGGTGGGCAGCGGGGTTTTCACTTTGGGAACGGGCGGAATTTATGTCAGCGCGACTCAACTGGAGCCGGGTAAGGCTTACTGGGTTCGCGTGCTTCGTCCTGAGGGCGTCACTCTGATTTTCCCGCCCCCCAATCGTTCGCGTTCGGTCGCCCATGAGCGCACTACAACACGCGCAGCGCAATGGGAGATGCCCTTGCAGTTGGGTGTGTCGCGCGGGGATCAATTCGCGGAATTGTCGGTGCGCTTAGACCCGCGAGCCAGCGCAGGATTGGATGCGCTCGATATTGAGATGCCGCCCGCCTTCACAGGCGCGATGGTGGCTCAATTGGAGGGCAGCAGCGGCAGAGGCAGCGCAATCTATCAAAGCGAGGCGCGCCCCCCTTCTGCCAAACAGGAATGGACCCTCCAGTTGATTCCGGATCAGCCAGATGAGCCGCATACGCTGCGGTGGCAAGTCCCCAACGCCAACCGGCGGTGGCGCGTGACCTTGCTCGATCCAACAACGGGACAGAGGATTGATATGCGGCGCCAGCGCGAGTACCGGTTTGTGCCGGGGGGAACACGCAGCCTGAAGGTGACTGTGGAACCCCTTACGCGCGCGCCCTTGCAGATTTTGAACCTGCAAGCCTCTCCCACACGAGGCGGACAAGTGACGGCGCAGTTTATGCTGAGCGGGTCAGGATCGGTGACAGCCGAGATTCGTTCTACTCGTGGGGAGCGTCTGCGCTTGTTGCAGCCGACGCGCTCTGCCGATACAGGACTGCACCAATTGACTTGGAACGGGCGCGATCAAAACGAGCGGTCGCTGCCGCCCGGAACGTATATGCTGCATGTGGAAGCAGCCGATGAAGAGGGTCGCGTGGCGCGCGCTGCGAGACCGATTGTCGTGGTGAGGTAAGGGGAACCAGATAAGATGAAGAGAACAATTTTGGGCTTTATCGCATTATGTTTACTACTCGCTGGCTGCGGCGGCGGGGGAGGCGGCGGCACAGGGGCTGTGGCTCGTCTTCAAGGCTATGTGGTTCTGGTGGGAACTGGCACTCGCCCGGACCCGCCCGCGCAAGTGATTTCCGGCGGCGCGACCACACAAACCAGCAGCTCAGACGGCTCGTTCACCATCCAAGTGGTTCCAACCACCCGAACGATCAAGGTGCGCGCGACAGGCTTCCCCGAATTTGAGTTCACGCTGCCCGCGCTCAGCGCAAATCAAACCTATGATCTGGGCGAACTGTATATCGGTCCCCAGCAGGTTGTTGTGCGCGCCCGCGTGTTGGATGCTCTGGATAACAGCCCGGTCGTGGGAGCGAATGTGACTCTCCAGGGCGACCGCGTTGTGACCGATACTGAAGGGCGTTTCATTTTCAACAAAGTGGCTTATGATTCGGAAGGCGCGTTCGATTCTGAGGGGCTGGTGGAGGCAAGCGGAGGCACGCGCTCTTATATCCCGCAGCCGTTTGTGGTGGATGTGCCGCCCATCAGCGGCGAAATCTCGTTGCCTGATATTTTGATGGCGCCGGAAAGCAGCACGAATCCGCCCACTTTGCCCGCCAATGTAACGGGCAAGGTGACTGCCTCTGGCGGTGTGGATGTATTAGGAACTCGAATCGATATCTATCGCCCCACAACCGCAACGACGCCTTTGAGGTCCAGCTTCGTGTTGAACGCGAACGGCGATTTTGGCGTGTGGCTTTCGCCGGGCGTTTACCGGATACAGTTCGTGAAGACGCGCTCAGGCGGTCTGCCGCCTCTCATTGCCGAACGAACGGTGACCGTCACCAGTTCTACTCAAAATCAAAACTTGGGATCGGTGGCATTGAACTGAAAAATAGGAAAGCGCGCCCACGAAAACTTCGCGGGCGCGCTTATTGACTGGTTGAAGATACTGATTACTTCGGGATGATGTTTCTTGCCTGCAAACCTTTTGGTCCCTGAGCTACTTCGAACTCTACAGACTGCCCCTCGTACAGCGTCTTATGTCCATCAGACTGGATGGCACTATAATGGACGAAGACTTCTCGACCATCGTCGGCTACCACAAAACCGTAGCCTTTTGCATCGTTAAACCATTTTACTTTACCCGACTCCATTTATTACCTCCTACTACCGTTCGGTCGGACGGGTTGAACTCCCGAACGATGTTACACCCTAATTATACCATATTGAAAGGCAGATTCCTGCTATATTTCGAGAATTCGAAAGCAAATTTGTTAAGAATTTGTTAAATTTCGCCTTTGATACCCCTTCGAACAGGCTTTGTGACTGAAATCACTGAACGCGCGGGAGCCTTTCGAATATACTTTTGGGTGAACAATTCAACCGTTCAACGGTCCTTCCGAATGGAAGTTTGCTCGGTAAGGGCTACGATGAAACACTCAATGGAGGAACAATAAACAATGCCTAATCTTGTAGACATCGCTGTAGGCGCAGGAACCTTTAATACCCTTGTCAAGGCAGTTCAGAAAGCGGGTTTAGTGGAGACCCTCAGTGGAACGGGACCTTTCACCGTGTTTGCGCCGACTGATGAAGCGTTTGCGAAAGTGCCAGCGGATACACTGAATGCGCTTCTGGAAAATCCAGAGCAATTATCCGCCGTGTTGACTTATCATGTGGTGCCGGGCAGATTGCTGGCAGCCGAAGTGGTGGGCAGCAGCGTGCTGCAAACCGTTCAGGGTCAAAGCATTACCGTTTCGACCGATAGCGGCGCGCGCGTGGATAACGCCAATATTGTCCAAACCGATATCGAGGCGGATAATGGCGTCATCCATGTGATCGACAGCGTGATTCTGCCGAGATAAGTTCATCTTACCGTCCCTGCACGCTCCCCCCAAACGCGCTCTCCTTGCAGACAATCCTCTGTAGGGAGAGCGCGCTCTTTATGAATCGCGATTGTTTCTCGCGTTGTTTTAGGGTATCCTATTATCGTGAAAGATTTCACAAACGAACGACTATGAAATTAGACATCGTATTGGGAAGCGAATTGATGCCCCTGTATGAGAAGGTAGTTCGAGGGGAGCGGCTCAGCGCGGCGGATGGCATGTTGCTCTATCAAACGCCCAATCTCAGCGGCGTGGGCTATTTGGCGAACCTCGTCCGGGAACGCTGGCATGACAATCGCGCGTTCTATGTGCGCAACCAGCATATCAACTATACGAACATCTGCAATAAATTCTGCAAATTCTGCTCCTTCTACGCCAAAAAAGGCGGTCCCAAACCCTACACTTTATCTCTGGAAGAGGTTCGACAGCGGTTGCGCGCCTACCGCCATGTGCCGATTACTGAGGTGCATATGGTGGGCGGCGTGAACCCACGAATTCCCTACGACTACTATTTAGATTTAATCCGAACCGCGCGCGAAGAGCGTCCGGGCGTTCATGTGAAGGCTTTCACGGCAGTGGAATGGGAAGAAATCAGCCGGATTTCCAAGAAGCCGTTGAACGAAGTGCTGCAAGACATGAAAGCGGCGGGATTGGGCAGCGTGCCGGGCGGCGGCATCGAAGTGTTGTCGGATCGGGCGCATGCGGAACTGTTCCCCAAAAAGATTAACGGCGCGCGCTGGATCGAGATCGCGCGGGACATCGCGCAGGCAGGCTTGAAACAGTACGCGACCCTTCTGTATGGGATGGGCGAAACGCTGGAAGAACGGGTGGATCATTTCGTTCAACTGCGCGAATTGCAAGATGAGACGGGGCATTTCTTAGCTATGACCCCGCTGGCTTTTCACCCGGAAGGCACCGAATTGCCTGACCGACCGCATACCTCTGGCGAGGAAGACCTGCGGAATATCGCAGTGTCGCGCTTGATGTTGGATAATTTCCCGCATATCAAATCGTTCTGGATTATGAACACAACCGCCATCACTCAGGTGGCGTTGTGGTATGGCGCGGACGATGTGGATGGAACCATTCACGAATATGAGATTATCTATCAGGATGACGCGCCCGGCGTGAAGCAGCAGGTGATCACTCGGAAGCAACTGATACGGTTGATTCAGGAAGCGGGGCGCGACCCGGTGGAGCGGGACAGCCTCTATCAGATCGTGCCGCCCCGCGAAGAGCCTGAGACGGAAAAACCGCTCAGGCAGCCGCTACTGCTGCCCATGTCCAAGGTTTAATTCCCCCGGTTCCCTTTGCTTGCAGCGGGAACCCAACGGAGGGGGTAGTTTCAGGATGAGTCCGATGATTATTTAGGCGGGTGAATGATCAATGTGGGGCATGAGGCGGTTCGCGCCACTTTTTCCGTGACCGAACCGAACATGAACCGTTTCCAGCCGGAATGTCCATGGGTCGCGATCACCAGCAAATCCACCCCTTTCTCTTCCGCGTAGGAAACGATCTCTTGGGATGCCTGTCCCCACAAGATGCTGGGTACGGCTTGGAGGCTGGAGGGAACCCGGTCTTGAATACATTCCGCCATTGCCCGCTGTGCCGCCTCGCGCAGTTCCTGTTCATAAATCGGCAGTTGGATATTGGTCGGGACAGGAACCATATGGAGGGGCGGCACAATGTGCAGGATATGCAATTCTGCCCCATATTGCTGGGCGAATTCTATGGCTGCGTTGAGCGCTAAAAAGGACGGTTCACTGAAGTCCGTTGGACACAAGATTTTCTTAAACGGTAGCATACGGTTATTCTCCCGATAAGGATTATGGCACATTTTGGGTATAATGGGGTGCTGGAATCGATGATTCGACAGGCATTTCAAGCAGGGAAGCATTGAAGGAGGTATGAAGGCTCTTGTCTAAACATTTTATATTACTGGTAGTGATCCTGGCGCTCGGGGGTGTTTCGGGCTGGTGGGTTTGGTCACAGCCTACGCGCCAAGGATTGGACGTTAAAGGCGGTATCCGCATGACGCTGCGCGCCAAAGTGGAAGACCTGCCGCAAAATGAACAGCAGTTATGGAACACGGAACGTTTGAATTTAACGGCTGACATTTTGCGCAAGCGTATCGACATCCTGGGTGTGTTGGAGCCGGGAGTCTTCACGAAAGGCACCCAAGAGATGGTGGTGGAATTGCCCGGCTTCACAAACGAAGAAGAAGCCCGGTCTTTGTTGCAGTCCACCGCGCAATTGGAGTTCCGCTACATCAACAATGTGCGTTCTTCTGAGCGAGCCGATACCGCGTCGCGGCGATATGAGATTATTGTAGAAAAGAACGATAAAAATGAAGAAGTCGTGCGGTTCCGCGATTATGGAGACCTGAAGGATCCTGGCAAGGTCATCAAGGAAGGAACGCCTGAATATCTCGAAATCCTCAAAAACTCGGAAATCATCATTAAAGGCGACGATTTAAGCAGCGCGTCGGTGGCGCAGTCCAGCGCGCTGATGCCCCAGATCGTGCTGAACTTGAAGTCCGAGGGACAAGACAAATTCGCGAAAGCGACCTCCTTGCATGTCAAGGAGCATATCGCGATAGTGATGGATAATGAAGTGATTTCCGCGCCCGTCGTGCAAGAGGGCAACCTGCGAGACCCTGTGATTAATGGCAGTTTCACCGTAGCGGAAGCGACTCGACTGGCACAACTGTTGAACGCGGGCGCGCTGCCCGTCGCCTTGAGTATCGAATCGGTGACCCAAGTTGAGCCGACGCTGGGCGCGCAAGCCTGGGAACGAATCATGCAGGCAGGTATTCTCGGAACGATTGTCGTTGTCCTGTTTATGGTTGTTTACTACCTGCTCCCCGGATTTATCTCCGTGCTTGCGTTGGGACTGTACATTCTGTTTTCTATTGCCGCGTTTAAGGCGTTAGGCGTCACCTTCTCTCTCCCCGCCATCGCTGGATTTATCCTCTCGATTGGCATGGCAGTCGACGCGAATATCTTAATCTTTGAGCGTATCAAAGAGGAATTGAGGCTGGGCAAAACCCTGTTAGCCTCCATTGATGCCGGTTTCAAACGCGCCTTTACCGCGATCTTCGACTCCAATATGGCAACGGTCATTACTTCTGCCATTCTTTACTACTACGGAACGGGTCCCGTTCAGGGATTTGCCACCACCCTTGCGCTCGGAGTTATGATCAGCTTCTTCACTGCCATCACCTGTACGCGCACGCTGCTCTACGCGCTGGTGGGCATAGGGATTCATCCCAGTGTGGGCGCGTTCGGACTGCGGCGCCAATGGGGAACGACCATCAGCGAAGGGATGGCAACCGAGAAAACCTACGATTTCGTGTCGAAGCGCAAGTTGTACTACGCGATCAGCCTGGTCGCTATCGTCATCGGTTTAGCAGGTCTGTTCACCGGTGGATTGAAGTTGGGAATCGATTTCGAGGGCGGCAGCGAATTGGTCATGGCATCGCCCCAACCCATTACCGCCAAACAGTCGGACATCGTGAATGCGCTGGGCGCGGCGGACTTCAAGAAAGTCGGTATTCAATATGCAGACGGCGGTAAGCAGGTGATTCTCCACGTGGCAGACGCGAAAGACACCGACAAAGACAAACTCATTGCGGCGGTCGCTCCGCTGGACAGCAATATGAAAGAGGTTAGTTTCGCCTCGATCAGCCCTCGTGTTCAAAAAGAAATTATCCAAAACGCGCTCAAGGCAATTTTCCTGTCGGTGATTTTCATCCTGTTCTATATCACGCTCCGTTTCTCCATTGAAGGCGGCTGGAGTGGTTTCAAGTACGGCTTGGCAGCTTTGACCGCGTTAGTGCATGATGTCGCGATTACAGTCGGTATCGCTTCTCTCTTCGGGCATTTGATGGGTTGGGAGGTCAACTCGCTGTTCATCACCGCGCTGCTGACCCTCATCGGGTTCTCGGTACACGATACAATTGTTGTGTTTGACCGCGCGAGAGAGAACTTGAAATATCGCACACGGGGCGAAACCTTCGTCAGCATTTTGAACAAGAGCCTAACCCAAACACTGGCGCGCTCCATCAATACCAGTTTGACGCTGATCTTGGTGTTAGTCGCTCTGTTGATTATCGGTTCAGTCACAACCGATCTGCGGTTCTTCTATGTGGCGATGTTGGCAGGAGCCATCGTCGGTGTCTACTCCTCTATCTTTATCGCGAGCCAACTGTTGGTCGATTGGCAGAGCGCGAGAGATCGCGCCTTAGAGCGGCAAGCGGCAGCTGCGCGCGCAACGGCTGTGGCGAAGTCAGAATCGGCGAAGACAACGGATGAATCGACGAACGGCGAAACGGTTGTTTCTGGGGATAAACCGGCGGCGTCCTCTGCGACTCGCGCTCCAAAGCGAAAGCGCCGTTATTGATGGGTGGGAGGAAGCCCCCGCCCGTCCCTCCTTGTTTGTGGGGAGGGAATAACAAAGGGAAGGAGCAATTCCTATTGTCATTCTGAGCGAAGCGAAGAATCTGCTGTTGCTTCGGGCGAGGCATGCCTCACCCCCCACAAACAACGGCGAAGACGGAGCTTCGCCCCCAAATTCGGGCAACCATAGGGGAAGGTGTCTCAAAACTATCTCACCACCTGTTTTCTTGCCCCCGAATGAATTCAGGGGCTACTCAACGAAGCCTGCTTCAGCAGGCTCAAAGGCAGGTTTGAGTACGTTTTGCGCAGCCCGTTTGAACGGGCTTGGTCTCCATCAGACCCCGAATTCATTCGGGGGAGGACAGTAATGACCCGTGATAAGCGGATTGGAGACATCCTAACATAGGTCTGCCCCTACATGCTGAATGGGATAAGAACGTCTAGTGGGCGTCCTGTTTGTGTGGGAAGCTCTTTTTTATTGTGGCAGCGCGCGGCGCGGTGAACGTATGCGGAATCGATGGATCGTTAAAGAGATCAATTGGCAAGAGGCGGCTGCGCTCGCCGAGAAGGTGAACGTATCGCCGTTGCTGGGCGCGTTTTTGCTGTCCCGCGGTTTGCTGCAGCCAGAAGAGGCGCATCGTTTTTTGAATCCCTCCTTAGACCAGTTAGGCGACCCCATGAAACTGCCCGATGCGGAACCTGCCATTCGCAGGTTGTTGTTGGCAAAAGAGAAAGGGGAGCGCGTCCTGATCTATGGCGACTACGATGCGGATGGAGTCACCTCCACAACGCTTTGGACCCTGTTTCTGCGAAAATTAGGCATCCAGGTGGAGCCGTTCGTGCCTCATCGCGAGCGCGAAGGCTACGATCTGCAGAACCGGGCGGTCGATATAGCGAAAGAGCAGGGCGCGAGCCTGATACTCACTTGCGATTGTGGCACGCGAGCGGTCGATGTCGTGGAGCATGCGCGCGAACACGCGATTGATGTGGTCATCACCGACCACCATGCGCCGGGCAGCGCGCTGCCGCGAGCGGTCGCCGTCGTGAACCCCCAGAGAGTCGATTCCGATTACCCCTATCCTCACCTGTGCGGCGCAGGCGTCTCGTTTCGTTTGGGCGAAGGCATGATGTGCGAATTGGGCATGCCGGTTGCCAACTACCGGCGCGCCTTTTTGGACCTTGTCACGATTGGAACCGTCTCCGATATTATGCCGCTCACCGGCGAAAATCGCGCGATGGTAGCGCATGGATTGCCTTTGCTGTCGAACACACGAAAATTGGGGCTTCAAAAACTGCTGACGATTATTGGGCATACCCCCGGAAAGGAATTGGAACCCAGCAAAATCGGTTTCCAGATTGGTCCGCGTTTGAACGCGGCGGGACGGATTGATCATGCGAACTTGGCATTAGATTTGCTGCTCTCGGAAAACGAGACCGAAGCCGAAACACTGGCTGCCACGCTCAATGACCATAACAAACTGCGTCAAGAGATTCAAGACCAGATTACCCGCGAAGCCATCGCGCAGATTGAAGCCGAAGAGCTTTACAGCCACAAGATTATCTTGGTGAAATCGCCCGATTGGCAAGGGGGCGTGATCGGAATAGTGGCGTCGCGCCTGATGAGAGATTATTACCGCCCCATCTTCATTACCACCTTAGACAAAGAGAGCGGCATGGCGCGCGGGTCGATTCGAAGCGTTTCCCCAGTGGATATTCGTCCCTTGTTGGAGTATATCGAGCCTCTTTGCGATAAATGCGGGGGACACAAGGCAGCAGGAGGGTTCAGTATTCGCTTAGAAAGGCTTTCAGAGTTGGAGCAGGCTTTGATCCATTGGGGCAATCTACATATCCAGAATGAACAATTGTTGCCGACTTTAGAAGTAGATATGGAGGTTCAAGGGAGCGCCATTACGCCACAATTTGTGCGGGAACTAAGCGCGCTGGCGCCGTTCGGACACGGGAACCCTGCTCCTCAACTGCTGTGTCGGAAAGCGAGAGTTGTCAACACGAAAGTTTCTAGGTCCGGTGAGCATTTGATGATGGTTTTGGCATCCGGCGACCGACAATTTTCTGCGGTGGCTTGGGGGCGCGGCAACGCTCTGTTGAAACAGGGGGACACTTTGGATGTGGTGTTTACGCCAGAGATGGACACTTATAATAACGATGGCTCGGTTCGCTGGAATGTCACCGATTTTCGGATAGCCAACCCCATGTTTGAGGAGTAAATGAGTTATGATGAGACGCTGCGTGTTCTTGGTGTTGTTGGTTCTCATGTTTTCGCATGCCCAAGCCGACCAGATTGATACCTGGCTGGCGGAAGTGGGCAAACTGCGCGACCGGGTGTCGGAGTTTATTCGAACCACAAGGCGGGAGATTGAGAATCGGTTCTTCGTGAATATGCCTGCTACCGCGTCTTCGGCAGTTCTTTCGCTGGATACCCGAACACCCACCATGCAGCGTCTGGAACGGAATATGTTGGTGCGCCTGCGCTCTGAAAGACAGGCTTTATCCGCGAAAAGGCAGCCTGTGGTATTGAAAACGGGTTATCAGGACTATCGTTGCATCATTCACGCCCATTGCTACTTGTCCCATGACAGCAATGGAACGATTGAGGAGATCACTGCTGCCGCGAAACAGGTCGGAATCGACGCGATTTTCATGTCGGATCATATCCAAGAAAAGGATGTCGTCGCGGAAGGACCGCGCGGTGAAAAGGACGGCGTTCTGTTTGTGCCGGGCAGCGAAAACCGCAACTTTTTGCTTTATCCTGCCGATTACAAACTGCCCGATCTCTCGTTGAGCAATCAGGGGTTAATCGATGCTGTTCGTAAAACGGGGGGGCAAGTGTTTGTGGCTCATCCCGAAGGATTACAAGATTGGGGTCTGCAAAATCTGACGGGAATGGAGATTTACAACATCCACGTCGATTTTATGGATGAAGCGCAACTGTACGCCGCGCTCCAACCGAAAGACAGTGCAGGATACGCGAAACTGCTGTCGCTTTTAGACGCGATGAACGCCTACCCGCATGAGGCGTTTGCTGCCTTGTACGATTATCCCAAAGCCTTCTTGGAGCGGTACGACCAGATGGTGGCGCAGAAACCCTTCACTGCCATTGCTGCCAACGACTCCCATCAGAATGTCGGTTTCGTGGTCAAAGGCGCGCCGGATGGCAAATACCGAGTGGAAGACGCTTTGGGGGAACTGATCACCGAATTGGATTCAAAGCAGACCCCCGCTTTGAAATTGCTCTTCGGGGAGCCGGTGCCTGATAAAATCCTGTTAAAACGCCAATTAGACCCCTATCCCGTCAGTTTTCATTATGTCAGCACGCATGTGTTAGCGAAGGAGCGAACCGAACGCGCCCTGCGCGACGCGCTCACCGTAGGACGAACCTATGTCGCGTTTGATTGGATCGCCGACACGACTGGCACCGCGTTTGTGTTGAAAGAAGGGCAAAAAACCTATACTTTGGGGGACACCGCGCAATGGAAAAACGGAATGCATTTGGAAGCCGAAGTGCCTCTGGAGGCGACTTTGCGTTTGATGAAAGATGGGCAGGAAGTGTTGAAAACTCAGGGGCGCGTTTTGAAGTATGAAGTTAAGGAGCCTGGAAACTATCGCTTAGAAGCATTCGTCACATTATGCGATGAACCGCGCGCCTGGATACTGACTGGAGCCATTCGCGTCCAGCGTTAAGCTTAACGAAGAAAACGAATCGTCATGAAGGAACGAGCAGAAGTTTTGGCGGAACGCCTGGAAGAGGCGCTGGAGAGCGCAAATTGGGGTTTTGTGGACCAGTTGATTGAGCTGCCTGCGCCCGATTTGGCGGAGGTTATCGAACATCTGCAAGACCCCGAAATGCAGGCTCAAGTGTTGAACCATTTGGAAGAGCCTCTGGCGGCGGTCATTCTGGATTACTTGGAGCCTTCAAGAGCAGAAGAGATTTTAGATCATTTGTCGGAAGAAAAAGCCGCGCTGCTGTTGGAGCAGTTGCCTTCGGATGACGCCGCGCAAATCGTGGCGGCTTTGGAAGACGAAAAAGCCGAGTCGCTGCTGAACCAAATGGACCCCGAAGACGCGCAAGAAGTGCGTGAGCTGCTGGAGTATGCGCCAAATACGGCAGGGCGATTGATGATCCAGCAGTACGCCCGTCTCCATCCCAGTTGGACCGTGCGTTATGCGCTGGATTACTTGCGCCATATCGACCCCGATGTGGAGACGATGAACGTTCTTTATTTGGTGGATGAGCGCGGGCGTTTGGTGGGAGTTTGTTCGTTGAGGGAACTGGTGACCGCCGACCCCGATACACCGTTGGAACAGATCATGAAACCTGAGTTTATCTCGGTGAAAACCCAGACTGACCAGGAAGAGGTCGCTCAACTGCTCTCGAAATATGACCTGCTCGCGCTGCCCGTCCTGGATGAAGTGGGTCGGATGCAAGGAATTGTGACCATTGATGATATGGTCGACGTTCTGGTGAGTGAGGCGACGGAAGACGTGTTGAAGATGAGCGCGGTTGACCCCAGCCACGAACCCTATTTAAGCCTGTCGCCTTGGGAAACGGCTCTCAAAAGGGCGCGCTGGCTGGTGATTCTGTTTGGCGCGGCAATATTGACGACGTCGGTCATGTCGCGTTATGAAAAAGATATCGAGAAAGTGTCGCAGTTAGCGGTCTTTATACCGCTTCTCATCGGGATGGGTGGCAATGCGGGCGCGCAAACCACAACCACGATCACGCGCTCCTTGGCTCTGGGTGAACTGCGCTTGCGTCACTTCTGGCGCGTGCTGGGGCGCGAGCTGCTTACCGGGCTGTCGGTCGGGGTTTTGATCGGTGGAATCGGCTATCTTTTTGCGTTAGTTTTCTTGCATAATATGAACTTAGCGGTGACGGTCGCGCTGTCGCAGGTGCTGATTATTATGTGGGCAAAAACCGTGGGCGCGACGCTGCCGATGATCGCCAAAAGGTTGAACATCGACCCTGCGTTGATGTCTGCGCCTTTCATTACAACATTTGTCGATGCGACCGGATTAGTTCTCTACTTCGGTCTGGCAAAAATCATTATGGGAATTTAAGATGGAAGAGATGGATGCGATAACGCCAATCAATGAGGCGAAAGCGATCAAAGATAGGAATTACTTTCGACTGTTGGTACTGCTCATGATTTTTGGGCTGCTGGCGGTCATCTTTGTCCTCAACTTTCAAGTGGCGGTCGTGAGCGGTAAATCGATGGAGCCGACCTATCATGACCGGGAACGCTTGCTTATTACCACCGCTTACTGGCTCTTTGGTCCCATTCAAGCGGGGGATATCGTGGTGATTCGCCGGGAGGGTGACTTGTTGATTAAGCGGGTGGCTGCATTGCCCGGCGAACCGATTCCGGACGCGGGCGGGTTCTATGCGCCTTATGAGCAGGCAGTCGTGCCGGAAAAATATATCTATGTATTGGGCGATAATCGCGAACATTCTGAGGACAGCCGCTCGTTTGGTCCTGTGCCGATTGACCAAGTGATTGGAAAAGCGACTATACGCCGCGAAGAACCGGAGGGGCTTCTTCCTTGAGCGGGCAGGAGACCAATCTCTGGGACGATTTGACCGCTGAGTGGGCAGGTATGCGCATGCGGTTTGATCCCGATTGCCATCGCGAGGACATGCCGGTGAAGCATGCGTTAGTCGCGATTATCGACAATAACCGTTTTCTGCTGGCGAAGATCAAAGGGCGCGGTTATTGTGTTCCCAGCGGGCGCATTGAACCAGGGGAAATGCCCGAACAAGCCATCCGGCGCGAATCGTTTGAAGAGGCTGGCGCATTGTTGCGTTCGCTCCAGCGAATCGGCTGCTACTACCTGTCGCCTGCGTCAGGCGGGGGAGAAGAGACCTGCGCGCCGCTTTTTTTAGGCGAATTAGCTGAACTCATGCCCCTGCCGCCCGGTTCCGAATCGGAAGGCGCGCGCTGGGCGGCGTTAGAGGAGTTGCCTGCGCTTTACTATCAATGGTCGTCTTTATTGGAGGCGGTGTTCCGTTATGCCCTCGAAAAATCCCGTCAAAACCCGGTCTCACACCAACGGTAAACCGGCTGCGCGCCCCGCGCGTCCTCCGGCATGGCTGCAAGCGGCGCAGGTTTCGCTGGCGGCAGCTTTCGCGCTGGCGCCGTTGCTGGGCGGTAATCTGTATGTAGGGTTGCGCTCTACACCGCCGGAAATGCTGCTTGCCGATTGGCTTTGGAATGGGCAAATGCCGCTCATGGGGGGCATGCTGTTGGCTCTGTTTGTGTTGGTCGCGTTTATGGCGGTTGTGTGGGGAGCCGATATAACGCGCCTTCCCGTTATGAAACTGACATTGCCTCTGTTGATGTTGGGCGGATGGTTGGGGCTTTCGGTGATCAAAGCGGGCGGGCATTGGTTCGCTTTTCAAAGATTTGCCGAGTGGGGCGTCGCTCTGCTCTTCTTTTTCACCGTAGCAGCCTTGGTCAGGCGCGGGCGGCTGGGGCTGTCGCTCATTGTCAGTTTGGTGGCGGGCGCGACCCTCGTCTCGCTCAGGGGAATCGCGGAATACGCGGGCGCGTACTCTTCGGGCAATCCCAGTTGGCGGATCTTCGCTACGTTCTTCAATCCCAACTTTTTGGCAGGCTATTTGGTCATTACGATTCCCGTTACTTGGGGGCTGCTGGTCTATTGGCTGCGCGCCACGGGCGACGATCCCCGCTTGAGGTTATACCGCTTACTGCTCACGGTCGCCGCTTGGCTTCAGATGAGCGCATTGGTCTTGACCGGTTCGAGGGCGGGATTGGGCGCGATGGTGGTCAGCATGGCGATCTTCTCTCTGCTGCAACTGCGGCGTCTTCCCAGAGACTATTGGCTGCGTTTAGCGTCAGTGGGCGTTTTATTGGCGGGGGTGGTTTGGCTGGCAAGCCCCGCAGCGCAGCGCCTCACGCCTCAAGCGGCGCAACAAGAAGTCTATTCGGGCGCGTTCAGGGTGGAAACTTGGAAAGGCGCAGCGCGCATGATCCAACAGAACCCTTTGCTGGGGGTGGGGCTGGGCAGTTTCGATTGGCAATATCCTGCCTATGCGCATACCGGTTATACGCGAAACGCGCACAGCAGCTATTTGGATTTAGCCTCTGAAGCGGGGCTGCCCGCCTTGCTGTTCTTGTTCTTGTTTGGCGTGGCTTGGCTTTGGAAGGCGGGACAGCGGGAAAGCGGCGGCACAACCGATTCAGCTGCCGACTGGCGTTTTCTGCAGATGGGACTGATCGCGGGCGTATTAGCCTCTGCCGCGCATAATGCGGTCGACTCTGACCTCAACGCTTTCTGCCATTTGTTGATTCTATTCGGCTTGTTTGGATTGGGGGTAGGACTGGCGATTGATGCCACAACGCCCATGCCCGTGAAGCGCGTTGGGCGGAGGTTGGGCGGGATACTCTTAAGTGTACTCCTACTTTGGCATTTTGTGTCGGTGGGTGTGGGAGAGATCGCTGCCAATTTCGGCAAATACCAAATGTTTCTGGGACACGCGCCTCAAGCGGAAAGCGAACTGAAATCGGCGTTGGCGTGGGATAGCGCAAATCCCGACTATCTGCTGGAGTACGCGGAACTCAGCTTTGTGACAGGGGAAAGGGACAAAGCGTTCAATCTTTTTGAGCAGGCGATCCGGTCGAAGCCCTCGCCCCGAAACTACTATCGCTATGGGCTTTATCTGGAACGGGACGGGCGTGTAACAGAGGCGGAAGCGGAGTTCCGGGAAGGGATAAAGAGGGACCCCAACAACTTACCGACACTGTTGAGGTTGGCGAGGCTTCTCGAGGGCGGGAACCGGAGCGACGAAGCCCTGAAATTGTATGAGCGTTTAACCGAGATCGAGAAAACCCCTTACGGTCAAGTGCAGGCGGTACCAGAAATTGTGGAGACCGCTTATGCGTTCGCTCATTTGAAACTGGGCATCCGTCAAGAAGAGCAAGGCGATTTGGAAGGAGCAGAGGCGCGCTATCGTCAGGCGCATAAGGTGTTTGAAACCTATCGCCAACGCACGCTGCCTTTCAATCGCGCCGCGCGAGCCATGGGACGCTACAACCCAGAACGGGAACGAGAAATCGGGTCGGGACACCTGGAAACGGTTCGCCGGTTGATCGCCATTTTGGAGAAAAAGGGCGCGTCGGAAGAAGTCGCTTCCCTGCGAGAAATTCAGGAATCGTTAGAAAACGAGTCTTATTAGAATTCAACCTAAAGGAATCGGCTGTCCCTTACCGAAAATAGAATTCGTATGCCACGACCACTTGCTATCGGCAACGGCGAGATGCTGCTCGCCTTTGATAATGGTTATAACATTCGCGACTTTTACTATCCTTATGTGGGTCTATTCAACCACCTGAGCGGCGCCAAAATTCGGATGGGCGTTTGGGTCGAAGGTCAGTTCGCCTGGCTGGAGGATTCCTCTTGGCGTCGTCAAATGAGCTACCAAGAGAAAACCCTTGCCGCTTCGGTCATCTGCGAAAACGCGGAATTAGGGGTGCGCCTGCACATGCAGGATGTCGTATATCATCGAGGCAACCTCTATTTGAAACAGATCACCGTCCACAATTTGATGAACCGCCCCCGCGAAGCGCGTATCTTCTTTTCGCACGACTTCCGAATCATGGAAAGCGACATCGGCGATACCGCCTTTTATTACCCCTATTGCGGCGCGGTGGTGCATTACAAGCTGAACCATTACTTCTTGATTTCCGGTATCGATGGCGGCGGCGGCATCTCACAATATACGACGGGTATCAAAGGCTTCGGGCATTATGAAGGCACTTGGCGCGATGCGGAAGATGGATTGCTGGCAGGCAACCCCATTCAACAGGGTTCGGTCGACAGCACCATCGGCTTCCATGTGGATATGGAAGCGAACGGCAGCCACGAAGTGTGGTATTGGATCGCTTGCGGGCGCACTCTGCAGCGCGCGGAACGGCTTCACAGGTTGGTGGCGCGCCGCCATCCCGAAGATTTGATGCACGACACCAAGAACTATTGGAGCGCGTGGGTGCATAAAAGCACGAGCTATTTTGAAGCGCTGCCGGATGACATCGCGCAGTTCTGCCAGCGCAGTCTGCTGATTATGCGCACACAGATCGATGATCGGGGCGCGATTCTGGCAGCCAACGACTCGGACATTATGCAGACGGTCAAAGCGCACTACTCCTACATGTGGCCGCGCGATGGGGCTTTCATCGCGAATGTGTTTGACCAGATGCGCTATGCGATTATCTCGCGCCGGTTCTATGAGTTTTGCGCGCAGGTCTTGCCGACAGAACGCGCTACTCTGATGCATAAATACTCGGCAGATGGCAGCATGGGCGCGTCGTGGCATCCTTGGTACATCGAGGGCAGCGCGGAAATTCCCTTCCAAGAGGATGGCAGCGCGCTGGTGTTGTGGGCGCTGTGGAAGCATTATGAATTGATGGAGGATATCGATTTCGTGGAACCGCTTTACGAGAGTTTCATCATCCCGATGGCGGAGTTCATGGTGCATTATCGCGATCCGGCTTCGTTGCTGCCAATGCCGAGCTGGGACTTGTGGGAAGAGCGGCGGGGCGTGCATGCGTTCACGGCGGCATGTGTGTGGGCAGGTTTGAAAGCTGGCGCACAGTTTGCGCGTCTGATGGGCGATAAACGCGAGGAGGTGTTTGAGACGGCTGCCGAGCAAATACGGCAGAACTTCAAGCCCTACTTCTACGACTCGAAGCGCGGCTACTTCCTCCGAACGCTCTACCGCTCTCGCGAAGGGCGTTATCAACCCGATTTCACGCCCGACAGCAGCGTGATGATTGTGCCGCTTATCGGGATGTTTTCGCCAGAGGACTCGGCGGTGAAATCTACGGTAGAGGTATTGCAGCAGCGTCTCTGGGTTCCGGGCGAGGTGGGCGGCATGGCGCGTTATGAAGGCGACTACTATTTCCGGCAGACCGAGCAAGCGCCGGGCAATCCATGGTTTATCTGCACCTTGTGGCTGGCGGATTACCAGATTATGGTGGCGCGTACCCTCAGCGATTTGGAGCGCCCGCGCCAACTGTTAGAGTGGTGTATGAAATGGTCGATGCCGACCGGCGTCATGCCTGAGCAGATGCATCCCTTTACTGGCGAGCCTTTATCCGTCGCGCCGCTCACATGGTCACACGCGACCTTTGTGGATACCGCGCTGCGTTATGCCGATAAACTGAAGAAACTGGGGTGAAAACAAAAAATTCGAGGCTGGAGGACGAATCTCTGTCTTTGCTGATGCTTTGCCTTTAGTCATTAGATAATTGGGCATACAGCAGGCTCCCTTAGTCCTTTAGGACGCAACAAATTTAGAGGCGAGCGACGAATTTAGCGTGTTTTTAACAAGAACTCAGATGGGCTAATGATCTGAATGTTCTTGTAAGTTTTTAATGGGAGAAGATGTTTTTTATCGCCAGAAACAATATAATGGCTTTCACTAACTGAAGCGCAAGCTATAACAACGTCATCTTCCTGATCGCCTGACACAAGAGGGATTGTATCCGGCAGCAGAGCCAAGGTTGTAAAGCTGAGTAAGTCTTCCAAAACATCTACTCCACGTTCTCGGTCAAAACTCAATTTTCGTGTTAGTTTTATGGCAAGAGTGCCGAGTATTTCATCACAAGATAGACTAACTATCCGTTGCTCGCGCGCTCATTCTACACACGAATTAGTTGAGCCTTGCGAACCAACTTAGGAAAACAGCAAGTTGACGACGAATACAGCTCGGGTGGGCACACTCATGGTTCATGTAATAAGGTTGTCAACGAAGGTTTCTCGCGCTTCTTCGGTTAGATCATCCCAATCTAATCCTCGTTCAGCCGCTATTTCGCGCAGACGCTGACTCGCGAACTCGCGATGCGCTTTCATTCGCTCACGCGCGGGTTGCGCTAACTTAAGCAATATCTCTAAGCGTTCTTCGGGCGAAAGTTGTTCTACCAACTCCACTATTTGCTCCGGTTTGACTTTAAGTACAGGCATAAAAATATCTTTCCGATGGTTAGATTGTAAGACGATTCTATCTGAATTCTACGCTCAACAAGTATACTTTATACCAGACCGATTTGTCAAGTCTCATTAGAAGTTTTTGACCACCCCGCCCCCAATCATCCCGATCTGCCCTGCAAATCGCGCAGACGCAAGCCTTTCGGAATGATTACCCGGTCTAATCCATCGAAGAACGCCTGGATGAGCAGCGCGAGTAGAGCCGTTGGGATTGCGCCCTGCAGAATCGTTTTATAGTCGTTCAGATTCAAACCGCTGATGATCGGCTGTCCCAAACCGCCTGCCCCGATTAACGCGGCAAGCGTGGCGGTCCCGACATTGATAATCGCGCTGGTCTTGATGCCTGCCAATATTGAGCGGGACGCCAGGGGCAGGTAAACCTTGAACAATTGCGCTGCAGGAGGCAGACCCAACGCCTCTGCCGATTCGCGCAGTGAGGCGGGAATATCTTGTAAACCGGTTGCAGTGTTGCGCGTGATGGGCAGCAAACTGTAGAGAAACAGCGCGAGAATCGCGGTTTTGGGAGTCAGCCCCAAGAAGGGAACCGATACCAGCAACGCCAATAGCGCGAGGGAGGGAATCGTCTGAATCACGCCGGTCAGGCTGAAGATCGCTTGGCTCAGAAAGCCGCGGCGGCTCGCGAAGATTCCCAGCGGAATTCCCACCAGAATCGCCAAAATCATCGATTGCGTGACCAGGCTCAGATGCTCCATAACCCGTTTGAACGTGGTCGTCACCCACGATTCCTGCTGCTGTTCCACCTTTTGGCGCGCTTGATCGCTAAAGTAGAGGGCGGCGGCGCGGGTATAGTTCTTGGACTGTTCGGCTGCCGCGTTCAACTGGATCATCCGCGTTTCGTCAATCGTTTGAGAGAGCGTTTGCAGAGCCGTTGCGATTTCGGGGTTCGCGTCCAACCGGTACAGAAACACTGCCTTGTATTGGGGAAAGAATTCCAAATCATCTTGCAGGGTCACCAGGTCATACTCGGCGATTTTCGCGTCGGTGGAATAGGCATCTTTTAAGTCGATCTCACCTTTTTTTAGCGCGAGATAACCGATTCCGTGATCCACCGCCTTCACATCCCTTATAGCGAGACCATAACGGCTGCTGAGCGGTTTCCAACCATCCTGCCGTTCCAGAAACTCGTGGGTGACCCCGACCTTCACATCGGGATGATTGCGCAAATCGCTGATGGTTCGGATTCTTAACTGCTCCGCTTGATCTCGTCGCATGCAGAGCGCGTAGGTGTTATTGAAACCCAGTTCGTCCATCGCGCCGATTTTCATTGGTTTCAGCGCGTCCCGAATCTGCGCAAGGGTCAACTTCTCTTTCGACTTCAGAATCTCTTCCGCAATCGTGCCGGTATACTCAGGATAGAGCGTAATTTCGCCCTTTTTCAGCGCGCCCCATAAAATAATCGTGCCGCCCATGCCCTGTTTGTGTTCGGAGGGGATGCCTGATTCTGCGAGCGCGGCTTTTGCGATTTCGCCCAGCACATATGACTCGGTGAACTTCTTGGAGCCGATCACCACCGTTTGAGCGGGCAGAGACGCGAGCGAGAGAAGCATAAGCCCCGCCATCATCAGAAAGAAACGTAGAGCGCGCATGGCTATTATTATGAAGGTTTTGTGGGAAGGAAGTCAAGTTTTTCTGGGAAATCGGAGGCGGGTCGAGGTATAATTGCGGTATGAGGGTGCTGTTTATCACCGCTTCCAACCCCTATCCGCCGGTTTCAGGGGGGCAGAGGCGAGGTCTGGACGAGTTGCGGGTCTATTCCCAATTTGCGCAAGTCGATTTGCTCACCTTCTACGACCAGACCGAAACCGAGGTCCCTCACCGCTTGAAAGAGCATCTAAAATCCATCTGCCGCAAAATAGAATGTGTGCCGATGCCCCTCAAATTCAACCGCCATCGCTCCAAGCAGTTGCTCCAGTTCGCGCGCGCCATGATGACCCCTTACCCGTTTCGCGTGCAGAAGTTTTGGCAGCCTGCCATGATCGAGCTTTACCAGCGCTGGCTGGGCGAGAACGAATACGATGTGCTGCATTACAATCATCTGGCGACGACTCGCTATTGGGAACTGGCGCGGGATCATTCTGCCATCAAGGTCTGTACCGAAGCGAATGTGGAGTGGGAGATCTTTGCGCGCTATGCCGAGAGTTCAAGCAGTCGTTTGCAGCGATGGGCAGCCGCGCGCGAGACCCAGCGTCTCCGGCAGTTTGAAACGAACATTTTGAACCGGATGGATGGCGTGATCGCCCTATCGGAGCGGGACCGGGAGATTCTGCAGTCGGATGGCGTGAAAACCCCAATCCATATTTTCCGGCGACCGATGGAAGTGGCGGAGCCGCCCGTCACGACCTTCGCGCAGGCAGACCCAACCGTCATCAGTTTAGGACGCTTGGAAGAGACTCGCACCCACGGCACGCTCTGGTTTGCGGAGCAGGTTTGGGACCGCGTGTTGGCGAAGGTCCCCAACGCGCAATGGCGAATTATTGGCGCTGACCCGCCCGCTTCGATACGCGCTTTGCATGGGACGCGCAATATCCAGGTGGAAGGCTTCTTGGAGGATTTAACACCCGCTTTGCAGAAGTCCCGCGCCTGCATTATCCCGCTGCTGATTGGGGGCGGAATCCGAATCAAAATTTTAGATATGCTGAGTGTCGGCATGCCCTGTGTTTCGACCCAGATCGGCGCGCAGGGTTTGGAGAACGACGGCGTTTGGGTCGCGGACGAGCCGGAAGCCTTTGCGAAGGGCGTGGCGAAGGTCTTAACCGATGAGGCGCATTGGACCCATATGCAGCGCGCGGGACAGCAGTTTATTCGAGACCATTATTCGCCGGAGATCGTTTCCAAAGAGCCGAAACAGTTCTTGGAATCGCTTCAGGCGCGAAAAGCAGCCCTTCTTTCAAAATGAACCATCAAGAACGGATACGCATCTGGTTTGTCAGAACCGCGCTGGATAACATCGGCGGCGCGGAGCGGGTCATCGCGCAGATTATGACCCACTTGCCGGAAGACCGCTTCGAGCCGATTTCGGTCTGGCTCTATGAGCCGGGCGCGTTTGGAGAGGAACTGGCGGAAAAGGGTATTCGGACCCATACCCGTTTGGCGAAGTCGCGTTCGGACCCATGGCTGTTTGCCCGCTTGCGAAAATTGGCGAAGCAGGATAAGCCTCATATCATTTTCACGACCGAGAATGCGCTGGCTTGTTTTTGGAGCGGCGCGCTCCGGAAGTTGAGGTTGGCTCCGCGCTTGGTCATCGGGTTCCACACGACGCGATTGCAGAAGAAAAGCGTGGGTGTCGCAACCCGTTTTGCCGCGCCCTCTGCCGATCGCTTGATCGCGCTGTCGCCGTCTCACCAGCACTATTGGGAGGGCATCACGCGCTGCCCGCCTGAGAAGTTCCAGATTATTCCCAACGGTATTAACTTGTCGCGGTTCCACCCTTCCAAAGACCGGTTGCAGGCGCGCGCAGAGGCGGGATTACCCGCCGACTGCCCAGTGGTCGGCTTAATCGCGCATCTGAAGCCCGTTAAGAACCTGCCGCTCTTCGTGGAGGTGGCGAGCCGCGTATTGGCTGCGGGTGAGAAGGCGCATTTTGTGATCGTGGGCGACGGCTCAGAACGGGAACCGACTTTGGCAGAAATCGAACGGCGTGGTCTGCAGGCTCATTTTACGCTGCCCGGCGCGACATCGGACCCGGCGGCATGGCACCAAAGGTTTGATCTCTTGCTGCTCACCTCGCACTCGGAGGCGATGCCCTTGACGATTCTGGAAGCGAACGCTTGCGGCGCGCCTGCAGTCGCGACCGATGTCGGGGGCGTGCGAGATGTGATTTTACAGGGAGAAACTGGCTTCTTTTCGCAGGCGGGCGAGGCGGAACCGCTCACGCAGAACCTGCTCCAACTCCTCAGAGATTCTGCTTTGCGACAGCGCATGGGCGAAACCGCGCGCCAACGAGCGATCCAAGAGTATTCGCTGGAGGGCATGCTTCAACGCTACGCACAATTGTTTGAGGAGTTGTCATCCAGTGTTGTTTAGAGATGCCAACCCCTCTAAGCGCTTTAGCTAAAAATCGCCTGAGTTGACATAGGGATAGCTCCAAAGAATGGTTTGAAGCGTAACAGACTTTAACCATGCAGTGTGCATTTTTTCAACCTCTTCAGGACGATGCCCTTTATTGGCAAGAAACGGTTTCAGAGTGAGGGTGATGGGAATGACCAATGCGATTATGTAACGGAAAGGGATGTGGTCCGTTGCATCCACACCATCTGTTTTATTCTTCTTTTGACGATGATGTCTGCGTCCAATTTCAAATTGATAATCCAGCCATTTTTGGTCATAGTTGGCAGATGCCGTATCTAAGATCCATTGACCAAAACGCTTCCGAACCGCTTGAAGATAGTCGCCGATAGGTTTGTTGTCCTTTCGACTGCTAAACGAAATTAATAGGTGCTCATTGGAGCCGACGAAGCCATACCAAACGTCCAAAATCTCTTCAACCTGGTCTTCCAACACATCACGCGACATACGTAACGCCTTCACATCTTCTTCGCTCAGCAATACCGTTTTTTTGAGCAGATCTAAATCGGACATGCTTAATGGAGCTCTCGGAACGTCCGATGTGCCATAGCTATAGCCGGGGATTTTGTTCTGATTTGCCATGATTTTTTCTCCTAATACAAGCATACTCTACCAATACGGGTTATTGCAAGAGGTTACCAAAAAGTGCCTCACTGTTATTTAGGAAAGATTTGTCTCGATGGTAAAATTTAGAGTATGGAGCATTTACGCGAATCGAATAGAGAGGCTTATGAGGCAGTTTCAGAGATCCTGAAATGTAAGTGGACATTGCTCATTTTAGATGCCATTACGAGGGGAGTTAATCGTCCAGGACGATTGGAGCGTGAATTGCCGGGTTTGACCACCAAGGTACTGAATGAAAGGATCAAGAAATTAGAAAGATTTGGGGTCCTTACCAAATTGAACTTTCCTGAAGTGCCGCCAAGAGTTGAGTATCAATTGACCGATAGAGGAAAACAGTTCTTAGCTTTGATACAGGAAATCCGCGTGTTTGCCGAAAATTGGAAGTGAGGTCGTCTGAGGGAAACCCGACTCTGCTCTGATAGCCGTTACACCAGCAATGCACTTGACTTTTCGCTCAAGAAAACGGCTATACTATTCTGAACTGCGCAGACGTGGTTCGTAAACAGGTATTGATGGGGAGGTAATTGCAATCATGGCACGAGTAACATTGTTAATTGGTCTTACAAATGGTTTAGAAGTGGACTGCCCAGTCAATTCGCGCGAAGAAGCAGAACAAGTCATGAAAAATCTGAACGAGAACGACAACTTGCAAAAACTGCCGGGCGTCTGTTTTGTGCGTCGTTCGGGCGCGAATGAATTAGGCGCGCGCGGGATCGTACACGTTCATCCTGACCAGATCGCCTACACCCAGATGTTGGGCGTAGACGACGAATAAACGCTCAAGGTTTATCCAGGCTGGCAATAGCCAGCAGCCACGTTTCCAAACCGGCGGGCGATGCGCGGAGAGCCTCCAAAAACGGCTGATCCGGTAGGGTGTCTGTCAGCGTCTGCAACGCCTGCTCATAGCGGCTTGCGGCATATGCGCTTAAAATCTCGCTGGAAGCAGGCTGCTGGCGGATTCGCGCCTGAAGAATACGCTCGATCATCCGGTCGCGCGTCAACTCGTCTGCGGTCAACAGCGGATAGAGCCGGTCTGCCCACCCCCCCAACTGCGCAACCGACAGCGCAATCTGCTGGCGGGCGCGAGGCGACTTGCAAAGGCTTAAGCGTCGTAGCAGAACCGCTGTATCTTGCGCTTCGCCATGGCGCGCTAACGCCTTCGATACTGCCGCCAAGGCGGCTTCATCCGCTTCTTCTTCCCATTTCAAACGCAAAATCGGCGCGAGCGTATGATTGATAGGCAGGCGCGCGATGCCCTCCGCCGCATCCGAGCGCACCTCCGCATCAGAGGACGAGAGACAATCCATCAAAATCTGCTCCGTCGCATGCAGGTCTGCGACCAGTGTCTCGCTGACCGAGGGCAAGATTTCGGTGATGGCTTCCAACAGGCGCGCCTGTTCTGCGGGATTGTCGGTTTCGCCCAAACGGTCCCGGAGTGCGGGCAGGCTCGCGGGGTCGGCAATGAGGCGTAAGGCATGAATCGCGCTCAGGCGGATATCTGAACGCGCATGTCCCAATTGGCGGATCAGGGGCGCGATAGAATCCGAGCTGCCGATTTTGCCCAAGGCTTCTATGGTTTCTAAGCGCAGGTCGCTGGCAGGGTCCTCCATCGCTTCAATCAGAACCGGCACGGCGCGCGGATCGCCAATTTCGCCCAACGCGGCGGCTGCCTGCCGTCTCACTTCGGGGCTGGGATCATGCAGCGCGCGGCTCAAATCTTCCACCGCCAAAGGCGCGCGGGTCTGTGCCAGCGTTCGAACGGCGTTTAAGCGGCTCGCTTCGTCCGTTCCGCGCTTCAGACGGCGCATCGCCATCCAACCTTGCGGACGCGCCGAAGATCGCAGCTGCGACAACACATAGCTGGTTCCTGCCGCTTGGGGATCATGCACGCCTCGAAGCCACAGCATCGCAAAACCGCGAAGCGCGGCGGCGGTTCCGAACAAGACAAAGAACCGTGTGGGGTCTGGCACATGCGGTTTCATCATCTCCATAAAGAATCCGCTGGTCAATGGCGCCAACCCGCCAATCAGCGCGCCAATGGCAGCAATCGCGCCCATATAAACCGTTCTTTGCGCGGGCGGCGCGATGCTGAGCGACATATTGAATTGACTGAGACCCACCCCTGCCCACAGGAACCCAGCCAAGACCTGGATGAACATAATGATCGCGATGCTCAGATGGTAGCGGTCCGGCGAGGTCAACATCCAGAGGAACGGAATAAAGACGACACAGGTTCCGGCAATGGTGAGCAACGGGCGGTTGCCAAATTTATCGGAGAGGTAGCCCCAAAATGGCATGGCTAAGCTGCTGAACAGTGAGGCGACGAAGGCGGTCATCTGGATCAGCAGGTAAGGGAACTCCATAATCTCCAACATATAGACCGTGAAAAACTGACCCGCAAAGAGCTGCCCAAAGGTCCAAAACGTGGTGAAGGTCAACAGGCGTCGGAAGTTCTTATTTTGGAACGGCTCCCTGTAGAACTGGAGGAAACCTTGCCAGCCCTCAGCGCGTTCGGAGCGTTCGCGGGGCGCATCCGGCATCCTGGTCAAAGCAAAGAGGGATAAGACCAAGAAAACAAATCCCAAACCAAACAGCGCGGCGAACGCGACAGGAACCGGAAAACGCTGGTATTTAACGGCTTGATCCAAGAAGATGGCGGGCGGTAGCGCAGTGGCGGCTGCCACTAATCCCAGCAGCATATTGCGCCTGCCAAAATAGCGTCCGCGATGGTCTGCGGGAACCAAATCGCTTAACCAAGCCAGGAACGCGGGACCCGCAAAGGAACCCAAGATGGCGGAGAGCGTCAACAGCAAGATGAACACAGGCAGCCGGGGCATGTTTGGGCTGAGCAAGGGCAGAAACGCGATCAACAGCCAAGGCAAACGCGATAGCAGCGCGGACTGAATAACCAGCTTTTTACGGTTGTTTGTTTGCTCTCCCGCATACGCTGCCAAAATTTGGAGACCGCCTGCAATCGCGGGAACCGCCGCCATAATACCCAGCCAGAGATCGTTTGCGCCCAAGTGACGCGCAAAGCCGGTTTGGAATGCTCCGCCGGTTAGAGCGAGGTAAACCGTAACGAAAATCGCGTCGCGGTCCGCCCATTTCAGCCCGCGCATAATCTCCAAACGGCTGAGCGGCTTGCTGGTCTCTGTCATAGGGTTCGAACCTCAACCCGCCAATCGATAATGTCTAAATCAGGGTCTCGCGCGTCGCCTTCCGGCTCCAAGTTGGTGTCCGCGTTCCGGTAAATGCGGTTTTGGTCGATGCGTTGGATGTTTAAGAACCGGTTGATTTCGCTGGGCAGCCGACTGTCGCCTAAGGCATCCCAGAATTTAGGGGTCGGGTCGGTGGGGTCAATGGGAATCCGGTCGGTGGCAATGAAGTTGATCTGGACTGCTTGTTGAGCGCGAGCGTCGTCTGGGTTCGGGATAAACTGGGTCAGGTCAAATTCAAAGCGCAGGGTGGTACTGTTGGTATCGACCGGTTGGAATACGACCGGCGCGCCGATATATTGGAAGACCGTCAAGCTGGTTCCGGGCGTAACGCGGTACAGTCCATAACCGCCCTGCGGCTGGAACGAATCGAACCGCATGAAATGCGTGAACGCGCCCGCCGCGAAGCCATTGCCCCAGGGCGGCGCGACAACAGGAATCGGACCTGCCTGTCCAGTCGCATCGTTGGCAAAGTTGAACAACGCGAAGTAGACATAATTCTGTTTTACGCGCCCTGATAGACGAATTTCGATCACGAACCTGCGCACACCTTGAGTGCCGGGATTGTCCGGGAACTTCGCGCACCCGCTTATCGCCAACAACCCCAGGACCCATCCCCACTTTTGCAAACCACGCACAAGCAAAATTGTACCTGAGCCATGAGATTATGCAGGAAATTGCGGTCTGAAGCGCAAAAGAACATGGTATGCAAACGCCCCAAGACCAATTGCTCTACTCCTTTGAGACTCCCGAATCGTTGGCGCAAGCCACCGCCAATCATACGCGCTTGCATAGGGTGACTCAGGGCGTATCTCAGGGCAAACGCGCTTTGAAGGTGGAATTTCTGCCGGATGTGGATTGGCCCAATCTGATGTTTCGGGCGGAGGAGGCATGGAATTGGAGCCGTTATGCCGCGTTGGCGTTTGATCTCACCAATCCCACCTCTGAACCGGTCGCGTTTGGCGTTCGGGTGGATGATGATCCTCGCGCAGACGGTTCTCGTTTCTGTCGTCAAGGCAGCGGGTCCGCGCCCCCCAAGAAACGAGTCTCTTACCTCTTCCCCTTAGCCCACAATCCCATGGATTACGGCATGCGCGGGTTGCCTGGTATTCGAGGTTATACCCTTATTGGAACCAGCAACGAGGGCAAAATCAACCTCCATCATATCGTAGCTTTTCAGATTTTTATGGCGCGGCAGAACGCGCTGAAAACGCTGATTGTGGATAACATTCGCCTCATTCATTACGACCAAACCTTTCATGGGATCGTGGACTCATTGGGGCAATACAGCCGGGGGAAATGGTCAGGCAAAATGGCGAACGAAGAAGCCATGCGCAAACACCTTTCAGCAGAAAAACGCGAATTGGCGCGTTCGCCCAGTCTGCCCGATATGGATCGCTATGGCGGATGGAAATCAGGACCGAAGCGCAATCCGACCGGCTGGTTTCGGGTAGAGAAAATCAACGGGGTTTGGTGGCTGATTACGCCCGATGGGCAGCCCTTCTTTTCGGCGGGCATCGATTGTGTGGGTATGGGGGAGGCTACTTTTATCGAAAAGCGGGGAACGATGTTCCAATCGCTGCCTGCGGAGGGCGATCCCTTATCGCGCCATTTCGCCCATCTATCGGGCGCGCATATGGGACCGATCAAAGAAGGGAAAGCGTTCAATTTCTATGCCGCCAATTTAGAACGAAAATATGGCAAATCGTATTCCGAACTTTGGCGTGAACATACACTCAAGCGGCTGCGTTCTTGGGGCTTTAATACGATAGGCAACTGGTCCAGTTGGGATTTCTATCAGAATGGACAAGTGCCTTATGTCGCGACGGCGCATGTGCAGGGCGACCATAAGCGGATCAGCAGCGGCTCAGACTATTGGGGCAAAATGCATGATCCCTATGACCCCGCGTTTGCGCAGAGTGTCCGCCGGAGTTTGGAGTCGGTGGCAAATCGAGTGAAAGAGGACCCGTGGTGCTTAGGTTTTTTTGTGGATAATGAACTGAGTTGGGCAGGCGCAGGCGAAGAGGGGGGCAGGTATGGATTGGCGTATGGCGCGTTGGGCGCAAACGCTGACGAATCGCCCGCCAAACGAGCGTTTTTAGAGCAGCTGCGAAAGAAGTATGACGACGTTCATAAGTTGAATGAGGCGTGGGGAACCGAATTCCACAGGTGGCATGATTTGGATGCTCCCGTGTCCCTGCCGCCCAATCCGACGGCTGCTCGCCCGCAAGATATGGGCGCGTTTGTGCATGCGTTCGCGTTGCGTTATTTTGAGACGATTCGCGATGTTTTGAGGTCCCTTGCGCCAAATCATCTCTACTTGGGGTGTCGATTCGCGTGGTACTCGCTCGATGCGGTAGAGGCATGCGCCAAAGTGTGCGATGTGCTTAGCTTCAACATCTACGCGCCCAAAGTCGACCATGCCGCCTATGGGTTCCTAAGCCGCTTGGACAAGCCGGTGATCATCGGCGAGTTTCATTTTGGCGCGCTGGATCGGGGGATGTTTCATACCGGTTTGGTGGCGGCGGAAAACCAGCGAGAGCGCGCTCGCATGTACGAGCAGTATCTTCATTCCGTGTTAGACCACCCGCAAATGATCGGCTGCCATTGGTTCCAATATGTGGATCAACCGCTGACCGGTCGATGGTTTGATGGCGAGAACTATAATATCGGTTTTGTGACCATCACTGATACGCCCTATCCTGAGATGGTTCAATCGGCTCGCAAAACGCACGGCTCGATGTATTCGCGACGCTCACGTTTAAAGGGGCGGTAGAACCGCCCGTAGTTTTTCACCTACCTTATATGCTGTCATTCTGAGCGCAGCGAACGGGTCTTCTTTTCAAATGCTAAGTTTTTGCGCAGGAGTTTGCCGTTGGCTGTCCAAATACAGGCACTACCATGTCCACTCACACGATCAACGGCTCAGAATCGCCACGCTTTGAAACCGATGAGACCTTCAAAATCGCGATTGAACTCTTCTTCCAACCCATGATCCAACTCTTCTGCCCCCATCTCTATCCCCTCATCGATTGGAATCAACCTTATGAATTCTTGGATAAAGAACTTCAACAAATTCACCCCCAACATCAAACCAAACGACGACTGGTCGATAAACTGGTCAAAGTCTACCTGCTCAATGGCAGTCAGCAATGGATCCTGGTCCATACCGAGATACAAGCCCAGCACAAGGGGGATTTCGCCCAGCGGATGTTTGAATACTTCTACCGCTTGATGGATCGCTATCGCCGTCCCGTCTATAGCATGGCGATATTGGCGGATACCTCCCGGCAGTGGCGACCCGCCGCGTATGATTATGCCTTCCACGAAACCCAAATGCATTTTGAGTTCCTCTGTGTGAAACTGTTGGATTTTGAGAACCAGATGGAGGCATTGGAACAGAGCCAGAACCCCTTTGCGATGGTGGTGTTAGCCTACCTGAAGAAATTAGCCACACGCGACGATTTGCGGTTGAGAGTGAGCGAACGCTTGAACTTAGTGCGCAAATTGGTCAAACAAGGGTATAATGTAGAGGAGGCAGTGAGTCTGTTCCGGTTATTGGAGTTTATGCTGGATTTGCCGCCTCAGTTGGAGTTGGAATTTGACCAACAGTTGAAGGAGTTGAAACAGGACATGCCAGAAACCACCTTACTCTCACGATTTGAGCGGCAAGCGATGGAGCGCGGACGACAGGAAGGACGACAAGAAGGACGACAAGAAGGGCTTCTTCTTCATGCTCGCGAGTCGTTGCTTGAGGTGTTGCGCGCGAAGTTTGGCAAGACGCCGCGTTCGCTGGAGACCCAGATTCATCGTATGGAGGACCCGGATCAGTTGCGCTATTGGCTGCGGCGGGCGGTGTTGGCGAACAGTCTGAAAGAATTCTCGGAAGAATTCAAGCAGTCATAGTTCCCTTGCAAATAGAAGCCTAATTCGTTAGGGAATAAGGGGGGCTCATTGTATGAATAGTATTCGCCCCCTCCCTGCTCTGTCTATAGCGCCAAGAGAAACCGTTATTTTACACAGAGACGGGCGCGCCGCCTTGCGCTGCCGATTTCCAAGCCGCTTCGGTCAGTTCAATCACACCGCGCGCGCTTTCGGGCGTGGAGTAGACCGGTTCATACCCTTGGATGGCGCGTATAAAGTTGACAATCGGCTGAGAGCCTTCCGGCAGTTGGTCTGGGGTATGCCGTTCGCCTTTCTCATTGCAGACTTGAAAATGTCCGTTCCGCAAGAAATACATGCCTTTGCTGCCACCAACAGTAATGTCCTCGTGCCAAGTGAAGGCGTTTCCGATAATCGAAAGATTACCAATCGCGCCATTTGCGAACTGGATCGACAACGCCGAATTGATATCGACCTGCGCTTCGAAATTTTCCATATACGCGCTGACGCTCTTAGCGCGTTCACCCATCAGCCATAACAAAACATCTACTAAATGACTGCCTGTGTCGTTCAATTGCCCGCCCCCCGACAGCGCGGGGTCTTGACGCCAAGAGCCTTTCGTGCCGCGATACCAACCTTGGCAGTTTATCGCTTGGATAAATTGAACCTCGCCTATTTCGCCGGAGCGGATGCCGTTGTACATATATCTAAACACCGGTTCGTAATGACGCTGGTAGCCCACCAATCCCACTTTACCCGTGGTTTTCATTTTGCTGATGAAAGCGTCTGCATGTTCTACTGAGCAGACAAAGGGCTTCTCCAACATCACATGAAGCCCTTTGTCCAACGAGTCCATCGCCTGTGGAAAATGGAGGGTATGGGGCGAGACAATGACCACCGCATCCAGTTCCGCGCTCTCTAACATCGCTTTGTGATCATTGAAAAAGGCGGCGGATTGAAGGTGGGGAAAGCGCTCTAAAGTGTGGTTGCGTTGATCTTGGCTCGGTTCTGTGATGGCGGTAATCACGGCATCGGGCATATCTTTCAAAATGTTCATATGGTGGCGCGCCATGCCACCACTGCCAATGATACCGATTCGAACTGGATTGCTCATGTGTATCTCTCCATAGGAATAAAGAATTGAAGGAGCAAGCGGTCGTGCCGCTCACCCCTTCAAAGTATACCTGTATTCCTACGCGATAAGAAGCGCGCAAGCCATTCAGGTGGATCGTTTGTCTTTTGCTTCTGGCTTCGGAAGCGTTAGCGGATCGGTTTTCAGCTCTTCCCCTCGCCAACGCAGATTAAACGTGATCACATCCATGTTCAGCTCAAAAGAGATGGGGTTATCGCCCTCTCCGAAACTGAACCGGGAGACTTCTCGCGAGATTCCTGCCGCGTTATTGAGGCTGAAGCCTGCATCCATCGCAGTGTTGCCGTCTCTCAGCAGGGCTTGAACGGTTTCGAAAGGAGCGCGTGTGATCAGCGCGACCGTCTCCAGATAGGTTTTCTGTTGCGCAACAGATAGAGTGCTGTAGGGCAGCATTTCGCCTTGCGCGATTTTCTGCTTTTGCAGCGGGCTTAACTGTCCATAGAGACGCATCGCCTGTTTCAAGCCGGGGTCCTCAATCAGTTTTCTGAGCGCGCCAAGCCCCATGCCAGGAATGGCGACAACACGCACATCACCGCCGCCCGAAGTGGAGATATTGGGCATAGAGGAGCGTCCCGCATGGCTCAGCAAGCCTGCCAACTGCGGTGAGGTCAAGAACGCCATTTCAGCGACCATATCCAGATTGGGTTTGCCTTCGGTGTCATATAGCCAGCGCTTGACGTTTACCTGCGCGACATCATCCCGGCGGGAAAAGGCGCGCGCGGTATGCTGGATCATCGTCCAGCCATCCTCATTCACAACTTCATACCCGTTTTCCGATAACACATCGGGTTCGCCTGAGCCGGGCATGCGAATGAACATCATGGTGGATTCGGCGGGCGGATAGAGCGGATACCACTCCATCACGACGGAGGTCTTCGATGCGCGCGCTTTGGCGGCTAACTCATAAGCGTACTGGTTCAGGTAATCTTCCTTCGCGCGTTTGTCCGGCTCCACTTTTGCGCCCGCCAGCGATTCAGGCAGCTTCGCTTCTTTTTTGCCCATGATTTCTCGCTGTTTCTCTGCCAGTTGCCAATCGGCAGGGTTGAGCAGGTTCCGGGTACTCATGAGACGCGGTCCCCCCCGCATATCAGAAGACACCGCAATCGCAATCGTTTCACGCCGCTCGTTGCCCTCTGAGGGAACCTCCAGTTGATAGCGCACCTGACCCGTTTCAGTGTCATAGCGCAAGTGGACCCTCAACTCTTTTACGCCAAGTGTTCGCTCTTCTTGCTGGCGCAGAATGTCATCCATACTCATCGGGCGTTCATTGCCGCCGGGCGAAGGGATGGTGATCGCGCTGTTTTTGGACATGATTTCGCGGGTCTGTTCGTGCTGGCGCATGGTTTCCTTTTTCCAGAACGCGAGCGCATTGTTGGGAACCGGCGTATTCGGGGCTGCGCTGGAAAAGACCAGCGGGTAGCCTTGCTGCAGTCGGTTCCAATCGGGCGGTGACAGCCTCAGCAGGGTTCCGGCTGCGATCCAAGCTTCCCAATGATTGATGTAATTGAGGGCGTGTCTTCGCAGGATTTCGCGCGCCTCTTTGGGGTCTTTCGTGGTTTCTGGCAGCGGAGGCATCTCCTCCATCTGTTTGCGGAACGACTCGTAATCGCCTTTCTGAAGCGCGCCTTCAATCGTTTGCAGAGCCTCACGCAACAGTTCTATCGATAAATCGCGCGTTTTCTTGATTTCCTGCTGCTGTTGAAGGCGGGCTTGGTTGGTTTGCGTCAGGTTATAGGAGCGCGCTTCTTTTTCTCCTGAGACTTCCCAAGTGTAGCCAAAGGTCGCGGCGATTTTCTCTAAGGTCGCGCCCAAAGGTTGTCCCGAAGCAACAATACAGATTCGCGAGTCAGCCAACGGTTTACTCACGCTGATTTTGACTTTGCTTTGCTGGTTGATCTTCTGAACCAACTCGCCCAAAGTAATAACAGGCTCATCTACCGAAATAGGTTTCGTCAGCCGCGGGTCAGCGGCAGTATCTAAAGTGGTTGTGGCGCTGCCCTTCGATTGCGCCATCGCTAAGTGAATGACGGCTGCCGCTAACAGCGACACCGCCACCGTTTTAAGAATAGCCATTATTTACCCCCCAATATGGTTTTGTTGTATTGTTTGGCTTATACCTTTTATACGAGGGATAACAAGTTGAAGTTTCGGTTCAATGAATTTTAGAAGAGGCAAATCAAAAAGGGAGGACTTTTGTCCTCCCTTTTTGATTTGTAAATTCAGGATATCTTCAGTTCGTTTTCTGCTTGTCTGTCACCATTTTGGCGTACTTCGCAGGGTTCTTGTTGAACGATTTGCGGCAGTCGGAGCAGCAAAGCAAGTAGGTTTTGCCTGCATGCGCGACCTTGATGCCTTTCTTCATGTCTTCCACAAACTCGTCCATAACCGGGCACCACAGTTTGCCATTGACCACGTTCGCATACTGCTTCAGTTCGGCAGCGGTAGGCTGTTTGCTGGCGGTTTTGGTGGCGGCGGTATTGCCTTCTTCTGCGCAGCAAGCGCCCTTCGCATCAGCGGTTTTTTCATCATCGCATTTGCCATCCGCGCAGCAGGATGCGCCGGCGGTTTTACTGGCAGATTTGACGGAAGCGGTTTTGGTCAGGTAGGTCGTGGGGTTTGCTTTGAACTTGTTCATACAGCCATTGCAGCAGAAGGCATAGCTTTTTCCTTTGTAGGTAAACTTTGGTGCCTTTGCCACATTTTCAATCTTTTCGCCGGAAACAATACAGACGTTATTCGCGGTTTTCGCGCTGGCAGTGGATGCTTTCTTTTGAGCCATTGCTGGCGCGCTCATAACGAGCATAGAGCCTAATACAAATAGTTGCCAAATCTTCATTGTAGATCTCCTTAGTTTGCTAAGAGTGTGTGACTATTGTACCTCACAATAAAGCGTTACGCATGACTCACGCCAATCGGTTCCATATCGCGCCAATTCATGCCCGCTTTGCGCTCTACGGTCAATGGCACATTCAGGCGATAGGCTTGTTCCATCTCCTCCGCGACGGTTTCCGCGCAGAGGCGCGTATCCGAGTCGTGAGCCTCCAACAACAGCTCGTCATGTACCTGAAGCAGTATCCGAGCCTCCAATGGCTCCTTTTTCAGGCGATTCCAGGCGCGAATCATGGCTACTTTCATAATATCGGCAGCGGTGCCTTGAAATGGAGTGTTAATCGCGGCGCGTTCGGCGGCTAAGCGTTCGTTCCGGTTTTGGCTGCTCAGTTCTGGGATATAGCGTTTGCGCCCCATAAGGGTGCTAACCCAGCCTTTCGCGCGCGCTTCCTCTAAAATCGACTGGGTATAGGCGCGCACTTGAGGGAAACGGTGAAAATAATCCTCGATAATTTGATGCGCCTCTTTCACGCTGATTCCCAGTTCGTTGGCAAGCCCGAAGTCGCTCATGCCATACAGAACGGCATAGTTGACCATTTTCGCGCGGCGGCGCATTTCGCTGTTCACATGCGCCAAGTCGGTGTTGAACAGCATCGCGGCAGTCGCGCTATGGATATCTTTCCCTTGTTCAAAGGCTTCCACCAGCACCGAATCGCCCGACATATGCGCCAGAATCCGCAATTCGATTTGAGAGTAGTCCAGCGAGAGCAGTTGGCAGCCCGGATCAGCAATGAATGCGCGCCGGATTTCGCGACCCAGATCGGTGCGGATAGGGATATTTTGCAGATTCGGGTCGCTGCTGGACAGCCTGCCGGTAGCAGCAACGGTCTGGTTAAAAGAGGTGTGCAGTCTGCCGGTTTCAGGGTTGACCTGCCGGGGCAACGCTTCTGCATAGGTCGAGCGAATTTTGGACAGTTCGCGGTACTGCACGATTTTGAAAACAATGGGATTCTCTTCCGCCAGCATCATCAAGACTTCCGAGTCGGTGGAATAGGAGCCGGTTTTGGTCTTTTTCCCTGAAGGCAGCCCCAATTTTTCAAACAAGATTGCGCCCAACTGTTTGGGGGAGCCAATATTGAACTCTTCGCCCGCGATTTTGTAAATGTCTTCTGCCAATAGTTGCAGGTCCGCTTGTAAGCGCGCCGACAGCTCTTGCAAGAAAGGGGTATCCAAGCGTACGCCCTGCCACTCCATATCGGCTAAAATCGCGGTCAACGGCATTTCGATCTCATCGAAGAGCGCGCGCGTTTCCTGTTTTTCTAACAAGTTCAACATCTCAGGCTGCAAACGCAACAGAGCCGCCGCCTCCACGCCCAAGCGTTCGGGACCTGGCTCGGGCAGGTTCTGACCGAGATACTCCTCAACCAGCGTTTGGAGCGGATATTGGCTGCGAGAAGGCTGCAGCAGGTAGGCGGCGATCAGCGCGTCAAAGGCGGGTTTGCCGCCTACCAAGCCCCAATGCCTCAATCTTTGCAAGTCGCGTTTGACGTCATAAGCGATGAGCGGCAAGTTTTCTAAAGCGTTTTGTAAGGCGTCGGGCAGAAAAAGGCTGCTTTCGAGGGGCAACGCATAGGCGGTTTCGGGGGACACACTGATGGCAATGAGCGCGGGGCGTTCGCTGCGAGGGACCGCGCCGTCGCCTTGAATCCGCAGGCTGAGTTGGGTCGCGGACGCGAGCGCGTGGCTGAGGGCGCGTTCATCCGGCTGAACAATAACTTTACAGGCAAACGATTCCCGGACAGAAACAGGCATGGGAACATCTGGCGCGCCGAACTTTCGCGCTAAGGAGGGCAACCGTCTCAGCACTGAGCGAAATTCGTAATCCTCCAGCACTTCTTGTGTTTTTTGCAGATGTTCCGGCGTTAGTTGGAAGGCAGGAATCCCCTCCAACTCTAAAGGGATATCCAAAAGAATGGTTGCCAAACGCTTGCTGTGCATCATTTGGTCGACATTCTGCAAGATTTTTTCGCGCGTTTTGGGATCGACCTCATCGATTTGCTCCAAGATTTTTTCAACATGTCCGAACTGCTGAAGTAACTTTAAGGCGGTTTTATCCCCGATTCCCGGCACACCGGGGATATTGTCGGAGGGGTCGCCTTTCAACGCTTTATAATCAGCGACTTGGTCGGGCGCGAAGCCATAACGCTCTTTGACGGCATTGGCATCAAAGGTATGCAGGTCGGAGGTTCCTTTCACGGTTGCGCGCACTTTCACATGGTCATTGACCAATTGCATCTGGTCCATATCGCCGGTAAATATCAGCGTTTCGTAGCCCAGCTCTTTGGCTCGAACGGAGAGGGTTCCCACGATGTCGTCCGCTTCGTAACCGGGCGCTTCCAGCACCGGGATACCGAACGCTTCCAACAGCGTTTTGGTCATGCCGACTTGGGGGCGGAATTCATCGGGCGATTCGCGTCGGTTCGCTTTGTAATCTTCAAATTCTTCGTGGCGAAAGGTCTTACCGGGCGTGTCGAAGGCGACAATCACCGAGTCGGGCTGCTCGCTCTCTAATAAGGATAGCAGCATATTCATAAAACTATAAACGGCATTGGTGGGTCTGCCGTCGACCGTGCTGAGCGGGCGAGTCGCGAAGAAACCGCGATAGAGCAGGCTATGCCCATCGATAATCAATAGTTTACGCGGGAGGAGTTGCGCCATCGGCGTATAGTGTACCTGAGACGCAGCGCGCAGGAGCCGGTGATTCTATCGTCAATTTTGCCCCTTTTTTGACAATCGCCGAATCGAATCGTCAGAAATTGACAGTTGGGGTTTAGGACGATTCTAAATCAGTTCCCACTGTTTTAGGATATCTAACATTGTAGAGCGCGGTTCTTGCCAAAGCCACTCCATTTTAAGCCAGAAGCCGGGCAGAGCGAGGCTGTGGTAAAGTCCATCTTTTGGCGCGATCATGTCATAAGCGCCTTCAGGTTGGAGTTGATAAAATTCGATTTTGCGCCTTTCTGGGTCCACCAACCAGTATTCTTTGACGCCCGCGGCTTCATACTCGAAATACTTGTCGCCCCGGTCTCGCTGACGGCTTTCGCGGCTGATGACCTCCACGATTAAATCAGGCGCGCCTTCAAAATAATGAGGTTTCTTGCGTTCAATCTGATCTTGAGCAATGAAGAAAATATCGGGTTTTCTCCCACGAATTTCTCCTTCTGGGAGGGTCAGCTTGATAGGGAATGGAGCCAGCCTCACGATTCCGGCATGATGATGTTCTGACCAAAAATCAAGCAGCCGGTAAAGGCACCCAACCCACGCTTGATGTGGATCGCTTGCTGCCATCAGTTGAATGACGTCCCCGTCCACCCACTCAGCCCAAGTATCTTCAGTCAACCAATCCAAATAATCTTCAAAAGACATATGAATGGGCGATGATCCAGGTTTTTCTGGGACTGCGCGTGTATTGACAACACCCATAAAATTTTCCTCTGTGAATTAGTATAGCGCAGTTTTCATTCTTTTTCCACACTGGCGCGTTTTGACCGTTCCGGTTTCGGCGGACCGCTGGCAGGTCGAGCGCGCATCTGCGCCCAGGTGCGCAATTCATCGATCTCTTCGCGCATCATCACCGAAATCGGCACAATGCTTTTCGCTTCTTGCAAAATGTCTTCGTTTTTTAGTTCGCGCTGCGCGTCATAAGCAGTGAAGAGCGCGCCGACAATCACCTGCTCGATTTCCGCGCCAGAGTAGCCGTTCGTCGCCCGCGCCAGTTTTTTCAGGTCGAACTGTTTCGGGTCGCGTTTGCGTTTGCGCAGGTGAATTTCAAAAATCTGCTCTCGTTCGGGCAGGGTGGGCAGGTCGATGAAGAAGATTTCGTCGAAACGCCCCTTGCGCAACATCTCGGGCGGGAGTTGGGAGACGTCGTTGGCGGTCGCGACCACAAAGACCGCCGCTTTTTTCTCTTGGAGCCAAGTTAAGAAGGTCGCGAAGACTCGCGCGGTGGTGCCAGAGTCGGACGCTCCAGAACTTTGGACGCCCGCGAATGCCTTTTCCAACTCATCGATCCACAACACACAAGGCGCGACCGCTTCGGCGGTTCGAATCGCTTGGCGCATATTTGCTTCGGATGACCCGACTAAACTGCCGAACACCCGCCCCACGTCAAAACGCAGCATGGGCAGGTTCCAGAGCGAGGCAATCGCTTTCGCGCTGAGGCTTTTACCGCCGCCCTGCACCCCCAGCAGCAGCACCCCTTTGGGAGCGGGTAGACCAAACTCCCGCGCTTTTTCCGAGAGCGAGGCGCGCCGTTTTCTCAGCCAATCTTTCAACACATCTAAACCACCGATGTCGCTGAGGTTTTCTTGCGCCGCATAATACTCTAACACGCCCGATTTACGGATCAACTGCTGCTTTTCCTCTAAAATGGTTTGCACCTTGATTTGGCGGTTCGCTACGACCGATTTGGCGATGACATTTTCAAACTCGTCCATCGTCAATCCCTGCGCCGCGCTAACCACTTCTTCAAAATCAGCAGGCGTCATTTGGGTTTGAACCTCTTTATGATCCTGCAACAACAACAGGAATTCCCGGAGTTTATAGCCCAACTCTTCGCGGGAGGGCAGTGGCATTTCAACTACATTGATCTCCTTTTCCAATTCGGGTGGCAGTTTCAGCACAGGGCTGGTGAGGACCAACGAACGACCGCTGCTATGCAGGCGCGGCGCGAGATCGCGCAGCATACGGATGATGCGGGTATCGCTCATGAAGGGATGAAAATCTTTCAACAGGAGGATTTGGTTTTCACTGGATCGGAACAGCACGGTCAGCGCTTCCAAGTCTGGGGTGAGTTCTCTTCGAGATGTCTCTGCGGAAGGAGGCGCAGGAAAAGCAGGGTCATACCCTCGCGTGTAGGTCCAAACGTGTAATTGTTTCTGGGTCTTATTGGCTACGACGCGAATCGCCTCTTCTGCGCGCCGCTCTTCTGCGGTTTGCACATAGACGAGCGGGTAGCGCGCGCGAATCAGTAATTCCAGGTTCTTCTCGAAGTGGCTCATTTAATCGGACCTCTTGGGGAGTTGTGGGACCAGCCAAGATAGAAACGCGCTCATGGAGCGGGTCTGCATCAAAACCCTGCCAGGTCCGGTCAAGTCAACCACCAGTCCTTCACCGCTGAACAGAGTGGATTTGATGCCGCCGACCGCGCGCACGCGAAACGGCATCTGGGCGGGAAAGGCAACGAGGTGTCCGGTATCCACCGTGTAGATTTCTCCGGGTGATAAAACGCGCTCAAAAATCGCGCCATAAGAGGAGATGACCACTTCGCCCATGCCGGTCAGTTTCAGCATGAAAAGCCCCTCACCGCCGAAAAAGGTTTTTGCGCCGCCCCAATGGGTATCGGTGTTGATGTCAATTTCCGACGCGACGTAGGAACCCGACTGCAGCAGCATCTCTTCGCCTGCATGTATCGAGAGTGTTTGCAGATCGCCGGGCAGAGCGGGAGCGACGGTGATTTCGCCGCCCATTTCCGGCGCGGTGTAGATATTTTGGAAGAAAGACTCGCCTCCCAGAAAGGAGCGTTTCAAGGATTGTAAAATGCCGCCGGTCGCGCCTGTCTCCAATTGAATGCCTTGAGACATGCTGACCATGGCGCCGCCTTCCACACGCACTTGCTCACGCGGGTCCAGCTTAAGTATGCCTAAGGAGTATGAGGGTCGATGTTCAATGGTAATTTGCATGATTGGTTTCCTCTGCATGATTTTACCTGGAGAGAGACGCGGGCTTATTTTCTATGAAGAGGTATACTCAATCCTGCAAAACAGACTGTGGGCGCAAGAGTCTAAGGAGTTTATATGGGCGCGTTGGGTTGGCAGCAGATCTTAAGGCCTTGGATATTATTGATGTTGGTGGGCGCGATAATGACGGGTGTCGTATTGCTGATGCAATATCGTGTCGACGAAGCGCATGCCAGCACTCAACGCATTTTAGAGCATCCCATTTTCAGCGTGATTTTGAAACTGCATCATTGGGCGAGCGCTGCGCTGATTTTGCTTTCTGCGGTTTACCTCCTTCTTTATCTGCTCAGCGGAGCGTTCCGCCGCCCGACCCATGCGCGGTGGTATGGCGCGCTCGCGCTGTTCATGTTGGCGATGTTGTTCCAACTGACCGGACATGCGTTGCCTTGGGATCAGCGCGCTTTTTGGACGGTCGCTATCGAGACTGCCATTGCGGGCGGAATCCCGTTGATCGGCGATGGCTTGATGATTGCTCTGCGCGCTGGCGAAAGCGTAACGGATGCGACCTTATCGCTTTGGTATCGCTGGCATGTCTACTTTCTGTCGGCGGCGATGGCGGCATGGCTGGTCTGGTCTGTACGCTTGGGGTGGTGGCGGGATTGGTCTTCAAGCGCAATACGCTGGTCGCCCGCGCTATTGGCGGCTTGGGTGGCATGCGGGCTTTGGCTGCCGGTTCCTTTCGGCGCGGAAGCCGACCCGCAAACCAACTATTCGGCTCGACCGGAATGGTATGTGCTGCCCCTCCACGCCAGTCTGAATACCGCTCAAAAGTTAGACCCAGAAGCGGGTTGGATAGGCTCCGCTCTTATTCCCGGAATTTTGATTGCTCTGCTCGTATGGCTGCCTTTTCTATTCAAATCGCGCGCTGATGAAGCGCGTTCCCCATGGCTTTCGTTGGGCGCGATTACGAGTTCAACGGCGGCATTAGTGTTTACTTTGACTGCTGCCCAGAATGTCGCTTCTCCGATTCGCGAACCCGAACAAAAATCGGCTTCAGCAGGCTATCCCGTCATTCCCATCGACGAGCAGAAAGCGGCTTTGGGAGCGAGGTTGATTCAGGAGCGTCGGTGCTTAAAGTGTCATATCGTGAATGGAGAAGGCAAAGACAAAGGACCCGAATTGACGCATGTCGGTAAGAAACATCCCAGCGCGCAATGGCACATGGAACACCTGAAAGACCCGGAGAAGTTTTTTCCCGGCACCACGATGCCCACTTATGATGACCTGCCCCCCGAGCAGTTAGAAGCCTTAGCGCATTATTTAGCGAGTTTAAAATGAGGACAAACATGAAAGAAAACGTTTTACTCCCATCCCCTGAGCGCGAGTTTCGCGGTGTGTGGGTCGCCAGCGTGTGCAACATCGACTGGCCCTCCAAACCCGGATTGAGCGACAAGCAACAGCAAACTGAGTTGAAGCGCATTTTGGATCGTTCGGTCAACTTGAACCTGAACGCGATCATCTTTCAAGTGCGCCCGGCATGCGATTCGCTCTATGAGTCGACATTGGAACCGTGGTCTGAATTCCTGAGCGGACGGCAGGGAACCGCGCCTTCCTATGACCCGCTTGCCTTTGCGATTTCGGAGGCGCATGCCCGCGGTTTGGAACTGCACGCTTGGTTCAACCCGTTTCGTGCCAAGCACGCGTCGTCCAAATCGCCGCTTCACAGGAGCCATATTGCGCGCCGTCATCCTGAGTTGGCGAGGAAATACGGCGATCAGCTATGGCTGGACCCCAGCGAGCCTGCCGCGCGGGAACATTCTCTGCGCGTAATGTTGGATGTGGTGAAGCGGTACGATGTGGATGGCGTTCATTTAGATGACTATTTCTATCCCTATCGCATCCAGTCCCGCGGGCGGGGGGTAGAATTCCCCGATGATCGGAACTGGCAGCGATACCGCCAGCAAAAAGGAAGCATGAGCCGCGCCGATTGGCGGCGCAGTCATATCAACGATTTCGTGAAGCGATTGTATCATGAAATCAAACATGAGAAACAATGGGTGAAGTTCGGGATCAGTCCCTTCGGGATTTGGCGTCCTGGCAACCCGCCTCAAGTCCGAGGTTTGGACGCTTATAACACGCTTTATGCCGACGCCAGGTTATGGCTTCAGCAAGGATGGGTGGATTATTTTGCGCCCCAACTGTATTGGAAGGTCGATGCGCCTCAACAGAGCTATACCGCGCTTTTGAAATGGTGGGCGCAGCAGAATCGCCAGTCCCGTCACCTGTGGATTGGGAACTACACCAGTAAAACTTTGGATGGGTGGAGTCACGAAGAGATTTTGCGCAAAATTGCCATCACGCGCCAGCATCCCGGCGCATCGGGCAACATCCATTTCAGCATGCGCGCGCTGATGAACAGCAAAAAGCCCTTGAGCGAGAAACTGTGTGAGAAGGTCTATTGTCATCCCGCTTTAGTGCCAGCCAGTCCTTGGCTTTATAACCACGCGCCCGCCGCGCCGCAGTTGCATTATGAGATCGATATGGAAACCAATCGCATGCGCTTGCAGTGGGAAGCCGGCGAAGGCGTGGCGATCCGACGCTGGGTGGTCGCGATGCGTTTTGGCGATGAGGAGCGATTTGAGATTATGCCTTTTGAGCGCAGAGCATATGAATTCAATTTGCTTCAATTTTCTGCTCGTAGCGGCGCGGTCGGGGTCACCGCTATCGATTTGTATGGCAACGCCAGTGAACCGGCAGTCGTTCAACTGGGCAGCGCAGAGGCTTGAGGAGGGAAGGTTGGGATAATGCCCTAAACATGCTACAATGTTGATGAGGTGATGAAAAAATGCAGGCGGTTAAAGGCGTGTATTCGCGAGGGATGATCAAGTTGAAAGAAAAGCTTCAATTGGAGGAAAACCAAGAGGTCACAATCTTGGTCTTAGATGAAGAGGCAGATGGCAAAGATTCGGTCTTGAGATATGCCGGGATGTTAGCCGATTTAAGCCCAGAAGAGGAAGCGGTCTTCGATGAAACACTGAAGAGTCCCGTTCGCTTCCAAAGGGTAATTCAATCGTGAAACAGGGCATCCTTGATACTGATATCCTTTCATATTATCTTAAAGGGCACACGAACGTGGTTGCTCAAGTGGAATCCTATGTGCTTCTTTATGGACAGATTGAGTTTAGTATAATCACTTATTATGAAATCAAGCGCGGCTTGCTTAATTCCGGAGCAAGCCGAAAGCTCACCGATTTTGAAAATATGGCTCAATTGAGTCAAGTTTGGGAATTGGATAAAGCAAGCGCGTCTGAAGCGGCGCGCATCTGTGCAGAATTATGGAAATTGGGAGTGCCATTGGATGAGGCAGACATTTTAATTGCTGGGACTGCCTGTGCTAACCAACGCGTGTTAATCACAAACAACACCAAGCATTTCAATCGAATTGCGGGCTTAGAAGTCGTCAACTGGATGAATGAGGATTAACAATTTCTTGTAGGACAATTGGAGACAGATAAGTATTACAAACCTGATTGGCAGTCTAATGGGCCAACTAAAGCCAATTATTGAAAGCGTTACTCCTTGATGGATTCCAGCTAACACAGGAATAACGGGGTGGGGTGTCTTTGACTCAAAAAGCTGCGTGGGTGTACTTACCGTTTAACGGCGAAGACGGAGCTTCGCCCTCTAATTTTGATTATTCTATGTGGTAGTCCATCCGGTAATATCTCGCCTGTCTAAGGTGAGCTCGCGACAAAGTACGACGTATGATGGTAAGGAATTTGTTATCTGACCCAAACTCAAAAAGACAGGGGCGGGTATAATTGCCTGTATGAAGTGGACTCTACTAACAGCCGTAGGAGCCTGTATTCTGATCGCCAGCGCGCCAGCGCAGAAGGCGCAAATTCAACGAACGGTGAAGCCCGACTCAGAATCGGGCTTTTTTGTCAAAGGGGATCGAAGCGCGCTCGCAGGCGACCGGCGAACCGTGAATCCTAACGGCAGAGCCATCTATCAATTCCGTCTGTTGAGCGGCATGGATGTTCAAATGTCCGTGACCGCAGGTGGCAAAGGCGCAGTCAAAGTGGTATCGGGCAGCCAAACCTTACTGAACCGAGCCATTGAAGGCGCAGTGCTTTCGCGGACTTATACCTTCCGAGTGCCGACGACCACGCCCGTTCAGGTGGTGCAAGTGATTTTGGAAGGCAGCAGGACGGCAGGCTTAGCGATCTATGCTATCGATATCAAGGCGACCGATCGTGACGATGATGGGGACGGTATCGGCGATGCGGTGGAACGATTGCTGGGCGCGCAAGCGAACGCCTTAAAACCAGCGCGATTTACAGAACCCCGAACGACCTATCAAACCGGCGCAGCCTATGAACCCAAATTAGATCTGCAGACCGATGCAGTGATGGTCTACTCCGCGGACCCTGCCCGCATCACAGGCTGGCAAAACGCGGGCTATTTCATTCAAACGATGGGCGGATTCCGCGACTATACGCCTTATGCAGAAGCCAATCCCACCCATGTACAGACCCGTCAAAACGGCGACCTAATGCGCATTGAGAGTAGCTATTATCTTGCGCCTACGGCTGACCGACTGGAAACCAATCTGAACTATTACCGAAGCGCGTTGCGCGCAGGCTCCAAAGCAATCTGTCCCGAAGAACCAGAATATTGGGCGCAGGCGGGGTATGAAGAATGGTTTAAGGGAGCTTATCGAGAACAGTATGGCATCGATTGGCAGCCGCCCCATGATTCGATCAGCAGTCGTTGGCGGGCAGACCGGTTAAAGGCGCAACTTATGACCGGCACGATCCATAGCCTGTTGACAGAAGTTCAGGTCAACGCCGCGCAGGCGCGCCGCATGGTGGCGGTTCATAGCCCCATCAACTATGCGATGTGGGGGATTTGCTTTGCGCACCACCAAACCCTGCTCAACCCGATTGTTCAAGAGGTGATCGGACAAGTGTGGAGCGATACGGCTCGGACTCGCGTTCCCTATGCGGGCGTTTGGGGAGAACATCCCTTCGCGATGGCATTTTTGGAATACGCCTCCCTTGTGGGGCTTCTGAGGGATACCGATAAGAGCCTCTGGTTCCTGATGGACCCTTTGTCCGATGTTTCCACCTTAGAACTCAGCGCGCTGCAACGCTATTATTTCGATACGCTGGCTGCGGCGACTCTTTTCCCCGAAGTCAAGCGCTATGAGGTCTTGCCCTGGCCGGAGCGCATTTTCGGGCGGGTTCCTCCCGATTACGCCTCCGTGATTTTGAGCGTGACCCGCGCCTTAGAGGGGATCGCCAGTTCTCCGGCGGGCTCGCTGGATGCAGGTATTCCCGACATCGGTATTCTCTTTTCCGACAGCATGGTGTATCAGCGCGGGGAACCACACGTCAGCCATTTGGAAGATCTTCTGGGATATAGCCTGCCGCTCATCAAAGCGGGAGTGCCTTTACAGGTGGTGTCCTTAGACCGTGTGACGGAATCCAACTATTTGCGTCGTCTGCGCCTGTTGATGTTGAGCTATGACTATCAGAAACCGCCTTCTGAAGCGACCCACGAAGCCTTGGCGAATTGGATTCGCAATGGGGGCTGGCTGGTGGTCACGGGCGGCTCGGACCCTTATAACGCGCTCCCAGAAGGTTGGTGGCGACGGGACGGCGCGCAGACTCCTCTAAATGACCTGTTGAGACGCTTGGAGGTCCGCGCAACGGCAGAGACGTTGCAGCCAGAGGTCGCCACAGAAAACGCGTGGAAAACGGTTGGACAGCATGAGAATGTCCGGCAAGAGAACGCTTTCAACCGTCGCCGCGTTCAGTTCGACTTGACCGAATATGCGCAGGCGGGCAAAACCATCTACGTAAAGTTTCGCGACCCTTTCCCAGATACCGGCTGGGGACCCTTAGTGAGCCAAGTTCGATTAGAATTGGATAGTCGAACTTTGGCAGCGTTTTCGCCTGGAACCAGCGCGGAGCGTCAAGTCATGTTTGTGGATCAGGGCAGTTTGCTGAACAATCAGAATGCCCGCTATGCCGACGGCGGCAGTTGGTTCGTTTATCGTTTTGCGCTGCCGCGCGGCAATCGCGCCTCGCTCAATGTGGAGATCGCGCAGGAGTGGCAAATTCAAATCTCCACCGTTCCACCTTATGAGGAGCTGAATTTAACGCCCACGCGAAACGACTTACCCAAGATTCGCATGCGCAACGGCGAGCCATTGACTTTGTACCAAGCGGAACGCAGCGAACCACTGTATACTTATGGAGATAAGCCAGTCGGTGTGTCGGTACGTGTGGGCAGCGGCGGTATCGTGTTGATGGGGGTTCCGGGCAGAACTTTCGCGTTGGATACGCAGGGCGCAGACAAAGCGCGCGCTTGGATACAGAATGTGGCGGGACGGGCGGGCTTACGCTATCGCGAGCGGTCTCGATTCTTATTGCAAAGGGGTGATTGGACGGTGGCTTATGGAACAACCCGAACCACCACATTGCGGGGCGCGTACATCGATGTCCTAGACCCCAAACTGCCCATCGTGAGGGATTATATATTGAACCCGGACACGCCTCGCGTACTGAAGAGAATTGACTCTCCCAAGCCGTTGCGCGTTTTGCACACCAATGCTCGAATCGTGTTGTCGAATGAGGGAAATACGCAGTGCGCCTATTTGCTGAAGGGACCGTCCGGCACGCCGGGCATCGCGCGAATCGCGACCGACAGTCGTCGTCCCGTTATCGAGGCATTAGATGCCAATGGGAACCCGGTGCCGGTCAATGTGGAAGCGGAAGCGCGCTCGGTCCTTGTGCGCTGGAACATGAATCCTGATGGCACGGTCTTGAGAATTTCCAATGGCAAGTAACTTGATTCTGACCGTCACACTGAACCCGGCTTTGGATAAAACCTATCAAGTTTCCCGGTTTGCGCCGGGCGGTGTCTATCATACCGAACAGCAACACACGGGCGCGGGGGGGAAGGGAATCAATGTGGCGCGGGTCGCGAAAACGCTGGGCGCGGAGGTCATCACCACCGGCTTTTTGGGGGGGCAGACCGGCGACTACGCGAGACATCTGTTAGCGCAGGAGGGTTTGAATCCTGACTTTGAACCGTGCCAGCAAGAAACACGTCTTTGTACCGCGATTGTGGACCCGGTGAGTCACACCGAAACCAAAGTCAACGAACCCGGACCCAAAATCGCCCCAGAGGAAGCGGCGCGTTTTTTGGATCGGTTGCGTAAGTTGGCGCGGCAGGCAAACTTTGTGACCCTATCTGGCAGGATGCCGCCGGGATTGCCGCCCGATTTTTATGCCGACTGCATCGAGGCGGTTCGGGAGTCGGGGGCGTGGGTAGGATTGGATACCCATGGCGAGCGCATCGCCGCGACCCTGCAGAGAGGGGTCTTTCCCGATTTATTGAAACCCAATGCCGAAGAATTGTCGGAGTATGCGGGACATCCTATCTTGATGTTTTCAGACGCGCTACCTTTTACCCGCGCTTGGAGGCAAGCGGGCTGTGACAGCCTCATTACCTTCGGCGCGCAGGGCGCATTGTTGCATATTGCGGCAGGAATCTGGATTGGCGCGCCTCCTGTGGTACAATATAAGAGCGCAGTGGGATCAGGCGACGCCGCTTTCGGCGCGTATGTCTGGGCGTTAAGTCAAAAAATGCCCTTCCAGGAATCCCTGCAATGGGCTATGGGCGCGGGCGCAGCAAATGCGGAGACTTTTGGCGCAGCGCTTTGCGATCAATCGCATATCGAAAGCCTGGCGCAAGAAGTCCAAATGCAAGCCTTTCAGGAGGCATAAAGAAGATGTTTAATGTCGGTTTTCAGGAAATGATGGTCATTTTGGTGATCGCCCTGCTGATCTTCGGACCGAAGAAGCTGCCCGAAATCGGTCGGTCGATTGGCAAAACGATCCGAGAATTCAAGCGGGCAAGTGAAGAGGTTTCGCGCTCGTTGGATGAGCCTTTGGACGACCTGCGCGACCGGGATTATTTTAGGTAAGAGTTAGGAGATTATCGATGGCGACTTTGAAGCTCATTTTAACAATTGTCGATGTGCTGGTGATGGTCAGCTTTATCTTGCTGGTGGCGGCTCAAGCCACCCGCTCAGAAGGAATCTTTAGCGGCGGCGGCGCGAGCAGCGGCTATGTCAAGAGCAAACCCGGTTTTGATGATAACGTCTCGAAGATTACACTCTACTTGGCGATTGCGTTCTTCACACTGACGGCGGTTATTACATACATGCCTTAAAGATTTTTTGCATAGTGTTTTATCAAAACAAAGCGCCTTGCTCTTCCGCTGGGAAACGGTTGGTGGGAAGTCCCATCATCGCCTTAAATCGGTTACAAGTGCCGGGCGAGAAACCGGCAAAATCGTTATTGAAAAAACCAAACACGCGCTGGACATGAGGAACTTCCGCAGGCAGGCGCGTTTTCCAATCCGCCAGCGACTGGGACACATCCAACTGTTCCGAGCGATGGTTTTGAAACCGCCCATGCTGACCGATCCAGCGCACATAAAGAAAATCGGTGGTTCGGAACAGATCGCGGGGCAGTTGTAAATACTCGGTCGCAGCCCAGCACACCCCATGCGCTTTCAATAATTCCAGCGTTTCTGAGGTGTACCAACTGCGATGACGAAACTCAATCGCGAAACGAACCCCTTCGGGCAGTGAGGGCAGAAAACGCTCGACGGCGTCTCGTTCCGCGCTGGTGAAATCAGGCGGCATTTGCAACAACACCGCGCCCAACTTCTCCTCTAAGTGCTGCATTACCGCAACAAAACGTTTCATCTCATCTACCGCATCGATCAACCTCAACTCATGCGTGATTTGTTGCGGGGTTTTGGCGCAGAAAAGGAAGCCAGGCGGGGTCGCTTGCGCCCATCGTTTCACCTGTGATTCTCGCGGCGCGGCATAGAAGGTGGAGTCCAATTCCACCGCTTGGAACACGCGACTGTAGTAATGCAAGTAATCGCCGGGTTTCGCGCCCAACGGATAGAACACGCCCTGCCAGTCGCTATAACTAAATCCCATCGTGCCGAGATGCCAGACTTGATTAGAATCCATGATTTTGTATCACCTGACTGTACCAATGCCCGCTTGCTTTCACGGTTCGCTTCAGAGTCGCAAAATCGACATGCACCATCCCAAACCGCTTGGAATAGCCAAACGCCCATTCGAAGTTATCCATCAAAGACCAGGCGAAATAGCCTTTCAGCGGGACCCCTTCCTGCATGGCGCGATACGCGACGGAAAAATGGCTCTTCAAATATTCCAACCGATCCCTATCTTCGATTTCGCCTTGTTCGTTCACTTGATCGGCGAAGGCTGCGCCGTTTTCGGTGATATAAAGGGGGATATCGCCATACGTTGCCTGAACCCATTTCAAAATCTGGTACAGCCCTTCGGGATAAACCTCCCATCCCATCTCGGTGTGTTGGGCTTCTTGGAGAACCGAACGCGAATTGAGCGAACTGTCTGGATCATACGCGACCACGTTCCGAGTATAGTAGTTGACACCCAAAAAATCGATAGGCTGCTGGATGCGCTCCAAGTCGCCGGCTTGAACGGGCGGCGCGAATTCACCCAAGAAGTCCAACATGATTTGCGGGTAACTGCCCTTGAAAACCGGATCGAGGAATAAGCGATTGATGAAATTATGCCATAGTTCCGCCGCCATTTGATCCATCGGGTTATCCGAGGCGGGCTGCTGCGGTCCCAAGTTGGTGACCAGTCCAATTTGCGCGTGAGCCGGTTGATGCGCTCGGAACGCCTGAACCGCTTGCGCATGCCCCAGCAGCAGATGATGACCCGCGCGGCTGGCTGCGCCGATATCGCGGATACCGGGCGCGTGTTCGCCGGTGATATGTCCCAACATCATCACGACCCAAGGCTCATTGTGAGTAACCCACCATTTGACCCGGTCACCCAAGGCGCGGAACATCACCTCCGCGTATTCGGTAAACCAGTCTGCCGATTCGCGATTCGCCCAGCCGCCTCGGTCCTGCAATGCGGCGGGCAAATCCCAATGAAACAGAGTAATCATCGGTTCGATGCCGTTTTCTAACAATGCATCTACCAATTGGCGGTAGAAATCCACCCCTTTTTCATTGATGGTTCCCGTGCCTTCGGGCAGAACACGCCCCCACGCCGTCGAAAATCGATAGGCGTTGAAACCTAACGATTTCATCATTGCCACATCGTCGCGCCAGCGGCGGTAATGGTCACAAGCCGTGTCGCCGGTCTCTGCGCGTTGAATCGTTCCCGGCGTATGCGCGAACCGGTGCCATACCGACGCGCCTGCGCCATCTGCGGTCGGGGAGCCTTCAATTTGGTAGGACGCGGTGGCTGCGCCCCAAAGAAACGAGTCTGGAAAACGGATCATCGATGTGTTTATCTCCTTCTTTCAAAACTTAGCAGCCGTCCATGCTGCGTCTTACATTCTACCCGTAAATGCATAAAGGGCAAGGCGCTGCGTGTAAAACTCTCGCTGTGAGGTATAATTTTTCCTATCATCAGGAGAAAAAGTTGGTCAAAACCGTTCGGCTGCCATTGATGGGACAAACCATGGAAGAAGGCGCGATTCTGCGCTGGTACAAACAGGAAGGCGAGTACGTCCGGAAAGGCGATATGCTTTTCGAGGTGATGACCGACAAAGCCAATATCGAGGTCGACTCAACCGAAGAAGGCTACCTGCGGAAGGTGTTGGTTCCTTTGGAGGAATCGATTCCTGTCAACACGCCGGTCGCGCTGCTCTCCGATGACCCCAACGAACCGCTTGGCGACGTTCCTGTGATGTCCAGCGCGCCCGCAACGATTTCCGAACCGGCTTCTGAAGCGCCTGTGGGCATGACAACGGTATTCCCCTCGCCCGCCTCCTCGGAGAAATTGTTCATCACGCCGCGCGCGCGAAAACTGGCTGCCGAACATGCGATTCCATTGGAGCAATTATCGGGACGAGGCAGCGGCGCAGGCGGCAGAATCCAAGAGCAGGATGTGCGCGCTTACCTGCATGAGAAAACAAACCTGCCAACCGCGTCCATGCCTGCGCCCGCTTTGGCAGATGAGCGAATCGCGCTTTCGCCTCTGCGCCGTTTGACTGCAGAAGCGGTCAGCAAGAGTTACCGGGACGCACCCCATGTGACGCTCTTCGCAGAGGTGGATGCCGAGCATTTAGTCGCCATGCGCGCGCGTTTGCTGCCCGATATTGAGCGCGCTTGTGGACTGCGCATCTCGTACAATGATCTGCTGATCAAGGCTTGCGCGCTTGCGCTTGCCCAACATCCCCGTGTCAATGCGCGTTGGGGAGGCGACCACATTCAGCAGGTCAGCGCGATCAACATCGGGTTTGCCGTCGCCTTAGACGACGCGCTCGCAGTGCCTGTGGTTCATTGCGCCGATCAGAAAAATGTGATCGAGTTGACTCAAACCACCCATGATTTAAGCCGCCGGGCGCGCGAAGGCAAGTTGAAACCAGACGATTTGCAGGGCGGCAGTTTCAGTATCAGCAACCTGGGCGCGTTCGGTATCGACGGATTTACGCCCATTATCACTCCTGGACAAGCAGCGATTTTAGGCGTGGGGCAGATTGCTCAAAGACCTGCTGTTTGGGAGGGGCAATTGACGGTTCGCCACCAGATGATTCTCAGTTTATCGTTTGACCATCGGGTGGTGGATGGCGCGCCAGCCGCGCAATTCTTGCAGACAGTGAAGGGGCTGATTGAAGAGCCTTACCGGTGGCTGATGACTGTGTGATTTTTTGTATCCAAACCCAACAAGGACCTTAAACAACTATGAACCAAATCGACTACGTATTGATTGGCGCGGGCGTTGCCTCAGTGTGGGCAGCCCAGACGATCCGGGAGCGCGACCCCAACGGGCGCATCCTGATTATTGGCTCCGAGAATCACCCCCCTTATGACCGCCCTCCGCTGTCCAAACGCTGCTTGCTCAGCGAGGAATGGCAGACCGACGACTGCTACAGCAAATATGATGATTTCTACCCTAAGAACCAAATCGAATTGAAATTGGGTGTGCCTGTCAGTGCGATTGACCGCTCAGAAAAGCAGGTTGTCTTGGACAATGGAGAGCGAGTCGGTTATCATAAATTGCTGATTGCCACCGGTTCACGCGCTCGCCTTTTAGACCTGCCGAACCAGAACCTGCCGGGCGTTTTTTGTCTTCGTTCATTGGATGAAGTCGAGGCGGTTCGCGAAGCCATGCGCAGCGCAAAGCGCGCGGTGATCGATGGCGCGGGTTACTTGGGCATGGAGATCGCGGCGGCTTTCGCTCAAAAGGGAATAGAAACGGTCGTTGTGGAATCGGGCGCGCATCCCTGGGCGCAATTTGCCACACCCACGCTCGGACAGTTCATCCAGAACCACTATAAAAATCAGGGCGTCCAGTTCAAACTCGGAACCACGGTGAAGGGCTTGGAAGGCGAAGGCGCATTGAAAGCGGTTCAACTCTCCGATGGCGAGACCTTACCTGCCGACATGATTGTGATGGCGGTGGGGGCGACTCTGAATGTGGAGTTGGCGGCGCAAGCGGGATTGGCGGTAGACCCCACTCAAGGGATTGTTGTGGATGAAACCCTGCGCACCGAAGACCCCGCGATTTGGGCGGCGGGCGATGTGGCTTATTTCCCAGACCCCATCAGCGGCAACCGAGGGCATGCGGAACATCATCTGAACGCGAAATGGCAAGGGCGCGCTGTGGGCGCGAATATGGCAGGCGAAACTCAGCCCTATGACCAAGTCCGGTATTTCTATTCCGATGTGTTTGATCTGCACCTGTGTGTTCGGGGAGAGGTGTCCACGACCAGCCGTACCGAACTGAAAGGCGACGCGCAGGCAGGCGAGTTTGTGGAGTTTTTTGTGGACGATCAGGGCACAATTACCGGCGCGTTAGGGTTGAGCCATGACGAGCCGAAATTGGATAAAATCTCGGACCAGTTAGAAAGCCTGATTCGCGCGAAAGCCTCGCCCAGCGAATTTCAGTTCCCACAGGACTGACGAAAGGGTCGTTTTGAACCGATATTGAGAGTGTTTATGAACCGGGCAATTGAAAATCGATTTGCTGAGTGTCGACAAAAAGGAGAGGGCGCGCTGGTTGTTTACATCACCGCAGGCGATCCATCCTTGGACGCGCTGCCAGACTTGTTGGAGACTTTGCAATCGGCGGGCGCAGACCTGATTGAGGTAGGCATCCCTTTCAGCGACCCGCTGGCGGACGGTCCCACCATTCAAGCAGCGACCCAGCGCGCCTTAGAACGTGGAACGACGCTTCCGGCAGTGTTGGAGCGTGTGGCAGGCTGCCAATCGCGAATTCATATCCCGATGATCATCTTCACCTATTTTAACCCGGTTCAGCGGTACGGATTGACCCGATTTGCGCATGATGCGCGTCAAGCGGGCTTCTCAGGCTGTCTGATGACCGACCTGCCGCCCGACGAGGCGGATGAGTGGCTGCAGGCGGCGCAGGCGGAGGATTTAAGCCCGATTTTCCTTTTGGCGCCCACCAGCACCGAGGCGCGTATCGATTTAGTGGCGCAGCGCGGGCTTGGGTTTGTTTATTGTGTCTCAAGAACCGGGGTCACCGGCGCGCGCCATGAGACGCCTCCTGACGCGAAAGCGTTAGTGGAGCGGGTTCGCCCCAAAACAAACCTGCCTATCGCCGTCGGATTTGGGATTTCCACGCCTGAACAGGCGCGTCAAGTCTGCTCCTTTGCCGATGGCGCCGTGGTTGGCAGCCAACTGGTAGCGTTGTTACACGAGTATAAAGACCAGGGAAATGGCTTGAAAAAGGCTCATGACTATATTCTCTCGATGAAAGACGCAACAAAAGGGATGGAACCATCGTCTAAGAGCCTATAGCATAAATGGGAGCCTAAGAATCCGCCCAATGGATAAGTTAGTGAAACAATCGGAGACGATGCAGGAGATTGCCAGCAGAGCGCGGCGCGCTGCGTTGCAGGCTGCCTTGATGCCTGGCGACCTGAAAACGAAGATTTTGAACGCTTTTCTCTCCGATCTGCATGAACATCGCGATTTGATCCTGCAAGTAAACGCCGAAGATGTGGAACTGGCGCGGGAAGCGGGCTGCCAAGAACCCCACCTGAATTTGCTGCGTATGACCAACGAAAGCCTGCAATCGATCATTCAAAGAATTCGATTGCTGAACGAAGCGCCTGACCCTATTGGTGAAGTGATTGAGGGTTGGCGGCAGTCGGATGGGCTTTCAGTTCAAAAAGTGCGGATACCCTTGGGAGTGATGGGGGTACTTTTTCATGACCGTCCTTATCTGGTGGCGGATGCTGCCGCGCTCAGCGTGAAATCGGGCAACGCGGCGATTCTTTGGAGTGGGCGGTATGGCTTTGGCACCAGTTTGATGCTTAGTCGTGTTCTGAACAATGCAATGGAAAACGCGGGCGCGCCTGCCCATCAGATGCAGTTTTTAGAGAGTCAAGACCCCGACTTAGCGGAGCAGATGATGCAGATGTACCATTTGGTGGACGCGATTATTCCGAAAGGGAATGATGCCTGGGTTCAGTTCGTTTCTGAGAATAGCCTTGTGCCGGTCATCTCCACTGGTTACCAGCGGTGCGTGGTTTATGCCCATGAGGACGTGACACAGCCGATGATGAACAGGCTGCTTTTGGAGCAGACCTTGAGCCGAATCTGCCAGCAAATGATGTCTTGCGCGCTTCTCATTCATGAGAACCTCGCGCCGGAATGGGTTCCCAAAATCCACCAGTTCTGCTTAGAGCAGAATGTGCCGTTGCGTCCTTGTGACCGTACTCGCGAATGGCTCACCAGCGACCTGCGTTCCGATTATGAGGGCGACTTATGTCCGGGCGTTTATTTAACCACCGTCTCCGACTTGAACAGAGCCATCGATTGGATCCATCAGAGCGGGCATCGGCACTCCGATATGATTATGACGCAGAGCCTTTCGGTATCGCAGCGTTTCACGCGTGAGGTTGATTCCGCTTTTGTTTATGTGAACGCTTCTCCTTTGTCTGCGCATAACACCGATTTAGGGCAGGGCTGCCATATCGGGGTGGGGACCCATAAGCTGCATGCGCGTGGTCCTTTGGGCTTGCGTGAGTTGACCACCTACAAATACGTGCTGCAAGGGGAGGTGTGAACCGCTCTTGAAGCGTCTTGGTATTCTGGGGGGGACCTTTGATCCCATTCATTACGGTCATCTCCGGTTGGCAGAAGAGGCGATAGAAACGCTGTCTCTGGATGAAATGCTGCTGATACCCAGCGCAAAGAACCCGCTTAAATCTGCTTCCAACATGAGCAGCGCGCAGCACCGGTTGCAGATGGTGGAACTGGCGGCTCACAATCACCCCAAACTCACCGCATGCCGTTTAGAAATCGAGCGTGGCGGCGCGTCTTACACCGTGGAGACCTTGCAAACGCTGCGAGACCTCTACCCTTCGCATGATTTTTACTTTGTCGCAGGCGCAGATTCGCTTCATTCGCTGCCGCAATGGTATCAAGTGGAAACGATTTTAGAACTCTGTTATTTTGTGGTCGCGACGCGCCCCGGCTATGACATAACAACGACTCTTCAGGAATTACCGTTCGATTGGCAGGCGCGCATCATCCCTCTCGAAATGACCCTCATGCCCATTTCCGCCACCGATTTACGCGCGCGAATCGCTTCCAACCGGTCTATTCGCTATTTTACGCTCGATTGTGTGATAGAATATATACGCCAAAATCGTCTCTACTCTATATAGAATGGGAGATTGAAGAAACAATCTGCGCTTGAAGCGTAGTCAAATACAAAACAAGATTGAGGAGCCAATGGAGACTGATCAGAAAATCGAAGAGATTATGGATGCCGCGGACGAAGCGAAAGCCATGCGCATAAACGCGCTGGATCTGCGAGGAAAAACGATTATTGCAGATCATTTTGTGATTTGCAGCGGGACATCGGACACGCATGTCCGCGCGATTGCTGAACGCATTCAGGATCGCATGACGAAACAGGGCGAGAAAACGCTTCGGGTGGAAGGGGTGCCGACCGCGCTTTGGATTTTGTTGGATTATGGCGATATCGTTGTGCATATCATGCGTGAAGAGCAAAGAAACTTTTATGACTTGGAGTCGTTGTGGGAGTATGCGCCCTCGCTGCAAAACGCGCGCGATGAGGCGAAACGAGAAGCGGCAAAATCATGAAACCCGGTCACGAGTTAGACCCTAAACGCGATGAAGCCGACCGGCTGTTGGGCAAAGCGAATCTGCTTCGGATGAAAGGCGAGTTTGCAGAGGCAGGTTCGTTGGTTCAACAAGCGGTGGAACTGATTCCTGACTACGCGCCCGCCTGGGAGATGTTGGGCGATTTGAAAAGTTCGTCCGGCGACCGCACCGCGGCTCAAGAGGCTTACAAACAGGCGCATGAACTGGACCCCAAACTGGTCAGCGCAGAACGCAAATATGCGGAGTTAGTGCTGGCAATTACGAATGAGCGGCTTCAACAGGAAGAGTGGTCGCGGATGTTGGACGGCTCCGAGGGCGACCTCCTGCAGATGAAGCGCAATCCCGGATTAGCGTTTCTTTGTTCCATGTGCGTGCCGGGCGTGGGGCAGCTTTACAATGGCGAGTTTGTGAAGGGCGGCATTGTGTTAGGGCTGTTTGTGGTGGGCTGGATTGTGATTTTCGCGATGCCCGAAGGCAATCTGTTTATGAAGAACCTCTTGAGGATGTTGTTCAGCGCAAATCCCGCGCGGGGTGGTTTAAGCCCCCTTTTGACCATGACCTTCTGCGCTTTGTTGCTCACGCACCTTTACGCGTTGATCGACGCGCCCCTCAGCGCGTTCAGGCGCAATCGCGCAGCGGGTTTTGAGTGAGATCGCTCAAACTTGATTTCCATCGAAAGCAGTAAGAATTACGTTGAACCCCTATCTAATGCTCTCGATAAGGGTTTCATAATGAATCTTTTAGCAATCGTCTGTTTCTCTTGGATTCCCGCGTTCCCCGCTTTCGCGAGGATGACCAACGGGAATGACGGCGGACAGCGATTAGCATTTTATCAAGCCTTCAAAAAGGTACTCCTTTTTGTGTGAGACACTAAAAAGCGCGCCTTGAAAATCAAAACCCTCCAATGTATTATCAGGTATAATTCTACGCTGTGCCCGGGTGGCGGAATGGCAGACGCGGTGGACTTAAAATCCATTGGGAATTTCCCGTGCGGGTTCGAGTCCCGCCCCGGGCACTCGTTTTGGGGATAACCTACCATGACCCAATTACAATCAGGTCTTCCTATCATTCGAAATCAAACTGGCGTATTAGAGCGACCGCTTGTGGGCGCATCCAACGCCATTATCGAGCAAATCGAATCCCTTTTAGACCCCAACCCTTTGGAGGAAATAGTGATGTCAAATGGAAATTATGATGCCGATGTGCTGGTGCTGGGTGCAGGTCCGGGCGGCTATGTGGCTGCCATCCGGGCTGCGCAAATCGCCAATGAAACCGGCGGCGGTAAAGTGATCTGCGTCGAGCGCGAGTATTTGGGCGGCACATGCCTGAACTGGGGCTGTATCCCCAGCAAAGTGATGATCGCCAATGCGGAACGGTATCACCAAACCGTGCATGCCAAAGAGATGGGTGTGCTGGTGAGCGGCGAGGTGAGCTACGATTTTGACGCGATGCAGGCGCGCAAAGATAAGATCGTTCAGACCCTGCGCGGCGGTATTGGCTCATTGTTCAAGAAACATAAGGTGCAATCCGTAGAGGGTGAGGGCAAGATGACCGGGCGCGACACGGTGGAAGTAACGGCTGCGGATGGCAGTAAGCAGACCTTTCGCGCAAAAAATGTGATTCTGGCGACGGGTTCTCGAACGATCCGAATCCCGATTCCAGGACTGGAAGGCGAGAATGTTTGGACCAGCGATGATGCGGTCTATGCGAAATTTGTGCCGGAAAGCATGCTGATTTTGGGCGCGGGCGCGGTGGGCTTAGAGTTCGCTTATGTCTTTAATGCTTTGGGCGCGAAGGTCACGGTGGTGGAGATGGCGCCTCAAGTGCTGCCTCTATTTGACGCGGAAATTGCCAAAGAGGCGGAGAAATCTCTCAGCCGTCAAGGGATTACCCTCATTACCAGCGCGACCCTCAAATCGGCGGAACGCCGGGGCTTCTCTTGGTTCTGCCAAGTGGAAGGCGAGAAAGGTTCCCAGGAGGTAGAGGCGCAGGTGGTGCTATTGGGCGTGGGGCGTCGTCCGAACACCGAAAACATCGGTTTGGATGTGGCGGGCGTTCAGATGGATAAAAACCTGGTAGCGGTCGATGAGTATATGCGCACGAATGTGCCAAACATCTACGCCATTGGCGACATCGTGGGCAAGTATCCCTTGGCGCATGTCGCTTCGGCGCAAGGTATTCTGGTTGCGGAGAACTGCTTTGGCGCGTCCCGGCGCATGGATTACCGCGCTGTGCCGAATGTGGTCTATACCCATCCTGAAGTTGCCAGCGTTGGCTTGACGGAAGCGCAAGCGCGGGAGCAGGGTTATGATGTGAAAATCGGCAAGTTCTTGCCTCGAGCGTTGGGGCGGTCGATGGCGGTCAACGAGAAAGACGGGCTTGTGAAAGTGGTCGCTGAGTCGCGCTATGGAGAAATATTGGGGGTTCACATCTGTTCGGCGCATGCCAGCGACCTGCTGCAAGAAGCGGTGCTTGCGATAAAGTTGGAAGCGACTTTGGATGACTTGGTCGATACGATTCATCCGCACCCGACGATGGTTGAGGCATTGATGGAAGCGTTCCATGATGCGGCAGGACATTCAGTTCACAAGTGAACCTCTACTTTCATCGGTCGTCTAAACTTTTTAGTATTGATGATAAGGAAAATGACTGATGAAAGCAACTCTCTCTTTCTTTTGTTTGCTACTCTGGACAGTGTGTCTGGCATCTGATTGCAGCCGAACCTCGGTTGGATTGGTTCCGATAACGCAATTGGGTAAGGCGCGGTATTTGAACCAGTTCCAAGGCGGGCTGTATCCCAATGGCAGCAATCAGATGCCGCGTCCCCATGCGCTGGAGGGTTTCCAACGCGCGCTCAGTATTCAACCGCTCAACCCTGAAGGACAGCCCCATCCGAACGGCAGATATGTCTTGCTTTCGATAGGCATGTCTAATACGAACCAAGAATTCTGTTGCGGCAATTGGACCTTTATGGGGCAGGCGGCATCGCATCCAGATGTCAACCACCGAGCGCTTGCCATTGTGAACGGGGCGCGGGGTGGGCAAGATGCTGGGACTTGGGATGAGCCGACTGATCCCAACTATAACCGTATTCGCGATCAAGTGTTGACACCTCGCGGCTTGACCGAACTCCAAGTGCAAGTGGTCTGGGTCAAAACAGCGAATGCGCGCCCGACGAGTTCTTTGCCTCATCAAGACTCGGACGCCTATCGTTTGGCACAACAGTATGGCAATATTGTTCGCTCATTGAAAATCAGGTACCCAAACCTTAAACAGGTCTACCTATCCAGCCGAACGTATGGGGGATATTCAACAGGGTTGACGAACCCCGAACCTTACGCCTATGAAGTGGCTTTTGCCATTAAATGGGTCATTGAAGCCCAAATGCGTCAGATGGCACAAGGACAAATGGATGAGCGCGCGGGCGATTTGGACTACAACACTGTCGCGCCTTGGATCGCTTGGGGACTGTATTTGTGGGCAGATGGCGAAACACCGCGTCAGGATGGTCTGCAATGGTTCTGCAGCGATTTTGAAAACGATGGGCTTCATCCTTCACCCGCAGGCGAACAGAAAGTAGGCAATTTGTTGATGAACTTTTTTTTGAACTCGCCCTTTTCGCGTCCTTGGTTCACGATGTACCCGGTGGGCGATGTGGATAGCAGCCGTTGTGTGGATGATGAAGACCTTTTACGCGTGATCTACCGTTTTGGCGATCAGGGTTTAAATCTGCCTGAAGATGTGAATGGCGATGGGCGCGTGAACGATTTAGACCTGCTGACTGTGCTGTTTAACTTTGGACGCGGGTGTTAAGAACGATGTCTGGCATTTCGCGAAAGGGTTGATTACTATTCTCGCGTACATGGGTTCATAAAGCGCGTCGATGTTCATCCCTCGTTCGCCAGTTGATTGACTGATGGGCATCAGCACTCACAAAATTGCGAACGCTGATGCCCATCGGTTTTATTGATTTTTCAAAGACAATCACTCGGCGTCCAAGCAGCCAGTAGAGAAGCAAAGGTCATGCCCAATGTGGGGTCTCCACTCTCTCGCTCAAAGCGCGCATGAAGGGCTTCGCTTGCTCGCGGGTCATGCTGGGGTTCTTAAAGTTTATACCCCACATGCGGGTCATTTTGACGAAGGCATCGGTGTTTTTCACTAAACCCTCGAACTGCTCCTGCCCTGGTCCAAACGCGCTGACCCAAACATAATCTGCCGTATGGTTCATACCAATCCAGCCGATTCCATTGTAGTTGCTCAGGATGCCGCCCAGCAAACCTCCCAAATTCCGGTGCTGCTTGTTGGGGACGGGCATCACTTTACCGGCAATCGCATCGCTTAAGACCTGCGCCTCTTCTTTCTCGATTTCAATCGCCATGCCCGCTTTAATCATGTCTCGAACGGTATCCGCATCCGGTTTGCCGCCTGCCTCTTTGATCTTAGTAGGCAGCTCTTCAAAAGACATTTTTGCCTGTAAAAGCCGCGTGAAGGCTTCATCGCTGCTGCCATATTCATAGCCTAAACCATTCAAGCCCGGGTTCGCGTTGCCGTGATCGCTGGTAACAATGACGAGCGTATCGCCACGTTTGCGCGCGAATTCGACAGCGACTTCCATCGCGTCCTCAAACGCCATCTGATCGAAAAAGAGACCGGCGGCATCGTTCGCATGCGCCGCGTGGTCTACTCGTCCGCCTTCCACTTGCAGAAGGAATCCGTCCTTATGACGGCTGAGAATGTCCAGCGCAGCTCGGGTCATTTCCGCGAGAGTAGGCACATCGCGCCGCATGGCAGGCGTGTTGATCTGGTCCACGGTGTAGGGCAGATGGCTTCGCCAGAACAGTCCCAACACCTTATCGGGTTGTTTAGAATTCATCAACTGGTCGCGCAGACTCCAATGTTCATAGCCTGCCGATTTGTATTCGCCTAACAGGTCGCGTTTGTCGCCGCGCAAATCGGGCGCGAAATGGCGCAAACCACCCCCCAGCAATACATCGACCACGTTCAAATATTGGGGCGCAATCGAATCTTCGTCATCGCGCCTCGCTTGAACGGTCGCGAAACCTGCCGGAGTCGCATGGGTCATGCGGGTGGTGGTCACTAAGCCGACTTTCTTTTTCGCTTTTTCTTTTGCCAGCACCGCAATCGGCGTTAAACGGGTCCCATCGGGCAGCATCCCAATCGCTCCATTGACAATACGCGAGCCGGTCCCCCAAGAAGAAGAGGCAGACGAAGAGTCGGTAACGAGCGAGTTGAGTGACTCCATATCGAAATATCCCAAAGAGACTTCGGGGTTTAGAAGCATTTGATGCCAAAACGAACCCTTGCCTCGAAAGCTGCGGCTAAATGCTTCACTCAGAGATGGCACGCCTGCGCTCATGCCATCCGAGACCATAAAGATGATGTTTTTCGGGTTTCCTTTGAAGCGGCTGCCCCTGCGCTGTGCTATCGCTGGCGCGAAAGAAGTCAACGCGGTTCCGATCCCTGCCGCCGCCCCCAGCCTTAACAGATCACGACGAGTCATTTTGTCCATGAAAATCAACCTCCAGAATCCATTTTACCTGTTTCGCGTGTTAAGTAAGAGTTAGGAAGATGGGAGGGCAAAGCCAAAACTTCATTTCCACTTTTGGAGTCTACTTTGAACCTCGCCCACAGGTAAGCGTCTTCCGTGATCAACCATATGCTGCAAGGCTTCCGCTGCCTGCGCTTTTGAAAGGAAATGATTTTCCACCAAACGATCTACAATCCATAATGTGCCGTGGGTCTCAATGCCTTCTTCGGTGGCTGCTTCACGCAAACTTCTATCATCGGTGAGTAAAATCGCATTTTCGCGTTTTGTCAACACGAGTGCCGAAAGGTCTTCAAGGGAGGTGTCCAGGTATAGGGTTGCCAATCTTGTAACTTCTTGCAATTCCAATCCTGTCAAAATAGTTCGCATAACACCTCGAGATTCAATTTCTTTGCCGCTTGGCTCGATAAGTTCTTCCAGAACAAGGTCAGGCAATATCCCCACCCACATCAAATGAAAAAAGTGATCGAGAATTAAGCCCTTATGTAAGCTTATCCACACGCTGCTATCCGCTACGTATCGCAACCTCAAAGCCTCCATGCTCGTCTCGCATCATTCGTTCAAACTCGATCCAACGAACTCCTAACAACTCCTCTGCCTTCTTTTCTGAGATTATTTGCTGGCTCAAAGCGCGCATAATCATCCGGCGCATACGCTGGGCATTTTCGCGGGGGTAGGCATCGCCTGGCTCCTCTTTGTCCCATCCTTGTTTCTTAAACGAAGTGAAAAGCGACTTTGTATTGTGTTCCGATAAAACCCCAATCTCTTTCGCGCGATCAATCCAGGCGCACATGCTAATACCATACTTATGCTTCAATAGGTGGAGTTCTAACGGATTGATCTGGGCGCGTTTATCTCCTATTTCCGCTATCGCCATTGACTTAGGAACAAGAAATGCTCCAGCAAAACGGGTAGCCGCTATTTCTTTGTCTAAACCTGAAGAGGGTTTTAACATCAGGTGTCCCAACTCACGAGCGAGTACAAAGCGCTGTATGTCTCCGGGTACCTGCACTGAGCAGGCAATGACTGGAATAGCGCTGCTTGTTTTCGCAAAAAAAGTGTATCCATCTAAACTATCATCATACTCTAAGTTCCCGATTTTTATCCCCTTGTCCTCAAGTAACTCGGTCAGATTAGCGATAGGGTCCAAACCGATGTTCCACGCGTTTCGAAGCGCAATAGCCGCCTGCTCTACGTCCTCATACAATGTCACTACTTTGGGAAATTCATTGGGGAATCGAAAATGAGGTTCTACTTTACTTAAGATAGTTTCTATCAGCAGGTATCGTTCCAACCACTCTTGAATATACGCTTGAATTTGTTCCAGACGGTTCTCAGACTTTGGTTTTTTCCCCCAATCACTCAGGGTAATAGTCTCAATCATCTGTGGGCGCAGAAAGAATTCGATTTTCCGATCTAATGCGTGGGCAAGACGCAACAAGATGCTCGAGTCGGGCAGATACTTGCCGTTCTCATAATTTGAAATGGCTTGCGCGCTCAGCCCCGCTTTTGATGCTAAGGCTCGCAGGCTGAGCGCTTTCATTTTTCGGGCTTGACGAATGCGTTCGCCGATCATATCTCCTCCAAACAGTTTTACAATTATACCTCAATTTGGAGGATTTGTAAAATTGACCGCCTTTATCTCATCAAGCCGCTTGGGAGCCTGTGTCTATATCGAGTGAGGTCAAGTGCGCAGTGGCTTCCGCAACCGAAGTCAGTCCCGCCATGACCTTTTCGCGCGCAGAGAGACTCATCGGATAGAAATCGCCGGGTCCGCAAGTGAGCCGAAGCTCATCCGCGCCCGCGCCCTGCGATACCATGCGTCTCGCCTTATCCTGAATGATATACAATTCATGAATTCCTAAACGCCCTTTATATCCCAAGCCATTGCATTCGGGGCAGCCTTGAGGCTCGAAAATCGCGTGCATTCCTTCGCCCAGGAAGCGATAATCGCCCGTGCCTTCGACGGTGACAGACTGTTTGCAATGAGCGCAGAGCCTGCGAACTAAACGCTGCGCGATAACCCCCGTCAACGCCGAGTTCAACAAGAAGGCAGGCACCCCCATATCCAGCAGGCGCGGCATCGCGCTGACCGAGTCGTTGGTATGCAAAGTGGACAGCACCATATGTCCTGTCATAGCGGCGCGGCAGGCGATTTCCGCGGTCTCTTGGTCTCGAATTTCTCCCACCAAGATCACGTCGGGGTCTTGGCGCAAGATCGCGCGCAACTGCGCTGGGAAGGTCAATCCCGCGCGCTCATGAACCTGCGATTGACCGATCCCTTCCATCGCATACTCGACCGGGTCTTCACAAGTCAAGATGTTTCGCCGCTCCGAGCGCAGGTACTGCAGGCAGGCGTACAGGGTGGTCGTTTTGCCGGAACCGGTCGGACCTGTGACCAAGAACAGTCCCCATGGCTGTTCCAACAGCGTTTTGATCCTCGTCAACATCTCCGTCGAGAAGCCCAAATCATCGATGTTCTTCATGGCAGAACTGCGGCTCAGAAGTCTCATTACGATTCTTTCGCCATAAGTCGTGGGCAGCGCGGAGGCGCGCAAGTCAATCTTTTCTTCATCCAAGCGGATAGTGAACCGTCCGTCCTGCGCTTTACGCCGTTCCGCGATATCCATCTCTGCCAGCAATTTCAGCCTCGAGATGACGGGCGCTTGCAGCGCGCGCGGGATCGTCCGGTATCGATGCAGCAAGCCATCCTGACGGAAGCGCACCTCTAAATGCTTTTCTTGGGGTTCGAAGTGGATGTCGCTCGCGCCCCGTTCTACTGCTTCTTGCAAAATGGCGTTGACCAACCGCACAATGGGCGGCTCGTTCATGGTTTGCTGGACCTGCAGCAGATCCGGTTCGTCTTCGCCCTCTTCCAGCGTTTCTACTTCACGGGTTTGTAAAGCATGCTCATCCGCTCCATAATAGCGGTGGATCGATTGCAAAATCTTTTCTGGCGGCGAGAAGAATGCCTCGACTTTCAAGGGACACCGGCTGCGAATTTGGTCGAATGCCTCCACATTATAGGGGTCCGCCATCGCCAAACGGAGAGTGTCTCCTTCAATTTCGAAGGGGAAGACAAAGTAATTGTAAGCGATTTGCGCAGGCACATAGTCGCGCATTTCAGGAAGCCAACCGATTTTAATAAGCGGTTCGTACTGGGTTTCATATTGGTCCGCCTGTGCCTGCCACAGGTCTTCTACCGTGATCCAGCTTAATTCAACCAACAACTCTCCCAAACGCTTGCCCGACTGTTGCTGCTGCATTTCCAGCGCGCGCGTCAACTGTTCTTGCGTGATTTTGCCGCGATCCAGCAGCCATTCGCCCAGTTTCTTTCGTCCGTACATATGATGTCTCCTCCAAAAAAATTATCGGGAAAAATCGCGCCAATACGCAGGGTTTTACGCTTTAAGGTAGAATCTTACGGTTTAGACAGGTCTGAACCCCTGTTTCAAGCGATTATTGAGGTTTTTGGTTTCGCGTTTTCCAATTTTGGAGATGGTTAATTAACTTTAATTATAAGCGCATCAAGATTCAGCGATTCAATCTAAAACTCAACGCAGCGCGTATAAATGCTTCTATCGGAGGCTTAAATAGAATGGGTTATCAACCAAATCGTTTATTTACTGACCCTTTGAGTCGTTGGCTCGTGGAGGCAACCGAGCCGTTTCAAGACCTTTTATTATTATTGCGCCCTTCCCGGCGTTTTGTGTTCTATTCTCAATATCAACCCCGGGAATTTGTGCCAGAGTTTAATAAACCTTGTTTTGGAGTGCTTGCCTATAAAACCGACCCGGATAAACGACCTCAAATTGTGGTGGAAACGGAAACCATCAGCGACGCCTTGCGGCAATGCTATCTGGAAAATGAGGTACTGTGGATCGAGATTTTTGAGGAACCGGGCGGGCTAACCCTGATGTGTGAACACGCGGGCGTGAAAATGAGCCTGGGCGCGCCGGTCCATAAACTCTCCAAAACGATTGCCGCGCCGCTGTCTTGGGTGCGCGAAAAGATGGCGCAACCGCTGGGCAGATTAGTGCAGAGTTATCATGAGCGGCTTTTGCGCGAGGCGGTGGAGATGCTGAACCCTGCCCTCCATTTAGAGTGTCATCATCAAGTGCCGTTTGGTTTCGCGACCGGCTACCGCAAAGACATGCCCAAAACCATCGCGCGCGCTGCGCTGGATGTGGTGGTCACTATCGGCTATCGCTCGGACCCGGATGGCATTGTGCTGCTTCCCATCAAAATTGACCTGCATAACAGTCATCAAGATGACCCTTATACGGTGGATAAAGACCGGCAGATGCAGTCTTACGCGGAGCAGATTCATATGCCGTTAATGACGGTCCATGCGGGCGAAAGACCCGAAGAGTATCTGTTTGAATGTACGACGCTGGATGTGCCGCCCGTCACGGTCTATGGAAGAGACAAAGAGGAGTGGGCGCGCGCTTTGACCCCGTTTGTGCGTGAGGCGATGCGCTACATTGGGCGTGTGCCTGCCTGAGAACGCTGATGAAAACCGACTATCTGAGCCAAACCATTCGTCTGTTGCAGGAAACGCAAACGCGCCTTGCGCCTCAAATGGAGCAAGCAGCGCAATGGATTGCCGACGCCATCACGGAGGATCACTTGATTTGGGTCTTTGGCGCGTCTCATGCGGGTATTTTGGCGGAAGAACTGTTCTATCGCGCGGGCGGATTGGCGTGTGTCAGCCCCTTGTTTGTGCCAGGTATGACGTGTCAGGTTCGCCCGGTAACGCTCACGTCGACTCTGGAGCGGCGGGATGGCTTGGCGGCGGATACCGTTCGGGAGGCGAGCATTGAACCGGGCGATGTGCTGATTATCCATTCGGTTTCAGGACGAAATGCCGCGCCGGTCGAGGTCGCTTTGGTGGGTAAGGAGCGCGGCGCGAAAACCATCGGTCTCACGTCTCTCGCCTATTCCCAGTCAGTGACGGCTCGATCCGCGACGGGAAAGCGTCTATTTGAGGTGGTCGATTTAGTGTTGGATAACGGCGCGCCGGAAGGAGACGCGCTGGTGGAGCTACAAGGATTTGCCCAGCGAGTCTCTCCCGTTTCAACGGTGCTGGGCGCAGCGATTTTGAACGCGGTGATGGCGGAAGCATGCGCGCTCTTGTTGGAGAAAGGGATTCAACCGCCGGTGTTTCTCAGCGCGAACCTGGAAGGCGGCGATGCCCATAACGCGCGCTTGTTGGACCGCTATCGAGGCAGGGTACTCTATTTGTGACAATAATGTCGTCATTCTCGCGTACTCGAGAATTCAAAAACATCACCCCCTCCGTTCGGTTCCCCCTGCAAGCAAGGGGAACCGAAATCCCGTTGTTCTTTGTATTCTGGGACAGGTAGGTAAGAGGGCGAAATTACAGAAGCAGCATGAATGTGTGGAATAATTCTTTTGCGGTAGGCTTTATGGAGACAGGATAATATGTGCGGAATAACAGGATATATCGGACCCAAAGCGGCGATAGAGATCGCCTTAGAAACGCTGAAACGCCTGGAGTACCGGGGCTACGACTCGGCAGGGGTGGCGTTCTGGGACGGTCAATCGCTGAATGTCTTGAAGCGGGCAGGCAAAATCAGTAACCTCATCGAGATGGCGGGCGATATCCGAGCGGATGGCTTAGCCGTTTCTCATACGCGGTGGGCAACCCACGGCGTGCCGAACGACCCCAATGCGCATCCCCAAACCGACGAAGAGGGGCAGGTCGCGGTGGTGCATAACGGCATTATTGAGAACTATTTAGAATTACGTCATGAGCTGAGCGCGCGCGGACACCGGTTCAACTCGGATACCGATACCGAGGTACTCGCGCATCTGATTGAAGAACAATTAGAAACCAGCGACAACCCGGAGGAGGCAGTTCGCCTCGCGCTGCAGCAGGTACGAGGGTCTTATGGGATTGCAGTGCTGTTTGCGCGTTTTCCTGATCGCATTGTGATTGCCCGCAACGACTCGCCATTGGTAATTGGTTTGGGCGAGGGCGAAACCTATTTAGCCTCGGACATCACTGCGATGCTGTCTTATACGCGCAAGGTCATCCTGCTGGAAAATGGCGATTTAGCCACGATCAAGCGCGATGAGGTTCGCTTGTACCGTTTGGATGGTTCTTCTATTGAGAGACCTCCCATGCACGTGGATTGGTCAGCAGAGGCGGCGGAAAAGGGCGGTCATGAGCATTTCATGATCAAAGAGATTTTGGAGCAGCCGGAAGCGGTTCGGGATACCTTGCGCGGCAGGCTCAAAGCGAATGGCGGCATCGAGTTCCCAGACATCAAGCTGGAAGTGGAAGACTGGCAGCGTTACCGGCGGATATTGATTGTGGCTTGCGGCACGGCTTACCACGCCGGATTGATTGGGAAGCATATCTTTGAAAAATGGTTGCGCCGCCCAGTGGAGGTATACCATTCTTCCGAATTCCGTTATGGCGACCCCATTTTACATCCCCAAACGCTGGCGATTTTTATCAGCCAGTCGGGCGAAACGGCTGATACACTGGCGGCGTTGAGACTTTGCCGTGAAGCGGGTTATAGTACCTTGGGCATCGTGAACGCGGTGGGCAGCAGCATCGCGCGCGAATGTGACCATGTGCTGTATACGCAGGCGGGACCCGAAATCAGCGTGGCTTCGACCAAAGCCTACAGCACCCAAATCACCGCGCTCTATATGCTGGGACTGTTTTTGTCCAATGTGAACGGCACACTGAGCATGCAGCAGTATACGGATGCGACGCGGGGGCTGATGCAAGCGCCTTCGCTGATTTCTCGCAGTTTGGAAATGGAGGCGCAGGCTCGTCAGGCGGCGGAGGCACTCAAAGAGATGCCCTTGGCGTTCTATTTGGGGCGGGGGATCGATGCGTATGTGGCGATGGAAGGCGCGCTGAAAATCAAAGAGATCGCCTATGTGCCGACTCAAGAATGCGCGGCAGGCGAGATGAAGCACGGTCCGCTCGCGCTGGTTGAGCCGGGCGTGGTGGCGGTGTTTGTGGCGACTCAAGCGCGCACGCGAGAGAAAATCTTGGGAAATTTGAAAGAGATCAAGGCGCGACGCGGAACCGTATTGCTGATCACTTCGGAAGGCGAAACCGACCTGCCTCAAGAAGCCGATTACACGCTTTTTGCACCCAAAGTGGAGCCGGAAGCCTTGTCTCCGCTGGCAACGATTCCCTTGCTGCAGTTGTTCGCTTATCATGTCGCGCGGCTTCGCGGGTGCGAAATCGACCAGCCTCGCAACCTGGCAAAGAGCGTCACGGTGGAGTAAAATCGCTTTTTGGAAGGGGTTGCTTGAGAGAAAAAACTGGAAATTTTACTTTTTTTGCTGTAGGGGTTGCATTATGCGTTTTCGATAAGGTATACTTTTACCATCGCAATGGATTGCGTTATTTGAGCGTGAGAGGGACTCCAAGGCAACCTTTTACAGCTCGTATGGGCCAGGGAATGGCCCTTTTTATTTTTAAGCCCCTATTGTGTCGCAAATGAAGTGAAATAAACCTCTAAAACGGACTCTTCTTCTTTTGTTTTCTCTTTGAGGATTTTGTTCACTTGCGACTTGATTTTCTCTTTGGCGACTTCCTTACCTTCTATGCTGTTTAATTCATTGCGTTCTTTGCCAGAAAGCGTCATGATCACGATGTCGCGCAGGGGAGCGGTCTCCTCTTTGAGCTTCTCCGCTTGAATGCCCTCTTTCATACCCAAGGCGATTTCAGTCTTCAGGAAGTGGCTGTCGTTCAAATTCACAACAAACTCGCCCAGACTCAGCGAATGACCCACTTTCGGTTTTTCCGGAGTTTTTTCCTTACCGCCGAAGAAGGTTTTACCCGCGAACACGCCGCCAGCCAAGCCAATGACCAGCACGATCACTACAATCATGTTTTTGCCGCCTTTTTTCGCGCCGCCTGCGCTTGCTTTTTCAGACATTGTCCTTCTACGCCTCCAAGGGGGTTATTCCACACATGCCCTCGCAAATCACTGCGATGTCTAACAGGTAGAATCGTTAGCATAGACCCGTTATGAAAAAGAATATGATTGTAGGAACGGCAGGGCATGTGGATCATGGGAAAACTCACTTGATACATGCGCTGACCGGCATTAACCCAGACCGGCTGAAAGAAGAGCAAGAGCGGGGCATGACCATCGATTTGGGGTTCGCGAACCTGCCCGAATCGGAGGGAATCGCGTTGAGCATTATCGATGTGCCGGGACACGAGCGGTTCCTGAAAAATATGCTGGTAGGCGCGACGGGTATCGATCTCGCGCTGCTGGTGGTTGATTCGGAAGAGGGCGTGATGCCCCAAACCCGCGAACATGCAGCGATCCTGGAGTTATTGGGGGTGGAGCATTTACTGGTAGCCTTGACCAAATCGGATAAAGTGGACTCTGAGTGGGCGGCGCTGGTAGAGGAGCAAACGCGGGATTATCTGAACGAAACTCCCTGGCAGAACGCTCCCATTATCCGGGTTTCCGCGCTCTCAGGCGAGGGGCTGGACACGTTGAAGCGCGCGCTCTATGAAATCGCGCAGCAAGCTTCCGAGAAACCTCTTCATAAACCCGCGCGCCTGCCCATAGACCGGGTTTTCACTATGACGGGTTTCGGCACAGTGGTGACCGGCACTTTGATTTCTGGCTCGCTGAGTGTGGGACAGGAAGTCGAACTATTGCCGAAAGGATTGCCTGCGCGGGTTCGGGGTTTGCAAGCGCACAATGAACCCGCGCAAACGGTCCGGGCAGGACAGCGGACGGCAGTCAATCTTTCCGGCATCGAAAAAGAGCGTGTGGAACGAGGCGATGTGCTGGTTCAGCCGGGGGCGTACCATGCGGTTGTCCGTTTTAATGCGCAGATCACGCTGTTGAAGCAGCCTATCGCGCATGGCGAGAGCGCGGAGCATATGCGCCTGACTCATCAGATGAGAATCCGCCTGCATGCAGGGGCGTCGGAGGCAATAGGCAGGGTTTATTTGCTGCAACCGGAACCGATAGAACTGGGGCAGACAGGTTTTGCGCAGATCCGGTTAGAAGAGGCGATTGTCTTGGCGGAAGGAGACCGGTTTATTCTTCGTCGTTATTCGCCTCTGACAACGCTGGGAGGCGGCGTCGCGCTGGACATTCGCCCCAAACGCTATCGTCGTCATGACCCCGCGCTGTTGTCTGCTCTCGCAACTCGGCAAGAGGGTTCCGATGTGGATCGCCTGCTGGAGGACTTAAAAACCTATGCGGAGGGAATCAAAGAGGGGGACTGGCTTCGGCAACACAGCGATTTATCGGCTGAACGCCTGGAATCGCTAACAGCGAGCGGCAGCGCGATCACGGCGGGCAGCGCGCCCGATCGTTGGTGGTTTCATCCCCATGCATGGCGCGCCGTTACGCAGCGATTCCAGACCGCTTTGCAATCCTATCACAAATCGCATCCTCTCAAGGCAGGCATCCTGCCGGAGACCCTGCGTTCTCAACTACGCTTGGAAAAAGGGTTGTTTGACGCCGCGATGCAGCGTTTATCAGAAACCGGCGCGTGTTGTGTGTTTGAACTAATCAGTTTGGGCGAATGGCGCGTCAAACTTTGTGACTTTGAGATTCGCCCCAATCCGAAACAAGCCGCGCTGTTTGAGCGCGTGTTTCAGGTTTACCTCGATTGTGGCTTTTTGATTCCTGTGCCGGTGGAGGTCTCTCAAGAGATCGGCGCGCCGCCGACCGCCATCCAGGAGATGTTGAACTTGGGTGTGGAGATGGAGCAGTTGACGCTGGTGGGCGAAAATCTTTATTATCCGGTGGAAACACTGCAGGAACTGACAGAGATAACGCGAAAGTATATTATAGAGAAAGGGGCTATGACAGCTGCCGAGTTTCGTGATCTCACGCAGTCCTCTCGAAAGTACGCTGTTCCACTGCTGGAATACTTTGATAAAATCGGATTTACGACGCGTCAAGGCGATGCGCGGGTGTTGAATGTCCAACAAATCCCATAAGCACTATTTTTCTTGCGTTTTCTTTTGTTTCTCGCGATGGAGACTATTTTATGGGGTATAATTAAGTTATCTCCTATACAGCTTGTTAAGGACTGCTGACATAGGTCGGCAGGCAGAGAACAGACCCTAAATCCCACCCTTACGGAATGGGAGAATGACTCATTGAGGAACGAGGTACATGAAAGGAATACAGATAAAAGAGCATGGCGGCGCGGAGGTTTTGCGTTATGAAGCAAAATTACCGACCCCAGAACCCGGTTCTAAAGAGGTGTTAGTTCGAGTGAAAGCGTGCGCTTTGAACCGGTTAGATTTATGGGTGCGCAATGGCGTTCCCGCGTATCAAACGCCCTTACCCCATATTTTGGGCAGCGATGTGGCAGGCGAAGTGGAAGCGGTCGGCGTCGGCGTCCAAAATATCAAAATTGGCGATCATGTTGTTCTGAACCCCATCGTCTCTTGCGGAAAATGTTCGTTTTGTAAGCGCGGCAGGGACAACCTGTGCGAAAACTTGCAGGTCATCGGCGCGCACCGACCAGGCGGTTATGCCGAGTATATCGTTGTGCCGGAAAGAGGCGTTCACCCCATGCCAGACATTCTCAGTTTTGAAGAAGCGGCAGCCGTGCCTTTGGTCTTTTTGACGGCGTGGCATATGATGGTTACCCGCGCGAAACTGCAGCCGGGCGAATGGGTGCTGGTGATGGGCGCAAGCAGCGGCGTCGGCAGTGCAGCGATACAGATCGCGAAGTTGTTGGGCGCGCCGGTCATTGCCACTGCAGGCAGCCCCGAAAAGATGGAACGCGCGCGCGAAATTGGCGCGGATGAAGTTGTGAACCATTACGATGAGGATTGGTTCAAGCAGGTGAAAGAGAAGAGCGAAGGCTCGCTGATGGATGTGGTGGTGGAGCATGTGGGTCAAGCAGTGTTCAACTCTTGCGTGAAACTGATGGCAAAAGGCGGGCGCCTGGTGACATGCGGCGCGACCACCGGACCGACCGGCGAGATTGACTTGCGCTATGTCTTCAGCCGCGAAATAGAAATTTTAGGCTCCTATATCGGCACGAACGCGGAATTGAAGAAGCTGTTGGGCTTTGTTCAAAAGGGGCATCTGAAGCCCATTATCGACAGCGTATCGCCGTTGAAAGAGGCAAAAGCCGCGCACCAGAAGATGGAAAGCGGCAACTTCTTTGGCAAAATCGTGCTGCAGGTGAAGTAAGTAATCCAAACCCATGAGACATCAACTTCTGTTTAGCGCATGCGCCTTAATCTGTTTGCTGGCGCATCCTGTCGCCTTTGCGCAGAATCGAAGCGCCACAAGAACCGATTTGGTTCCGCGTTTGCTGTCGTTAGAAAACAGTTGGGAGGCGGCTCGGAAATCCCAGACCGCGCGCGAACGAGCCACGGGGTTCATCAATCAGGGTGTGACCAGCTTTTTTGCGGGACAATTCAGCGCGTTGAGCCGGTCGTTTGCGCGCGCGGAGTATGCTCTCCAATCGGCGGAAGGGGAGCCGTCGCCTGAGTTTATGCGCGCTTACGCGCTTCGTATCACCGTTCCCCGCGCTTTGGGCGGCAAGACAGAGTTGATGTTGGAGATCGCCAACGATTTCCCGCCGCCCGACGAAGCCAAGCCTCTGCAGGTTCGCTGGCTTCTGCTCGATACCAATGAGAAAGAATTGCAATCTCACTCCTTGTCGCTGACCGATTTCAAAGGGGATCCCCTCCAGCAGACTGTGAGCCTGCGCGGGTTGAATGAAGGCGACTATTGGCTGCAGTTTGAGATTTCTGCTGAAAACAAGCGCCTGCGCGCATGGCGGGAACGGCTCAGTGTGATTCCGGAGGCGGACATCCGTTTGGACGCGCTTCAGAAACGGTTTGAAGAGCGCAAAGCGAAGATGGAACCCATCGAGCGGGAAAGCGTTCAGATGTGGCTGCAAGTGTTGAGCAGCGCGCTAAAAGGACAATCGCCTGAGTCTCAATATCCCTTGAGCCAATTGATGGTTCGCGCAGAGACCGCGCTCCAACGCGAAAGCGGAAAGCCTTTCTGGCAGTTGAAGCCCGGCGATTATTGGATGGCTGCCTCACACAATAACCGCGTCGTTCCTTTTCGACTCTTTATCCCCACCAAGATCAACGGCGATGTTCCTGTGCCTCTGGTTGTGGCGTTGCACGGCGCTGGAGGGAATGAACATCTGTTCTTTGAGGGGTACGGCTTAGGGCTGATATTGAAAGAGGCGGAGAAGCGCGGCTTCGCAGTGGTCGCGCCTCGCAGCGGGGTTGGATTGGATCATATCTGGGGCGCGATAGAAGCGGCGAAAGGTCTCGTGCCGGTCGATGCGAAAAAGACCTATCTGATCGGTCATTCGATGGGGGGTGGTCAAACCTTTGCAGCCGCCGCCCAAAAACCAGACCTGTTCGCGGGGATCGCCGTGTTTGCGGGCGCGGGACAGCCTGCCGAGGCTTTCAAAACCGCTTTTGAGAACAAGCCCGTTTTTCTGTCGGTGGGCAAACAGGAAATCGCTTTTTTGAGCAGTAATGTAAACCAGGCGCAGAACCGTTTGAAGGCAATGGGATTAAAACGTTTGGAGACGCGCGTCTACGAAGGTTGCGAACATCTGATGATTGTCCGCGAGTCGCTGCCTGACGCTTTTGCTTGGTTTGAAAAAGAAAAATGATTGCGAGGAGCCATCGATGTCTATCTTAAATCCGGGCGATGTTGCATTCTTTCAGGAACAAGGTTATCTGCATGCCCGCCGTTTGCTCAATGAGGAAGAACTGGCGGTCATGCGCGCGCGTTTTTACGAGGTGTTGGAGGGCAGGTCTGCCAAACAACCGGAAACCAAGCGCAATATGACGGGCGATGAAGAGAATGTCGTTATCCAGATCGTGAATATTTGGGAAGCGGACCCCGTCTTTGAAAAATACCTTTATCATCCATTGCTCACAGAAGCGGTGGCTCAGCTTATGTCGACCGATACCGTGCGCGTTTGGCATGATCAGATTCAATACAAACCGCCCCACAAAGGAGGTCCAACCGTCTGGCACCAAGATCATCCCTACTGGCCTGTGATTCAGCCGCCCGATCTGGTCAGCGCATGGCTCGCGCTGGAAGATGCCGATTGGGGGAACGGCTGTATGTGTGTCGTGCCTCGCAGTCATCGCTGGGGCGCGTATCGGGATGGAACGCTGGGGATTGACCCTGCCACTTGGGGACCGGCGCATGATCCTGATTTTGTGCCAGCAGGCGAAACGGCAAACTTGGTTCCCTGTCCTGTGAAGGCGGGCGAGGTGATGTTTCATCATTGTTTGACTTGGCATGGCACACCCAACAACCGCAGCGACCGGGGGCGTCCCGGGTTCGCGGTGCATTATATGCCGGGACATACGCGTTATGAGCCAGCGGGCGGGCATCTGATCGAGCATCATATCCAGGTTGCGCCCGGCGAGGTTCTCAAAGGGGATCATTTCCCCACAGTCTATGAGGCAGGCAAGCCAGTTCCCCCGAAGCAAAACTGAAAACTCTCAGCTTTGCGAGTTCCAAACCCTCGAATCGGGTGTATAATATGAGTTGAGGAATCGCGCTTGTTTTTTTGCCGCGCGAGGAAAGGAGGTTGCAATGTTGACAAATAAAAAAAATTATTGCCCGCTGACACTGGGCGTTGCTTTTGCGCTGCTGACTGCGTTTGCCGTGACTGACACGGGCTGGTCTCAACTTCAACCAGACGCGCCTTGGCCTGCTTTGGGTAAAGATTATCAAGGCACCCGTCGCGCGACGACCGGAACTCGCACGAATGGCAGTATCCGCTGGACTTACAACACCCGCAATACGACTTTTGGTTCACCTGTCATTAGCGCGGATGGAACGGTCTATCAAGCCACCTCTGGCGGTCTTTACGCGGTCCGAGGCACGGGCGGCTTGCGATGGCACTATCCCCACCTGCGTGCTCCCAACAGCACCCCAGTGATTGGCGCAGATGGCACAATTTATGTTTTATCTACCCCGGAAGACAGCACCCTGTTCGCGGTGAACTCCAATGGAACCCTGCGATGGTCCACTCTATTAGGGGGACGCAATGCGCAGGGTAACCCGATGATTGGACCGGACGGTAAGATTTATGTCACAAACGGCGAAGTTCCCGGCGGCGGCTATCTCTATTGCCTGGACACCGACGGGACGGTGATCTGGCGGACTTTCTTGGACTGGGAAGCGAATGGCACGCCTGTGTTTGGAACCGATGGCACGATTTATGTGGGCGGAGGCAATCAGGTCTATGCGATTCGCCCTGCCGACGGCGTGATTCTTTGGGAGTATTCCACCTATTATCCGGTGCGCAGCGGCGGCTTGTTCGATTCCAACCGCTTGTTCATTCCCTCAACGGATGGGTTGATGTATTCGCTGAACCCTGCCACTGGGAGCCGGAACTGGTTCTATGTCACCTCGCGCTCCATCACCTCCTCTCCCGCGATGGGCGGTAACAATCTCTATTTCACCTCACAGTCGGGCGATGTAACTGCTCTTCGACGGGATAACGGCAACTTTGTTTGGCGGTCCGCCATTTCTGCGCGCTTTTCTTCGCCTGCGGTCGGCGCAGACGGAACCGTGCATATGGTGGGCGGCAACGGGTTCCAGATGTACGCGCTTAATCCGAATAATGGCTTGACCCGCTGGGTCTACCTGTTCGAAGTGGGATCCACCTCCAAAGCCTCTCCCGCCATTGCTGCGGACGGCACCGCGATAATCTCTCTGAATAATGGCTTTATCTTCGCGTTCAGCTCGGTCAGCGGCAGTTTCTTGGGGCAGTTTGGCGGCGATTGGAACGGCAGGCATGGGGACATGTACGCGGAGGTCGATTTCTACCAGAGCGGCAGGCATGTCTACTCAGTCGGCACTATGCTGGACGAGCAGGGGAACTTTCAATTAAAAGAAGTGCCTGTGGGGCGGCATGATCTGGTGTTCCGGGTGGCGAAGTTCCTGAACGCGCGTTTGAACGATGTCGATATCGAGGATATGGCAAGTGGTCAGATCAACTTGATTGCCGGCGATCTGAACGCGGATAACGTTATCGATGATTTAGACCTGCTGGAGATTCTTTTCAATTTTGGCTCCGCTATCGATGCGTTGGACCTGACAGGCGATGGGATGGTCGATGACAGTGACCTGATGATCGTGCTGTTCAACTACGGTTTGCAGGGCGACTAAGCAACGAATCTGCAAACCCCTTTCCCCTCAACCTGGAGCGTGAGGAACTCTTGCGCTTCGGGTTCTTGTATTTTCTGCGCATCACAGCTCAAAGCTTTCCCCAAAGTAATATTTTCGCGCTAAGGGGTCTGCCAAAACCTCTTCTGGAGTGCCTTGCGCTACAATATGCCCGTCCGCCAGAATGTAGCTGCGGTCGGTGATGCGTAGGGTCGCGCTTACGTTGTGGTCTGTAATCAGGATGCCGATTCCCTTTTCGCGCAGGCGCAGAATGATCTCCTGCAGTTCATCAATCGTTTTGGGGTCGATGCCTGTAAACGGCTCATCCAGCAGCATAAAGGCGGGACTGAGCGCGAGCGCGCGCGCGATCTCGACCCGTCGACGCTCACCGCCCGACAACATATAGCCTTTCTGCTGGCGGATATGCGCCACATGAAACTCTTCCATCAACTGCTCGATTTTGGCTTGTCGCTCCGACTTGGCAAAGCGGTTCATCTCCAGCACCAAATGCAGGTTCTGCTCTACTGTTAGTTGCCGAAAGACCGATGCCTCCTGCGGCAGGTAGCCCATGCCTTTACGGGCGCGTTGGTACATCGGTAGGCGCGTGATCTCTTGGTCGCCCAAATAAACGCGCCCCCCATTGGGACGGATTAAGCCGACCAGCATATAGAAAGTGGTGGTTTTGCCCGCGCCATTCGGACCCAACAGCCCCACGACTTCCCCCGGCGTCACTTGAACCGAGACATCTTGCACGACGGGGCGTTTGCGGTAGAATTTTTTCAGCTGTTCGGCGCGTAAATTCATGGCGTTTCCTTCTTTTTCGGGGTAATGATCGTTTCGTTTTTGCTGGGGTCGCCTTCCAGTTTAACTTCCTGCTGATCTCTGTTCAGCAACAAAGTCGCTTTCTCCGCGTTGCGCTGGGTGATGATATAGTTCTCATCTTCCGATTCGATGAACACTTGCCCCGTCAAAGTCAGCGTTTTATTGGCTTCCACATAGTCGGCGCGTTGGGCGCGTCCTTTAATTTCCCGTTTTTCTTCCCGGTTCACATAATGCGCTCGGACGCCGCCGGTCGCTCGCGCGGTTCTTAAGATAAACTGGTTGTTTTTATCCTGCTCCAAAGCCACTTCCAGCCGGGGCGCGTTCAACTCTATCCCTTGATCCGGCGACTCCAGTTTGACTTCCGGTCCTTGTAGAATAGCAGTGATCTCTTTCCCTTTCAGTGTGGTTTCATAGGTTTTGTAGCCGCTGATACGGGAGGTTCCAAATCGAATATCGCGCGGAGCAGGCTGTCCGCTCTTTTGGCTAAATGCGCCCATCACAAAACAGACCGCGCAGGCGAACAGCGCAAAACGATGCCAGAAGGGTAGGCTTTTCATCACGATAATTATACCGAATAAGAACGCGAAGGGTTACGAGTAAGAAAGGCGTATGAAAGGAAAGCGCATTAACGCCTGCCTTCCATACGCCGAAATGAATGTTTTAACATGAACGCATAATGGCAATGGTTATATTAGTGCTTTTGCGCGCGATTCCTTTCAAAGGGAGACAGAATTTCTTATTCGCCCTATGTCATCAGGAACCATTGGCTGGGCAGTAGGCTTGCATGCGATGAGGTTGCGTATCTTTCCCTGTGAGAAGGAAAGATACGATTGATCAACGGATTCACCCGTTAATACAACTTAGCACCCATGTCCAAATCCAAATAACACCGTCAGCAAATCTATGTCATCCACGATACCGTCGCAGTTCACATCCGAATCCGGGTCGTCAGAACCGAACGCGAACAAGACTTGAAGCATATCTGAATCATCCACACAGCCATCTTGATTGACATCGCCATTAGAACCTTGACAGGTTTGTAAAGTCAGCGAGGCAAGGAACGCCGCGCCATCGGGATTACGATTGACACCGCTAAACCGAACATGGGTAATCGTGTCTGTCAGAAAAGATTCGGGAAGTTCAAGTTTTTGCTGATCCAGACGCACCGAGCCGAACTCAAAAGCGAATGCATCAGGATCGGTCAGAGAATTACAGTAATTGCCGTTGAAATGGTCGCGGATGTTGAAACCCTCGATTAGTGTCATAGAAGCATAGCTGCCGTTCTGCCCGAACACCTCAATCATGCCTAACTCTCTCCCGCAAACGCCCCAAGCGTTATTCATCAAAGTATAGAGAGTTTTTGCGCCGGTAACATTCACCGGAATATCCCACGCATGGGTGCTGCCACTTGCAGGCAATACCATCACTCCAAGAGAGTTGGCGTTGTTATTGGAGGTCGTAATAAACATCGGAACGCCTCGAACGTTCAGGGTCTGGTTCCCCGTGGGGTATTGATTTCCCGCCGTCCAATCGCGAATGTTTTCGTTGGTCCAGGGCGTAATGTCGATGGAGACAAACTGCGCATGGCTGTTCATCGCTCCCCAGGCGAGGGTCAGCGCGATCATTAATTTAATTCTCATTTTATTCACCTCGTTGCAAATAGCACTTCGAAATTATAACTCGGTTTAGGGGAAAATAACCTGTATTCAATAGGGGGATTTTTGACGGAGCCTCTCCCTCCAACCAGACCCCCGCTTTCACGACAACGGTCATCAGGTAGAATCTAAACTGTCAGGAGGTTCTATCGTAATGGATTTTTCGCTCACAGAAGAGCATAAAATGGTTAGAGAGAGCGTCAGCCGGTTTGTGGAACAGGAAGTGAAGCCCTACATTCGGGAATGGGACCGGCACGGCGCGGATTTTAAGGTTTTCGAAAAAATGGCGGAATTGGGATTCTTGGGAATCTCGGTGCCGCAAAAATATGGGGGCGCGGGTCTCGATTACATCAGCTTGGGCATTGTCTGCGAGGAATTGGAGTATGGCGATACCTTTTTGCGGGTGGTGATGTCGGTGCATATGGGCTTGACCGCGCTTTCCCTGTTCACTTGGGGAACGGAAGAGCAGAAGCAGAAGTTTTTGGTTCCGCAGGCGAAAGGTACACGCTTGGGGGCGTTCTGTTTGACGGAGCCGAACGCGGGCAGCGATGTGGTGGGCATGCAGGCGACCGCCCGGCGCGAAGGCGACCGATATATCTTAAATGGCGAGAAGATTTGGATTTCGCTGGCGGAGATTGCAGATCAATATTTGGTGGTGGCGTGGACCGATATGGAAAAGAAAGCCAATCGCGACCACTCCGGTTTGAGCGCGTTTATCGTGGAGCGCAAGCAGGCGGGTGTCAAGCCTTACGCGCTGCATGGGAAATTAGGTGTGCGCGCAGGCAACACAGGCGGAGTCGTGTTCGAGAATGTGGAAGTGCCGCTGGAGAACCGCTTGGGCGAAGAGGGCGAGGGATTCAAAATCGCCATGTTCAGCCTGGATCAAGGGCGCTATACGGTGGCATCTGGTTCTGCGGGATTGGTGAAGGCGTGTTTGGATGAGTCTGTTAAATATGCCCAAGAGCGCAAAACGTTTGGGGTCCCCCTTTCCCATCACCAACTGATTAAGCAGAAAATCGCCAATATGGAATCCGATTATCAGATCAGCCTGCTGCTTTACCAGAAGGTGGGTTGGCTGAAGAATGTGGGTCAGCGCAACACCCGGGAGACCTCGCTCGCGAAATGGTTTTCCACTGAAGCGGCTCAGCGCTCCTCGCGGGAAGCGGTACAGCTCTTTGGCTCCTACGGGTTCTCGGATGAGTATCCGGTGGAGCGTTTCTACCGCAACAGCAAGGGCGCTACCATCTATGAAGGCACTTCCGAAGTGCATACTTTGATGCAGGCAGATTATGTGTTGGGTAACCGCCAGGATAAGCCTTTACGCTGCAATTTGCCTACCTACCCGTTTGAAGGTTAAGATGTGTTGGGAGGATGTCTTCAAAACGCGTGCAGTCCGTTCCTCAGCAAGACACAACAGATGAAACCGGTTCCCCTTGTTTACAGGGAGAACGTCACGGAGGGGTATTTGGGACAACAGATGCTTCGGCTAAGTTCGGCATGACATTGGCGTTGTCACCCTGAGCGCAGCGAATGGGTCTGCTGTTTTCGGGTAGGCACACAGTTCTACCCTTGCAAGTAACGGCGAAGACGGAGCTTCGCCCTCCAACTGGGATCGGATTTGAGCCAGCGCAGGCGGACTTTGCCGGTCATCGGCGCGAATTCATTCGCAAAACAATGCAGGCAACGGCGAAGGCGGATATTCGCCCTCCACAACTATTCGTTCATCTTTCTTTATGGACATCGTGGAAACACAAATCTTAACAATCACCGGCGATGAAACTGCCGACCGTCAAGCGATTCAAACGGGCGCGGCGATTATTCGCGCGGGTG
>JAHCHP010000015.1 GCA_026129765.1 Fimbriimonadia bacterium | reverse complement strand
TCCAATGCGCATGCTGCCGACCCCGATCATCCTTTGGAAGATTTCGCGCTGAACGGCAACTGGAACGCCATGAAAGAGATTCACCAGGCAGTGGAAGAAGCCCTCATCCTCTTCCAAAGGTGGTTTCGTCCCGGCACGGCTGTGGACATATGCGTCTGGCGCAATCGCCTTCGGGATTGGTTGAGCAGCCACTCTTAACGCGCTTAGAGAAAATCCGCCATTTTGTCCGCGATACGGCGCAGACAGGGCTCATTCAGCAGGGAAACCGACTTGCGGCTGGTTTCGACCCAGCCCTCGCGCGCCCACTGGGACAAGCATCGGCTGACCGCTTCGCGGCTTGCGCCCACATAATCGGCGATCTCTTGATGGGAGAGATTGATCTCGATGTGGTCGCCTTTGGTTTGTCCCATTGCGCGCGCCAAGCCCACAATAGCATAAGCGATTCGCTGTTCCAGCGAAAAGCGGGAGAGGTACAGCACGCGCTCTTCTGCTTGACGAATACGGTCTGCTAAAATACGGAGCAAGGCAACGGCAAAGGTGGGATGTTGGGTTACGATGGTCTCAAATTGTTCAGCAGGCAGATAGCGAGCGACGGTCGGTTCCAAAGCCTCAACGGTGGCGCGAAGCCAATGTCCGGTAAGGACAGCCGTCTCGCCAAAAGTATCCCCCTCGCTCAACAGCGCAAAGGTCATGGAATTGCCATCCGGCGTGAGCTGGTATACTTTCATCAAGCCTTGTTCAATGACCCACCATCCGCCATAGCCCCGGTCTAATTTTAAGGTGTCGCCAGACGCATACCGCTGCGTTTTCATCATACCGCGAATGACTTCCGCATGCTTCTCATCGATGAGTTCTAAGGGGTTCGTTTTGAATAAGACGAATTTCATAGAGTTCGACTCCTCCTGCATTCATTAAAATCAAACGGTACTGGTCATTCATTCTCCCTTCATGCTACCTGTTATTGTGCAAAAAGATTACCAGGAGGGTAAGAGTTCGCGAAAATGTTTGTAGAGGTTAGCGTGTTGAGCTCAGCGAAAAATCCATTTCTTGAAAAGCAGACTTTTCGCTTCGCCCAGAGTGACAAGTTGAACAGGCTCGAGCGGTTCAACTTGTCACGCCTTCACTAAGTTCTTTTTCCCGTTCTTCCGCGCTTGCAGCGTGCCGGGCGCTTTGGCCAATGCGATGGGCAGAACCTCATCCACATGCTTCACAAATTGGAAGGTAATGGCGTTTCGCACGTGATCGGGAATCTCTTCCAAGTCCTTTTCATTATCTGAGGGCAGGATCACCTCATAGATGCCTGCTCGGTGCGCTGCCATCACCTTCTCTTTCACGCCGCCAATCGGCAGGACTCGTCCGCGCAACGTGATTTCGCCTGTCATGGCCACATCCCGCCGCACAGGGATATTGGTGAGCGCAGAAGCCAGCGCGGTTGCCATTGTGATACCTGCCGAAGGTCCATCTTTGGGAATTGCGCCTGCTGGCACATGCAGATGGATATCATACTTGCGGTTAAACTCAGGATCGATGTTCAACTGTTCTGCTCGCGAGCGGATATAGGTCAACGCCGCCTGCGCCGACTCTTTCATCACATCGCCCAACTGACCCGTCAACAGAACGCGCCCCTCATGCCCTTTCACCAGTGACAGCTCTACCGAAACGATGTCGCCTCCGAACTCCGTATAAACCAAGCCTGTCGCAACGCCCACCTCGTCCTTCTCCTCTTTAATGCCGAACTGGTAGCGGCGCGCGCCCAAGAAAGTTTCCACCGTGTTCTCACGAACCAAGATTGACTTGGCTGCGCCTTCTGCTACCTTGCGGGCAACTTTCCGGCAAACGGTCGCGATTTCGCGTTCTAAGTTGCGGACGCCTGCTTCCCGCGTATACTCTCGAATGATTTTGAGCAGCGCGTCATCGGTGAACTTCAGATGTTTCTTGGTCAATCCATGTCGTTCCAGATTGCGCGGAACCAGATAACTGATGGCGATCTGCAGTTTTTCCGACTCGGTGTAACCGGGGAAGGCGATGACCTCCATGCGGTCGCGCAAAGGCGCGGGAACCGTCTCCAGCAGGTTTGCGGTTGTGATGAACATCACATCGGAGAGGTCGAACGGCACTTCCAGATAATGGTCTGAGAAACGGTCGTTCTGTTCCGGGTCCAACGCTTCCAGCAGCGCGGAGGTCGGGTCGCCCCGGAAATCATAGCCCAATTTATCGATTTCATCCAGCATGAAGACCGGGTTCTTGCTGCCTGCCTGCCGCAATCCTTGAATAATTCGTCCCGGCAGCGCGCCCACATAGGTTCGTCGATGTCCGCGAATTTCGGCTTCATCCCGGACGCCCCCCAGCGAGATACGAACGAATTTGCGTCCCAAAGCGCGCGCGATAGACCGCCCGATGGAGGTTTTGCCGACGCCCGGAGGACCCGCGAAGCATAAAATCGGTCCTTTCAAAGAACCGGACAACTGGCGCACGGAGAGGAACTCCAAAATACGTTCCTTCACTTTCGTCAAACCGTAATGGTCCTCATCCAGAATCAGAGCAGCCTCTTGGATATCCATTTGGTCGTCGGTGCGTTGATTCCAGGGCAGCGTCAGCATCGTGTCCAGATAGGTGCGGATGACGGAGCCTTCCGGCGATGCGAACGGCATTTTTTCTAACCGTTCTACCTCTTTGAAGGCGCGCTCTAAGACATCTTCCGGCATGCCCACCTGCATGATCTTTTCGCGGTACTCTTCTACCTCGGACATGCGTTCATCGCGTTCGCCCAATTCCTTCTGGATGATTTTCATCTGCTCGCGCAGGTAATACTCGCGCTGGGTGTCGCCCATCTCCTGCTCAACCCGGTCGCGAATCCGGTGCTGAACCTCGATCACTTCCAGCTCGCGGCGCAAGATACGAACCGTGTTTTCTAATCGTTCGTGAATGTCGAGGGTCTCTAAAATCTCCTGCTTCGCGGTGAACTTTAACGGCAGAAAATGCGCGATGGTATCCGCCAGTCTGCCCGGATGTTCGATATACATCACGGCAGGGATCGTTTCCGGCGGAACCGACCGCTCATTTTGAACGATCTCTTCAAAGAGGGTGACCGCCATGCGCATCAATGCCTCAATATCGGTCTTGACGCGCGGCTCTTTCACGCTTAGCGGTTCCAGTTCCACCACAAGATAGGGGTCGGTTTGGGTCACACGGGTGATTTGGGCGCGCTCTAAGCCGCGAAACACGACCCGGAGCGTGCCGTCCGGCACTTGAAGCACCTGCACTACTTCCGCGATAATACCCACTTGGAAGAGGTCGTCAATGTTGGGGTCCTCCACATTGACTTCGCGCTGCGCGACCATCAGCATCATTTTATGAGATTCAAGCGCGCTTTTGGCTGCTTGCAGCGAACGCTCGCGTCCAATCAATACCGGCGCAAGCATGTGCGGAAAATAGACGTTATCGCGAATCGGCAGGATCGGCAGTTCCGTCGGAATGCGAGAAGGTTTGCGTTCTCGACGGGTTGAGGAAGCGCGTTTCCGCTGGGATGTCGTTTTGGATGTGCTTGTGTTCTTTTCGTTTTGTTTTCTCATTTCGCGTAATCAAGTTAGTTCGTGTCGAGGGGTCGTTTTTCCTGCTATAGAGAAGCCTATTTATAGCAGAAATGAAAGAAAAAGAGAGAAGGGGCTTGAACCCCTTCTCGTCCAGATTTTGATATCCTCTCACTCATGTCTTTACGCCTTGAGCGAGGGGCATGTTCCCGCCTAAGCTCAGGAATAGTTAAGACGCCTGTTTGATGTCCTCTTCCGTTTGCAAATTGGGTTCCATGTTGCCTGTGATGACCTCATCGGTGATAATCACCCGTTTGATTTGCGGGTTCGATGGCACCTCATACATCACATTGACCATCACTTCTTCCAGGATGGATCGCAGCGCGCGCGCGCCGGTGCCACGCAGGATCGCTTCTCGCGCAATGGCTCTGAGCGCGTCCTCTTCCATCACTAATTCCACGCCGTCCAGTTCGAAGAACTTTTGGTATTGACGAACCAGCGCGTTTTTCGGCTCGACCAGAATACGAGTCAGGGTCTCCTCATCCAGCGCGCTGAGATTTGCCAGCACCGGCAGCCTGCCGATAAACTCGGGAATCAGTCCAAATTTCAGAAGGTCTTCCGGCATCGCCTGTTTCAGCAGTTCGTTCGCGCTGCGTTTTCCGCGGCTTTGCGGTGTGGAGCGGAATCCCATCGTTTGGTCGGTCATGCGCCGCTCAATCACGCGCTCTAACCCTTCAAACGCGCCGCCGCAAATGAACAGAATGTTGCTGGTGTCTATCTGCATGAACTCTTGATGAGGGTGCTTGCGTCCGCCTTGGGGCGGCACATTCGCCACGGTGCCTTCTAAAATCTTCAGCAGCGCCTGCTGAACGCCCTCACCCGACACGTCGCGGGTGATCGAGGGGTTGTCCGCTTTGCGCGCGATCTTGTCGATTTCATCGATATAGATGATCCCGCGCTCCGCCACTTTGATGTCCATATCCGCGGCTTGAATCAGTTTCAAGAGGATATTTTCCACGTCCTCGCCGACATAACCCGCTTCCGTCAGCGCGGTGGCATCCGCAATCGCGAATGGCACTTTCAATATGCGCGCTAAGGTCTGCGCCAGCAGCGTTTTTCCGCTGCCTGTGGGACCTACCAGCAAAATATTGCTCTTTTGCAGTTCCACGTCCACGCTGCTGTTGGCGCGCAAACGCTTGAAGTGGTTATAAACCGCGACAGAAAGCACGCGCTTTGCCTGCTCTTGTCCCACCACGTACTGGCTCAAAATGCGGTAGATCTCCTTTGGTTTCGGTACGGTTTCGACAAATCCGGTCGCGGGTAGCCCTGCGCCGGGAGTCGTTTCGGACTTCAAAATATCATTGCATAGGTTCACACAGTCAGCGCATACACCGCCATGCAGCCCCAAAATCAATTTTTTGACCTGCTCGCGCGTTTTCCCGCAAAGCACACATCGGTCTCCCGTTCTATCGGTCGGCAACTTTGCCACGTGTCGGTCCTCCTTAATCTGGATAGGAGAGCGTAATACCAGGCTTGTTCACTATTTCAAATAGGCGCATGGGCTGATTATCGCTCTGTGCGATCCAGTACCTGATCGATTATTCCATATTCTAAGGCTTCTCTCGCAGACATAAAATAGTCGCGCGCCGTGTCTTGCTCGATGCGCTCCAATGGCTGATTGGTATGATGTACCAGGATAGAGTTCAAGATGTCCTTGTATCGCAGAATCTCTCTCGCCTGGATTTCGATATCCATTGCAGAGCCTCGGAAGCCTGCCTGCACTTGGTGGATCATAATCCGAGCGTTCGGTAGAGCATAGCGTTTGCCCTTTGCGCCGCCTGAGAGCAAAACCGCGCCCATACTGGCGGCTTGCCCCACACAGATCGTCGCGACATCCGGCTTGATCATCTGCATAGTATCGTACATCGCCAAGCCTGCGCTCACGACACCCCCCGGAGAATTGATGTACATATCAATATCTTTGTCGGGGTCCTCTTTCTCAAGGAACAGCAGTTCGGCGATCACTAAGTTGGCGATATGATCGTCAATAGGGTCGCCGATAAAGATGATCCGGTCCTTCAACAGGCGCGAAAAAATGTCATAGGCGCGCTCGCCTCGCGCGCTCTGTTCCACGACCATCGGTATCAATTGGTTTCTCTCACGCATTCGATTCTGCCTCGCTCGTTTCTTGGGTTGATTCAACGGTATCGTCCGCGCCCTCATTCAAAGCGCGGTCCAACAGCCATTGGGATGCCTTACGCAACAACATGTCGGTGAAGACCCGTCTGCGCAATTCATCGTTCTTCATCATGTCTCGCTGCTCTGCCGTGCCTAAGCCAGCGCCAGCAACTACCTTATGAATTTCGGCAGTTACGTCCGATTCCTTTACCGTGATTTTTTCTGAACGGGCGATTTCGAGGATTAAAAAGGTGTTTTTCAGCTTTTTAACCGCTTCCTCAGTGATCTGATCGTTCAAGGCTTCCTCGGTGATCTGATTCGCTTCTAAATACTGCTCCAGGGACGTTCCTTGTTCCTTCAATTCCGTTTTCATCGCTTCCAAGTCATCTTTGGTCTGCTCCTCGATCAGCGATTTCGGCACATGCACCTCTGAAATTTCGCGCAGTTGATCCAAAAGCCCTCCCTCAATTCGCGATAAATCCATGCGATCCTTTTCGCGTTGCAGGGTCTCTTTGATGTGCGTTTTGAAGGCGTCCACGCTTTCATGCCCAAACCGCTTTGCCAGGTCTTCGTCGATTTCGGGAATCAGTGGCTCGTAAATCTCTTTCAGGGTCAGTTCCACCTCTTGCATTTTCCCAGCCAACTGCTCATCTTCAAAGTCATAGGGGAACGACATCTGAGCCGTCTTAGTGTCGCCCGGCGACATGCCCACCAGTTGGTTGTCCAGTTCGCCAAAGGAGCGACCCACTACCACCAGGAAAATCGTGGGTTCATGTCCCTCGATTTCCAGCGAACGGATCAGAATCGTGACTCGGTCTTCGGCTTGCGCGCTCCGGTCCTCCACTTTACGGACTTCGGTCAATTGACGCTGTACATCGGCAAGCGCCATCATGACCTCTTCGTCCGCAACGGATTGGGGTAAACGCTCTGCGGTCAGCGTATTATAATCGCCTAAAACCACTTTGGGGGGCAGGTAAACAGTCGCTTTGAACTTGAAGGGATCAGTCTCCAGTATATCCTCGGAAATGAGCTCGACTTGGGGTGTGCTGTAAGGGGTTACATCGCTCTCTTTGAGCGCATCCGACAAGGAGTCGATAATCAACAGCCTGGATGCTTCTCGCTTGGCATCGATTTCTGGCACAAACTGCTCCAATACAGAGCGCGGAGCCTGACCGGGACGGAAACCGGGAACACGGATATGCTTGCCCAGATTTCTATAGGAACGTTCGAAAGCCTTCTTAACCTGATCTGCCTCTACCTCAATTTCGAAGAGGGTGGTGGTGGGGTCCATTTCTTGTGTTGTAAATTGCATGCATTTGCCTCGTTTTTACTTTCAAGATTACTTAAATTGCAAGACATATTAGGGGCGATATTCCGAAGGAGGCGAGATTGTTCTCTCCACACGCTTATAAGAAAGAGTTTGGAGCGGGAAATGGGATTTGAACCCACGACCCCCTCGTTGGCAACGAGGTGCTCTACCACTGAGCTATTCCCGCATTTCGTTCTACGGTTGGTGGGCGGAGAGAGACTCGAACTCTCAAGGGCTATGCCCACCAGATCCTAAGTCTGGCGTGTCTACCAATTTCACCACCCGCCCGCCTTCATTCATAATGGTGCCAGGGGCCGGGATCGAACCGGCGACACCAGGATTTTCAGTCCTGTGCTCTACCAACTGAGCTACCCCGGCAAGGAGTGGCGGAGATGACGGGACTCGAACCCGCGACCTCTAGCGTGACAGGCTAGCGCTCTAACCAAACTGAGCTACACCTCCCGGCTTCAGTACTTGATGGTGGGCGAAACAGGACTCGAACCTGTGACATCTTCCTTGTAAGGGAAGCGCTCTACCAACTGAGCTATTCGCCCGGACCTGACCGAGCAAGGGAAATTATACCCTATCCATGCATGCGCTTGTCAAGGGTTACTGCCAGATTTTTTAGTTTTTCCGAGCAGGCAGGAATCTAAGCCCAACGCGCGCAATATAGACACAAAACAGCGAAGTAGAATCCTAATGAACTCGGAACTATTCCGAAGGAGGCATTTTTGTATGCGGCGACTTTACCTAACGCTTTTGAGCTTGTGGTTGCTCATATCTGCAGGAATGGCACAAATTCCCGGCGATGTGAACGGCGATTGCTGTGTGAATGACAACGACCTGTTAATTGCATTGTTTCAGTTTGGATCAACCGGCAGCAACCTGCAGGGCGATGCCAATGATGATGGAACCGTCGATGATCTCGACCTTTTAATCATTCTGTTTAACTTCGGACTTTGCGATGTCGCGATTTTGAACCCGCCTGCCTACGTTATGACGGGTGAGACGGCAACGCTGAACGCGGCGAACTGTCAATCCGGTACCATTACCTGGAGCGTGACCCAACCGGGCAACCAGATCACGCCTACCAGTGGTTCTGGTTCTTCTTTTACTTTCACAGCGCAGAATCCCAGCGGTGCGCGGAATGATGTGGTGATCATCATGACCTTCCGCGACTCGAATAACAATCAAACCCAGAGGCAGCACCGCCTGACTGTGGCAGAAATCGACTTAGACATTTTCAAGCCCAAAGTGATAGATACGAACGAAGCGGAGATCCCTGAAGGGGACGAAATCACGGTCGGCGCGCAAACCTGGGTGAACCTCGATAATGACGACCGCGACGACAAATTTGACACCGGGACTACCGACACCGATGTTGCGGGCGAGAACGAAATGTGCAAGATTCGCGTTCGTTTGAAACCGAATAATTTGAACGCAGGGCAGGTCGCTTTGGAGGCATACGGAGGTGCAAGCACGATTAAAGTGTGGCGTCAAGCCAACAAAGGAACCGAATTCGCCTTGCCAGGCAACCTCAATGTAGCGGGGGATTTCACCGTGAATGGTGATTTCTTGGAGAAAACGCTGTGGGTCGAGGGCATTGTCGCGCATACCACCCAACGACAAGCGAAAATCAAAGCAACCTATACGCTTGCGCCCAACAAAGATGACCGCGTCGCGTTGACGGTATTGGGAATCAAAAGCATGGCTTGGCTGGGTAAGACAAATGGTTTTACCGCCGCAAATAATAATCACAACAGTGATACGTTGGACGCCTGCCCCAACTTCCCCACAGGTGGAGGCAATCCGGGCAGCAACCGCGTTTTCCCCGATGCGCGCCGCCCCGACTTCGCTGTGGCGAAAAATAAGGTGGAGTTAGAAGTAGAATTGACGGTCGCGCCCATTGCGGATGTAAAAGTTTATTTGCGTTCGTTCGACTGCGATGACCCTTCGTCTGAAACCAGTTTTATCGATCCGAACGACGGAGCGGGTCCTGAGGCGAACTATCCCGGAACCACGATTCCTTATACAGTACAAGAGGATAACCGCGGTGATGTGGGAGGCTTGAAGGCAGGAAAATTGAACGGGCAAGATGGGCAAGCGATTGCCTCCGTAACGTTCACGTCATCCGACACGAAGAAGAAAATCGAGTTCGAATCCGCCCAGCATCCCGGCGATAATTATCGCGTGGCGGCAAATGGCGACCGGGAATTCCTACGAACCCTGCGAAACCGAGACCGCTTAGATGGCTTCCGAATCACCGATCCGCAAGTGGCGGGCGATGCCGCCGCGCGGGAAGTGCGCGAAGCCAGCAAATATACCTCCAATGTGTTGGTTGTCTGGCGATTGTTGCATGTGGAAAACGACTCGATGGTCGCGGTGCCAGCCGCTGGCGCGCAACGAAACACCATCGCGGGCAATATAACCGCGATCACAGGCGCAGGCGCGGTCGCCACTCAAGTCACAACCAGCGTGAACCTGAAGACCGGACCGCCCGGCGGTCAGGACGATTCGCCCAATCTCAGCAGCGGAACCCCACAGAACGGGCGCTTTGAGAATGGAACCATTACCATCGGTACCGGCGGCGGCGCGACTGCAACCAATGCGTTAACAGGAAATGGGGATACCTTTGTAAGAAAAGCCGCAGGAATCAGTATCCCCTTCACTATCACACGAACTGGACAAGCGAACGTGACCGGAAATATTGTCGCTTTAGCAGGCACCACGTTCACACTTAACATCACGGGCGGCGCGCTGGTCAATGGGCATAACGGCGGCACCATTACGGTGGCGGGCGTTGCGATGACAATCAACGGCGTGAATGTCGGCGCAAAGACTGTATCTGTCGCCGCTTTGAATAATATCCCGTTCACTCTGAGCGATGACGATGCGTTCGTGCTGCCGGACAACGTGAACTTAGCGGGTCTCAATACTGCCTTCAATCCCGCTTATATATGGGCTGTTGCCGATGGCGGCGGCGGTACCAATAATGACCAGACAGTGCCTTTCCTACTGAACATTGCAGGTAATGATAACTTCGTCAACGCTTACGAACCGAACCGGGGATCAAAAAATAATGAAACCGACCTCTTCTGGGTGGTCTATGTGGTCAGCGCGTACCAACCGGAAACCTTCATCAACTTAGGGGGCGGCTCCTTTACAGGCGACGGAGACTCGGCTTCGGAAGGGGTCACTCGCGGCATTGTCATCGGAGCCACAAGCAACACCGCCTTGGCGCAGGGAGGCAATGGAGCATTGATCTTCCGCGAATGTGTGCGCGATTCGGGCGTTGCTGTCGCGATCTACCGACGCATTGTGGCGCACGAAGTCGGTCACCAGTTCGGATTGTCGCATGCGACCGGGCTCATGACCTCCAGCGCAAGCAATCCTGCAGCCACGGATAATTTCGAGGATCGCCACGTGAACTTGATCCGGTCTCGGGTCAAAAGTCCGGGGCAGCCTTAAGGCAAACAGGAGGAGAAAAGGAGAATCACTATGAAAATGACGATGAAATCAATCATCAGCGCGCTAACGATAGGGGTAGTCTCAGGATCCCTGTGGGCGCAATCCGAAGCCAATCTGTCGCTGAGCCTTAAGGTGTTGTCAGGCAGTATCGGTCCCGTGGACCCGTTGCGGTTTGAAGTGGAGGCGATCAATCAGAGCGATAACCCTTTGGGTGGCATGCCTGTCTTCGCCATTGAGGATAACTCCAGCGTGGAAATCATGGCGCCGGGCAGCAACCAGTGGAAGTCCATCGCCGTCCCCTATCTTGAGCGGATGAAGAACCGTTGTATCGATCTTGACCAATTCCGCTTCGAGCTGAAATCGCGCGAGAAGCAGTCCTATGAGATGTGGGTGGTTTATGACCCTTATATTTCATACCAGCAGGGCAAACCGCACTACTACTTCGAACAAGCGGGCGAATACCGGTTGAGGTTCAGTTATCAGCCTGCGCCGGGACAACCCGTTTACTCAAACGAGGCGCGCTTCACGGTTAAACCGTATGAAGGGGTGGACCAAGAGGCGTACAACTATCTGAAAACCAAATCGCTTCCGCACTTTGTGTATGACCTCGAAACCTATGTGGTTATGGAACTGCGCGAGGCGGACGATTGGGCTCAGGAGTTATTGGACCGTTTCCCGAAATCCCGCTTCGCGCCTTATGCCCAGCTTTACTTGGCAAACTGCTATTTGATGGGCATTCGGACAGGGAGCGAGATTCTGCCTCCCAATGTCGCGGAAGCGGAACGATTGGCATCGGGTCTGACCAATGCGCCTGACGAGCGCATTCGGCGCATGGCAGAGACACTGATGCAAGCCATCAGCCAGAAGCGCGCCGCCTTAGAGGAAGACGCGCGGGCGCGTTAAGTGGACGGACAGGGGCGGCACTTGCGCCGCCCCTTCTCCGCGCTCATTTTGGCGCGGAGCGAGTATCCACCGGGATATAGCCGACGCCGGTTTCTTGGGGTTGCCCATAGAGATCAGGATGCAGGTACTTGCCCCGTTCGCGGTCATTTTTCCACTGCTCAACCGGTATGCGGTTCTTGTTTGCCCATGGGTCATGACGAATGCCCGTGACCTGCCAAGAAACCTTGGTGAAGGGTTTGCTGCTCCGAATCATAAAATGGTTTTCGCGCATTTCGCGGGTCACCTTGACCATAGTAAACTCATCACTGTCGTCTTCATCCAACACCGTGAGTTGATACCGGAAATCTCGATTAAGCGTTTCGAACCATTCTGGCATCGTGATGGTCGCATAGCCTTGCGCGTCTGTGACCACATTCCCATTGTAGACGTTCATCATATCCGGTGACTCCACAAACGAATGATATAAGAACTTGTTTGAAGGGTCCAGCGGGTGGTCGATTTTGAAAGAGCCGCCGCCTTTGCTCAGGGAGCCGGTCACTTCCACCGCGCCGCTGAAGTAACCCGCCGTGCCGCCTGTTGTATGAAAGCCATAAATGGCGCGTCCCTGCGAGTCGCCGGATGCGCCGAACAACCCGATCCCGTTGATGTTGATTCCAGAGATGGCATACTTGTCCGAGTCTGAATCAACCTTGATGACTTGAAGGCTGTAGTCGGAACTGGTATTTTCATAGCCGCTGAATGGCAGCGAGATATAGGCGTAAGGCGTACCCCACGTAATCCCATTACCGGAGTATATGAGCGAATTGCCTGCTTGCGCGCCCGTTGTGCTGAGCTTCGCGGTAGAGAGCGCGCCATTGGCGATTTTTGCGTTTGTGATCGAGTCGTCCGCAAGTTTGGCGGTCGTCACGGCTCCATCCGCGATTTTTTCGGTTTCCACCGCGTTGGTATGAATTTTAGAGGCTTTGACGGCGCCATTATCCAGTTTATTGGTCGTCACCGCGCCGCTCACTAATTTATCTTCTGTCACCGCTTCGTCCGCCAGCTTCACGGAGGAAACAGCTCCATTCGCTATCGTGGCGGTCGTCACCGCGCCATCGGCGATCTTGTCGTTGGTCACCGCGAGATTGGCGATCATGGCAGTCGTTACGCCTCCATTCGCGATGGAAAACACCGACTCGTCCAGATGTAAACCGCTGCCCGCGCTATAGTTGCTGTTGGTATCGTCGGCAGGAGCCCAGGCTGATCCGTTCCATTTCAATACTTGCCCGGTGGAGGGAGCCGCGCTGGAGAGGCTTCGCCCCTGAATCTTAGCCACTGTGGGCGAGGGCAGGGAACCGCTCAGATCGCCCCCCACTGTAGAAACGATGTCACCCGCCACGGTCAAGTTGCTGGAGATAATCGCATTACCGCCGACATGCAGGCGCGCGCTGGGGTTTAAGACGCCCAGTCCCACATTGCCGCTAAAATAGCCGCGCCCGATGAAATAGCCCGCGTACCCGCTGGTCGAGTTGCTCAGCGCATAGACTCCGTAGTTCGTGCCGCTGGTCGCGGAAGCGATCCCATACAGTCCGGTTCCATTAGTGGAGTTGCTGCGCCCCGTTACGCCCACCCCGAAGCCGGCTGTCGATTGCGACCATCCAAAAATGCCCGTTGCGCCGCTGCCCTCCGTGATCCCGTTGATCGCCAAACTGTTACCGCCACGCGCATCTAAAGCCGCTGTCGGGGTGGATGTCCCAATGCCGACTTGTCCGCTAAAAAAGCCGCGCCCAATGAAATAGCCGCCGAACCCCGAACTGGAACTGGTCTCGCCATAGATGCCCGCATTGATCCCGCTGCCGTGAGTCGCGATGCCCCGTACGCCCATGCCGCCGGGAGCATTTGTAGAGCCTTGAATACCGGCTCCGGTGCCGGTCGTGGCAGAAGCAATACCGGCAATCGCCGGACCCCCTGAGGTTCCTATCATAATGGCGCGAATCGCGCTGCTTTCGCCTCGAACGTCCACGGGATAGAGAGGAATACTGGTTCCAAATCCTGTGTTACCGCTAAAATAGCTGCGCCCCATAAAGTAGCCTGCAAAGCCTGTAGGAGAGTTGGATTGACCATAGATACCATAGTTTATGCCTGTCGTTGAACTGGCAAGACCAAAGATGCCTGTACCTGTGACAGACATGCTTTCCCCATAAATGCCTTTGGAGAAGCCACTAAGCCCCGCTGATACCGAATAGACGCCTGAACCTGCGCCGCTGCTGTAGACATAGACGGAGGTTGATTGTTCAGGATTTAAGTTGATAAATTGCCCCGCATATCCCCGATTGGAATCGGGGTTCGTGCCACGGACTGCTGGGAAGCCGCCGCTGGTTGTGCCGGAAATGGGCTGCGCGTGGGTTGATATTAGACCCAGCGCACAACTGAGGCTGAAGAAGATCGCTCGCTGACGAATCGAATCGCGTAGTCTTGATTCCATTTTATAAACTCCTCCGACGGGTTAATTTGAAAATTCAAAAAAGATTATTGGAAATTGTTTCCGTATAATTAGGAGCGCGTAAAAACACAGTCAAAGTTCTTATTCCAACATCATCAGCGGTTGACTTTTCGCGTTTTCCTTGACATGCCCCTATGGAGGGAAACCATGATTTGGCGAAAGAAACCGCGAAGCAAACCCCAACAGAAAGAATGGCTACAGGAACAAGCGCGAGTAGAAATTCAGGCGGCAGGCGCGCGCTATTCGCCGGGAGGCGAGGACGATTTAATCACCTGTCAGGGTTTGCGAATTTACGATCAGATGTTATGCGACTCGCAGGTGCGAGCTTGTTTCAATCTTAAGCGCCTCGGCGCGCTGAGCGCGGATTGGACCCTGATTCGTGATGATCAGGATGCCCACGCGCAATCCGCCACCGATTTTATCCGGTGGAATCTGCGAATGCTGGAAGGCGGTGTGTTTGGCTTGCTTTGGCGCGCGATGGACGCGCTGGCAAAGGGCTTTTCGGTATTGGAAAAACTGTATGAAATCGTGCCAAATGGTAAATGGCAAGGGTTATACCGCCTGCGCGCCTTCAAATCAAAGGACCCCGCGCTGTTCGCGTTCGATTTAGATCCGTTTCGCAATGTGCGCGCGCTGCTTCTTCATGCGCCGGACGGGGAAAAACTGCGATTGAACCGGGAAAAATTCGTGTTGTATGTTTACCAACCGCGCTATGAATTGCCGTTCGGACAACCCGACCTTCGAGCTGCCTACCCGCATTGGCAAAGCAAACAGCGTGTTTTGCGCGATTGGAACATCTTTCTGTCCAAGCATGCCTCACCGACCCTTGTGGGAATCTATAAGCGGGGAGCGACCCGCACCATGCAGCAAGACCTGTTGGACGCGCTGGATCGGGTGCAGCAAGAGACCGCCATCGTGATGCCTGAAGAAGTAGAAGTGAAACCGTTGGAATTCAATCAATCGGGAGGCAGCAGCTACTACGAATCTGTCACCTATCATAATGCTGAAATCGCCAAGAGCTTACTGGGGCAGACCCTTTCTACCGACGAGGGACAGCGCGTGGGGAGTTTGGCGTTGGGCAAGATTCATTTTGAAGTGTTAAAGTTGCAACTTCGCGCGCTGAGGGCAGAACTGGCAGAGCGAGTCATGAACGATCAAATTATTAAGCCGCTCTGCCAGCTGAATTTTGGCGATTTGCCTGCCCCGCGCTTCGAATGGATAGAGTCACACACAGAGGAAAGCTGAATCAGAACGGCAGCGAAGAAACCGATTTGGCGATCAACGCCAACGCGATGGCTAACATCCCTATCAAACCGGTGCCGCAGAAATAGCCTGCCAACAGAACCGGCGCGTACCGAATCCAATTATCTTCGCCAAACCGTTTCGCGAAATAGCGTTTGCCCAGCCATGCCCCCAACAGCTTGGGCAAAGTGAAGTGGGGCAACTGCCCCACACCTCCCGCGAAGCCATAGAAGAACAGGATCGGCAGTTTCAAAACGCCAAACAGCCAGTAACAACCCAAACCGCCCACAAAACCTGCCGCGATTCTTGGCACATTCATCGCATCCAACAACCATTGCTGCGCTTCGCTGCCCGGTCGGTTTAACTGCTTCCAAACCGCGTCTATCTGCGCATGATAAGGCCAGAACCGTTGGGCAAACGGGAACAACGACGATGGGATTTGGCTCGCTTTCCAGAAGAACGCCCAGAACACAAAACTGGCGATGAAAATCACCGGCAGCATCACTAATTCGGCTTTCACAATACTGGTGAACTTGGTGCCGGTCAACTCCACTTCGCGGAACCGTTGCGCGGAGCCACCATGGTCATAGAGGGGCAGCGGCGCATACCAAATGTCCACATGAGGATACCGGCTGGAAATAATCGCGATCTCCTTCAAATAGGGGAAACCGACCGTCTGACCCGACAAACCCACCATACGCGCTGAGATATAGCTGTTCAAGGGACTCCACAGCAGCCCAAAGAACCCCACAATCCACAGCGGGAAATCCGGTACTAAGATACGGCAGATGACAATATAAGAGACCACCGATCCCAGCCAAACTACAATCGGTAACCAAAGGGGCGGGTCCCCTCTGCCCGCGGGAATCGCCCGGAACGCGCCACGCGACTGCTTATCCTCCCGGTTCCGGTATTCGCGTAAGGTTTTTATGACCAAACTGATACCAATGACCGCTACTGCCAGCTGCACGCCGATACCAATCGCCAGCCAGAAATCCATGTTCACCGCTAATTGTGTGGGCAGGGTCGGAGAACCGCGCTGCCAGTGCGTGATCTGTCCAGTGTGATACAAAATCGGGTTAGCGACAATATAAGTCAACACGGAACTAATGGCGGCTCCCAAAAGAATATGGAAAGGCAGCACAAATCCAATTAGAATCTCCCCCAGATTCATAGAAAATCCCGTGAGTGCGGTGGGAAGAATGTTTTCGGTGTTCGAAGTGAGGTCCCAGAAGGGAATGGGGATTAACTGAACGGCATTGCCGAACAGAGTCCCGGTAAAGACGGGAATAGCGATGTAGAAGAAGCCGAACCCCATGCCCAGCACGGTCCCTGTGGAGAAAACGCCCCACCGCCAAGACTCGTCCCGGTTGCCTGCTTCTGCCAATGCCAATGCGCCTGCCGCCGCGACGGGAGCCATGGGGAAGGGAAGACGCTCTACATCAGACGTGGCGCGGAACATTAAATAGCCCATGCTCATCCAACTGGCGCGCCCCAACACTTCCATCACCAGCAGCAACGCAATCGGAATGAACCAATCAGGATGCAAGAATGAACGTTGTCGCAGCGCCTCGGAGTCAGGCGCAGGAACCGCCCAATGAGGAATTTCTTTTGCGAAGGCTGCCGCGGGCGTGGATTGAACAAAGAACTGATCCCATATTTTCCACTGTAACGGTCCGCCTGATAAACCGAACGCCGCCAGGGCAGTCAATGACGCGGCGACATAGTAGAGCATGTAGATCTCTTGGCGTTTCAGCGGTTGGAACGAACGGCGCATCACTTCCGCAAACAGCACAATGGTGACCCACTCCGCCGCCGCGCCGATGCCTTGACCCGCCACCAAGCCCATATAGATACCGCCCGGCAGCATCACAAACGCGACAAACAGCAGCCCCAAAAAGGTGCGGAAGGTGAACCCCTCTTCAAATTGATGCTCTTCCGCGGACGTCTCTTCGGTCTGTTCACGCGCCAGCTCTAACTCGTTCAGATCGCCCGGCGGTGTCTCCTGGTTGAATTCATCCTGCTTCGCCATATACTTATCGAAGTCTCTCCAATTGCCTTCCCAAAGTTCGAGGCGTCATTGCCTCTTCCTGCTTGTAGAGTGTTGCTTTACCTCCCTTTCAACATTTCCAATGCCTTATCCAACTGTGGGTCCTTGCCTGAAAGCCAATCCTCCGGAGTCATCCACACCGCGACATCCGGTTTCTCTCCGTTGTTTTCAAGATTGGTGCCGTCCTTACGGAAGGAGCCTTGCTGGGGCATGCGCGCCCCTGTACCATCGACCAGCCCCAATCCCCACGTCCAAATCACATAACCCGGAGTCTGCCAGCCGACTAACTTCGCCAAGCCTTTGACCCGCATATCGTAGGGGAACATTTCGCCATTGGACATACTGCGTTCGTTCATCAGCACGATCATCGGGACGTCTATCGCGCCCCGCGGCGACACCTCTGGCTCTCGGTCACGAGGCACATAGTAGGCATAAGGCTTGCGTTCCAGCCAATCGATCAAGGTGTCGGCGATGTTGCCGCCGCCATTGAACCGCACATCGATAATCATTGCTTTTTTGCCTTGCGCATACTCATAGAATTCGCGCTCAAAGCGGACTTGATTCCCCATACCCATTCCAGAGATATAGACATAGCCAATTTGTCCGCCGCTCTGCTTATCCACATAATCGCGTAATCGCTCTACCCAGTTCTCTTCGTTCAGGTTGTTCCATTCGCCAGAACTGATAGGACGATACTTGACTATGCGCGCTCCTTCCTCCGTAGGCTTGCTATTAACAAGAAACTCGAAGTCCCGGTCGCCTTTGTTCGCGATCCATTGGAACAGGTTTTGATCGGCGCGAACCGGCTGACCATTGATTTTCAGCACGTACTCGCCCGGATGGATGCGTGTTTTCTCATAGAAGCCGGGCGCGCGTTTTGGCACGCTTTCCACCTTAATGCCCGGTCCTGTGTGACTGTGGTCGAACGTGAATCCCAAGTGAGGAATGTTCGGCGAGGACGCGCCGCCGCCGGCTGGAGAAACCTCCGAGTGAGAGGCTTCCAATTCGCTGACCATCATCTGCAAGACAACCGCAAACTCCTCGCGGGTATCTGCGCCTTCCAAGAGTGGCTCATAACGCTGGCGAATCGATTCCCAATCGCGTCCATGAAACCCCGGATCATAGAAACCGCGTTGATAGGAACGCCAGAACTGCGTGAAGGCGGCTTTACGCTCCTCTTTTACATCGCGTTCCCAGTCGGCTTTGAAACTGACCTTATCCACGCGGTTATTCGCCGCTAAATTCATCGTATATAACTCACCGCTGCGAGAGAAATGGAGCTTACGCGCATCGGCAGACACCCGAAGGCTGCCATGCCCGCCGCCTGTCGTGAGTCTGCTTTGGTCTTTCCCGTCATAAGAAACCCGCCAAATGTCGCCTTCTGAAAGGAAGAATATTTTTCCGTCGCTGGCAATGGTCAAATCGCCTTGCGGGCTTTGAGTGGAGTGGCGTCGTATGCGTTGACTGATGTCTGTGAAATCGATTTTGACCTCAAAAGCAGGCTCTTCTTTTTTCTCCTCTTTCTTTTCGTCTTGACCCTCTTCTTTCTTCTCTTCGCCCTCTTTCGGCGGGTCAGCTTTCTGAGGGACTTTCGGTTTCTCGAACTTGAAGTCCACATCGCCCGGTCGGAACGCCTCCGGCGTTAAAGGCAGAATATATAGCCCGTTGCCTTCACGGTCGCTTTGGAAGAACAGGTATTTGCCATCGGGCGACCAAGCGGGTTGACTGTGTGATGCATTCAGGCGAGTGATGTTCACGGCGTCGCCGCCTGTCGAGGGCAAAATCCATAAGTTCCAGATTCCTCCCATGCCTCGGCGCTGCACACACAACCAACGCATATCTGGGGACCAAGAGAAGCCGCCCCCTCCCAACCCATACCAGTGAGTGCCGGGTTCCGCCAACACGCGATTGATCGCATTATTTTCTAAAGTGAGCGTGTATAAGCCGCCATCGCTGCCCGTCACCCAAAAGCCCAGCTGTTTTCCGTCCGGCGACATCTGTAAACCAGACACGTCCGCTTTTCTGTCCCACAAACGTTTCACGTTCATGGTCTCTACATCCATTTCATAAAGCCAGTTATAAAAATCGCGATCCGACAGGAAGTAGATTTTCTTACCGTCTTTCGACCACCAAATATCGCCGTCCGCGCCCACCCAATCGGTCATGCGTCTGGCAAACTCCAAGTTGCGTCCTGCCACGCCTTCGGGGCGGTCGATACTCACCGTCCAGATGTCGCCGCGCAACGCGAAAGCAAAAGTTTTGCCATCAGGCGACGGTTCCGCTTCATTGACCCCGGTGGTCAACTGCTCGCGTCTTCGCGTGCTTTGCGAGTCATCCTGCGCTGCCTGAAACGCCAATTTGCGAGGCTCTTTCCAGCGCGCCTGCCAGTTATTCGCGGGGCTGTCGATCTCCATCAAATAGAGTGTGCCTTCATACTCAAAAATCACATCGCCCGTTTTGGAAGCCACGGCGGGGAACCGGACACTGCCCCCCACAAACTGCGAAATCTGACGCTCCCGCCCGTTGGAGTCGATGACCCAGAGGTTGGGGGTACGCTTAGCGTTGTCTTTGAACACAGGCATCCGCTCGCCCATTTTGGGTGATTGGGGCGTGTTTTCGCCAATCGTCACGGTCAACAACGATTTGCCGTCAGGCAGGTAGCGGGTCCATAAGTGCTGGCGCTGATTGTTCGTTAATTGTTTGCGCTGTTTCGCTTTCAAGTCATAAAGCCAGACCTGCATCGCGCCGGTCCCAACATAGCGCGCCCGCGACCAGTGGAACCCATAACGTCCATACACAATGGTGTTGTTGTCGGGCGAGAAATTCGCGAAGTTTAAAGAGACATAATCTTCCATCAGCCGCTCAAAGCGCAGGGAAGCGACATCCAAACGGAACAAAGAGGCGTTATGACTGTCATAGTTCGCGCTGTAGATCAGCGATTTGCCGTCCGAACTCCAGCCATAAGCGATTTCTGGTTGTGAATGGAAGGTCAATTGTTTGACTGCGCCGCCTTCCGCGGGGGTCACAAACACATCCCAGTTGCCGTTCCGCGTGCTGGAAAAGGAAATCCATTTGCCGTCCGGCGAAAACAGAGGATAAGCATCCAAATCGACATGCCGCGTGATCGGCTTGGCTCGCCCGCCTTGACGATTCGCGACCCAAATATCGCCCCGGTAAACAAAAGCGATGCGCTGCCCATCGGGACTGATGGCAGGCATACGCGCTCCCATAATCGGTTGATCTGGAAGATCAGGAAGTTGAGCAAAGACTGTGAAAAGCGACAGAACGAAAGCGGTTAAGCAAAACAGACCCTGTTTCATACCGCCTTAAATTCGCGTTCATGCGCGCAGTTCCTGCTATCTTCGATTTCTTTCAAAAATCAGTCGGAGCCCTTCCATCGTCAGCATCGGGTCCGAAGTTTCAATCGAGGGACACATCGGCGCAATCAATCCGCCCAAGCCGCCCGTGGCAATCACGCGGGTCTCGTTGCCCAGCGACTGTTTGAATTGCGCGGTGAGATACTCTATCGCGCCTGCAGACCCCAGCAAAATACCGCTTCGCAGGCTGTCCGGCGTATTGCGCCCAATCGGCTCCGGCGCATGATCCAACGCGATACGGGGCAATTTGGCGGTACGCCCAGCCAACGCCTCTAATGCGAGGAAAACGCCCGGCAAAATCGCGCCGCCCACATAGGCGCGGTCTTTGGAGATCGCGTCCAGCGTGGTGGCGGTTCCAAAATCTACCACAATCGCTGGCGCGCCGTAATGCTCTACGGCTCCGACCGCATTCGCCAGACGGTCTGCGCCAACCGCCGTGGGCGGATCATAATCAACCGTCAAACCTAAATCAAGCGAAGCGTTCACAAAGAGGGGATCGACACTCAGCCAGTTTTGGCACAGCATACGCAAGGTCTCTTCCAGAGCAGGCACAACGCTGGCGATAATGGCTCCCTCAACCGCCATCGGCAACCCTTCTCGCGCGAAGAAACTATGCAGCAACGCGCCATGCTCATCTTCGGTGCGCGCCGGGTTGGTATGCGCGCGCCAAGACCGCCATGTTTGATTCGCGTAAACGCCCAGCACCGTATGCGTGTTTCCGACATCTATCGCCAATATCATAGACGCAATAATACCTCATGAGGATTGGGGTATACTAACCGCCGTTAAACCATGATATCAAGACTCTGGCGCATCCTAATCGGAAAACCGCTGGCAACCCGGCGCGCAAAGCATGAGCGATTATCCAAACTGACCGCGCTGCCCATCTTCGCTTCTGACGCGCTCTCTTCTACGGCTTACGCAACCGAGGAGATGTTCCTGGTGCTGTGGGTTGCCGGGACGGTGGGATTAGCCTACTCGGTTCCGCTTGCGATTGCGCTCGCTGCCTTACTTTTCATTGTCATCACGTCTTATCGCCAGACGGTCTATGCCTATCCCGAAGGCGGGGGCGCATTCTTGGTCGCCCGTGAAAACTTGGGCGAGGTCTGGGGCTTGTTTGCCGCATCAACATTGCAAATTGGCTATGTCTTGACGGTAGCAGTCAGTATTGCGGCAGGAGTCGCGGCGATTATCTCCGCGTTTCCGTTTTTTATCGACTATCGAATCCAATTGTGTGTGCTGTTCATTGCGTTAGTCACCTTAGCCAACCTGAGAGGGCTGCGCGAATCGGGCACTTTGTTCGCGCCTCCGACCTATGGATTTGTTCTGGTCATGGTGCTGATGATAGGTGTGGGGTTGTTTCGCTTGGCTACCGGGTCCTTAGAACCTGCCGACGCGCCTCCGATGCCGGGCGTCGATCTGCAAACCGTGACCCTCTTCTTAGTTTTAACCGCGTTCGTCCGAGGAGGCGCAGCTTTAACCGGAACAGAGGCGGTTGCCAACAGTGTGAAAGCTTTCCGCCCTCCCGAATCGAGAAATGCGGCGATCACGCTGGCTTGGATGGGGATCATCTTGGGTTCGCTTTTTATCGGGATTACTTACGCCGCCAACAAATTGGGAGTCGCGCCTGGTCTGAACGCGGAGGGGCATGTGGTCAAAACCTTGACCTCAGAACTCGCTTTCAAAGTCTTTGGAGATACGCCGTTCTCTTTTATGTATTATGTCATTCAGATTGCCACCACACTGATTTTGGTGTTGGCTGCCAACACCGTCTATGCCGACTTCCCGCGCCTCTCCTCGATTTTGGCGAGGAATGGTTATGCGCCCCGGCAATTAGCCAACTTGGGTGACCGGCTGGTTTTCACGAATGGTATCTTGCTGTTGGGGGGCATTGCCGCGCTGCTGGTGGTGCTGTTCCGGGGCGATACCCACGCGCTGATTCCGCTTTACGCGATAGGCGTCTTTATGTCCTTCACCTTTTCGCAGTTGGGCATGGTGCGCCGGTTTATGAGGTTAAAGCCGCCCCGTTGGCAGATTTTCGCGCTCATCAATGCGATTGGCGGAGTCACGACGGCAGCAGTCTTTATGATCAACTTTGTTGTCAATTTTAGATATGGCTCTTGGTTGGTGCTTTTAGCGGCTGGCGGTGTGGTAGTCGTTCTCTACAAAATCCGAAGCCATTACCAGAATGTGCGCGAGCAGCTGTCGGTCGATAATTACCAGCCGGAACCGATTCACAATCATAAGGTGCTGGTATTGGTTCCGGGCGTTCATCGCGGGGTTTTGGAGGCGTTGGATTATGCGAGGCGAATCGCCCAACCCGAAGATATCGAAGCGCTCTATATCAATGTGGACCCGCAGGCGCCGCCGATCTATCGCCGTGTGTTGAAACGGATAGGCAAAGAGGAAGACCCGCAACTGCATTTGGTCACCCCTGCCACAGAGCGCATGCGCGACCGGTGGGATACCTATGTGAAAGACATTCCACTAAAAATGGTCGATTCGGAATATCGTTCTTTAATTGAGCCGATCACAGAGTATGTGGAGCAGATGGTGGAACGGGACGACATCGATCGCTTGACAGTCGTTGTGCCAGAGTTCTATCCCGCGCGCTGGTGGCAGCGATTGCTGCATAATCAGTCGGCTTGGATGCTTCGCTTGGTGCTAAAACGGTATCCTAAAGTCGCGGTGACCTCGGTGCGCTATTTCCTCAAACGGTAACGTAGTTTGATAGAATTCAAGAATTCCTACGCATCCGCAGCCATCTGCACAATCGCCTTCGTCACGTGCCGTTTGCGGCGGCGCGCTTTGGTGGGATTATCTTCGTAGTATTCTTGATAGGTCTGCGCTAACTTGCGCTTGATGCGTTGCAACGCGTTATCGATGCATTTCGTATGGCGCTGTAAACGATCCGACATATCGCGGTAGGAAAGCCCATCCAAGTAGCAGTTCAGCACTTGATCTTCCAAGGGGCTGAGGGTCGGGCGCACCAGTTCGAAAACGGCTTGCGGCACTTTGTGGTTAATGATATAATCTTCGGGGTTGGGGGTGGTGGCATCCGGTAGAACCTCTACCAAGCAACCTTCCGACTCATCGTTTTGGATCGGTCGATAAAGCGAGACGTATTCGTTGAGCGGGATATGTTTTTGACGGGTAGCAGTTTTGACGGCGGTGATAATTTGTCGTGTTACGCATAATTCTGCGAAGGGGCGGAACTTGGCGAGACGGTCTATACGGAAGTCTCGAATAGCCTTAAACAGCCCAATCATGCCTTCCTGAACTACATCCTCATGGTCTGCGCCCATAAAGAAATAGTTGCGCGCTTTGTTCTCTACCAGAGAACGATAGCGGCTCATCAGTTGTTCAGCAGCGCGGTGGCTGCCTAATTTAGCGTATTGAACAAGTTCTTCATCCTGCATCCGGTAAAAGCGCAGTTTTGTGTCATCAAACGAGTTAAGGGATTCATCCATGTAGATGAAGTCCATCGCAGTCCCCTCCATACCTCTAAAAACTCAACCCATAAATTTGGGATATTGGCTGTTTAACGCGCCATCCTCGGCTGCTGCAGCCCTGGTAATTCCCTCATGACCTCAGACGATTTACGGTCTTTTTCGTGTCGCAGAAGTCTCTGTAGGAAACCATCCTCTTAAGTTTATACGATATTTGACCCAAAAGTCAAGCGTTTTTACCATATTCCCATAAAAAATAAGGGCTAAATCGGCGAAAAAGAAGTGCCACACCCGCAACTGCGCTTCGCATGGGGGTTTTGAACCCGGAATCCGCCGCCCAGTAACTCGCCTGTGAAGTCCAAAACACAGTCCTGAAGCAGCTCCGCGCTTTTCGGATCCATAATCACATGAAAGTCCTCGAAGGCGAACTGATGATCGGTCGCCCGAGGCGACATTTCAAATCGAAGCACATACTCCAAGCCCGCGCAGCCACCGCCCCGAACCCCCACACGCAGGTAAGGCGTGGAAGCGTTCTCGGGTTTGGCAAGCAACTGCTGGATGCGCTTGATGGCGCGTTCTGTGATCTGAATCGGAGTTGTTTGTGTCATGTCACTTCTCACCGCCTTCAATTATACCAGAATCAATGCAACTGTGACTGAGAAAGAGGGGTTATTTTAAATCCAGGGTTTTGCGTAAAGCCGCATCCACCTTTCCCATTAAAGGATAGGCGCCAATCACACGATCAATCTCCGTTTCAAACACGGTTGCAAGATTATCGGTCATGATGACTGAATCGGTCAATAATCCGCTTGCTTGTCCTTCAGAGGATGATAACAAAACTTCCAAACGGCTCAGGTGCCCAGCGCGAGCAAGGTTGCTGGTGATCATAGCTACGATGGTTTGAGGGAGTCCAGTTTCCAAATCGTCCGCTTGAACCACCAGGGCAGGGCGGCGTTTGGAAGTTCGCAGGTTGGAATCCGGAAACAGAACAAGAACGATGTCCCCACGCTTACATTGCATCATAAACATCCATATCTGGGCGTTCCCAATCTTCTGAGAACGTCTTGAGGCGAGCGCGCAAGTCTGCAGCTTGCTGCTCATCGATACCGTGTTCACTTAGTTCCACCAGTTTCAATGGAAGAAAAGTCACGAAAACGCGCGCTTCCTCAACATTGTCGGGCGTTTCCAGGAGCTCGATCTGCCCGTTTCGATAGACCCCTTCACATGTCCATAGTTTCCTATTCATTTCCTCACCGTTTTAGTATGATACCCTACAATCTTGCAAATGTTGCGATAGGAATGAGGCAGGCAGGCGCGAAAAAAAGAACCATCCTATGAAGAATTTTAAGGGAATGGTGTTATGTTTTGGGGTTTTGGGGGCGATCTTGGGCGGATGCCAGCGGAGCGAACCTGCCAAGTTCCCTCAGCAACCCATCACGATTATCTGCCCACCCGCGCCCGGCGGCGTGTCGGACCTGCTGACCCGAACACTGGCGGCATCCGCTCAAAAGGTCATCCAATCGCCTATCATCGTCGAAAACAAACCCGGCGGCGCAAATGCGATTGGTTTGGCTTATGGCGCGCGCGCAAAGCCAGACGGCTACACCGTGACCTATCTGGTCGCCGAACTGGCAATACTGCCCCATTTGAAACTAAGCCCGCTGACCATCGATTCCTATGAACCCCTGGCGCGCACGAATTTCAATCCCGCCGTCGTTACTGTGCATACCGATTCGCCTTGGCGCACATTGGAAGAGTTTCTCAAAGAGGCGCGCAAGCAGCCCGACTCGATAGCGGTTGGCAATTCGGGAACCGGTTCCATTTGGCATCTCTCTGCCGCATCGCTTCAGACCGCTGCAGGCGTCCAATTCAAACATGTGCCGTATAGCGGAGCCGCGCCTGCCGTTCAAGCGTTGTTGGGCAAACATATCCAAGCGGTCTGCGTGAGTTATACCGAAGTGCAGTCGCAAGTGGAAGCGGGAACCTTGCGCGTGTTGGCGGTTTTGGACAGCCAGCGGGATCCGCTCCTGCCGGAAACGCCCACAGCGACTGAAGAAGGATACAACGTGCAGATTGGCGCATGGGGCGGGCTTGCGCTTCCCAAGAACGTGCCAAAGCCGGTGTTGGATACCTTGATGGCGGCGTTTCGTCAAGCCTATCAAGACCCTGAGTTTGTCCAGCGCATGCAAGAGCGCGGGGTACGACTGGCATGGCTGGAAGGAGAAGCCTTTGCCGGTTTTGTCCGAAAACAAAGCGAACAAAATCAAAAGATTATCGCCGCGATTGAATTGAACCCGACCGCGCATGATGTGGGCGCGAGCTTTTTCCCGACGCTGCTGATAGGAGCTATTGTGGTTCTGAGCGCGGGAGCGGTTTGGCAGGGGGTACGCGCCGGAACCCAAGCGCCGCCGGTTGAGGCGATAGATCATCGGAGCCGCGCATGGGGGGCGGTCGGGTGGACCTTGGGCTATGGTATCCTGTTCGGGTGGCTGGGCTTTTTGATCTCAACGACTCTCTACTTAACCGGGATGGCGCGTCTGATGGGGCAGACTTCGGTTTTGCGCGCAGCTCTATTTGCTCTGATGAGTGTGGGCGTGTTCTGGCTGCTGTTTGTTTACCTGTTGCGTGTGCCGTTGCCCTAAGGAATTGAGAACTCGATGGAACAACTGCTGAACGTGTATACCATGGGACTGCTGGTCGCGAGTTTGGTCGCGGGCATCTTGATTGGCGCGCTGCCCGGCTTAACAGCCACGATGGGAGTCGCGTTGCTGGTTCCGCTCACCTTTTGGTTGGAGCCGCTGCCTGCTCTGCTGACCCTGATGGGGGTGTATGTGGGCGCAATGTATGGCGGCGCAATCCCGGCGATTCTGGTTCGCGCGCCCGGCACGCCTGCTGCCGCCGCGACCACGCTGGACGGCTATCCCTTGGCACAGCAGGGCAAGGCGGGATTGGCGATGAGCGTTTCCTGCATTGCGGGCGTGATTGGCGGTGTCTTCAGCACGGGTGTGTTGATCTTGGGCGCGCCCACTGTCGCGAAGTTTTCCTTGGCGTTTGGACCTGCCGAATATTTCGCCTTAGCGATCTTCGGGTTATCGCTTATTGCCAGCCTATCGGAGCGCGCCTTGTTGAAAGGCTGGCTTATGGGCGCGTTGGGACTGTTGATCGCGATGATCGGTTTAGACCCCATCACCGCCATTCCCCGGTTCACGATGGGGCAACCGGAATTGCTGGAAGGCGCGGCGTTTGTGCCGGTCTTAATCGGGTTGTTCGCGTTGGGCGAAGCCTTTTATCAAGCCTCAATGAAACCCAAGCCTCAGGCGTCAACGCCCGGATGGGGACGCAGCCTGCCGACCAAAGAAGAGATGAAACAGATTGTGCCTGCCTCGCTCCATAGCAGCGTCAGCGGCACGGTGATCGGCGCGCTGCCCGGAGTGGGGGGAGACATCGCCTCGTTTGTCGCCTACGATCATGCCAAGAAACTGTCCAAAGACAAACAGGCGTTTGGCAATGGATCGCTGGAGGGGCTGGCGGCGGCGGAGTGCGCCAACAATGCGGTGACGGGCGGCGCGATGATACCCCTCTTGACGCTGGGGATCCCGGGCGACTCCGTAACGGCGGTGCTGGTGGGCGCGCTGATGATCCATAATGTGAAGCCCGGTCCCGAACTGTTTCAAAAGCAGCCTGAACTGGTTCACGCGCTCTTTTGGGGTTTGATGATTGCCAATCTGTTGATCCTGCCCATTGGACTGTTGGGCGCGAAAGGGTTTGCCCAGATTATTCGTATCCCGCGCCATTATTTGCTGCCCCTCATCGTTTCGCTCTGTGTCATCGGCGCGTATGCCATGAACAACAGCCTTTTCGATGTGGGGGTGATGATGACCGCCGGGCTGTTGGGATGGTGTCTCAAGCGATATGGCTTCCCGTTAAGCCCCTTGGCGCTGGGCTTGATTTTGGGGCGTATGACCGAGGAGAACTTGCGCCGCGCGCTCATCTTATCGGAGGGCAGCCCGCTCATCTTCATCACGCGTCCCATCGCCTTGGGGCTGCTGACCGCTGCGCTCGTTTCGGTGATCTATGCCGCGATTCGGGCGCGGAAAAGTCGTCTGCCCGCTCAAGAGAATAATTTAACGACAGAATGAACGCATAGTGCCACTTTTTGGCTGAGAATGCGTATAATATAGATAGGAGATTTATTGGTAATGACGATCCACCGACTGATGTATTGGCTATTCCTGGCAGCGGGCATGATTTTGTGCGGCGTCGCAGGGTATGTGCTGACCGATTCCTTCACCCAATGGGTTAATTCAAGCGTTCTGAGGGAGCCGAGTCAAGTCCCAGAAAACACGACCCGCGCTGGCTTCACGCTGGCAGGCTTATTGGTGGGCGTTCTGATTGGAAACAGCGGGTTCCGTCTGCTGGCGAAAGCAGCTCGCAGCCTGGAAGAAGCGGAACCGGATGAAAAATTGGCGATTGGGCTGGGTATTATCGTCGCCGCGCTGATTACCCTGGCGCTCTATCCCTTATTGTTCGCCATTGGCGGTAAATTGGGATGGGCGATCACGCTGGTCGCGTTTGTGGTGGTGGTCTATCTCAGCTGTGTTACCTTCCTCAGCATGAAGGAGTATCTGCCGCTGACCGCGCAAATTTCCAAAAAATCGCGGGGCGTCAAGATTTTGGATACGAACGTCATCATCGACGGGCGCATCTTGGATATTTTGAGAACCGGCTTTTTGGAAGGACGTTTTTATATTCCGGGCTTCGTGTTGGATGAACTGCAGAAAATCGCCGACTCCGAAGATGCGCTGAAACGCGCGCGGGGGCGGCGGGGACTTGAGATGCTGAAACGGCTTCAACAAGAGTTTCAGTTGGATGTCCGTTCCCAAGACCGTCTGGCTCCTCATGCGGGCGACGGGGTCGATGCGCGCCTGGTGCGTTTGGCGCGCGCGATGCATGCCGACATCATCACCAACGACTATAACCTCAATAAAGTCGCGGAACTGCAAGACGTTCGCGTGCTGAATATCAACGAACTCTCGGAAGCGGTGCGCATTCATGTGCTGCCAGGCGAAGAGTTGACCGTTACGCCGATTCGCGAAGGGAAAGAAGCGGATCAAGGAGTCGCCTACCTGGAAGATGGCACGATGGTTGTGGTGGAGGGCGGCAAGGCGTATCTCAACTCGCTGATTGAGGTGAATATTACCAGCGTGCTGCAAACGGGGCAGGGAAAAATGATTTTTGCCGAATTAAGAGATGAACATGCCTCAACAGACGATGGATACGACCGCGGTTTACGCGCTTATACTGGCGGGCGGAAACGGCGTCCGGTTCGGTAAACAAGACAAACTTTGGCAGTCGATTGATGGGAAACCGGTCTGGCTTTGGAGTGTAGAGACCTTCCTGTCGCACCCCCAAACCGCATGGGTGGGGGTGGTGGTTTCTCCTGCCCGTCAGCCGGACTATGCGCTTGCCCTGCAAAATCGCGCTTTGGCGAAACCAGTCGAGATTCTGCCTGTGTCGGGAGCCGACCGGCGCGAGTCAGCGTTTAATGGTCTACAACATGTGCCGTCGATGGCTCGTTGGATCGCCGTGCATGACGCTGCGCGCCCCTTCTTCACGCCCGCTTTAATGGATCGTTTAATCGAAACCGCCTATGCGCACGGGTCCGCGATCCCGACCTTGCCTATGACCGATACCTTGAAACAGGTAGATGAAGAAAATCAAGTCACCGGGACCCTGCCCCGCGAATCGCTGCATACGACCCAGACCCCCCAGATGTTCCGGGCGGACTGGCTGCGGGAGGCACATGCGGCCGCGGCGCGCGAACAGCGGAATGCCACCGATGATGCCGGATTGCTGGAACAGATGGGGCTGCCTGTCTACCGTGTGGATGGAGAGCAGGATAACTTGAAAATTACCCATATGGAAGACCTGCATTTTGCGCGATGGCAACGCGATTCCGAGGTTCCCAACGCAACGGAGCAACCCGTAAATGCCCTCGTTCGGGTCGGAATCGGGTATGATATACATCAGCTCACAGCAGGTCGCCGTCTGGTGTTGGGCGGGGTAGAAATCCCGCACACGATGGGACTGCTGGGGCACTCCGACGCCGACGTCGTTTTGCACGCGATTTGCGATGCTTTGCTGGGGGCTGCCTCGTTAGGCGACATAGGTCAACATTTCCCCAATACTGACAATCAATGGAAAGATATCGATAGCCTAATTCTCCTGCAGCATGTGGTCGACCTGTTAGAGAACCATGGCTGGCGTATCGCGCATATCGATGGGATGATTTTGGCGCAGTCGCCCAAACTGGCGCCCTATCTCTTAGAGATGAAAGCGCGTATCGCTCAGACCGCTCGAATCAACTTGGAGCAAATCAGTTTGAAAGCGACCACAACGGAAGGGTTAGGCGCGCTGGGGCGTGAAGAGGGGATCGCCTGTCAAGCCGTCGCGACCATTGAACGAACGCGGGCTTAAAGCTTTTACGCGCTTGTAACCCAATCGCTGACCAACGGACGGTCCAAACAGTGAATTACACAAGGAGACGAACATGAAAAAGACTCACCCAACAAACCAGGAACATGGACTGGGAGAAATTCGCTTCCGCAGTCCTCATGCTGAGCTGAGCGCGATAGAGCGCGACTACATGGAAAAGAAGATGCAAAAACTGGCGCGGTTCTTTCACAAAATGATGTCTGTGTCTGTGACCCATGAGGAACTGCGCGGACAGCATGAATTGGCAGTTCATCTCGATGCGGACGGGCATCTATTCCATCTGAAAGAGAAGAACGCCGATTTTCGCGCTGCCGTAGACTCGGTCGTCAACCGGCTTGAGCACCAGTTAGCGCGCTACAAAGAGCGGCTTCGCAAAGGCGGCTCGCGCTTGGACCGGGAAACCCGCTTGAACGAAGCGATTCAACCTGAGATCGAAGAAGAGACCAATTATCATGCGCCCAGTCTGACCGAGGTTCGCTACACCGATTTGAAACCGATGTCGGTCGATGAGGCGATCCTGCAGATGGAACTGGACTCGCAAGATTTCTTTGTTTTCCACGATGTGGAGACCGATCTTTTCTGTGTGCTGTATCGCCAGAAGAATGGGCATTATGGGCTATTGGAAGTACGGTCTTAACCCCTTATCAAAACCTTTGGAGGAAACGTATTTTATGCGAGTAGGCATCCTGACAGGCGGAGGCGATTGCCCCGGACTGAACCCAGCGATTCGAGGCGCGACGCTGCGTCTGATCAGGGAGGGCTATGAGCCCGTCGGCATCCAGCGGGGATGGCGCGGTGTTCTGGATCAACTAACTACCCCGCTGAACGCGGACATCGTGGACGAAATCATTCAACAAGGTGGAACGGTTTTGGGCACTTCCCGCACGAATCCTTTCCGCAAAGAGGAGGACACGAAACGCCTCTTTGAAAGCCTCGAAGCCTTGCGTTTAGACGCTTTAATCGCCATTGGTGGCGAAGACACGCTGGGGGTTGCTTATAAACTGCACCAGCATGGCGTCCAGGTGGTGGGCGTGCCGAAAACGATGGACAATGACTTGAGCGGCACCGACTATACCTTTGGCTTCGATACGGCGGTCGGGGTGGCAGTCGAGGCGATGGATCGCCTTCGGGATACCGCTCGCTCCCATGCCCGTGTGATCGTATTAGAGGTCATGGGCAGGAATGCGGGATGGGTCGCGCTCTATTCGGGGCTGGCGGGCGGCGCGGATTGGATCGTGATACCGGAGGTGGAAAACGATATGGACGAAATGTGCGACTACATCTGCGCTTTGCGAAGTCACGGAAAAGTGTACGCGCTGATTGTTGTCGCAGAAGGGATTGAAATGCCCTATGAACCTCCACAAGAGAACCTCCAAATGGACGCCTTTGGGCATATCATTCTCCGGGAGCGCGGGATCGGCGCGTGGCTTGCAAAAGAAGTGGAGAACCGGACCGGTTTTGAAACGCGCTATGCGGTGATTGGACATGTGCAGCGGGGCGGTCCGCCCACAATGTTCGACCGTGTGTTGGCAACCCGGCTTGGCTCAAAAGCGGCGGAATTGGTGACGCAGCGGCAATTTGGGAAGTTGGCATCGTTGCGCGGCACCGAAATCGTGGCGGTTCCCCTGCAAGACGCGCTCGCCGAGTCCAAGCGAGTGCCGGTGGAACTGTACGAAGAGATTAAACAGATTTTCAAACGCTCGTATTGAGAGGGTATATTGTCTCAGTTGTTTCGTATGCCACCCGCGGTTCCCCTTGCTTGCAGGGGGAACCCAACGGAGGGGGTATTAAGCAGTAAGAGGTTACTTACAAAGCGGCAGCCTGTTCCATAATCGTTTTCATCAGGCTGGGTTGCGACTGGAGATGCCCGATCACGGCTTCGGCAACTTGCGGATGATACAGATCGCCCGCATGGGCTTTTAAGTGGTCAATGACCTGCTCCATCGGCAATGTGCCTGCCATCTCGTAGGCATCGCTCAACGCCATCAGCACATGATGCTCAATCGGTCTGTTGGGTTGTGAGACATAACTGCTGTGGTGATCGCGCACTAAAGGCGCGATTTCTCGCAGTCCCGGAATCTGCTCCACAATCGCTGCCCCTACCTCCACATGCCGGTTATAGGTGATTTGCTCGATCATGGCGCGTCTGCCCTCGCGATTCAAAACCGCATAAGGCACGCCCACCATGCCGATGTCGCGCAAATAAACGGCTAATTCCAATCGTCGTAAGCGGCGCGCGCTTAAGCGGAACTTCTTGCCGATCTCTACTGCCGCTTTCGCCATAGTCTCTGGCGGACCTAAACGCCCTTGAGCGCGCAGATCAATGGCGCGGGCAAAGGAACGGAGGCTTTGGCGATGCCAGTGATGAATGCGCGCAGGCAGGTAGTACCAGGCATAGTAGCCCAAACCTGCCATAGAGACCGCAGAAACCAGGATAATCAACCAGAAGCTGTTCATCAGGAGACCGCCTCCAAGGGGTCTTTCTTCGCGCCCGGCAAAGAACGGCTCGCAATCTTGGAAAAGACCTCCACGACCGCAGGATCAAACTGGGTGCCTGCATGGCGCTCTAACTCTTCTAAAGCTTCTGATTCGCTTTTGGGACGGCGGTATTGTCGTTGTTGGCTGGGCGTTTCGCCGCCCACCATCGCGTCAAAGGCGTCCACAACAGCGATGATGCGCGCCTCGATGGGAATGTCATCTCCTTTGAGACCTTTCGGGTAACCTTGACCATCCAAACGCTCATGGTGATGCGCGATCCAAGGCACGATTTCCTCCAAGAAGGGAATTTCTCGCAAGATGTCTGCCCCCAATTCAGGATGAAGCTTGATCTGGCTCCATTCGTAATCGTTCAGTTTACTGGGTTTGTTCAAAATACGTTCATCGATCACGATTTTTCCTAAATCATGCAGAAGAGCGGCATCATAAACCCGCTCGGCATGGTGCGCGGGCAATCCCAGTTGCTCTGCGGTCATTCGTCCCCATTGCGCCACACGCTGCAGGTGTCCGCCTGTGTAGGGATGCGCGCGTTGCATAATCAATCCTAAACTGCGCACCGTCTGGTGATAGAAGGCGTTCTGCTTGGCATAAATCAGCAACGCTTGGCGCAGCGCGAAGAAAGGGATTAAGACAGAGATCAGCCCCGCAATTCCATAAACCGAAGTCGCCAAAGTGAGCAGCAACGTTAAGGGGAACATAGCGACCATCTGGTAGAAAACGGTGCGCGCCATTTGCGATAACAGCCAACGGAAAGGCAGTCCCTCTAAAATCGCCATAATTCCGCCCACTAACAGCGTATTGACCGCGAAATAGAGGATAAACGCGAGGGTGAGCGCGGCATAAGAAACCCCATCCAACCGCAGACCCAGATGAGGCGCCATCCATTGGTAAGTCAAACCGGCGGCTGCCGCGCAGAGGATGCTTTGTGAGGTATTCAGAATCGCCCAGCGCGCCCGTGTTTGACGATGCCACACATTGATGAGACCTGCAAACAGCGTGATACTGGCGTCCATCCAAACACCTGCCCCCCAGCCATAAAGAGTGAACGCCGCGCAAACCATCGGGGTACTGACACTCATCCAAAGTCCATTGGAAGCATAATGCTGGTTGACGGGGTAGCGAATTAAGAAAAATTCTGCGATGAAAGCGAATATCAAGAAGATAGCGATATGGGAATAGTATTGGGATTGAAGGAGCAAAACATCCGCTCGCATCATAATGCCCAAGCTGCACGTTATGATGAGCGCCGAGTAGATCCAGAACTTTCTCCGCTGATTGTCCATAAACTAAAGCCCACAAGCTCCAAAAGAATGTGGGGACGAGCGCGTAGTAATGAATCACATACTAAGGCATTACGGCTTTACGACTTGGGATACTCTCTGCGATTCTGACGGGTCATCCCATTTCGGGGGATAATACACCAGTTTCGCTCCCGCAACTGCCATGATCATAAACATTGCGATCATAGCTGATATCCAACGTTTCATAATCTCAGACCTCCTACGTAGTAAAACAGAATTTAACCACTCGAAGATCCGCTCCGCTCTGCACTCGTCCCGTTCTTAGATTAACTATAACTGCATGAGATAAAAATTGTGTTTTTGCTTACGGCAAACTGCCGTTGTTTAGGCTTTGCTTTCTGTCCGCGCCGTTCCCTCTATGTTAGCAACGGCTCTCCCGCTGATGGGTTCCACCAAATCGACCGGGAACGCTGCCACTCGTCGGTTCAGGGCATCTAAAGTAGCGGCGATCACCGCCCGCGCTTGGTCTTGGCGCACCAGCGCAGACCCGATAAACAGGTCCTCGCTCGTATCGCTGAGCGCGCTGATCAAAATTACGATGGACTGCCGGTTCGCCAACAATGGCATGCTGATATCTTCCAGCGCGAAACGCTCTTGCAATCCGTGCGCGGCTTCCACCGCACGCAAAGTCGCGCTGGCGATCAGGCGCGGGATATTCGAGCTGGAACGCAGACCGCTTACCTTTCCACGATAGGTCTGATTGGCACGTTCCACAATGACCGTCACATGCGCCCTTGTGCCTTCGTTCGCGATTTGTAAATCGATCCATCGCAGTCGATCAATCATTCCGTTCCTCAGCCCGTCCTCTTTCTGAGCAACGCTGATTTTCCGGTGATCGATTTGTAAACCGAATTCTGCCATCAAGGCAGATTCCACGTCCCGCACCACCTGCTTCGGGGGACGGTCGCTCCCAATCAGAAGATGGATTTCTTGGATCACACCCTGATTGTCTATCACGATCTTAGCGCTGCTAACACTTTTCAAGTTTCGCAATGCGCTTTCAATTTGCATTGCGCCCCAGCGGCGTTCCACCGCCATGTTTTTCACCTCTTTCCCAAATGCGCGTTGTTAGATTCGGTATTACAAGTAAAAGTACGAGGTCGTCAAGAGCGCAGAAAGTTCAGCTTCGTTGCTAAGTTCTGTTTTGGCGCGTTGTTAATGCTCAATCAACGAATTAAGGCTTCCCACTCTCTAAAAAACAATTCGGGAAGCGATCATCTGACATTTCAGACCGGACATGCGGTATGCAACGGGGACAGGGAAAAGTATACCCTATACGCCTCAACGCTGTCAATTCGAACATGAAATTGAGGTTCTATGATGAATGTTACGCGCTTCCTTGCAGGATTCCTGCTAATTTGCGCAGGAAAATAAAAACGCGCCGAGCATGAACTGCCCGGCGCTGAGTAGATGTTTGCAAAAGTGCCTCGCATATTTAGACACAAACCCTAATGGGCTTCATATCTTGCGAGAGCAGGCTTTGCTCCCCTATAGATATTATACAGCAACTTTTGTGCCAAACTGCTTATTGCCACCCGTAACTCCAAAAATGTTCGGGAGCGACTTGGTCTGCAGGCTTGGTTCCCGCTAATTGCAGAACAAATCCCATCGGAGCCGGCTTCAGGTCGTCGCCTCTGCCATTGTATTGTGTGCCTCCCCATCGGGTGCCTGCCGAGACCAGTTCAAATTCAATGAACCGCTCTTTTGAGAGGTCATATTTGGCTTTGCCTAAAAGGCGGGACTCATAGCCGCGTTCTTGGGAAGTGGGGCGGTTCATATCTTGATAACCGCTGATTGCCCACACACCTTGCCCCACAGCGCGGGTCGCGCCTTCCAGTTTCAGAGTCACTACCGATCCTTTCACCGCCTCGACGGTCGTGGTCAGGACCGCTTGTTTCACTTCGTCCGCGTTGCGATAGGGCGAGGTTTGTCCACGCACATTGTCGACGAAGCTGGTTCGAATGAGTCGCTCGATCAAGGCTCTGGGGACTTCATGTTTGGCGTTCTTTTGCGGGCGCGCTGGCAGGAATTGACGCGCTTCTTCTTTGCGGAACCAAGCGAAATCTTGATTCCATGCGCGCGAACGCCAATCGGAACCGATGTTCTCGCGGGGCAGATCGCGGGAATAGACTTTCAGCGCTAAGCCATCTTTGGGATAGAACCGTTCCGGGCGGCGAATCGTTTCTTGGGCGGGGTCTTTTTCCAGATAGCGTTCCGCTTTGGGCATTTGGTTCCATTTATCCAACGCAGTTCTGAGCGCGCGCTCCATTTGGCGCGCATCATTCGTGTTGACCGATGTCAAAATCACGCCGCTGGGCGCAGTCATATATGTGCCTTGTCGAGTGTCGGTGGGGTAGCGGCGTCCCGCATAATGCCCTTGCTCCGCTACTTTCTGGAAGAGGCTGCATTCCGCGTCATTGCCGCGCTGCAATCGGCTCACTTCATCCGCAACGGGAACGAACTGCTTTACTAATTCGATAATTTTGGGATCAGACCAGACAGACCGTCTGGCAATAACGCCGTTGTTTCAAGTGCAGGCGAGGGGATGACCATTCATCGCCCAGACCAGCAACGGTTTTTCTTGTTTGTGCGCTTCTATCACGCCTTGCCAAAACGAGGCGCGCCAGGGAATCTCTTGCCATTGAAGCTCTGCTTTGGAAGGCAGAATTTGATCGCGTATCAGCGCATAAGTTTTGTCATTCAACTCCGGCAGTTCGGTTTGTTTTCCGAAAAAAATCGCCATAACTATTTACCTCCACTACCTATTATGACAGAAAAAAGCCGGAAGCGTTCTGGACGCTCCCAGCTTTTTTTGAATGACCCTTCTTAGGAGTGGGTGGTGTTGCTTGGCGACTTACCCGCTCCGTTTAAGCGGCTCGGATGTTGAAATTGGCAAGCGCGTTGCGCGCTTCGCTCCAAAAGTCGGTGCTGAAGTAACCTTCCCACACAACAAAGCCATCGACTCCAAATTGATTCACCCACTCTTGCGCCTGCGCTTGCGCATCTTGAGGCACGACTAACAGCACGGGTGTGTTCGTGAATCCGGTGGTGTTTTGAATCTGGCTGATGAATTGCGGGACATTGAACGGATCGGTCTCTGTCACGCTGCCATTATAGAAAACAAAGACCGCATCATATTTGCCTGCCTGCGTCTGGCCAATCGCCGTCGGCACATAGTTCGCCTGAAGGTAGGAATACCCTGCAGGAGCCGTCTGCGTAAACTGGGCGCCAAAAGCTGGGTCGCCCGAAACAAAAAGCACATTTGCCATCTTGAAAAAAGCCTCCTCTCTGGTGTGGTTGAGGACGGGCTGAGCATAAAGCTCGCATCGTTCCTCCGTGATTCTAATTGTTGGAAATCAGGGAGGAAACTTTAGAGAAAGAGCGAGGTCTTTTGACTAAAAAGTGGCTTGGGCATCTTGCCCAAGAGGGGAAGCCATACGGTTACCCTGTGTACTGCAAGTGGGTCTGTTTTGCAATGTCTAAATTCCCTCGTTCGTGGGAATGACGGCGGTAAAGTTTTGCTTGAGACAAGTCGGCGCGAAGCAAATTAGTTCGCGCCGGCGCTGCCTATTTTTCGGGCGGATAGCAGATCCAAACAGGGCATGCCGCATGCCTCATTAAATAGGCAACCGTTCCATGTCCCAAAGGGTTCTCCATCAAATGGGTATGGCGCCGGTCGGTCAGCACTAAGAGGTCCGCGCCGATGGCGTCTGCCTCACTCACCAGACCGCTGCCCGCGTCCCGCGCCTGCACCAAGTCGGCAGAGATCGTAACGCCTTCGCGCTGTGTGAGGTGCTCTGCTTCCAGCAGCATCTCTTCTGCCTCCGCAGAGCCGGGCGGGGCTTCATCGTCGACTTCATGCGTGAAAGGCACCGGCAGAATGTAAGCGATGGTCAACTGAGCGCGGGCATGCTTGACGAACTGGCAAAGCCAACTCAGCACGCGGCGGTCTTCCTCGCTGCCTCGATACGCCATCAGTATCGTTTTAGGAACCATGACTATTTTCCGCGTTTCGGTTCGGGAAACTCTGGCGGCGCGTTCCGAACCGCATCTAATCCCGCTTCAATCGCTTTGTCCAGCTGCCGGTCGATGTTTTCCCACACGTCCAACGGCAGGTCTTCCACCACAAAATCAGGGACCGCGCCGTTGCCTTCCTGATTGATATGCTTGTCGATGGTGTACCAGCCTCTGCCCGGCGTCCGGATCGTGCTGCCATCCATGAGCATGCGTCCCCCCGTGCTGATGACTCCACCCGCTGTAGGAACGCCCACCACTGGACCGCGCTTGAGGGTTTTCACCGCATGCGCAAAGATTTCGGCGTTGCTGAAACTGCTCTCGTTGCAAAGCGCGACAACCGGCTTTGTCCAGGCGGGCAACGGCAGGCGGTCTTGGGGATAGCCGGGGCTGCCATCGCGCGGGATAGTGTAGGCGTGCCGTTTCACGTTGATGATCGCCAATACCAAGTCTGCGGTGCTGCCGCCCCCATTGAAACGCACATCGATGAGCAGTCCTTTCTTACCGTAGGCAGCTGCATACAATTGGCGGATGAACTCTAACAGGCTTGGCTCATTCATTCCTTGAATATGAATGTAAGCCAATTGCCCATTGCTCTTTTGGTCGACGATCTGTTGGTTGCGTTTCACCCAGGCTCGATAATGCGCGCTGGCGTGCGCTCCCAAAGAAATGGGGCGTAGATGAACGGTTCGTTCGTTCCCAGCGTTGTCTTTCACGAGCAGCGACACCCTTTCGCCCACCGTTCGGTCCAGCAGCTGCCATACATTCGTATTGGCGGTGATGCGCTGGCGGTTGATAGCTAAGACGCGCTCACCCGGTTTGAGGTTGACCTCTTTTCGAGCGGCAGGAGTGTTCGGCAGAATGGCGTCAATCAGTAAACCCTCGCCGCTGCGTTCATTGGACCAAATAACCCCTAAACTCCCCGTATCAGAGGTATCTGGACTTGCGAAACTGCGCGGGCGCGTGAAGCCCATATGCGAAGCGTTCAGTTCGCCCAACATCATCATCACTACCGACTGAAAGTCGCGGTCTTCCACGGCATGCGACAAGTAGGGTAAATATTTCTCGCGCATTTGAGACCAGTTCACACCATGGAAATTCGGGTCGTAAAACGCTTGATCCAAGGTTTGCCAAGCGGCGTTAAAGATATATTCGCGTTCGGCAGGGAAGTCGACTCGCATCTGCGCGTTCGTGTTTGCGCTTTGCGGGGTTCCGCCCGCAGCTGCCACTCGCGAGATTCGCCCGCGACTCAAAAAGTGCAGGGAATTGCCATCCGCGCTCCAGCGAATTTGGGATGGCGCGACTCCGGTCGTGGTCAACCGTTTTTCTTCGGTTCCGTCCACATTGATAACGAAGAGGTCGGGCTGTCCTTGATGGCTGCTGGAAAAGGCGATTTTCTTGCCGTCCGGCGACATGGCAGGCGCGCCGACGCTGGAAGAGTAGTTAGTGATTTGCCGGACCCGGTCGTGGATATCTTCCAAGTCGATCACCATCGGTTCTTTCTCTGGTTTCTTGGCATCGCCCGGTTCGGTTTTGGGGGCAGGCTTTTTCGGCGCGTCATGTTTATCGTCTTCTTCATCATCGCGGTCGGCTTTTGTTATTTCGTGATCTTCTTTTCTCAAGTAAACATGGCAGAGGTTATAACCGCCTGTCAGAGAGCCACGTTCTGAGGTGAACGCCAAAGACTTACCGTCGCCTGACCAAGAAGGCGCGAAGTCGTTGGCAGGATGGCGGCTGATGTTCGTGGGATTACCGCCAGACACCGGAATAATGAAGACCTCGTTGTTGAATTCATGGTCGCTTTGCACATAGGCGATCCAACGGCTGTCAGGGGACCATTCGTACTGCCCGAGACTCCAGCCGGAAACGAGAGTGGTCTCTTTCTTGGTTTCCCAGTCCATCAGAATCAGATCGCCGTTCCCTCTTTGAAACGCTAATGTTTTGCCATCGGGCGAAAACTTGGGATCGCTCTCATTCATGGGGGTTTGAGTCAGCTGGGTCACTTTGTAGGTTTCTGATCGCCGCAGGCGCGGGTCTTCGGGCGAGTCGGCTTCTACCCTAAACAGATCGCTTTTGCCGTTTGGTTGTTCTGCAGAGTAAATGAGATGTTTTCCATCGGTTGACCACGTTAGCCCGCTTTCGGGCGGCACCGTTTCCGTTACGCGTTTCACCGCGCCGCCTTCAGGGAAACGGGTCGTGAAGATTTCGCCGCGAATCACAAAAGCGGTCTCTTTCCCACTGGGCGCGACTTGAAATTCGGAAATATCTGCGGCGAAAGTGCGCCATGCGCCTTCCGACTTGCGCGAATCGTTGGCAGGCGCGGTGAACTGTAGGCGTTTGGGGGTGGGCGCGCTTACTGTGGGGTCTATCGCGAACAAATCCAATTGATATTCATAGACCAGCAGTTTACCGTTGGAAGCGATTCGCGGGAAACGAATCCCTTCTTCTTTGTATCGGGTCAGCTGGGTGGCGCGTTTAGTGCGGGTATCCATCTTCCAGAGGTTGTACGCGCCGTCTCGTTCGGAAAGGTAGTACAGCGTCTGATTATCGGGAGACCATTGGGGTTGGGTGTCGGGTCCGTCGAAATCGGTCAGTTGCGTGAATCGGTTTGTTTTCACATCTTGCAGCCAGAGATCGCCGGTCGCGCTGCTTTTGTACCGCTTTCTTGTCCAGGTAGATTCGCGCCGGACAAAGGCGATTTTGCTGCTGTCCGGCGAAAGCGCGCTGTTGTAGCTTTCCACATGGTGCATGCGGTAGGGGGTTCCCCCGCTCAACGGCGCGGCATAAAATGAAGAGTTGACACCATAAGGTTCCCAATCGCGGGACGACTCCAGCAAGACGCTCTTTCCGTCCGGGGTCCAGCCTATGGCGCGGTCGCGTCCCGACCAATAGGTCAGACGTTGGACACGCCCCTCTTTCAGGTGTAGCACAAACACATCATCGTTGCCGTGTCTGTCCGAGGTGAAAGCGATTTTCGAGCCGTCCGGCGACCACATGGGACCGAAATCATAAGCCTCGTGCAAGGTCAGCCGTGCTGCCATACCGCCCTCCGCAGGCGCGAGCCATAAGTCGCCCTGCCAAGAAAAAGCGATCTGTGAACCGTCCGGCGACGGCGCAGGATGGCGGGCAAATTGAATGGGAACCTGCGCTTGGATCGCGGTCATGAAAAGGGTTGATAGAACGGCAAAAAGTAAGCGAGCGTTTGTGATGTTCGATCTCTTCATAAGCAAGCAGGTTCGGCTTGAAAACCTTGATTCCTGCTTGCTTGACAGAGAGTTTGGTCTTGTAGATGCTTTACAGCAGGAACCACGCCCCCCTCTGTCAAACTGAAACGCCATGCCTGAACCAATCCCGCCCGCCGACACGCCACAACCCAAAGTCCGGTTCGATGAAGCCCTCAAAATCGCCATCCAACGCTACTTCCAACCCATGACCCAACTCCGCGTCCCTCACCTCCATCAAGCCATCGACTGGAACATCCCGCCCCAGTTCCTCGACTAAGAACTCCAACAACTCACCCCCCACAGCAATTCCCACAAACGCTACGCCGACCACCTCGTCCAAGTCCAACTCCAAAGCGGAGAGCAACAGCTCCTGCTCATCCATATCGAAGCCCAGGCTCAACGCGATGAGACCTTCACCCGACGAATGTGGCAATACTTCTACCGCATCCAAGACCGCTTCCCCCAACACAAAGTGGTCAGTCTCGCGCTGCTAACAGACAACTCTCCGACTTGGCGACCGAGCGAATACAAATATGAGTTTTTAGGCACTCGTCAAAAGTTTGAGTTTCTGGTGGTGAAGTTGAAGGACTTCGAGTCTCGTCGTTCGGAGTTGGAGCAGAGTCGCAATCCGTTTGCGGTGGTGTGGCTGGCGTGTTTGGAGCATTGGCGGACGCGGGGGGCTATGCGTTTACGGGTGGATGCGGTGATGGCTTTGTATCGTCAGTTGTTAAAGTCGGAGTATAATAAGGAGGACATTTGCTCGTTGATGGGGCTGTTGAACTATCTGTTGTCGTTGTCGTCCGCAGGCGAGCGTTTGTTAGCGCGGGAGTTAGCAGAGGTGGCGAGTGAGATGCCAGAGATAGAATTGATTCCGTGGTTTGAGCGTCGGGCAAAAGAAGAAGGTTTGACCCTGGGACGCAAAGAGGGACGCAAAGAGGGCTTGCAGCGTGGTGTGGAGCAAGGCTTGCGGGATGGGACTTATGCAGCGCTGTTAGAGGTGTTGCGGGCAAAGTTTGGTCGGGCTCCTCGTTCGTTGACATCCAAGTTGAAGGGATTGGATGCGGACACATTGCGCCATTTGCATCGTCAAGCATTGTTCGCCGACTCGCTGGCAAACTTTGAGACAGAGCTTAACGAACTTCTGAATTAAAGCCTACCGTGTTTGCCTGAAGCCAATCATCTGGGCGTATGCTCATCTCTTTACATACGCCCCAGAAAGCCCCCCAGAGCCTACCGAATTCCCAAGAGCAGTTCGGTGGTCAGCTGATCCAACTTCTCATACTGGTATCCGTAGTTGCGCAGCGCGTCCAAATCGAACGCATGCGCTCGCAGCCAATCCGCGTTCTCTTTGGAATAGCTGGTCCGGGCTTGCAGATCGGTGTCCCAAGCGTGGATTTGCTCCAAAATGCCCTGAATCTCCTCATCCTGATGGAAGCGGTTCGCTTTTTCGCGTAAAATCAGATAGGTTCGCATGCAGCCCTTGGCGAATTCCCAAACCCCTTCTTCATCTTCGGTGCGGTAGGCATGCGCGTCGAAGTGGCGCGGTCCGCCATAACCCGACTCCTCCAACATTTTAACCAGGAAGAACGCGCCCTTGATATCCTCCGCACCGAACCGGAAATCTTGGTCATAGCGTGAGAATTTCTGCCCATTCAAGTCGATATGAAACAGTTTGCCACGCTCGATGGCTTGCGCAACCGCATGCACAAAGTTCAAGCCCGCCATATTTTCATGCGCGACTTCGGGGTTCACCCCGCACATGGCTGGGTCATCCAGCGTTTCGATAAACGCCAGCATCGAACCGACTGTCGGCAGGTAGATGTCGCCGCGCGGTTCGTTCGGTTTGGGTTCAAAAGCGAATTTAAGCGGGTAGCCCTGATCCTTGACATAATGAATCAGGAAGTTAATGCCGTCTCTGAACCATTTCAGTGCCTCGATGGGGTCTTTGCCCGCGTCCGTTTCGGTGCCTTCGCGCCCGCCCCAAAAGACATAGGTCTCCGCGCCCATCTCCGCTGCCAAATCAATCGCTTGCATGCATTTTTGCAGGGTGAAGGCGCGCACCTGCGGGTGATTGCTGGTGAACGCGCCATCTTTGAAGAGGGGGTCAAAGAACAGATTGGTCGTTCCCATCACAAAATGCATGTTATAGTCGCTGAGCGCTTGTTTGAATTCCTTGACGATGGAATCGCGCTCGCTGGGCGAAGCGTCGATGGGAACCAGATCGTTATCGTGCAAATTGACCCCATACGCGCCCAGCGAGGACAATTTTTTGACAATCTGAATAGGTGTTACAGGCGGACGGACAAAGTCGCCGAACGGATCGCGCCCCCGATTTCCGACTGTCCACAGCCCAAAAGTAAACTTATGCTCCGGTTTAGGTGTATAATCATTCATGGTTCTGAAACCTCTTCTATAGGTGATTGAGAGATTTTTTTCTCTATACTCTCTCTAATTCAATAGAAGTTTGCCAGTTCCTGTTTGGCGAGTGGAACCTGCAACTGGATCAATCGTTAAAGGTATGAGCGGATTGGACACGAAAAAAGATCGCGAGTTATTGAAAAAAGCGCAGGCTGGAGATATGCGAGCGTTTGAGGCGCTTTATCACGCCTATCAACCGCGCATTTATCGTGTTCTTTACGGGATTGTGGGCAATGCGCCGGACGCGGCAGATTTGACTCAAGAAACATTCGTCCGCGCCTTTGGCGAGTTAGAGCGATTGCGCTCAGATGGGAACTTATATGGCTGGCTGCGTAAAACTGCCTACCACCTGGGTATTGACCAGTTGCGCCGTCGTAAAGTCGTGGCGATGGTCTCGATAGATTCCTCAATGGAGAATGAGGACGGCGAACCCTTTGTTTTGGAAATTGCGGACAAGCATCAAGATTTACAAAGTCAGTTAGAGATGGAGAGCGCGCATGATGCGCTCCAGAAAGCCGTTTGCCACCTGAGCGTCGATCATCGCGCGGTGGTGGTTATGCACTATATGGAGGAGATGTCTGTTGAGGAGATCGCTGTTGTGCTTGAAGTTCCTATCGGCACGGTCAAGTCTCGGCTGTCTCGCGCGCGCGACGTGTTGCGTGAGCGGCTGCTACCATATATCTAAACCTCCTGATTACTCAATCGACTATGAAAGAACTTTCATGCGAACAGTTTAGAGATTGGATCTCTGAAAATCAGGGACGCGCGCCCGAGGTGCGCGACCATGCGGAAGCGGCACATATGCGCGCCTGCCCGGAGTGCCAAGCTTGGCTTCAGCAAGAGCAGCGAATGCGCGCCCTGTTCCAAAATTGGCTTCCTGCGGCTCCGCCTGCTGCCTCCCTGTGGCAGCAGATTTTAGAGCGTATCCAACCCCAAGCGCAAATCGCGCGCCAAGCGCGTCGCCAAACATGGATGAGACGCATGGCTTGGGGCGGGTCGGTTGCGGCAGCGATGGCTATGGTGGCATTTTTGGTCAATCTCTATCTTAATCCGCCTCTGCCTATCACGCCTTTGACCACCTGGGATCCGAAAATAACCCTTGCCTATCAAGAAAACTTGCAGAAAGAGGCGGATGCAGAATGTCCCACACCCGGCACGCATGAGGCTCATGTTAAGCCTGAGAAGCACGAAACGAATGTGACTTCTGCTGATGAGGCGATGTTTAGGAACTTCGTTCCCCCGGTCATGTATGGCGCGACCCTTGTCTACAAGATTGACTGTCCCTGCGGTTGCGGCGGCGAACTGTTGTACCGGTTCTATACGAACAGTGAACACCGGTTCCTCTTCATGGTTTCGCCCGAAAATTGCCCGCTTGCGATGAAAATCCCTTCTGACGGAAACTGTCATTTTGTGGCGGTGGACGGAGGCATTTTTATGGCTTACCTGCATCCTTGCGGGCGGATGGTCGCCGTGTTGGGCGATGTTCCGAAACGGGAAGCGGTCCAATATTTGATGGAAAGACCCCAGTAACTTATGGAATAATCAGGATGATGAGAAACGCGGCACAGCGTTTGGAAACAAGAACAGTTTGGGATCAGACGGAGGAGCCGGTTGCCTTGATGCTCAGCGGGCTGGCTCACGAATTTAACAATTACTTGGGAGCGATTACAGGCGCGGTGGAGTTGGCGATGGATGAAATTCCAGAAAATAGCCAAGCCCGAGAAGATCTGCGCGTCGCGCTTCAAGCTGCCGAAAAAGCCTCTCAGATGGTCAAGCAAATGGCGGCGTTTTCGCCCCGGCGCAATCCCCCCAGCGAGCGAGTGGACCTAAACCAGTGTCTGCGTGACCTTGCGCCTGTTGTAGAAAAGTTGCTGCCCGTTAGCCATACGCTGACCCTCGATTTAGAAGAGAAGCCCCTTCCCATCTTTCTCCCGCCCACTTTCTTGGAGCAGATTTTGATGAATCTCATCATCAATGCCCGCGATGCCATGCCAGAGGGGGGAACCATCACAACGCGTTCACGTATCGATGGAGGACAGGTGGTTGTGGAGGTTGAGGACCAAGGGGAGGGCATTTCATTAGAAACAAGCGAGCGCGTGTTTGAGCCGTTCTTTTCGACGAAAGGCATCGGGAAGGGAAGTGGTTTGGGTTTAGCGTTAAGCCGTCATTTAGCACAGCGTGTGGGCGGCAGTTTAGAGGTAGAGAGCCGGATTTCTCAGGGCAGCCGATTTTTCTTGCGGCTGCCCCTCTGTTCAGAATAGCGCGCTCTGTTATTTCAAAATGCCCGCTTTCTTCAGGATTTCGGTATGTTCTTTGGCGATGGCATCCATCGCTTGCTTCGGATTCTCTTGTCCCACGACCGCCGCGTTCCAGTGGCGTTGGCAGGATTCCAGCAATGACGCATACTCAGGAATGGTCCAGAAGTCGCGCAGGTGCGGGAAACTGGCGGCAAAGACGGGGTTGAATGGTTTCGCGCTCAAGAACTCTTCCGATTCCAGCACATCTTGCCTGCAAGGAAATCCGCCCAATTGCGCCCATTTCATTTGGTTCTCTTTCTTCGCGAACCATTTCAAGAACTCGTAGCACAGGTCATGTTTCTTGGAATATTTGGAAAGCGAAACGCCCTGCCCACCGATGCTGATGTAGCGTCTAAGGCTGCCATCGCTTTGCTTAACACCGGGCATCAGGAAGAAACCGGTATGTTCTGCATGCGGGTTTTTGGACGAGTCAAGCAAGCCGGGGAAGAAGGCAAAATAGTTCATGGTCATGGCGACCTTGCCCTCTTGAAAAGCGGTCAAACATTCGTTCCAGTAGTAGGTTTCGGAGTTGGGTATCGTGAACTTGCGCAGCCCGACAAAGAACTCCAGCGCTTTGACGCCGGTCTCCGAGTTCAAAACGCCTTCGACCTGCATGGTTTGAGGGTCATACAATTCGCCGCCAAAGCTCCACAGCACCTGCTGGAAACCCATGGTGACGCTGTCGTAATCTTTGCCGAAATAGAGCGCTGCGCCGTACAGCGACTTGTCGGGGCGTGTGAAGAACTCTGCGATGTCGCGGAACTGCTGCCAAGTGTCTGGCGTTTTGAGGTCGTAGCCGTATTTCTGCTTGAAAGCCGCTTGCTCTTTCGGGTCCTCGAACAGGTCTTTGCGATAGGCGAATCCCACTGCGTCGCCTTCGGCAGGCAGCGCATACAATTTGCCTGAATCTTTGGGATATTCCGCATAGGCTTGAACGGCTGTCTGGTAGAACTGATCCATTTCCACGTTCTCTTTCAGCCAGTCGGTCAAATCGACATAATGCCCGCCAGAAACCGCTTTGCCCAACCATTGGCTGTCGCCCACAATCAGGTCGTAAGTCGCGTCTTGGGCGGCGAGAGCGGCGAACACGCGGTCTTGGAACTGCGCCCAGGGAATCTGTTCTACTTTCACTTGGATTCCGCTCTCTTTGGTGAATTCGTTCGCGAGTTCTTGCAGGTAGTCGGCAGGCGGCCATTCTGCCCAGACAACGGTGATCGATTTATCGCCTGTCGCGACGGCTCCTCCGGCGTTTGCGCCTCCGCTTTCTTCCGATTTGCATCCGCCGCTCAGCATCACCAGCAGCGCGCACAGCCAACCTGCTATTTTCAATCCTTGTTTCATTGGCTCCCTCCAAAAAATGCTTGTTAGATGAAGCCTAAAATTCGCGAAAAACCTGTAAAATCCTGCCTGTGGGGAGCTTTCTTTCTCTCTTAGCGAATGAAAGTAATGGGGACGATGCCTTGTTCTGCAACTCTCGTTAGCTCATGACGGTCTGCGGTAAGTACTTCTGCGCCTATCCTATCCGCTAACGACAAGCAAAGGCAATCTGCAAAAGCTATTCTACGAATCTGCTCCTTAAATGAGGCGGCGCGCCAGCAAAAAGCAACATCCAAATCTTCTCGAATGAACAAATTGTCATTCAATAGCGCTTCTAATGCAAGCTCCGCTGAAGAACGTCCACTCGATTTCAAAAAATCATACAAAACTTCTATTATATTGCCCGAATGAACAAAGCAATTGATCACAGGGTTCTTTAAGTAAGACTCTACTAAAGATGCGCCAAGCTCTCCTCGTAAATAAGCGATCAAAGCGCTGGAGTCTAACACTGCGCTCCTAATCTGTTCGTTCATGCTTCCTTTCTATGACCTTCTGTCCGCCATCGCTCGAAGCGCGCCTCTTCTTGTTCAATCTCTGCATGTTTCTCTTTTAAGAATTCCTCAACAGGTCTCCCTGCGCCTGCTAATAGCCCTAAGCCGCTGCGCCAAACAGACTTCTCTGGGATTTGCCCCTCTGCAGGAGCAGGGATTCGATGAGCTAACCAATCATGAATCGCTTGCTCAGACAAACGCCATTGACGTCCGACTTTACGCGCTGGGATTAAACCGCGCCTAACCATATTGGCTACTGTCTCCTCATGTACCTGAAGTAAGAGGGCTGCTTCGCGTATAGTTAAAACTCTGGACTCCATCTATTCATCACCCACTTTATAGTGTACCATACGACGCTAAGAGCGAAACTATCCATTCGCGCCTGCCTGCTCCCATAACTTTTGCAAGTGCGGGTAAGGGTTTTCTTCGCGGCGCGCGATTTTCAGTAATGTTTCCTGTTCAAAGAGGTGGTCAATCGCTTGCTTGGCGCGCGCTTCGATCCCTTCTTGCGCCAGCGATTCCATTTCCCATCTCAGGTGCTGAAGCCGCTGGGTCTCCCAGGCACCGCTATTGTCTAAGTAGGCTCGATGCTCCAAAATGAAATCGGTTAGCTCTTCGATCCCTTTGCCGTTCGCGGCTTCTGTGAGCGCGATGGGCGGGTTCCAATCGGGTTTATGCGCGCCTAACTCCAATGCCAGACGCAAGTCTGTGCGCATCCGCTGCGCGCCTTCCCGGTCCGCTTTGTTCACCACATAAACATCCGCGATTTCGATGATGCCCGCTTTCATGGCTTGCACAATATCGCCCGCTTCGGGAACCAAAGTCAACAACACGGTGTCTGCCACAAAACGAACATCCACCTGCAATTGCCCAGACCCCACCGTCTCGATGAGCGCAATATCGAACCCTGCTGCCTCCAACACGTGGATCGCCGCGTTGACGCCTCGCGACAGACCGCCCACGCTCCCCCGACTGGCAAGGCTCCGCATATAGGCTCCTGTCTCTTCTATCTGCTCCTGCATCCGAATCCGGTCGCCCAAAATCGCGCCGCCGCTGAAGGGGCTGGTCGGGTCTACCGCCAATACACCTACTTTGAAGCCGCGCGCCGCCAAGCAGGGAATCAGTTGCTGGACCAAGGAGCTTTTGCCTGCGCCCGGCGCGCCCGTAATCCCAATGCGGTAGGCAGAGACTGAAGTCTCTTCAAACAGCCGCTGAAGCAATCGCAGCCGCTCAATCCCTGGATTTTCTACCCGCGTGATGGCGCGCGCAATCGCGCGGGGGTTGCCTTGCCGCAGCGCGCGGATTAATGTCTCGTCGTTCTTGTCCCACTCCGTCACAGTGAAACGATTATACCCTCTGTGCTATAATCACGGTGTGAATGTGGAAGGAGCGGTGGTATTGCAGGGTGGGAGAGACAAGAAGATTCGCCACTTTTACCCTTGGGTGCAACGGGGCGAGATCGCGAGCGTGCAAGGCAACCCGACGCCGGGAGCTCTAATTCACCTGTTAGATTCAGGGGGGGAGTTCTTGGGCATCGGTCTCTACAATCCTCAGAGCCGTTTTCCTGTCCGGGTGTTGACACTGCAAGATGAGTTGATTGACTCAGCCTTTTTCGCTTCACGGTTCCGAAACGCGCTTGCCATCCGCGAACGATGGGCGCGAGATACCAACGCTTACCGCCTGCTGTTCAGCGAAGCCGATCAGGTTTCTGGTTTGATCATCGACCGTTACGACCGCCATTTAACTGTGCAAGTGCGCGCGCTGGGCATGGAGCGTTTGAAGCCGGTTTGGCTGCCTGCCTTGTTAGAGACGCTGGACCCGCTCAGTGTGTGGGAGCGAAGTGATATGGAGGGCAGGCGCGAGGAAGGGCTGCCACCCCACACCGAAGCGTTGTTCGGGGACCCGCCCGAGGACGCGCCTATCATTGAGTCGGGTCTACAGTTTCTTGCGCCGACACGCAGCGGTTTGAAGACCGGTTTCTACTTGGATCAGCGCGAAAACCGAAGGTTACTGGCTGCTCAGGTGCTGCCGGGCGAAACGGTGTTGGATATGTTCTGCTATACGGGCGCGTTTGCGCTTTATGCGGCTCGGGCGGGCGCAAATGTGCTGGGCGTCGACATTGTTCCTGATCATGTGGAGCGGGCAGCAGCGCATGCCGGTATGAATGGTTTGGAGGCGCAATTCGAGTACGCGAACGCTTTTGAGTGGTTGGCAGAACCGCGCGACACCCTTTACGACTGGATATTACTGGACCCGCCCGCCATTGCCAAAGAGCGTAAACAGCGCGATTCGTTGAAGTGGGCGGTATGGAAACTGGCTTATCTTAGTTTGCCTGTGCTAAAGCCGGGGGGCAGGTTGGTGGTCAGCGCATGTTCCTACCAGTTTCCACTTAATGAGCTGATCGAAACGGTTCGCATGGCAGCCAGCGACCGTGAGACCCTTCTTTACTTGGATCAGGTTACGTTCCAGCCGCCCGATCACCCCGCTTTAACCCAATTCCCGGAAAGCCTCTACTTGAAGACCGGTTGGTTTCGTAAAGGCTAAATCCCGCTATCATAACAGGAAACTTTCTGACCCTCAACGCCATACTAATAGAACATGGGATTCATGGAGGGGGTTTATCCTCCACCCTTTCTTCTGTAAGCAAGGGGAATGGGAAACTTGTTAGGCGGTCACCCTGAGCGAAGCGAAGGGGCTGCAGCACAATGATTGAATTCCCATAAAAGTAAAAGCAATCTAAGTGGTGAGGTGGAGATGCTATGGCTCAGATTTCAAAGGATCATCCATTGAATGCGCTTTTCCGCGCGATGGTCGAACAGGCATTTACTCAATCGTTCCGGCTGCGGGAGCCGGCGATCATTGCCTATCTCAGCGATATGTTGGCGTCGTTCGCTCATATGAGTGAGGTCTATAAGTTGGCAGACATCAACGGCAAACCGCTTGACGAGGTAGCGGAGATGCTCTACTACGCCGATGTTCGACTTGGCGCGCAGTCGTTTTACCAAGAGCGGGAGGTTCACCGTCATATTGGCGACTACACGCTGTTCTGGGCGGGTGTCTATCCAGAAGCGCTGCCGAAAATCCGAGCAATGAGCCGGAAAGACCATCTGATCGATTATGTGAAACAGGGCAAGCAGTCCTACTACATTGTCTCGCTGTTTGATGTGGGCGAATGGCGTGAAGAGGCGCCTTTGTTCCGTATTTTGTCGGAGCATTTTGAGACTTGTATGCAAGGGTTGCATGCCGCGCGCCACCAGTGGGAAGCGTTGGCGAAGCAGGCGCGGGGCGATCAGAGTAGCCTCCAATGGTAGGGCATTGCATGTTTTGAGGTCATGTCCGTCAACTCAAGGCATTTTCTTATTCCAAAAGGGCAAATAGGGCTCGTCGGAATTCCTAAAATTGTCACGAAAGAAACGGTTTTTCGTGGATTCCCGCGTTCGCGGGAATGCTGAAGTTTACCACTTATTGTTTTCTCTTGACAAAAAAGGTCTGCTCCGGGTATACGTTAGTATTATGAAAAAAACACAGATACCGACGGAGCAGACCCTTCCATTGTACCTCATTTTTCAGTGCTTGTATCGCTTGAACACCGCGTTCCGACGCCCGGAGCCCTATCTGCGCGCGTGCCAACTGTTCCTGGCTGAACTACTCGCCTGTGGGCGCAAGACCGTCACCCAACTCTGGGAAGCATTAGGGTTCGTCCACCTGCATCCCACGAGCGCGTATCGGCTGTTCCAGCGCACGTTTCCGATCCAGGCAGCGCAGCAACAGTTGCTCCAAGCGATGGTCGAGTCCACGGACCCGACCGACCCGTTTCTGGTCGTCGCCGATGGCACCCAGGTCCGCCGCACCGGGCGGCAGATCCCCGGTGTTCACTGGCGGTATTCCCCGCACACCGCGCCCTTTGCGCGCGGGTTGCATCGGGCGCAGTCGTTTGTGGTGATGGGGTGGTTGACCCCATCTGAAGACGGGCATCGGCGGTGTCTGCCGTTCCAGATGGAGCCGGTGTTTTCGGCGAAAGCGAAGCGGGCTCCGGCGGGGGCGTGTTGTTCGGAAGTCGAGCGGGTGTCCGCGCAGATGCACGCGTTGCGGGCGCAGTTAGATGCGTGGGGGCGTTCCTCACAGCCGATCGTCGGGGTGTTGGATGGTCAATATGACACGCGGAAATTTTGGGCGTCTTTGCCGGATCGGGTGGGGGCGTGTGTGCGCACCCGGTCCGACGCGCGCTTGTGTGATCTGCCCGCGCCGTCGGGGCGGCAGCGGGTGTATGGGACGGCGTGGTCGCCGTCGGAGCGCTGGCAAACCGCACAGGGCTGGCAGCGGGTCTCCTTCCGCTTGCGGGGACGGACGGTGCGGTTGCAGGTACAGGTGCATTGGTGTCGTCGTCGGGCGTGGGGGGAGCAGGTGTTCGGATGTGTGTTAGTACGGGGTCATCACGGTCGGGGGCGTCAGAAGCAGCGCCGCGCGCAAGCGTTCTTGGTCTCCGCCGTTCCCGATGGCGCGGGGGGTTGGCAATTGCCGGTGCCGTTGCCGGTCTTGCTGGAGTGGCTATGGCAACGGTGGGAAGTGGAGGTCTGTTTACGGGAGATGAAGAGTGGTTTTGGGTTGGGGCAGAAACAGTGTTGGGGGCTGACTTCCGGGGTTCGGAGTGTGCAGTGGTCCGCGTGGGTCTATGGGGTCTGTCTGTGGAGTGGGTATCAAGCGTGGGGGGTGTGTCGGGGACCGCGTTATCGGACGGGGTGGTATACCGGGCGTCGGCGTTGGACGTACCGGGCGTTGGAGCGATGCTTGCGTCGTTCGCTGATCGGTTTAGGGGTCCATACTGGCAGGTTGTCTGACGATTTCCAACGACTTGGGGGTCAGAAGGGGCAACCGGTGCGGAGTTGGCTGCTCAGTTACCTGTCGTGTTCGCGTTTGTGACGGGTTTGAGCTGTTTTTTCGGGGTTGGCTGCCCGGTTCAGGAGGGATGAAAGAGAGGGTGGAGCGAGGTGACAAGCCTCGTCTCCTGAAGTTGCACACCGGACAAGTGGCAAACTTCAGCATTCCCGCGAACGCGGGAATGACGAATCTAACTGCTGGAGGGCGACTCTGACTGGTTTTTGCACCTTGTCAGTCTTAAATTGAAAGGCAAGGGCATTGTATATATTGCAGTAAGAAAGTCAGGATTTATGCTCAGTTCGTAGCAGATCTTTATTGGGAGTCTCAGGCACGGCGTCGTTCGCGCAATAGAGAGAGACATTCGGATGTCCGCCCGCCACACCGATGGGGTCTCTCTGCAGTTCTTCCGCGAAGAGGAGCTTGCCCCGACTCTAAGCCGGTACACAATACCTGATTTGAGTGGGGGTGTGGCGGGCGAGGGGACTGAGTAAGCCCCAGGTGTATTCGGCGAGGAGGTTGCCATTCGCGTCCAGCTCGGCGACCAGGGTTTCACCTTCATAGACAAAAAAGTCCTGCTACTACAATTGTCCCCATCACATAAATCCTCTTTGAGAAACCCTTACGCCCGTAGGAACTGCTCTAAAGCGGATTTCGTCTCTATTGCTGTTTGACGAAAAGTTTGCTCTGATATCTCAAAAGGCGTTTCTTGCTCTGGTGTGCATTCAGGGTAGTAAACTTCCCAGTCAATGAAGAGGCGGTTGAGCAATTCAAAGAGCGATTTATAGGAGCGTCCTTGTTCGTCTAACCATGACTCATCTAGCGCATCAGACCGCCTTTTAAACTCTTGCTTGGAAACCTCTTTTTCTGCATATTCATGAATAAGTGAGGTGATTTCTTCCCTATTGAAATTCGGGTCATTGAGGAATTCCGCTTGAAATCTCCTGCCGAACTCATCGGTTGACAGCCGTTCCTCCACATAAGCCGTAATCAGAGAATAATACTCTTCTGCAGTCATTAAAGCGATCTCCTATCAATTGACTCTGCCTGTTGTCAGTAAATACTGTAGTTGGGTTGCAGAGAACTTCCACCCGCTCATATAGTGTCCTTGCATATCGAAAATAGCAGTCAACCCTGTCTGAGGATTGGTATAGAACAAAGCTGGTTTCCCTCGGTAATATCCTTTGATCTGGGTCGTTCCAGGGGCACTGCAGTGCTTGGTTATCGCGGACTGCAGTGCTTGACCTGCTGCCTTACTCCAATTGCCTTGCACACCGAAATCAGGACCGTGCCCACGAGATATTGAATGTTGAAGACTCTTTGTACTAAACTTAATGAAGGTAACTGGTGCTCGCGCGATGCTCCCGCTTAGTCCCGCGGTGGCTCCGCCCGCTCCACTGACCATGCTTCCTACTCCAATGCTGGCAGAGGAAATCAAAACTAAGCCGAAAGACTCTCCAAATCGTTCTGGGTCGGTCCCGGACAAACCATCCCAAAAGTAACACCACTGTGCGCTGAGAAGAGTCTGTGCCGTGGCCAATGTAAGGCCACTTGATGCAACGTAGACTGCCAGTTGCTTTGCTTCGCTCAGGCGAGTAGGCCAATTCCAGATTGCCCCGTGAGTACCAACAATCCAGTACCCTTTAAATACTTTTCCTACGTCTTTCCAATATCCGTCCCCGCCCAACCCACTCGGATCCTTCCCATTTATCGGGTCGTTCGCGCAGTAGAGATAGACATTCGGATGTCCACCCGCCACACCGATGGGGTCTCTCTGCAGCCAACGCGCGATTCGTGGATCGTACTCTCTCGCGCCTACGTGATAGAGACAGGTGAAGGGGATCCACTCATACCCGAACGCGCGATTCCAAGTGAAGGGGTTGGGCGTGCTGCCGGTGCTTCCCTTTATGTCAATGTTCTGTTCCGCGAAGCGGGATTTGCTCCGGCTCTAAGCCGGTCAAGGAGCAGCCGGGTATGTCCCAAGCCGTCTATAACATAATACCTGTTGTTAGACGGGTTTTGCAAGTCGTGGCGGGCGAGGGGACCGAGCAAGCCCCAGGTGTATTCGACGAGGAGGTTGCCATTCGCGTCCAGTTCAGCAACGATTGTGTCGCCATCGTACACGAAGTAAGTGCGAACGCCGTTGATCTCCTGCCACGCCCGGCGTCCGAAACCGTCGTAAACGGCTTGATAGGTTCCTACGGCTGCGCTGGAGGCTTGGGTCAGATTACCCCAAACATCGTAGCTATACTCCCAACTGAGGGTTCCGATCTGCAAACCGTAGTTGAACAACACGATGAGAACATCGGTGTCGTCGACGATCCCGTCTTGGTTCAGGTCTTCGGGGCAGCCACTGCAAGTGGAGCCATAAGCGAGAAGGACTAAGAGCAGGTCAACATCATCTACCTGTCCATCCCGGTTCACGTCGCCTTCGAGCGACTGCTGGGCAGAGGTCCACCAGCGGGACCTTTCTCCATTCGGCGAGTAGGCGTAGTACCATCCCAATCCGTTGATCCAACTGAGTCTGTTGAAGATGGAATTGTATTGGTGTTGCCAGTTTTGCTGCCCTCCGACTTCCTCCTGCCAGAGTGTCAAATTGCCGCCCGAATCGTAGTTGAAGTTCCATTGGTATGGGGAGTTGCTTTGGTCAACGGATAATGTTTCCGACTCCAATGCGCCTTGCGCAGAGTAGCTCCACTCCCACTCTCGTTGAGTGTTGTTGAACTGATCTTTGGCGCGTCGCAACGTGCCGTCCGCATAGTAGCCCCAGTCCTCTCGGTTGCTGCTGGTGTGGTTTCCTCGGTAATCAAATAGGGCGATGGTTTGACTGTTGATGGAGTGGGAGAGTAGACCTACTGCGCCTACCGATTGGTTGTCAGCATACTGGATCGTGCTGTCCAGTCCGAGGGGGGGAACGGTCTGACTGACCAACCGTCCTGCGCCGTCATAGTTATGGGTGGCCACCGTAGACCCATTTCTTTTTACCTCTGTTAACAGACCGGAATTGTCATAGTAATAACTCCAGGTTGTTGTCAGTTGAGAATTGGGATAGGTCAAGGTGGCTTGGCTAATTTCGCCGCTGGGCAGATAGCTATAGCTCCAAGTATACTCTCCTATCGGAAGTGACGTGGAATCACTGATAAGGTGTCCTGTGTTGGATTGATAGGTCCAAGTATGGGGAGAGTCTGTCGGCGTGGTGGGATCAAACAACTGAAGTAATCGTCCAGCAGGGTCATAGCTCATGACATAGGCGGGAGGGGATTGCAATGAGTTCAATCGGATGGACTCTAATAATCCACGGGTGGAGAACTGGTAAAAAGTCGATCTACCATCTTGACGCGTCCAACTTTCCAGTTGTCCACAACAAGCATAGGTAAAGGACTCCGGCAAGCTGTCGACATCATACACAACCGACCGCAAAACGTCACGTTCGCCAACGATGTCCAAAGCAGATGTATAGCCATAATTGATCCCGACCGCGTTTCCGCCTTCAATTCGGGTTAAACGACCGAAGAACGGGTCATATTCTAAGGCAGCAAAGAGTTGCCCACTGATTGAAATGGTGTTGAGAGAGGCGGTCCCTGCGTTATAGGTCAAGGTGGCGGTTCTTCCAAGCGCATCCGTTACGCTGCTTAATACCGGACCGTCGTAGAACATACTCACTTGGGTATCATCACTCCATCGGATTTCTGTTGGCATGCCCATCACGTTTCGCGTGGTTTCTTGCCACAATGTCGACGTGAGAGAGGGATAAGTTTCTATCCGCTTTGGACGACCCAAAAGATCATATTGCGAAATTTTGACCGTTCGCTGCTCTGGGTCAATGATCTGTTTCAATTTATTGGGATAGTTAGCATCCGAATCGGCGTAATATTCTAAGACCCACTCTGGGCGGTTCGGCTCACTAAAAGAGGTCAGTTGTCCAATGCTGGAGTAGTTCCAATGCCACTGGCGATGAAGCGCATTGGTTATGCTGGTGAGTAAATGGGGCGGGTTTCCGTTCTCGCCATAGGCGAAATCCAATCGCACTCCGCTGGGGTCGGTGGTAGAGGTCATGACCCATTCGAAGCCTCTACCAGGGATTTCAATTGGCAAATAGGTTGCTGTGGCGGTGACGGTTTGAAAACTCCCTAAGTCTGTATGGCTGACCGACGATACCAACAGTGGGTTGCCATCCACATAGCCGATCTCTTCCCGCCACCGCGCTAGGGTCGATGTGGCATTGGAGTAGAACTCTACTCGTTTAATCTGTCCAGCATCGTTGAAGGTGTAGACCGTTTTTTCATCGATGCTTGCATTGAGCAGGGAGGGTCGTTTGAATTCCATTTTTTCAAAGGTGCCCTCTTTTCCTTCCTCATAGCTTACGAAATACCGAAGTTCTTTGGTTCTTTTGCCTTGCGGGGCGATCTGTACTCTGAATTGGTTGTTTGAGGGCAATCCAATCTCGTTTTGCCAGTCATAATGATAGTTGATGGGGTTCAGGTTGCCGACTTTGAATTGCGTCATCCGCTGAGCCAAACGGTTGAAATCGTAGTTTTTTGCGAACGGATCGACTTCTTTGTTCGATTCGTTGGTGACTATAGGTTCAAACTTTCGTGTCTCGGAGTAGAGAGCGGAGTTGGGCGAGCCGAGGGCATAGGTTTGGTAAAGTCCCTGTGATTGCCACGAAACGACGACTTCGTTGTTCCAATTGAAACTGCCAAATGCTTCCGTCCCAGAACTAAAGTTATGTGATCCGATCGGTATCCAAGCGGTGGAACTTCCCGGAGGGTCATAATCAAAGTGAACGACACCGCCTGTTTGTTCTGCTCTAAAATGCGCTTTAGAGACCGTATCATAGACCCATACGCCCGCGCTGTTTCGGCTGAGGGTGACTGCGTTGCCTAAAGGATCGATGACTTGAGTGATGGAGCCGCTGCGTCCTGAAAAAAGCGTTTGCCCGCCCGATTGATATCCCGTGATCGGTTCAAAGAGATAGGTCCATGCTCCTATTGCGTGCATTGCGCCTGGCGGTCCGCCGGTTAGCACGAATTCATTGAGGGAAGCGGACTCGGTCAAGGTGGACAAGACTCCTTGCGCTCCCTCGTAGATCCAATTCCCTGCAGGCAGCTGCTCGGTCGCCTTAAATCTCAAAGCAACCCCGTTCGCATCGTAGACCGTGACCCATCGTTCGCGGGTTGGTTGCTTGTCCAAGGGTATGGGAGACCAGTCAAAATTGAAAGGGTGGGTTTCCCATGTAGGCACGACCGGCGTGTCTCGCCAGTAAGATTGAAGGCGAATATCGCTCACCTCTGCCGCCGAGTCATAAACAATTCTTATTGTCTCTAAACCATAAAAGGGGGTACTGGAGTGGGAAGGGGCAGAGTGAAAAGAATAGCCTGTATGTGCCGTATCTAATGCGGGAAAGGGAATCCCAAATGCAATTTGTCCTGTGGCGGGTTGTAATCCGCACAGATCGACATCACAGATTGCTCCCGCGCCATCAACCAAAGCCGTCCCCGAAATCAACAGAACCGTATCGCCTGCGCTGAAAATGTCGGCGAGGCGTTCAAATGAAGCCGTGGCTTCTCCGTTATTCGGGCGTTGTTCCTCTTCGGGCGGATATACGCAATAATCCAAACTGGCTTCTGAACTGGTGTCGACCTCCGTTTCTAAGGTTACGGGATAAGCGATGATCACATAATATTGACCGTTCGTGTCTTGCTGAACAGTGAGCTCTTGAGACAGCATATCCATCTCTGCCTCAATTGTTTCTGATGTCGAGGGATTAGAGGTGATATTGGCGGTGACGCTTAACGATCCCATTGATGCCTTTGCCCGCGCGGAAGCGGGTTCGCTGCTCGGGGAGTATGACGCTACTGCGCGCGCGAATGCGCTGGCAAGCGCTCGAGCGCTGACGTTGTCTGGCGGTTTTGTGTTTTCGCTTCTCCAAACGAGCTTCAGATAGGTCTTACCTTCCGCCTCTTGGCTGCCCCGCGCGGGACCGGGATGCTCGGGCGGAGAAACGCCCCGCGAGTCGGCTGTCGCCTGAAACAAACCGTTCGGACTATTGTGGCGACTGGAGAAGGGGGTGTCGCAAAGAGTATTCCAACAAGAGTGAAAGGCAATGGGTACCCCTGCCTCAACAATAATGTGCGAGCAATTATAAAACAGGATCCATTCGCCACACTCGATGCATTCAGGGACCTGCAAAAAATCACAAGGATTGCAGGGGAGAGGAGGGGGGCAGTCATGCTCGGAAACGGGTTGCCCATTGAGCAAACAGCGAACTCTGATACAAAAGCGGCGCTTAAAGGAAGTCTTGAAATCGCCTTGAATATTGAGATAACCCCCTTGATCTTCGCTGATGTAAACAGTCTCAATTTCCCAGCGTCCTTCCTGTTGTTGCGCAAACCCAACGAAGCCGTTGGCAACAATAAACGCTCCAAGAAAAAACACCCAGGTTCTTATCCACAACCACGTGATTCGGTACCCCATGCTTCGACCTCCCTCGCTAACTCTGTGTTTTCACCACACACGTTCTTTTCTTGGGGCAGATGGCCCAAACGACGATTGAGAACTCATCATCCGCTTCTGACAGATGGCAACGGCTACACGGTTAATTATAACATGAAAATTCACGATTTTCAAGAGGGAGAGAAGAATTTAATGGGTGAATTTCTGTGAAGTGTGAATGTTTTGAATATAATTGAAGGGATTCGAGTTCAAATTCCCCGGTTAGCTTCAAACAAGAGGCGGTGTAATTGCGGCAGCAGGCGCGCGTGATGCAGGTGGTCTGCTTTCATCCACCCCAACAATTGGGTGGTCATTTGGCGGTAATGCGCGATTAAATCGGTTTCTTCGGTGAGGTCGGTCGGAGTCCCGATCTGGATCACGGCAGGCAAATGCGCGTAAAAGCGGAACAGATTGCGCGCATATAGGTAATCGTCGCGGTCAAAGCAGACGATTTTTAACACCGTGTTCAGCGGCGCGAATTCCAGGCATGCTTGCAGGCTGTCTGCATGCGTTATATTGCCTGCGCTGGGGGGCTTGGGCGACAGGATCAACATATCCAGAGCGTGGAACCACTCTTTCGCAAGCGATCCCTGAGTTTCGCAGGCGACCTGATACCCTTCTGTTTTCAGCGCATGTACCAGTTCGGACAAGTCATACATCGCGGGGTTGCCGCCGCTCAACGTTACCCATAAGGGCGGGGGCGCTAAGGCGCGTACCCGTTCCATGATGATATCGGTCGTCATCGCTTCCCATTCCGGTTTGTGTTCGGGCAGCACCGCGTAGAGCGTATCGCACCAGTGACAGCGGTAATCGCATCCGCCGAACCGGATAAACAGGCTCATGCATCCGATGAGCGCGCCCTCGCCTTGAATGGTGGGACCGAAGATTTCCGATATCAGATAAGGTTTGGGTTTTTTCATGGTTGGAGTAATGGGTCCTCTACCCCTGCCTCTGCGAATCCTTTGGCTCTTAACCGACATGCTGGGCAAATCCCGCATGGGGGGCGTTTACCTTCATAGCATGTATGCGACCACCTGAGGGCTTCCATCGCGCCTACCTCTTGAGCCAAATGCACGGTCTCGGCTTTCGTTAAAAACATCAGAGGCGTATGAATCGTGGTCGTCCAGTTCATCCCCAGCGAAATCGCGCTCTCCAGAGCGTCCAGCGTGTCGCGGCGGCAGTCGGGATAGCCGGAATAGTCGGTCTGGCACATCCCCCCCACCAAATCGTGGCAGTTGAGCTGGTAAGCATAGGCGGCTGCCAGAGTTAAGAAGAGCAGGTTGCGTCCCGGCACAAAACTGTTGGGAAGCCCATTGCGCGCCGATTCTTCAAGGGGTATCGAATCGGTCAAAGAGGAACCACCCAATTGACCGAGCGATTCGAGGGTCAATACTTTATGCGACTGAATTTGCGCTAACTGTGAGATTGTTTCTGCGGCTTCCAATTCAATTCGGTGTCGCTGCCCGTAGTCAATCGTCAGCGCATGAACTTGCTCGAATCGTTGCTTAGCCCAATAGAGGCAGGTCACGCTGTCTTGACCGCCTGATAACAAAACCACTGCGATGGGCGAGATTGGGGCAATAAGACTCATTGGCAGTTCGAAGTATACCCTGCCGAGTATAATCTAAAGGTACGGAACTACTATGCAGAACGGATTTCTTGCGCAACTCTTAGACCTCATTGACGACGCCATGCAAAGCGATGACCTCACAACTCTTCGCGAACGAACCGCTCGTTTGCGGAATCTTTGCGACTCGTTGCCTGCGTCTGACTTGCCCGTTAAGCGCGAAACACTTCAAAGTTCGCTCCACCAGATTGCGCAAGCGAAAACGCCAGCGCGCGCGCGCCATTATTTAACACGCCTGCAAAAAGCTTTCACGGAGACGGCGGTGGGCGCAGTGAACGACTTAAACCTGAACCGCTGGAAAGAGTACGAGGAGATCTGGACCGACAGCCTTTGGATGATAGAGAAGCGGGATCAGTCGGGCGCGCACGAGGGAGGTTATTGGGGCAACTTTGTGCCGGACATTCCACGCCAGCTGATGTGGCGCTATACTCGTCAAGGCGATTGGGTGTTGGATGGATTTGCGGGCAGCGGCACCACTTTGATCGAGTGTCGACGACAGGGGCGTCATGGGATCGGCATTGAGTTGCAGTCCTCTGTGGCAGAACAGGCGCGCACACGAATCGAGCAAGAACCGAACCCCCATCAAACGCCGTATGAACTGGTTGTTGGCGACAGCCGAACGGTGGATTTGAAAGAGGTCTTTCAGCAACATGGGATTTCTCACGCGCAGTTGCTGATGTTGCATCCGCCTTATCACGACATCATTTCTTTTTCGGATCACCCTTCGGACCTTTCCAATGCGCCCAGCGTGGAACAATTTTTGGAGCTGTTCCGCGGGGTGGTCGCGAACCTGACACCTTATCTGGAACCGAAACGATATATGGGTTTAGTGATTGGGGATAAGTATCAGCGTGGCGAATGGATTCCGTTGGGTTTTCAATGCATGCAGGTCGCTCAGTCGCAAGGCTACCGCTTGAAGAGCATCGTGGTCAAGAACTTTGAGCAAACAAGGGGTAAGCGCTCCCAGGAAGGGCTGTGGCGATATCGCGCGCTGGCGGGCGGGTTCTACCTCTTCAAGCATGAATACGTGATGATTTTTCAAAAGTGGGAAGACTAACTGCTGGGGCGCAACGTATTGACGAATTGTGAACCAAACAGGCAAAGATGGTAGGAGAAAGCAAAAGACAAGGGGAATATTTCTATGGCGGGCAATAAAAATCTGAATGAGACACTTCAATCGATGATCTTGGTATCAGTATCATCTGAAACCAAGATCCTTGAATGACATCAACTATCGATTGCAGAGAACATTTTGTGCAGAGGCTGCCTATCCATGCGAATAAGATTTTATCGTGAGTCCGAATCAAGTGAACCACACATTTTTCGGCATCAAGTTATGGAAGACGAGGTGGAAGCCGTCCTGAAAGCTCCCTTTGAGGACAGGGCTGGTTATGACGGAGCGCGAGTCGCGATAGGAAAATCGGAGGGCGGGAGATTTCTAAAAGTGATCTATGTGCCTGAGCATGATCCGCCAGGCGCGTTTGTGATAACGGCTTACGAGTTAAGCGGCAAACCCTTAAAGGCATTTAAACGTAGACAACGTCGGAGAAGGAAACAATGAAATCTGAGAATTATCCACCGCATTGGGACGAAAACCGAGTGAAGCGCGTGATCGATCATTATGAAAATCAATCAGAAGATGATGCTGTAGAGGAGGATGAAAGAGCATTTCAAACTCCTACGGAGACAATCATGGAAGTCCCGACAGATCTTGTCCCTATCGTTCGAGAGATGATCGCCCAAAAAAGCGCGTAGTGAGGGGAAACCTTCCAAAGACGTTGGGCTTCCATGAGTGTGTGATGATTTTTCAGAAGTGGGAAGACTAACTGCTGGCTCGGATAATCGCGTCCATCTCTTCTAAGGCGCGTCCCGTTCCCAGCGCGACACAAGAAAGCGGGTCATCCGCGATATAGACCGGAATAGCGGTCGACTCTTGCAGCAATTTATCAAAACCGCTCAACAACGCGCCTCCCCCCGTCAGCCAAATACCGCGCTCGATAATATCCGATGCCAATTCGGGCGGAGTTTCTTCCAGCACCGAGCGTACCCTCATCACAATATGATTGATCGGGTCGGTCAATGCCTGTCGAATCTCCATCGAGTTAATCGTGATGGTGCGAGGTAGTCCTTCCACCATATCACGCCCGCGAACATCCATCTGCCGCTCTTGCTCCAGGGGATAGGAAGAACCGATTTTGATCTTGATATCCTCCGCCGTGCGCTCTCCCACCATCAGATTATACTGTTGTCGGATAAACCGGGTGATGGCTTCGTCCAGTTTGTTGCCTCCGATACGCAGGCTGCGGCTCAGCACAATGCTCCCCAATGATAACACCGCGACATCGGTCGTGCCACCGCCGATATCCACAATCATGCTGCCACTGGGCTGCGCAATCGGCAGACCCGCGCCAATCGCGGCGGCTAAAGGCTCCTCGATTAAATGAACCGCTTTCGCGCCCGCCTCCCGCGCCGCTTGGCTTACTGCGCGCCGCTCCACATCCGTTACGCCCGACGGAACGCAGACCAACACATGGGGTTTGAAAATGCGGCGTTTACCCAGGACCTTCGTGAAGATATATTCCAGCATCTTCAAGGTAATGGTGTAATTCGCGATGACTCCATCGATGAGGGGACGGATGGCGGTGATATTGCCGGGTGTTTTGCCCAGCATTTGGCGCGCATCCTCGCCCACTGCCAGGACCTTGCCGGTTGGCTCCGAGATCGCCACGACCGAGGGTTCACGCAACACAATTCCCCGTCCCCGCTCATAGACCAGCAGGTTCGCGGTTCCTAAGTCGATGCCTAATTCAGAGGCCAGACGGAGCATAATCAGAATTTAAGGGTTGGGTGACTGCCGACGTCGACAGCCTCTGGATACGCGCGCCCAACGACTGAAGGTTCTCTTCCAACCGGCTGTAGCCGCGATCCACGTGTTCCATATGATAAATTTCGGAGCAACCTCGCGCTGCCAAAGCGGCGATGATCAGCGCTGCGCCCCCACGCAGGTCGGTCGCGTTGACCGATGCGCCGCGCAGTGTCTCCACACCGCGAATAATAATTGTGCGCCCTTCCACCATCATCTCCGCGCCCATCTTTTGGAGTTCAGATACATGCTGCGCGCGCCGCTCATAAATCGTTTCGCGAATGAAAGAGGTGCCTTCCGCCAGCGCGAGAAATGCGCTCATCGGCTGTTGGAGGTCGGTCGGGAAACCAGGATAGGGCATCGTGTGAATGTCGACCGCTTTATAGCGTCCCGCGCTTTTGATGCGAACCGTATCTTCTGTTTCTTCCACAATAACGCCTGCCTCGCGCATTTTTGCGAACAGCGAATGCAGGTGTTCCGGCATCACGCGCTCCAGAGTCACATCGCCTTGCGTGGCAGCGGCTGCCAGCGCAAAAGTGCCTGCTTCCAGGCGGTCTGGGATCACGCTGAACTCGACTTTGCTTTTCAGTTTGGAAACGCCCTCCACCACCACCGTGCTGGTTCCCGCGCCTTCCACTCGCCCGCCGCAGGCATTCAAGAAATTGGCGAGGTTGACCACTTCGGGTTCCATTGCGGCGTTTTCGATAGTAGTTAAACCTCTGGCTCGGACGGCGGCTGCCATCAGGTGTTGGGTCGCGCCTGCGCTGGGGACATCAAAATAGATTCGCGCGCCGGTCAACTCGCCGGGCGCGTCCGCTTCGTAGCCGTGCGTATGTTCGACCACCCGCGCGCCCATCGCTTGCAGACCGTTCAGGTGATAATCGACGGGGCGCGTGCCGATGCTGCAGCCGCCCGGTTTGGGCATGAATGCATGCCCTTGCCGGATCATCAGCGGCGCAAAGATATAGAACGAAGCGCGCATTTTGCTGACTAAATCGGCGGGAGGCTGGGAACCGGTCAATTCACGGGTCTGAAGAACCACGGTGCTACCTTGCCAAGTCGATTGAACGCCTAAGCGATCTAATAAGGTGAGCATGGTCGCGACGTCTTGGATGTACGGGACATTATGCAGGATCACTTCGCCTTCGACTAACAGCGCGCCTGATAACAACGCGAGCGCAGCGTTCTTGCTGCCGCTGACACGCAAGGTGCCGCGTAAGGGTTCACCGCCTTCTATTTTAACACAGTTCAATATAGAGTTGCCTCCTTGAAAGATTACAACGCTCTCCCACCATGGATCACTGCGGAAAGGCAATATCTTGTCGTCATTCCTGATAGGGAATTCTAAAACCATCTCCAAAAGCAAAATGAATTATACCTGAAAAAACAGAGGACTGCGCGGAAGGTGGAGATTCTGGAGGCGCCGAGCGGATTCGAACCGCTGAATAAAGGATTTGCAGTCCTTCCCCTTAACCACTTGGGTACGGCGCCAAACTGAAGTCTACTCCATGATTATACTCTGTTTCGAGACGTTTTGTCAATGCTTTTCGGCGGTCTTCTTCAAACAGGGATGATGAACGGCAGGGAGAACGAGACAAAAGGCGAATCAATCGATTTATGCTGTCGATTCAGAATTTAGAGGTGAAGTACGGCGCGATTCAGGCGCTGAAAGGGGTCTCCTTGGAAGTCAACGAGGGCGAGATCGTCTCCATCATTGGCGCGAACGGCGCGGGCAAAAGCACACTTTTGCGGGCGGTTTCCGGCATTGTGCCTTGCGCCTCCGGGACAGTGACCTATGCGGGCGTGCCGATTCATCAAATGCCGCCCCATCAAATTGTGCGCAGGGGCTTGATTCATGTGCCGGAAGGACGCCGCATCTTTTTGGATATGAGCGTCTATGAAAATCTGTTGATGGGCGCGTTTACCCGCAAAGGCGATTTAACGGCAGATATTCAGAAAGTGTGCGAAATCTTCCCTCGTCTCAAAGAACGCTTCTCTCAACGCGCAGGCACAATGTCCGGTGGCGAGCAACAGATGTTGGCGATTGGGCGCGCGCTGATGGCGCATCCCAAACTGCTGATGTTGGATGAGCCGTCGTTGGGGTTGGCTCCGTTTCTGGTGCGCGACATTTTTAAAGTGATTCATGACATCAATCAGATGGGCGTGCCGATTTTGTTGGTGGAGCAGAACGCGCATATGGCATTGGAAATCGCCCATCGCGGCTATGTGTTGGAGACCGGCAAAATCGCGTTGGCAGACGATGCCAAGAACCTGTTGAACAATCCCGCGGTGCGCGAAGCCTACTTAGGGGGCGATTGATTGAAGCGCGAGTGGCTGGCTGCGCTTTTCATTCTGTTGACTCTGGGGCGTTCCGCATTGAAGGAAGTGGAGCGAACCGCCGCGCAAGAGGTTCGTCAGCGGTTGGGCGGCGGCGAAGTGCAGGTGCAGATACGCCCCGATGGCGCGCGCGGGTTGACCGAAGGGCGTTTGAAGAGGGTTGTGGTGCAGGCGTCCCATTTCGCGATTCAAGAATTGCCTTTTTCTGTAGAACCGCTCTATGCGCGTTCGGGCGTCATCGAGGAGTTTGTATTGGATTTACGCGATGCGCAATTAAGCGGTTTACGCGCTGAGCGAATCTACGCCTCCATTCCTAATGTGCGCTATGACCGCCATATTGCGATGAGCAAGCGCGTTTTCCGCCTCTCAGAAACGGGAGTGGGCAGGTCGGAAATCGTGATTACGGAAGAAAGTCTGGCGGATTATATCGAGTTCAAATATCGCCCCTATGTCAAAGAGGTCACGGTGCGGATTACCCCAGAGAAGACCGTAGTCACAGGGCGCGCGCTGATTTTGGTAGGGGAAGCCGCTTTTCGCGCGGAGGGTCAACTCGTGCCGAGAGACGGGATTTATTTGGATTTGGCAGATGCAGACATTCAACTGGATGGGGAGACGGTCGTCCCTGAAACCGCGCGCGCTTTGGAGCAATGGCTCAATCCGGTCATCGATGCGGTAAAAGATTTGCGGGTTGCCGATGCGTTGCGAGTAGAAACCCTGCGACTGGAATCGGGCAGAATGATCGCGATTGGAACCGCGCGCGTTCCTTCCAACGATTTCTACCGGTAAGGGAATGATGTTTTGACAAGCCAAGAGAAGCCAAAGCGTTGAAAATTTACGCCGTCGCGAGGCGATGGCTTAAACGGGTACAATCTTACCCTCTATGCAAGAATCCAAACGTTGCGATATTCTGATTCGAGGGGGGATGGTTTTTGATGGGACCGGCGAGCCGGGCGGCTGCGCGGATGTCGCCATTACCGATGAGCGCATCGTGGCGATTGGCGAATTGGAACATTGGGAAGCGGGGCAGACGATTGATGCCACAGGACTGTGTGTCGCGCCCGCTTTCATCGACTTGCATACCCACTCTGATTTCTCCAGCCTGCATAATCCCGATCAAATCAGCGTGTTGTACCAAGGGGTTGGCACACAAGTCGTGGGGAACTGCGGTTTGGGAGTGGGGCAAATGATGGACGCGCCCGCTTTCAAGTCCGAGCGGCGATGGTTGGAACCTTACGGCATCGAAGTAGATTGGCACAACTTGGACGAGCATCTTAAACGGGTGGAGACAACCGGGATCGGCACCAACTATATTCCGCTCTGCGCGCACGGAACCCTGCGCAAGCGCGTAATGGGATTTGAGAACCGTCTTCCCAATGCTCAAGAACTGGACGCTTTGAAGGGTGAAGTGGAAGAGACGATGTCGGCAGGGGCTTGGGGGTTCACTACAGGGTTGGAGTATACGCCGGGCAGCTATGCCAATGCAGAAGAGATTACGGAACTGGCAAAAGTCGCGGCGAAATTTGGAGGCTTTTACGCGACCCACCTGCGCAATGAAGGCGATACCTTAGTGGAGAATGTGGAGGAAGCCCTGCAGATCGCGGCAGAGGCGGAGCTTCCCCTGCAACTATCCCACCATAAAGCGGAAGGGCGCGTGAACTGGGGCAAGGTACATACGACTCTCGCGATGGTCTCCGAGGCGGTTGGGCAAGGGCACGATGTGATGCTGGATGTTTATCCCTATATCGCTTATCAAACTTCCATGGCAGTCGCGTTTTTACCGCCTTGGGCATTGGCAGGCGAACCGCGGGACATTGTGGCGCGGCTGAAAGCGCCGGAAACCCGCCAACAACTGATCGAAGAGATACGCGCAAAAGCGCACGATTGGAATCTGGCTTCTATCGGTTCAGTGCCGCGCAATCGCGCGGTGCAGGGCAAATCGGTGGCGGAAGCGGCGGCAGAAGCCAACCAACCGCCTGAAGAGTTCTTGCTGGACTTGTTGTTGGATGAACATGGGTTTGTCAGCGTGGCGAATTTTGTCGTCAATGAAGAGGACCTCCGAACCGTGTTGACCTATCCGCTCACCATGATCGGCTCCGACGGGATCGGTTATCGCCCCGAAGGCAAAATGAGCGAGGAGCGACCCCACCCGCGCAGTTATGGCGCGTTCCCGCGCGTGTTGGCGCGCTATACCCGGGACGAAGGGCTGTTGAGCTTGCACGAAACGATTTTCAAAATGACCGGCATGCCTGCTGCGCGCTTGGGGCTGACCGACCGAGGCACACTCATGACCGGCTGCTACGCCGATATTGTGATCTTCAACTATTCCACAATTCAAGATCATTCCACCTTTGAGAACCCGCACCAATTGGCGGAAGGCGTGGAGCATTTAATGATCAACGGGCGTTGGGCATTGAAAGACCGGCAGTTGACTGGCAGCCGGGCAGGTAGAGTGTTGCGCAAAAACGCATGAACAAAATCAGGCGGCGGGCAACGGAAGGGGACTGAAAACGAAACGCAAGCGCAGCGTGTCAGTCTAAAGATTTGGTATGGACGCGCAAACTGGGGAATGGAAGACTCTGCAGAGGCCTTCGAGGCGTTGGTGGCAGCCTATGAGCGGCGAATTTTTAATCTGCTCTTACGCATGGTGAGCGATTCTGACGAAGCGGCAGACCTCACCCAAGAAACCTTTGTCAGAGCCTATCGAGCGTTTGACCGGTTTCGCGGGGACTCTCAGCCCTACACATGGCTTTATCGAATTGCGGTCAATATCGCAAGAGATCACCTCGCCAAAAGGAAACGCGTTCGCAAACGCGAAATTGAAATTTCAGCTTTGGAAGGCGATGCGGACGAGAACACGACCTGGGAACCGCCCGACACAAAGGCGAACCCCGAAGAGGAGTTGTTAAAACAGGAGATGCAGCAGCAGGTGAAATTGGCGTTGGAACAGGCGCCTGCCGATTATCGCGAAATTTTGCTGCTCAGAGAATTTGAGGAATTATCGTATGAACAAATTGCGCACGCGCTCGGCATCACACTGGAGGCAGTGCGCAGCCGTCTGGCGCGCGCTCGCGCTTGGATGCGGCAGCGACTCGCTGGATATATTTTGGAGGAGTAGAGAGAGGCAATGAACTGGTTTAACCAACATGGAAGGTGGATAGGCTTGCTGATCGCGCTGTTGTTTGGCAGCGCATTCGGGCAATCGAACCGTATCACCACTGTCGAAATTAAAGGACTCAAAAACGTCAACCAGATGTCCGTCACATCTGCCATGCGCTTGAAACCGGGCGAAATCTATACCGACGCGCTCCGAGATCAAGACAAGAAAAACCTGGAAGCAATGGGGCTTTTTTCCAAAGCCGAAATCCGCACCGCAGTTGAAGAGGGTGTGGAAGGCACGGGAACCCTCAAGGTGATCGTAGAACTGGAAGAGAACCCGCTGATCAAAGTGGCGCGCTTTTCAGGCAACACGGCACTGACCGAACTGGAGTTGCTGGAAAAACTGCGCAATAAGCCAGGACTGGTGCTAAACTTCAACAATATCCGACCTGATGCCATCGCCCTCCGCGAAGCGTACCAAGCGAAAGGTTATGTGGTAGAGGTGGAAGGCTACGAGATGGTACCTGGCGAGGATGGCGTGCTGGCAATCACTTTACAAGAGCTGAAGCTGGGGAACATCACGATTTCGGGCAATTCAAAAACGAAGGAACGAATCATTCGTCGGGAATTTCGATCGAAACCGGGCGATCTATTCAATCTTCAACGATGGCAGCGTGACCTCACCCGGCTCTATAACACCGGATTCTTCGAATCGCTGGAGCCAGAAGAAAACCCCGTTGCGCCCGGAGTGGTGGATGTCAACCTGTTAGTGAAAGAGCGACCGACCGGGCGAATTAATGTCGGGTTTGCGCTCGATAGCCGCCAGCGTCTGGTGGGGTTGGCAGAACTGTACGAGACCAATTTCCGCGGCAGCGGGCAGACCGTAGGCGTCAATTTTCAAAGCACTGGAACCGCTCAGGGCAACAGCATCGAGTTGTCCTTCACTGAGCCATATCTGGACTCGCGGGAGACCAGTTTATCAGTATCGGTCTACAACAAACTTTTGTACCGTTTCACTTCCAATTTCTTTGGTGGTAGCTTGGGTCAAGATCAGGAGCAGCGATACGATGAGAGGCGGCGCGGAATCAGCTTAGCCGTCGGCAGACCGCTGGGCGAGACCCTATCGGCAGCGATCAGCCTCAGAACCGAAGATGTCAAAACGAACCGTGTCGCCACCGACTCTAACACTGGATTTATCCGGCAAGACGGTTCAATTACAAGTATTTCGTTCAGAGCTACACAGAATACGCGCGATTTCGATCTTGATCCGGCGACCGGACAGTTCCTGTCTGTGAGCCTGGAACCCGGTATCTCGAACATTCGGGATGTGGAAGACCAATTTTTGAGCATCGTCAAACTGGGGCGTTCCAACTTCGTGCGTTCGTCGGCGGACCTGCGATACTACTTCAGTCCGCAAGGGAGGCGCACCAAGCCGGATGACCGCCGCCAAGTGTTTGCAGCGCGCATCTTCTATGGCAACATCAGCGGCAATGTGCCTTTCTTTGAGCAGTTCTTTGTGGGCGGCGCAGAAACGCTGCGCGGCTATCAAGAGGACCGTTTCTGGGGCAAAAACAGCTTGATTTTCAGTTTGGAATTCCGGATTCCCGTCGAGAAAGCGTTCACAGCGGTTCTGTTTGCCGATTGGGGCGATGCTTGGGGCGGATATCCCACCGTGAATAACTTTACCCAACACAACAATTTCAAACCACAATTAGGTTTGGGAATTGGCGTGCGCGTGAGGACGCCTTTGGGACCGATCCGAATCGATTATGGAATCGGAAAGGACGGTGGACGAACCCACTTCAGCGTGGGGCAGGTATTCTAATTATGCAGCATCCCCGAAGGGGCAACCTAAGGACGGGGTATACTCAGTGAATAAATAACATGGAGGAAAACAACAGATGCGAATGTTCTTTTTAGGATTGGCGGCGGCTTTGACCATGACCCTGGCAAGCGCGCAAAGCTATGGAGTTGTCGATTTTGCCCGTGTGATCAATGAGGCGGATGTGGCGAAAAAAAACTTAACTGAGCTGGAGCAGCTGCAGCAACGCTACAATACTTTATTGCAAAACTTGCAAGCGAACTTGCTGCTGAAAGATGACGAGCGGCAAGAACTATATGGGGTTATCACCTCTGCTACTGCGCCCACCGAAGCGCAGCAAAAGCGGGTCCAAGACATCACTGCCCTTTCCCAGCAGCGCGCCCAAGAATTAGCGACTCTGCGGCAGAAACCGACTCCCTCTGAAACAGAGAAACTCGCGCTTGACCAGTACACACAGATGGAAACGAAGAGTCGCGAGGCGTTGCAGGGCTTGGCGCAGCAATTGGATGCGCAACTCCAAGACCGGTTGCAAAAGAGCCGCCAGGAAGTGCGAACACAAGTGAAAGACGCGATTGCTGCGGTGGCAAAGGAAAAGAAAATTACGCTTGTGTTTGATACGGAAGCCGTGTTGTTTTGTGATAACGACTTGACAGACGAGGTCATCAAGCGTATCAATAAGAAGTAAATAAGCTTATAGGGACTGACCTGCGTGTCTACCCAATCTAACGGTCGCGCAACAAAAGTATGTCCCAAAACTCAAACAGCAGATGCCTCGGCTACGCTCGGCATGACAAAAACAGCATGTGGGGGCAGACACATAGGTCTGCCCCCAAGAAGGCGCACACGCGTGCGCCCTTACAACGCCGTCAACCTGAACGAAGCCGAAGGGGCTGCCTTCCAAAGTCAACAAAAATGTTGTTCAAAGATAACCATGCGTCTGAGGGAGAATCACTTGGGGCAGTTTTCAAACGCGCCTTGCCCTGAAAAGGCAGGACAAAGGGCGGCTGTCTCTCCAAACCTGATGGGAAAGTGGCTCCTTGCGGTACTCTGCGCGGTTGCCATACTGTGTTTTGCAGGCTGCTCTAAACGAACACCCTCCCTCCCCGAAATCCGCATCGACCTCGAAAAAGCCTCTCAAGTCGCGTTAGGCGCAGATGCTTTGAAGTCGCTTGGCTCGCAAGCAGACGCGCTTCGCGAAATCCCCTCGCTTTCGCCTCGTTTGACACGCGCAGAAACCGCCACATTACCCCATGTTCCCGCGCCTCCGGTGAGCAACTTGATCAAACAGCGGCGCGCAGAAGCCGATAAAGCCGTCCAACAACAAAGGCAAACAGCGCTTGACAGTTTGATCCAAGCGGGCGCGGCGCAAATGCAGGCACAAATCGCGCTTTGGCGTCAGGAACTCTTGCAAGCGGTCGACTATTCTCAATTTGAAGACGAATGGTATCGCCTGTGGCGTGAAGCCTTTATTCGTTCTGCTAACCGCCGATATACCTTACTGTTTGAACAGTCGCGTTATCGTCCCACCGCCCCAGAATTCGCGCGCTGGCAGACTGAACTGGACAAGGAAAACCAGCTCTGGCTGAAAGAGCAGTCCGATCTGTTGAAGGCGTTAGAACGACAACGCAAACGGGCAATGGAGGAAGTGGATGTGCTGCTGAACCAGCGCAAACAAGCATTCATGGCGCAGGCGACCAGTGATGCCAACAACTGGCTGAGTCAACAGCCCAAACTGACTCGCTTGATCGAGGAAGATAACTTTCCCGCGCGAGAGATGAAACCGCTCTCAATGCAGTTTCAGCCTCCAAAAGTGCCAAAAAGTATAAGTTTTCAGCATGAAATTGAACCCATTCAATCTGCCTGGAGGAAGGCTTCCCGCGCGCAAATGAAGCAAATGGCAGAAGAATGGGCAGCGAAAAAAGGCTACAAACTGACCCAAGACCCGCGCGCGCCCGACAAAACAGAGGAGTTTCTAAACGATTATGCCCGCTTATCGACTCGTTGAAATCGCTGAACATATTCGCGCTGTGCTAAGAGGAGACCCAGACCACTTGATTCACTCTGCAGGTGGTCTGGAAGATGTTACCGACCAGGGACTGACCTACGCAGAAGATGAAAGGAAACTGCGTCAAGCTCTACAGTCCCCTGCCGCCGCGATCATTGTCCATCCGAACCACGCGCCCCCGAATGGGAACTTAAAGGCGTTTCTTTTGCACCCGAACCCGCGTTTGGCGTTTGCGCAGGCGCTGTCGCTGTTTAACCCTATGCCCAAGCCTGCGCTTGGGGTTCATCCCACGGCAGTGATCGGCGCAGGAGTATCGTTGGGCGATGAGGTCAGTATTCAACCCTACGCGGTGATTGGCGACGGCGCGAAAATCGGTCATCGCGTGAACATCTACCCCTATGTCTATGTAGGCGATGGCGCGGTCGTTGGCGATGACTGTACCCTGTATCCCCATGCGGTCGTCATGCCGTTTGTGGCTTTGGGGGATCGCGTGGCACTGCATCCCGGCGCGGTCGTTGGCGGTGATGGCTATGCCTATGTGCAGCATGAGGGCATCCATCATAAAATCCCGCAAATCGGGACGGTGGTGGTCGAGGAGGATGTGGAAATCGGCAGCAATGCCACGATAGACCGCGCCATGACAGCAGAAACGCGAATCGGAAAAGGCACAAAAATCGATAATCTGGCGCAGATCGCGCACAATGTGAAAGTCGGCTCGCACTGCTTGATCGTATCTCAGGTAGGGATTGCAGGCAGCAGCGTGCTGGAAGATTATGTCGTGCTGGCGGGACAAGTCGGTGTGAAGGACCATGTCCGAATTGGGCAGGGAGCGGTGGTCGGCGCACAGGGCGGAGTCACCAAGAATCTCGCGCCTAACACCGTCTATTGGGGGACGCCCGCGATTTCGCACCGCGAATTGCTGCATATTCTGTCTCACTTTCATCGCTTACCTCAGTTGGCAGAGCGCATACAGGCATTAGAGAAGAAACTGGGAATGTGACAGAGCCTGCCATGACCTACACACTCAAAAACACCGTAGAGATTGAAGGCATAGGACTTCACAACGGGGAAAAGTCGCGTTTGAGGCTTCATCCTGCAGAGCAGGGAATCACTTTCTACCGATCGGGCAGCCGCTTTCCCGCCCATTGGCGTTTCGTGAAAAGCACGCTTCGAAGCACGCTTTTAGGGAATGAAGAGTTTCAGATCAACACGGTGGAACATCTCATGTCCGCGCTCTGGGGGGCTGCGGTGGTTGCCTGTGATATCGAGGTGATGGAAGGTTCCGAAGTGCCTGCGTTAGACGGCAGCGCGAAAAAGTTTTATGAGTTAATTCAATCGGCAGGGTTGCAGCCTCTTGCATACAGCGCGCCCCTCGTTCCAACCCTCACGGTTCAACATGAAGAGAAAGTGATGGCAATACAACCAGGCAATCAAACCGCTTTCGGCTACATTCATTTTCCGCCCCCTTTGGGCGTCGAGGCAGGCATTTTTGACCTCCGTTTGTATACGCAAGAGATCATGCCTGCGCGTACTTTTGGCTTTTTGCATGAGGTGGAAGCCTTGCGAGCGGCGGGGTTAGCGCAAGGCGCAGACCTCGACAACGCCTTAGTGATCGATGAACAAGGCTGGCATAACGCGCCGCGCTTTCCTGATGAGCCACTGCGTCACAAAATCTTGGATGCGCTGGGCGATCTCTATCTGTGTGGGTACTACTTGCGCGACTTTCACTTGACCGCCCTCAAGCAAGGGCATACCTTGGGCGTGGAATTAGCCAAACAGGTCGACTTGGCAATTGCGACTTACAAATAGCCACCCGCCGCGCCGACGTTGAATCGGAACTGGGTCTCTTGCGCATCATCTTGCCGCAGGTTGGCTTCCACATTGTGGTTCATCAGGTTTTCCTCAATAACCGTGTGGTCGGCTTTCACCAAGTCGATGCCTATGCGCCCTTCCTGAATCTCATTCTTGCGAATTGTGTGATGGTGTGGCCGCGGAGCCTGCTCAGCCTCAGGCGGCAAATCGCGAATCCCATGATCTTGTTGCGCGGCGATACGAACCGCTTTTCCGCACCGAATAAAGACATTCTCCACAATCTCCCATTCACGGCTGGTGTCGTTGTCGGGAACGGCTGTGTCAAAGTCTGGCACGCGCTTGCTCCAAAGCAGAACCCCATGCCCACAAGCCTGAAAAGTGTTGCCTTTGACCGTGAAGCCGATCCCGTTCTCCACCGCGATGCCCGCCTGGCGATTATGAATCATGCGGTTGTTCTCAATCACGTTGTCGCGCGAAAACCCCAACCAGAATCCGTAGTTGCAATAGTTCGCAAAATTATCCCGGAACAGATTCCCCCGGCAAAAGGTGGCTTCAAAAGCGATATTGGGACTATAGGATCCGTCATTCCCCTCGAACAAGTTGTCATCGCAGCCCCGAAGCTCACCGTCTGGGCTTAATCCCGCCAAGAAGAAGCCATCGCCTCCCATGCGCGCCAAATTACGCAAAAACTGGTTTCGGGACGAGCCATAGACCACCAGAAAACCGGTCGCGTCCGCGCCCATATGCCCGTAGCGCTCTCCTCGCGGGTGATAGCGGCAGCAGAAATCGACATAGTTCTCGATGAACTCGCTGTCGCAGGTGTCGTAGAGATGAATGCCATAGCCGCTGCTATAGTTGGCAAGATTGCGCTCCACGCGCAGGTGGCGGCATTGATAGGTCAGCAGACCGTTCATTTGATGTTGAAGATCGTTCTCCAAGATGCGGCTGTCGACCACTTCCCAAAGAAAGATTCCACCCCCATAGGCTTTTTCAGCAGGCAGCCAGATATCCAGAAAGATCGTGTTCGCGTCGACTTCGGCAGTGTCTCGAACTTGGCAGCCTTCGATTGTCAAGCGTTCACATCGATGCGCCCAAATCCCGTGGTAGTAGCCCTGCAAACGCAAGTTTTTCACGGAGACTCCCGCGCGCGCTTCCATCGTCAAACCTCGTCCTTGACGTTCGCTGCCAATCAACAGCGCGCCGCTGCCATCGATAGTAACATTATCCGAGCCAATCGCGATGCCGTTCGGAAGGTGATAGATACCGGGCGCGAAAACCGTATCCTCTATGATGACCATGCCATCTGTCGGTTGAACCATTTGCATAGTTTTCTTTTTGAGATAACCTGTCAAGTTCCTGCCACAGAAGCAGGTAAAATAACCCTATGGATAAGCGTAAACTCACTGTCGAGGACCTATTTAGAATTCGGCTATTAGGCGATCCTCAAATCTCGCCGGATGGCAATCGAGTTCTCTTCGTTAAAAAATGGATCGATTCCGATAAAAACAAATATTTCTCCAACCTATGGATCGTGAACGCGGAAGGAGGCGAACCGCAACCTTTTACCTATGGCGATCACAGCGACAGCCTGCCGCGTTGGTCCCCCGACGGGCAATGGATCGCCTTCATCTCCAATCGTCAAAAAACCAAAGCGCAAATCTATTTGATGCCCGCTCATGGCGGTGAAGCGCGCCCCTTGACATGCTTGGAAGAGGGCGCGATTAGCGAGGTTGTTTGGTCGCCAGACGGCTCTAAACTGGCGTTCGTTTACCGTGAGACGGCTCCCGAATGGCGCGAAGAGGCGCGAAAACAGCGTCAGGAAAAAGGGCTTTCTAATCCGCCCCGCGTCGCAACCCATGCCTTTTATCGGCTGGATGGCGACGGCTTTTTTATGGATCAGCGGTTCCATCTTTATACGGTGAATGTTAAAACGGGGGAAACCACCGCGCTCACCAGCGGTACCGTTTATGCCGAAGGCAACCCGACTTGGTCGCCCGATGGAAAGACCCTCGCATTCCTTTCAAACCGTCAGCCCGAACCGGACGCGGAGCCGGGCTATGTGGATATCTGGACGATTCCCGCCACCGGCGGCGAACTGACCAAAGTGGAGACCCCGCCCGGACCGAAAACCGGGCTCACCTGGTCACCCGATGGTAAGCATTTGGCATACATTGGTCATGAATATCCCGACGATTCTTGGGGAACCCGCAACCCGCATGTGTGGGTCGTATCGGCATCGGGAGGCGACGCGAAAGATAAGACGCCTGACTTGGATAACAGCGTTGGAGTCAGCACTCTAACCGATGTCCGGGAGTTTGGCGGCGGCGAAAGCCTCAGTTGGACGAAAGATAGTCAATCGCTCTATTTCTTGTTGAGTGAACACGGAAATGTGCAACTTTGTCGTTTAAACTTAAACAGTGAGGGGATGAAAAAACTCACGCAATGTACCCACGAAATCGCGGCTTTCTCTTTTGATGATGCCGCTCACCGGATTGCTTTGCTGGTAGGCAATCTAACGGAACCGCATGAGGTCTGTGTGGGGCTGCTATCGGGCGAGATGGATTTCCATCCTGTGACCGATTTGAATGGAGAGTTCAAAAAAGAGGTCGCTATCAGCGAACCGGAGACCTTCCATATCACTGCCAGCGACGGTGTTCAAGTGCAGGGTTGGATTGTGAAACCGACCGACTTTGATCCCGCCAAGAAATACCCCACGATTTTGATGATTCACGGCGGACCCCATGCGATGTATGGCAATGTCTTCTTCTTTGAGTTTCAACTGCACGCTGCCAACGGCTATGTGGTCGTTTTTTCCAACCCACGGGGCAGCAAGGGGTATGGCGAAGCATTTACCTCCGCGATCAAGGGGAACTGGGGCGACCGAGATTACAAGGACTTGATGGAACTGACCGATTATGTCGCGCAGCAGCCCTATGTCGACACCGAACGCATGGGGGTGGCGGGCGGCAGCTACGGCGGCTACATGACCAACTGGATTGTGGGACATACGAACCGTTTCAAGGCAGCGATCACCGACCGCTGTGTTTCTAACTTGATCAGCATGGGTGGCACCAGCGACTTCCCGCTGATACCGGGCAGGTATTGGGAAGGCGAGCCGTGGGAGAACAATGAGAAGTTGTGGGAGTGTTCGCCCTTTGCCTATGTCAAGAACATCACGACCCCGCTGATGATTGTGCATAGCGAAGGCGACTTACGTTGTCCGATGGAGCAGGCAGATCAGATGTTCTCCGCGCTGAAGCGATTGGGCAGGGAAGTGATTTATGTCCGTTATCCGGTAGAGACCAGCCATGGGTTCTCGCGCAACGGTCCCCCGGACCTGCGAGTCGACCGCTTAAACCGCTACCTGAATTGGTGGCAGGAAAGGCTGTAGGCAGCGGGTTGAGAAACACACAAGTAAAGGCAAGCGGACGGGCTTTAGGCTTTGTGGAGACACCCGCTGAATTAGTGCAGTGGATGGTGGCATTGGCGGCTCCGCAACCCGGTTGGCGCGTGTTGGAACCTGCCTGTGGTGCTGCGCCTTTTCTCAAAGCGTTAGAAGACGCTCGCTGTGTATTGACTGGCTCAGAAATTAATCCTGAATCGTTGGCGCATCTGCAGGCTCAGGCTTGGTTTCAAGAGGGAGAGCCTATCGAATTGCATCGGGGCGATTTCCTCCTGTGGGATACGCCCCAGCGGTTCGACCTGATTATCGGTAATCCGCCTTATGGGATTGTGGGCGATAAGAGCCATTACCCCATTCACGCGCTGAAGGAGCGAAAAGATCTTTATCAAAAACGGTTCGAGACTTGGCGAGGGAAGTATAATCTCTATGGCGCGTTCATGGAGCAGGGGGTACGCCTGCTCAAACCTGAAGGGCAGATGGTGTTTGTGGTTCCCGCAACTTGGCTGGTGCTGGACGATTTTTCCCGGCTTCGCCGCTATCTGGCATCGCATGGACGGTTAGAAGTTTACTATGTGGGGCGAATTTTTCCGAAGCGCAATGTGACGGCGGTGGTGCTGCGATTTCAAAAGGGCGGGCATGGATTAGCATTGTACGACAAAGGGTATGCGCGCGCGCCTCTCCTGTTAGAACAGTCATCATATCAAGGAGAGATGATCGGCTTTGAGACGCCTGAGGCAAAGCGTTTTGAGCGATCAGGGATTCCATTAGAGGAGCTTTTCTCTATTCATTTTGCGTCCCGCAGCACCCATTTCAAAGTTAGCCCTCTAACGCGCGAAGCGCCGCTTCCGGGCGACGTGCCGGTTTTGACCGGGCGCAATCTGAAATTTCATGTATTGGGTAAAGGAGAAGGCGTTCAAGCGTGGATCGATTATGAAACGTGTTATTCAAGTTGCTGGATGCGCCTGGAGGATGCGTCTAGCATGCGGGCTTTTTATGGTATCCCACATATAATTGTTGGGCATACGAAAGGAACCCGCGTGGTGGCGGTGGTAGATGAAAAGTGTTATCCTTGGCGGGAAGAATTCCATCTTGTACCAAAGCGGGAGGGGCTACCTCTGTACGCCATCGCCTCTTATTTGAACAGCGCGGAGGTTCAGCATTATGTGCAGACGCTGTACCGGGATTTTGTGCCTCATCTGACCACTTCGATGCTTAAGCGCGTGCCTGTTCGTTTAGAGAGATGCAAGGGCGGGCAGGTACAATTATAATCAGCTATGATAGAACGATACACAACCCCAGAGATGAGCGCGGTTTGGAGCGAACAGAACAAGTTTCAGACGTGGCTGGAAGTGGAAATCGCGATTTGTGAAGGGATGGCGCAGTATGATTATATCCCAGCGAACGCGCCTGCCATCATTCGCGAACGCGCGCGCTTTGAGATCGCCCGAATCAACGAGTTAGAACGCGAAACGCGCCATGATGTGATGGCGTTCGTGCGCAATGTTGCGGAAAATGTGGGGGAAGAAGGGCGATGGGTGCATTATGGGATCACCTCGTATGACGTGGTGGATACCGCGCTCGCGATCCGGCTAAGGCAATCAGTCGATTTGATTTTGGAGGGCTGCAATGAGCTGATGACGGTCATAAAGCGATTGGCTTACGAGCATAAAAACACTCCTATGATTGGGCGCACGCACGGCATCCATGCGGAGCCGATCACCTTTGGGTTCAAACTGTGCAATTGGTATGCGGAGATGCAGCGGCATAGAGAGAGATTGCAACGGGCAAGAGAGGAGGTCTCAGTCGGCAAGGTCTCGGGCGCAGTCGGGATTCACGGCAATGCTGACCCACGCGTGGAAGCGTTTGTTTGTGAGCGGTTGGGACTCAAGCCCGATCCCGTTTCCACGCAAATCATCTCGCGTGACCGCCATGCTACTTTGATGAACGCTTTTGCGGTGTTGGCAGCCTCTTTAGAGCGTTTTGCGACGGAGGTCCGCAATCTGCAGCGTACCGAGATTCTGGAGTTGCAAGAAGCCTTTGCGGCGGGGCAGACCGGCTCTTCGGCGATGCCCCATAAGCGGAACCCATGGAACTGCGAAACGGTGAGCGGTTTGGCGCGCCTGGTTCGGGCAAACGCGCTAACGATTTTAGAGAGCGTCTGCACTTGGCATGAACGCGACCTCACCAACTCCAGCGTGGAGCGTATCGCGTTGCCGGATAGTTGCCTGCTGGTTCATTGGATGTTGAAAAAATTCACGACGATCATGGATGGGTTGATCGTTTTTCCTGAGCAAATGGTGAAGAACTTGAAGCTGATGGGAGATCTGCCTTTTAGCGAGCATGTGATGCTGGCATTGATTGGCAAAGGGCTATCTCGGGAACATGCATATAAGTTGGTACAGCGCAACGCGGCGAAGGCTTGGGAAGGACAGGGTTTCTTGGAGAGTCTGTTGGCAGACTCCGAGGTTCGCGATGTTTTGAGCGAGGAGGAGGTTCGCCAGTGCCTCAACCTGCAGCATCACTTACGTCATCTAAATGAAACCTATCAACGGGTTTTCGGGCAAGAGAATGATTAGGATTGTTATTTTTGCAATAACTTCGCGTTCTTATACTCTAAAATGAGTCTGTAGCAAATCGGTTCTATAGTAGCACCTGTACCTCTACACTTGGAGCGTTTTTAGCGGCGTGATTGACCAAATCTCTGTCAAACGTAAGCAACTTTACCAGAGACTTTGGAAAGAAGTTGACTTGCCAACGCGAGATAAAGAGAATCTGCCGAGCGACTGCAACCGTAACCCTTTCGAATTTGTTCCCCAGATGCAATTAAATATCTATCTCCTTGAGGAGAAGGCAAAATTACTTGCATTAAATACTCAAAATCCTGAATGGCTTGCGAATACTCTACAGGAGTTAACAGCCCTTTTTGCTGTTTCTGGCACAAAACATAAAGGGTTTCAGCAATGGCAACGCCAGGCGTATAAAGTACATAACCCAGTTGTGCATAACGGGTTAACTCAGTCTGCGCGATGTGATGTCGTCCTGTTTCTTTGGAAGCAATGGCTATTATCACATTCGCGTCGACAACAATAGCCTTTGCGCTATCATCCAGATTCGTTGCCATACAAACCGCCCTCCCTGGCTTGTCGGAGTATTTCCTGAGAGCCTTCGGTGGAGGTTTCTCGACGGGTTTGCTGTCTCTGAGCAATTTCATCTAAGGCTTTCAACAAAGGCGTGTTCGGTGAGACAGAGTCCGTTTGGTTATGCTCTTCTTCCGAAAGCAGGATCAGACGAATCCGTTTTCCTGCCAATTCTTGCGCATGGAGCATGATCTCTTCCCAAGTTCCCTCTAAAACCGATGGCTGCATAAATTTGTCACCTTAGTAATGATACCTAACAATCCTTAAGACCGTTCCATGAGGAGACGGTCAATCGCTTTTCGGAAAGTGCTTCCGTCGCGTTCGCCTTCCCAACGATAGCGAATGTTACCCTCCGCATCGATCAAGATTGTCGTGGGGATACCGCGCGCATGGAACAGTTTCGCGACCGAATCTTCCACCATCGCTTGCGGGTAGCGTATCTGATGTTCCTCGCAGAATTTTCGGAACGCTTTCGAGTCTTTTTCCTCCTCCACTGCCAGCCCGATAAGCGCGAACGGCTGATTGCCGTAATCCTCGTGAATCGATTTCAAAATGTTTAATTCATTCAGGCAAGAATGGCACCAAGTTCCCCAAAAGTGAAGCATGACCACCTTCCCCTTCAATTCGCCCAGCATGACTGAGCGATCCCCCATTTTGATGGTCAGCGAGGGGGTTTCGTCGGGATGGGTGGGATGAACCGGTTTAATTTTCTCGACCCAAGCAATTTCCGTTTGCCAATCGATCTTTGCGGTTTTCCACCAGCGTTTCCATCGTTGAACCGCCTGCTGGTGGACTTCTGGACTTGCGCTTGCCTTGATTCTGATGGGGTAGTTTGTAATGTTGTGAAGCGCGCCCATCACAAAAATGCGCGTGATTTCGTCTTCGTCATCCAGAGCGCGCACAAGCGCAGGCAGGGCGCGTTTGTCTTTTCGGAATTTTAATTGATTGGCAGCATCGCGCCGGACTTGGCGGTCATGATCTTGCAGCGCGCTGACCAAAAGACGCGCTCCACGGTCAGGGTCCAAGCGGGGCAGCACGCGCAAAGAAGCCATGCGAGTGTCCGCGAACGAATCGGCGAACGCGCCCTCGATCAGGCTCACTGTCTCCTTGAGTCTCCATTCGCCCATCAGTTCAATCGCCTCTTGGCGCATACTGGGATTGGGAGAACGGATCGCTTCTGTCAGGGCGGTCTGTTTTTGCTCTGGGGTCATATTGCCGAACTGCTCGCGCAATGTGACCACCTCCAGGCTTTCACCCATCGGATTGCGGATGGACAGGCTAAAGAACCCAAAGCGCGCGCCTGCTGCGACCCCCAGGATCAACGCCGCTGCTATCAGCCAAATCCACCGTTTTTTCGCTTTCATTGTTTCCATGTTATAGTATGGCGTAAATCGGGTTAATTTTCAACCAATGGGTCAACGCGGCTCCTCAGTTCGCGCGCCCAAAATCACGATCCAGCGATAATGCATCGTGTCTTCAGAGCCGTATGGAAAGGCGACATAAGCAAGCCCAATCTCTCGTAGCGAAGGTTCCATCAGGCTGAGGCGCGAGGGCGCGGAGGGCGCGATCCAACGCTCAAGCACGGCTTCCGGGTCAGACAGAGTGTCGCCTGATGCCTGCAAACGGGAGATGGCGGCAATCGGATAGCCGCGGGATTTCAGGGCGTCCCACAACTCAGCCGCCGAAACCGTTGCGCCGCGTTTGCAGAGTTCCAGCGAAACCTCCGACAGCTCCCGGCTGAAGCGCAGTTCTGGCGCGCCATAATCGCGCCGGTATTGATTGATTCGGGTCAGCAACTGGGCGGTTCGGGCGTCGGGCGGAGCAGCGACGGGCGCAGGAGGCGTTGCAGGGCGTTCAGGTTCTTTAGAGGCGATCAAAGGGCGTTCAATCGACAGAAACGCGGAGCGCGCTTGAATCGCCTTATCCGGTTGAGGTTGTTTTCCCACGAGGCTCAATCGCATACCGGGCTGAACTTCGGTTAAGGTCATAGCAGACACGCTTTCGCCCCGGAGAATCAGGTCCGTTTCTTTCAGGTCGATCCAGCGGCGTTTGGGCTTCTGAGACGCGAGGATTTTGCCCGTTTTCGGGTCCGATTCTGCCTGGGTATCCAGAACAATGATTCGGGTAGTAGGGTTGACAGAGCGCGCGACCCCTTCCACAAAGATTTCGCCCGGCTGGGGTTTGAGATCGGTATGCGCCAACTGCAGATGAGGCTCATAAATCACTTGCGCCGCGCGAAGCGAGTTGGCGGGATTGACCATGCTGTCAGGCGCATACAGCTCAAAATGGAGATGGGAGCCGGTGTCTTCCGCGTTTCCGCTATCGCCCACCCAGCCAATCAACTGCCCCGCGATGACGCGGTCGCCCGGTTGAAGCCAAGCGGGAAAAGCATAGTCCCAAGAGCCTAAGCCGTCATCGGTGCCGGGCGTGTCGTTATTGATATGCATATAGACCGCAGTCCAGCCATTGTCGCCGCGCAGCTGCAGGGTATTGTGAGCGTTGGGTTCTTTGGTTCGATAGAAGTAGACAACGCCATCGAAGGCTGCCACTAAGGGTCTCATCTTTTCCGCGGGCATGTCCTGTCCATGATGCTTGCGTTTGCCGTTATCGCGCGGCGCGCCAAACGTATCGGACCAGCGGGAACCGCCCAGCACCGGGAAAATCATCGGCGTCGCGGCTTCGGAGGCTCCCTCCACAAACCAAGAGGCGGGCTTGGTGAAACTGGAACGCGAGCTGCTTTGCGCTTTGGCGCGGGGGTCGCTCTTAGGGGTTGGCTGCTTAGGGGAAGATGACTTTTGCGCATTCGCGCCTTCTGCGCCGCCTATCGTGAAGAGAAGCGCAGCGATACCTATCCAAGCCCAGCAACTAATTCGTTTCTTCATCCCTATGGATTTGCTTTCGGCAGATTGGGCGTGATTCCTGTAAAAAGGCGGCTGCCTCTACAGGATTTTCAGCGCGAAAAGCGAAAGGTATAGGCGTGCGAAAAGTGTTATTGGATACCGATATTGGAAGCGACATCGACGATGCCGTTTGCTTGGCATACCTGCTGATGAACCCAGAATGTGAGTTGTTGGGTGTGACGACCGTCAGCGGGGAACCGGTCCTGCGGGCGCAAATGGTCAGCGCGCTGTGTGAAGCCGCTGGGAAAGCGGTTCCCATCTTTCCCGGTGTGGCGGACCCCCTGTTCGTGGAGCAGAAACAACCCCATGCGCCTCAAGCGGCTGCCTTAGAGCGATGGGCGCATACCCGCGAGTTTCCCCAAGGCGAGGCAATTCCCTTTCTGCGGGAAACGATACGGGCGTATCCGGGAGAAGTCGATCTGTTGACGATTGGTCCCTTAACCAATATCGCTTTGCTCTTCGCGTTAGACCCTGAACTGCCCGCGATGCTGAACAGTTTAACGATGATGATTGGCAACTTTATGCCTGTGACCTATAAGGATAAGTATAGCGAATGGAACTGCCGGTGTGATCCGCATGCGGCTGCGATAGTCTATCGTTATCGCGCGCCGATACATCGTTCGATAGGCGTGGATATTAGCCAGCGAGTCAGGATGAATGCCGAGCAGGTGCGCGCCCGCTTCACCGCGCCCATTTTGCAGCCGGTGTTGGATTTTTCTGGCGTTTGGTTTGATCATAATGAATGGCTGACTTTTCATGACCCATTGGCAGCGGTCACTTTGTTCGATTCCTCAGTCTGCCAGTTTGAGTTCGGCTCGATAGAGGTCGACTTGAACGAATCCTCTAATTTTGGGCTAAATCGCTGGACGCCCCTCACCGATGGTCCCCATGAGATCGCTGTGGATGTGAATATCGAGCGTTTTTTTCAGCACTATTTTGAGGTGGTCAACCGCGAATGAGTTGGTCCAAAATCGCGCTGGCGATTGTGGCTTTAGTCGCCTTTCTGGACACCTTCGCGCTGGCTCCCGCACTGCCCAACCATGCCAAGTCGCTGGGCGCGTCCGCTTGGTTAGCAGGCTTGATTGTGGGCGGCTATTCGCTTGCCAACTTGATTGGCAATTTCTTTTCGGGCGCGATCATCGACCGTTTCGGTCGCAAACGCCCCATGGTTTGGAGTCTCGGAACGGCGGCTGTATTGATTACGGGCTATGGCTTTATCGATTCGGCTTGGCTCTTGTTGGTCTTGCGATTGCTGCATGGGTTGTCGGGCGCAGTATTTGTGCCTGCGATGTTTGCCCTGATCGGGGATCAATCGGTTGACCGCGCTCGCGCGATGGGGCGGGCAGGCGCGATTATCGGCTTTGTGCCATTGTTCGCGTTCCCTATGGCAGGCATTGTCGAAAAAAGTTATGGCATTGGAACGCTCTTCTTTCTGGTGGCGGGGGCGATGGCGGTGGCAACGGTCTGCGCGCAAACGGGTTTGAAAGAGCGCTTCCAGATTCCTGAAGAGCGTTTGGATTTGTTCCCCATGCGCGCCTTGAGCCTGCCGTCGCTGCAAAGCATCAATGCGATTACGCTGGGCATGACCCTTGCAATGGGCGCAATGTTAGTGTTTCGCTTGCCGGTTTTGATTGAACAGGCAGGTTTGGGACCCGATATTCGGGGGAGAATCTTGGGGCTGTTCGCGTTGGTGTCTGTGTTGACGATGGCGTTCTATCGTCGGGGGTCTGCGGACGGGCGCGCTTGGATGGGCTTGGTGATGATGATCGTTGGCACACTGTTGACCGAGGTCCTCTCGCTGCCGAATGGGGTTTTGGGCGCGATGGTCATTTTTGGGGCAGGTTTCGGTCTCGGATTTCCAGCGATTCACCTGTTGGCATTTGACCGCGCTCCTGAAGCCATGCGCGGCACTTCGCTGGCGGTGATGCATGCGTTCTATTCGTTGGGCTATGTGTTGGGTCCCTTGATGGCGGGAGGCTTTGCCGATCTCCAAGTCGCGGCGGGCTATCCCGTTGCGCTAACCGCCGCGCTCTTGCTGATGGTCGCTGCTGCCCGCAGCCGCTCTCAGGCGAAGGCACAATGAATTCATGACAAACAGGACGCAGGAACAACCGTCTTCTTGTCTAAAACAATAGAATGCGAAAATTGACCGTCCTTTGGCTGCTTTGTTGCATGACCCTGTTATCGATAGCGCAAACGCCCCGTGAGGACGCGGTTCGGGATGCGATTTGGGCGCATGCTTATCGAACCGGCATGGTGGGTTGCACGGTGACAATTGCCGAAAAAGGTAAAATTCTTTATGAATATGGCAATGGTTTTGCCGACTTAGAGAACCTGCTACCCGCCCGCCCGCAAACTGTCTATCGGATCGGTTCCATCAGTAAGCCTATTACCGCGGTGGCGGTAATGCAGTTGGTGGAGCAGGGGAAAGTCGATTTAGATAAAGATGCGCGAGTCTATGTGCCGGAGTTTCCTGCCAAAGAACATCCTTTCACGGTTCGCCAACTGTTGGGACACCTGTCCGGGATTCGCCATTACAAGCAGAACGAGGGAGAAAGTACGCGCCCTTACCCCACCGTTTTAGAGTCGCTGGATCGTTTTAAGGAGGACCCGCTGCTGTTCAAGCCGGGCGAGCGTTACTACTACAGCACCTATGCTTACACGCTGTTGGCGCGGGTGGTGGAGAATGTGAGCGGTCTCAGCTTTGAGGAGTATCTTCAGAAACACCTGTTTGACCCAGCGAACATGAAGGAGTCTTATCTGGAGAAGCAGCGCGCCATCATTCCCTGGCGGGCTCGAGGCTACTACCGGAACGCGAATGGAGAGATACAGAACTCGCAATTAGCCGATATGAGTTATAAGTGGGGAGGGGGCGGTATGCTCTGCACATCGGTAGACTTGTGCCGGTTTGGGATGGCGATTTTAGACCAGCGGCTGCTCAAACCGGAGACTCGCGAACTCATGTGGACAGCGCAAACAACCAGCGACGGAAAGAAAACGACCTATGGTTTGGGGTGGACGCTTCAAGAAGTGAATGGACGCGCTCATCGCGAGCATGGCGGAGCGCAAGCAGGAGCAAGGGCATTTTTAGCGATTGTGCCAGAACAGGAACTGGTGGTGGTGGTGGTGACCAACTACGAAAGTCACAGCCCCAGCGAATTAGCGCGTGAAATAGTGAAACGCTGGTTGGAATGAGACTAAAACTCGCCTCCATTCTCTTTATTCAAACGACTCAAATTCTCCAGCGGCGCTAAGAGGATGAGCATGTCGCCGGAGTGAATCTGTATATTGCCCGGTGGGTGTTGGTCCATCTGTCCGTTTTCGGACTTGCGCAGGACTATCGAGAGGCGGAATGTTTCTTCTAATTCCGACACGCTTTTTCCCGCAAGTCGCCCTCGCGGGTGGACATTGATCTGCGCAAAGTGCATCAATTGGTTGCCCACAGGAATCGTATGCATAATCGCTTTGGTGCTGGCAGCGGAGACCAGGGCAGGAGCCGCCAGCGCGGAGGAGGAGATGATCGCATCGATACGCAGTTGCGCCACCTCCCGCGCTAAATCGTCATTGAACAGGCGCGTCACAATGCGCAATTGGGGATTCAGTGAGCGCGCCGCTAAAGCGATTTCAATATTCATCAAGTCATCATCTGTGCAGAGAATCAATGCTTTTGCCCCAGCAATCTGCGCATCGTTAAGCCCTTCATGGTGACGCGGGTCTTCCGATATCACTGGCACACCGCGCGCTTTCAGCCGCTTGACCAACAGCGAATCAGCGGACGCATCGCCCAGTATCGCTACTACATCTTCGTGGATATCCAACAACTCATTCACAGTTCGGTAGCCAATGCGTCCCAAACCAATCACGATCACATGATCTTTGTAAGTGCTTGCTATCACTGTTTGCCATTCCTCCTCTCGGTATGCCTTGACAAAAAGAGCGGTTCCGAATTGGATTACCGCGACGGTAAAAACAAATGCGCCTGCAATCGGGGTCCAGAAGAAGATAAGGCGCGTCCATCCCGATTCAGGAAATTCCAGGGTGGGGTTCAAAAAGATGAGCATCAACGAAGAATAGAGCGACTCAAGCCAGTCTAATGATTGCAAGGGATAGGCGAGGTAAAGTCCGAATGCGCTGCCGAACCAAACGCCAAAAAATAGAAGCAGCGACCATCGAAATTGTCGCAACAACAACCAAGCGTCCCGGAGGAACGCTTGCAAATAGTGCTGGCGGGAACGGCCTTTAGGCGGGTTACTCATGGCTTTAGAAGCGAATCTGAGCCTCGCGTCTAAGAGTCTACCCGAAAATCAAAAACCGCCGGAAGCAGTTGTTTAAACGACTCCCGGCGGAAATGCCCTGAAACGGAACCCGATTCAGGGTGAGACCTGAATGAAGCAATTAACCCCGCTGATCAATCGGCTTAAACGCCAAGTCGCGAGGACCATTATAGTCGCTGCGAGGTCGCAGCAACCGGTTGTTGTCGTGCTGCTCGATGATATGCGCACTCCAACCTGTGATTCGCGCAGCCGCGAAAATCGGTGTGTAGACAGGAATGTCGATTCCCATCATATAATAAATCGCAGCGGCAGGGAAATCCACATTCGGATGCAGGTTCTTTTCTCTTAGCACCACCTTCTGCATAATGTCTTGAATCTCGAACCATTTCATATCGCCGGCGCGTTCTGCCACTTTCTGCACATAATTGCGCAGGATCGTGGCGCGGATATCGCCCGTTTTATATTCGCGGTGTCCAAAGCCCATAATGCGTTTCTTCTGTCCTAACTGTTCCAACACCCAACTTTCTGCGCGGTCCGGTGTTCCAACTGCCAGCATGGCTTCCATTGCCGCTTCGTTTGCGCCTCCGTGCAGCGCGCCTTTCAATGCGCCAATCGCGCCGGTGACTGCGGAATGCATATCTGCCAGGGTGGAGGCAATGACCCGCGCGGTGAATGTGGAGGCATTATAGCCGTGCTCCGCGTACAGAATAAAGGTTAGGTTCATCACCTTGCCATAGAACTCATCCGGTTCTTTGCCGAACAGCATATGCAGGAAATTGCTCGCATGATTGAGACTGTTGCTGGGCGGGGTGGGTTCCTTGCCCTGCAGAATACGCCAGCCATTTGCCACCAGGGTTGCCATTTGCGCGGTCAGTTTTGTGGCTTTCTGAAGATTGGCTTCATGGGAGTTATCATTCGCCAGAGGCTCCATCGCGCCCAGGGTCGCAACACCCACCTGCAGCGCGCCCATAAGGTTGGAACTTTTGGGCAGATTCTTCAAAACGCTATACAGTTCGCTGGGGAGTTCGCGATGCTTCAGCAACTCTGCTTTGAAAGTCTCTAACTGGGAGCGGGTGGGCAAATCGCCATGCAACACTAAATAGGCGACTTCTTCAAATTCGGCATGGGCTGCCAGGTCCAGGATGTCATACCCCCGGTAAATCAATCGGTTCTCTTCGGCAACGATGTCTGATACAGAACTGATACCGGCAGTCACGCCTTCCAGTCCTGGACGATATGGCACGATGTCTTTTTCGGTCATAAGTCTCTCCTAAAAACGGCGCCGTTCTTGTTAGCTTCAAGCGCCACTGCTTGAGGAATACGGTCTACATCCAATCCATCTATAAGAATACCCGAAAGCGCAAGCAGGAAGCGCGTTTATCCCGCAGAAAGTAATCGGATAGGGAGCCAAATATCCATGATCACCAGCAAAAAAGAGCATGCATTATCCGAAGAACAGAAGGCATTTTATCAAGAAAACGGCTATCTTCATCTCCAGGGACTGTTCACTGCTGAAGAAGCCGCCTACCTGCGGGAGGAGGCGCACGCGCTCATTGGTCGATTGGCGTCTGTCTATGGCGAAGGCAACATCAACGCCGCTTGGGGCAGTTCCGCAAAAATCACCGATCTGCCCCGGCAATTGCTGCATTGCCATAATGCGCAGTTCCACAGCGCAGCGTTCAGTCGTCTTTTGACCGATCCGCGCTTCACTGACCGCATGGCGGATTTGATCGGTCCGAACATCCAACTGCATCATACGAAGTTATTTGTCAAACCGCCGGAGCAAGGAGCGCCCTTTCCACTGCATCAAGACGCGCCCTATTTTCCACACGAAAAGCACACCATGAGCGCGGTCATCTTCCATTTCGATGATGCGCCTCTGGAGAAAGGCTGTGTCTGTGTGGTTCCCGGCAGCCACAAGTTGGGAATCTTGGAGCATATCCAGGAAGGGGGCTGGCATCTGCCGGTCGATCAATACCCACTGGAGTCGGCAGTCGCGCTGCCTGCCAAGGCGGGCGACGCGGTTGTGTTCAACTATTTGACCATCCATGGCTCCGGAGTCAATGTGAGCCAAGAAGCGCGCACCACCCTGCTGATTCAGTTCCGCGACCCGACCGATCATCCCGTTATTGCCACCCACCTTTCGCGTGGGCAGGGTATGATGTTGCGCGGTTTTGATCCCGAAGCCGATGCGGGAACGGGAGTGGGAACCCACTCACGCTATATCGAGCAACTGTCAAACAAGTCTTAACGACAGCGCAGGAGAGACGCCTTCCGCGCCGAATCGAGTGACTATGGCAAATATTGTCGTTGTGGGGAGTTCTAATACCGATTTAGTGGTGCGTGTCCCGCGTATCCCGCAGATGGGCGAGACGATTATCGGCGAAAACATGTCGATGGTTCCGGGCGGCAAGGGGGCGAACCAGGCAGTGGCGGCGGCGCGGTTGGGCGCGCAGGTGACCTTTGTAGCGCGTGTTGGCAACGATAGTTTTGGTCAGCAGTCGCTCAGCAATTTCAATCAAGAAGGGATCGATACGCGCTATATCACAGTAGACGATCAGACCCCTTCAGGAGCCGCTCTGATCGCGGTGGATGAACGCGGCAAGAATGCGATTGTGGTGTCGCCCGGCGCAAATGCCCGGCTCTATCCTGATGATGTGGATCGCGCCGAGGAGGTCTTCACGCGCGCGGATGTGGTGCTGGCGCAGTTGGAAATTCCTTTGCTTACGGTGCAGCGCGCTTTCGAGCTGGCGCGGCAGTATGGCGCGCGAACGATTTTGAACCCCGCTCCCGCTATGCCTCTTTCGGAGACGCTGCTCGCCTTGACCGACATTATCACGCCCAACGAGTTGGAAGCGCGCCAACTGATCAATGCTCGTCCCAGCGCGACGCCAGAAGAGATGGCGCATGAGCTGTATGCCAAGGGCATCCCTACGGTGGTTTTGACCCTGGCAGAGAAGGGAGCCTTGCTGCTGTATGAGGATGGTCTTAAGCATTTTCCCGCCATCGAGGTCCAAGCCATCGACTCTACCGCCGCTGGCGATGCGTTCAATGCCGCGCTCGCCATCGCATTGGCGGAAGGCATGGAACCCGAATTAGTGATCCGATTCGCGAACGCCGCCGCGGGCTTATCTGTTACACGGCCCGGCGCGCAACCCTCCATGCCGACCCGCGATGAAGTCGAAGCGCTCCTCGGTTGGTGAAATTTTTGTGGGCTGCGCTCGGCATGACACAATAGGCGGATCCTGCCCATGCTGTCCCGCTGAACGTAGCGAATGGGTCTGCTGTTCGAGCGTGGATTTCCACTTTCACGAGAGATGACGCATTGGGCATTTTTTCAGTATCCATCAAGGATTTTGGCATTTGAATGACGGTTTCTTAGCTCGGCACACATGCCAGCCCCCATGACAAACTCCGCTGATCGATTTTCACAACTCCTATCGCCATTTCCGCAAAAAATGGGTTATAATATAGCGTCTTAGAATACGTATTCAAGGTAGAAATAAAACAGAGGAGGCACTATGTTATTCCAACGATGGAAACATTCTTTATGGTTGACGCTCAGCGTGATCGGTCTGCTATCCAACGCGTTGGCGACCCCCGATTTTGTGGAGCATCTTCCCGCCAATGTGGTTTATGGTGAATCGGGAGTCACGATGCGCAATCCGTCCGCTCCTCGCGAGGGCGAAGAGATCACGATTTGGACCCGCATCGGCTATTCTTTCTACTACACCGATGTCGCTATCTACTATACCACCGACGGTTCCATTCCCAGCGGATCGCGAGGGATTCCTACCGGCACAACGCAAGTATTGCGTTCTTCGGCAGGACAGATTCAGTTTGTACGTAACGAGCCGGGCGGACCGGGCAATATTGACTGGTGGCGCGCCACTCTGCCTGCCAACACCCGAACCTATGGGCAGCAGATACGGTACAAAATCGGCTCGTGGCACAGTGGCGGCGGCGATGAAATATTCTCGAACAACTATGGTTGCTCTGACGGTCAATGCGACAATCCCTCTGCGCCCGCAACCGTCTACAGTTATCAAGTGAAACTCGCCTGGCCCGGAAGAGGCAGTCCGCATGCGAATCCTGACGCGGGCTATCCGAATACCCACCTGTGGAAAGAAGAGGGCGTGGTGGGCAACAACTTCATGAATGTGATGATCGACCAAAACGGTTCTGTTTTCGACATCTACTACCCGTCCGCGGGCTGTGTGCAAGGGATGGGAACTAAGAATGAGGGGTATGTGGATGGATTGGATACCTTCCCGCCTGGTCTGCCGCCGGGATTCCGCGGACAGATGAACACGAACATCGCGATGGGCGGTATTCGAGTGGACGGCAGAACCTACTGGCTCACCAACGAAGCGGGAGGGGACTACACAGGGCATCAACAATCGTATATCCCCGATACCAATGTGATCAGCACTTTCAGCCGCTTAGTGGCGAACGGCAACAATATCGAAATGTTCCAATACGATTTCTGTCCGAAAGGCATCTCTTTCCCTCATGACCAAGGCGGACAGCCGAACCCAGGCATCTATGTTAAGCGTTTTGTGCTGATCAACCGGAGCAACGTTCCCAAGACCATCAATTTTTACTATTATGGCGATTTCGCTCTGAATGGCGGCGACAGCTACGATGTGATGTTTGCGGACCCCAATCGCGGTGCGATGGTCGCCTATGACAACACCTTCCGGCAGACCTCCAGCAGCGGAGAGTATAACCCCACCTCGTTCAATAACTACGACAAGAATGTCTCGATCTATCTCGCAGCGGCGATGAAAATTTGCAACAGTGTTGGCAGCGCGTCCGGCACGGCAGCCAACGATTTCTGGCGCGACAGCAGTAGCGACAACGATCAGGGCTGGATTGGGGCGCGTGTGGTATTGCCTGTCAACCAGGCGGTGGAGATAAATGTCGCGATAGTGGGCGGATTCGACAGCTTTGCCAATGCCACAGGGACTTACAACTTCCAAGTTGCTCCCGCTCTGGATTGGTTCTTGAATAACAGTATGGCATCGATGCAGAGCGCAACCCAAGATTACTGGATCGACTGGCTCAGCAGCGGCGTGCTTGCAGAATTCCCAGATGCCCGCTATAACGAGCTGTTCCGGCGCGGATTGCTGGGGACTGCCTTGCATGTCGATGAGAAAGGCGGGGGAGTCATCGCGGGCATGCATAATGGCGCGTATCCCTTTGTTTGGCCGCGCGATGCCGCGTATGCTGCCGTCACACTGGCGCGTACAGGGCATACCCAGGAAGCGACGGATGTGTTCCGGTTCTTGCGCGATGTGGCTTACCGCGCGAACGAAGAGCCGGGACGCAAAGGGTTCTGGTATCAGAAATATACGACGGACGGCTATATCGTTTGGAGCGCGCCCCAAGTAGACGAAACTTCCGTTGTGCCTTGGGCGTTGTACTATCTCTATAATGTCACTGGCAATTTGGGACTGCTGAGCAGCAACTACCAGATCGTGTACGAAGCGGCGCGCGCCAGTAGTGAGGACAGCAACATCGACTCGCGTCTGTACTATGCCGATCCGTTTGACCTGATGTATAGTAACAATGTTTGGGAAGATGCGTTTGATACCTTTGTTTACTCCAATGCAAGCGTGGTGCGTGGATTATGGGATGCGTCAGCCATTGCGACCTTGTTGGGGAATCATGGTGATGCTTCCCTGTTCAACCAGCGCGCCAATGCGATTCATTCGGGCGTCATCGCGCGTTTGCAATGGGATGGCGAAAACACCGACATCTCGCAACTGGGCTTGGTGAATCCTTTCAAAGTGTTTAGTCCCATCGACTCTGTAGTGGCGCATGTGGTAGATCGTATCAACGGAGTCGCGACTGACCGCTATGGCAACAATCATCCGTTGGTCAACTTTGGCGGAGAATGGGACGGCTTAATCAACCGCTATTGGGGCGATACCTATTGGAACGGCGGTCCCTGGTTCCTGACCACCGTTTGGTATGGACTGTATTACGCGGATCGCGCCAATCATACGCCCGGCAAAGGTGACATCAATATCCACAAGAATAAGCTGGACTTGTTGATTGACCGCCTCGGTCCCATCGGCTTTGGAGCCGAGCAGATCGCGCCCAGTAACAGCCTGCTCTATCCGGGGCAGACAGACTTTGTGCTGCAAGCCGCCTGGCCCAACGCTTGGGAGTCGATGTCGATTTTGACCGATGCGTTGATGGTATTTCTCGATTATACGCCCGACGCGCCCAACAACACGCTCCGCATTGCGCCCAAGTTGCCGACAGGGTGGAACCAATTTGAGTTCAAGAACCTGCCAGTGGGCGCGCATCGCTTGAACGCGCATGTGCAAGAAGGGACTCGTCGCGAAACTCATACGTTCAGGAACTTAACAGGGAACGCGGTTCAGTTTGAGACCTATTTCCGCATGCCGGTCGGCGCGCGTCCCTTAGCAGTCTTGAAAGATGGGAACCCTATTCCTTTTGCCCATGACCCGCAAGCACAGCGCGTTCGAGTTCAGAACGCTCTGAATGTGGGCGCGAATGCGCTTACGGAAGTGCAGTTGATCTACACTTCTCAACCGGGTGATGTGGATGGCGATGGCTGTGTGAATGATGAGGACTTGTTAGTGGTTCTTTTCAGCTTCGGCGTTTCGGGTTCTAACTTGCCTGCCGACATCAATCAAGATGGACGGGTAGATGACGAAGACCTGCTAATCGTGCTGTTCAACTTCGGCGCGGGCTGTTAAAAAAACCGCAAAAATGGGTCTTGTTGGGCAGCCCCCACTGAAGGAGTCTCATAACCGGAGGTCATTCCCGCATTCGCGGGAATG
>JAHCHP010000014.1 GCA_026129765.1 Fimbriimonadia bacterium | reverse complement strand
CATGATCGCTCCGTGCCGGAGGCGCACATCGGCAGTCCGGTGGCGACCATTGCGGAACGCGCTCCCGCCTATGGACTGCCGGGCGTGGAAGTGGACGGGATGGATGTATTCGAGATGAAGCGCGTTGTGGAGCAAGCGGTTGAGCGGGCGCGAAACGGGGAAGGACCGACTCTGATTGAAGCGCACACTTACCGCTATATGGGTCACTCTATGAGTGATCAGCAACGCTACCGCTCGAAAGAAGAGGTGGCTGCGTGGCGCGAGCGAGACCCCATACGCGTCTTGCGTGGTCATTTGATGGAGGCTGGTCTGGCGACAGAGCAGGAGCTGGATGAGATTGCTCAGCACGGGAAAGAGACGATTGACCGCGCTATCGAGTTCGCAACGAACAGCCCTTTTCCGCCGGTGGAAGAATTGACCGAGTATATTTATGTTCCCAAAGACCCCGAACAATGGCAGCAAGAAAAAGAACAGGAACGCCATTTGTTGCAGCGCGTGCGCCCCATCGAAGAAGAAATCCGGCACATGGCGCGCGAGGCAGCAGGTAAAACACCCAAAGGCGCAATGCCCAAGTTGAGTCGGGAACAGGCGCAAGCCTTAGAGCAGAAGTATGGAATTCCGATTCGATTCTACAATGAGGCGTTGAATATGGCAATGCGCGAAGAGATGCTATCTGACCCGCGCTTGTTTACGATGGGTGAAGACATCGGTCTTTATGGCGGCGCGTATGCGGTAACTCGCGGTCTGTTTGAAGAGTTTGGCGCGGACCGGGTTATCGATACGCCGATTTCAGAATTGGGAATCGCGGGGATTGGCGCAGGCGCGGCGATGCGAGGCGCGCGTCCGGTGGTGGAGTTTCAGTATGCCGACTTTTTGACGCTTGGCTCGGACCAGATTATCCACAATGCGGCGTATAACCGCTATATGTTTGGCGGGAAGACCCAAGTGCCGGTGGTCTATCGTTCGCAAGGCGGTGTGGGGCGTTGTATCGCGGCGCATCATTCGGAGAGCATGGAAGCCTTTATGATGCATTTTCCTGGATTATATGTGGTGATGCCCAGTACCCCCTTCGATGCGAAAGGCTTGCTGAAGGCGGCGATTCGCGACTTGAACCCGGTGGTCTTTTTGGAGCATAAGCTGCTTTATTCGGGCGTGATGGGACCGGTGCCGGAAGAGGAGTACCTGCTGCCTTTGGGAGTGGCAGACATTAAGAAAGCGGGGTCTGATCTGACACTGGTGTCTTATAGTCGTCAGGTTCATAATGCGTTGGATGCCGCTTGGTGCTTAGAAGAGCAGGAGGGTATCCGGGCAGAGGTGATCGACCCGCGCACTTTGAAGCCGCTGGACACGCGAACCATCGCAGAGTCGGTGAAGAAGACGGGCAGGTTAGTGATCGTGTCGGAAGGTTTTCCTGTATGCGGCGTGGCGGGCGAAATCATGCGACAAGTGATGGATTATGAGTTTGAGAATGGCTACACCGGCTTCGATTACTTGGACGCGAAACCACTGCTTTTGTCTGGCGCGGACTGTCCGATTCCGATGAGCGAGCCGTTGGAGGATGCAGTCGTGCCGAACCGGGATTCGATTGTGCAGGCGATTCGCGCTTGGCTGCATTGAGAGTTGTCCCTGTTTCGTTTCTCAAGACTTTTTCAATTTGAAGCTTTCTTTTCAATATCCTTAAGAAATTTTTTAGGATATGAAAAGAAAGCCTTCTTTGCTCGTCATGTTAAATACCCTCACCGGCTTGACGGTCTCTGAAAAGTTTTCAATGACTAAGAAGGAATCTGTAAGATTTTAGTGAACTTAGCGAAAAAGAGTAGACGGATTTTCACTCTTGACAAAAGCGTGATAATGGTGTATACTTTAAGAGCCATAATAAATAACTGTCAGACAGGAGGTGCTGACATGACTGCGAAGTTAAAACAAAACCTCACAGAGTTGAGACAGCTCTGCAGGTTATGGCTGGTAATTAGCGCTGTTCTGGTAGGGCAAGGAGCATTCTCTCAAGCTCCACCTTATGAAGAACCGCCTTTGAGGCGCGTGATGAACGAGATTTTTTTGCGGTTGCTGTCGTCCAATTTGCAGGACTGCCAGACCGCAAATGGGTATCAATGCGTAGCAGGCATTTACCCGCCAGAAGTCCCGGCAGATGGGGAGAGTGTCGCCTGGGTTGTTTTGCGTCTGACAGACCCCGAAGGCAAGCCCGTCCCCAATGCTCCCATAGACATCTCGTCTTTGCTGGGAGAATTGATGCCTTTCACCCCTCTCCCTCAGACAGATTCCGATGGTATGGCGATCATGGCGATCCGCGCACCCCTGTTTCCGGGGGAGAACTCAACGCTTGTCCGCTTCCCCTCACTTCCTACGTTGCAGTTAGAATTAGGGAGTCGTTTCTGTTTGCCGGGTGGAAGTTGCTCTAACAATCAGCAAACAGGCGAGGTCGATTTCCGATACAGCTGGTCAAGTGATGCGCCGGTTGCTTTGATGGAGTCATCCCCTTATTACCCGGAAATGGATATCTGTGGCGGGCAATTTGCGGGACTGACTCGGCTGGATGTTTCGGGTCAGAGGGATATGTCTGGAGTCGGCACAGAACTGATCGTTCAAAAGTTCACTCTCCGAGTGCCGAACCGCGATGCGGGAGACCACTTCAACAAAGATTTTTACCCCCACGACTCAGGCGGTTGCAGAAACACGATTTTATTGCCCTGTTTAGACTGCAACGCCTATAACCAGTCTTTCCCTTCCCCCATCGCCTTTGCTCTTAGCTTTATGAACCTTAATCACCTTCCCGGAGGGTTGTACGAATCGCACAGCCTGTACCTCCCTGTTGACACCGAGTCGGTGATAACTGCTCATTGGATACGCTATTCTTGGGTTGGTTCGCGCGCGGGACAAAAAACGCTCTCATCTCGCTCCAATAATCTACGGATAGAGATGTCGGAAGATAGCCCCACCGAGTTCGTTCAAAGCGAGAACCCAGCTGAGCGTCGTGTTACAGCGCGGGTGAATCTTCGCTCTGGGCAAAATACGCGTCCCAATGCTCCCAATGAAGAGAAGGCAATTGTGCGCGTGATGGTATTCCCCCCGAACTCTGGTCCCCAAGTGATCAGTCAATCAAGAGTTTCTATCCCTGCAGAAAACATCGAGATCCAGTTGCCGTCGAACTTTCCAGAGGGCGTATATCCTTTCGTTGTTGACACCATTTTGCCTGTTTCTCGGTCATATTATACAACCAATAACAGAGATGTTGATAGCACGCACAGCTACTGGAATCGGCTTTCTTCCACCAGTCCGATAAGAGAGTTCGAAACGGTTCGGAACGCGCCGCTCACGACAAACTTCTACGCGCTGCAGCCACTCGGCTTTCAATCCTCCGGCAAGACTTTCGATTTTCAGGTGAGTTACTCGCTTCAATCTGAGAAGCCGACGCAGGGAGCGAGTGGGCAGATAAAAGTCTTCGATGCTGGACAGCGGTTAATCCATACTCACGAACTTCAACCCCATCAATTGAGAATCGATAACAATGGACCGCTTTATTACAGCGACCATACCGTCACGGTCAAAATCCCAGAGAACCAAATGGCGCGATTTGGACGGTACCACTTTGTCTTAGAGGTGTTTGACAACGCGGGGCAGCTGTATAAAGTCGCCCAGAACAAACGAGCGTTCCCAGCGAAAGCCTCTCAGGTTTATGACCCGCCCAAAATCAATTTGGCAGATTTTCAAGTCGTTTTTTCCAACCAATCGCCAGGTCATGATAATGATATCGAACGCGCCTCGCCTTATGTGAACGATGTTCTTCAAATGAACGTTATCATCCGAGCGAGAGACAGCCAAGGATCAGCCATCCGAAGTTATCATTACTACCCGTTTGTTGGAAATCAGCCTTATTTCAGCCCTGGCAACAATAGCAGGAATGATGGTGGAGAACAAAAGTCGTTCGACGCTCCTTACAGGGTCGCTACAAATACCTTGCCTTGGCCCGGACCAAAACTGGATTTCCAATGGTATGAGCTGGTCTCTGCCGTTAATCAATCAAGCGCGCGTGGTCCCGTCTCTCGCAAAATCAATGGAAGTATGCATCGCTACTTTGTTTATCCAGAGTACCGAACATTGACTTTGCTCGAGGGCAATCAAGTGCGATTTGACACACCTGGAACGCGTCGAGTTGCCGTCCGAGTGGGCTATCAGGACAAGATTGGAGCGCGCAAGTGGAACAGTAGTCCTTCTCCCACCCCCGGCCGCTATCGCAGCGGTCATAATCAATTGCAGGATTTGACGCATCCTCCTCAACCCGACTGGAGTTTCAACTGCGACAGCTCCGAAGAGTTAGCGGTTCGAGTCTCTGTTCGCTCTCGTTTGGATGAGGTGTATACCCAATTCAAGCGCGAGTTCCTGGAGTGGTGTACCTCCTTTTTGAAGACTCCTTATGAATGGGGAGGCGGATGGTATGGGGGTCGCGCGGATGCGCAAGCGAACAGGACAGGCATCGATAATGGTGATGAGGGCTATGGTATCGACTGTTCGGGTTTGGTCAGTTCAGCTGCCGGCTTAGCGGGCGCGGACTGGGGGAGAACCAAACGAGGCACATATGGACTATTGGAATACTCCACCCCCATCGATGTTACCGACCTGGAGCCGGGGGATATCTTGTTGAAACCGGGCAGCCATGCAGTGGTGGTTCTCTCAGTGAGGAATGATCAACTACCGAATGGACGACGAGAAACGATTGTAGATATCATTGAATCTGTTGGTGAGTTCCATTCTACAAGGATTTCCGGCGGACAAAACTTAGATCGTGAATACTTACGGCGAAAGTATGAAGCTCAAGAGTTGAGAAATTAAAACCTACCGCCAATGAAACGTGTCAACGGGTTTATCCTGCCAACCTGAATAATTCGGCTAAATGGAGAAGGATCATGGTTAATTTAACTGACAAGAAGATTGGAAGAATTGGATTTCGATGGAGCATTCTGCTCCTTATAGGAGGTATGTTCTTAAGCACCCTTTGGGGACATATCCAGCTTGAGGAACGACAGATGTTCGCATTGTACTACGGCACAAAGGACTTTCAAATACTCGTCCGTCCCTCAGCGAACAGCACCGAAGCAGAAGGCGACTTAGGAATTGGACCGCTTGCTTTTGCTACTCATTGGAGTGGTAAAAAGTTCTATTTTCTTGAAAGTGGTGCTTTAGATGCGAAAGGCTCCAGGGTCAAGGTGTTTGATCAAGAGGGGAAATTGGAAACAACAATTGCGTGTGCCAGTGAACCCAAAGAGTGGATGGCCATCGGCTTCGACGGCACGATCTACCTGTTTGGTGAAGCAATATCGGTCTATTCAGACAAGGGTGCCCCTAAACTTTCTATTCAATCTGCCCTGAATAATCAACTGAGGCAAGCATTGCGCGATGGCTGGGAACTACGGAAACACTATTTTGTGGTTGATTATGCAGGCTGTGTTTATCTCAGTGGACGTGTATCGGGTGAATTCAAAACACTCAAGTTAAGCCCGAGTTCGGAGGCTGCATATGCAACCCTTTCCTTTGGCGTTGTCAACCGGAAAAATGGTCATCTATCCCTCTTGTCTCTGGACGGGGACGGGAGCGAGGTCAATCAGACCGTGTTCGACGAGCACGGGTCGGTCGTGAATCGATCGAGGATGATTGCCTTCACACGGCGTAGTCTCAAGACATATAATCAGGAGCAAACCTTACTCCGAGATGTCTCCATTCCTTCCACCTCCATGTCCAGCATTGAGTCTCAACTCAATTTCGGCACGGGTCAATGGGAGAAGCTGGACGGGCGTGACGCGCTGTTTTTAGTAGCAGAGCCTTCGCAATTGCGATGGGAACGACGCGGGGAGATTCAGGTTCTAAGCCGCTATTCTATATTAGAGTATGACCGGCAGGGAGCGTTTGTTGGGGTGCGGGCTCAATTTAACGACCCCGATTTCCAGGCGCATAAGTCAATGACAAACGTTTGGGACATTGATCGGGAGGGCAATTTGTACTATTTAGACTTTCAAGCGGATCATCTTCGCGTGATGAAGGTGGCAGCGAGGTGAGAGGAAAAAATTTCCTCTGGTAGAATATCCAGGGCGATAACCCATTAGGGCGCGATACTCCAAAGTACCCGCGGCAGCCCTTGCAAGTCATGCTCGACCTGCGGGGTGAAGCCACGCGTTGCCATTATCTGAGCCACTTCTTGCGCAGTAGAAACCCCTACCTCAAAGGCGATTAAGCCCTCCGGTTTAAGCGCATGCTTGGCTCCCTCTATCAACTCCCGGTACGCGCGCAAGGGGTCTTGGCGGTCAGCGACCAGCGCATCAAGTGGTTCCCAATCGCGTACTTCCGGCTCCAGGGTCTCCCACTCTTCATACCGGACATAGGGCGGGTTGCTGAGCAAGGCATCGATGGAGTGTGGTTCCATCGTTTCTAACCAGCGCGCGCGCCGCAACTCCAAGCGTTTGGACAGTCCATAACGCTCGCGATTCAGGCGGGCGATTTTGAGCGCGTCGGACGAAGAGTCGATGCCGATGCCTTGCCACCGCGGCGCGTTCAGCAGGCAGGCAATCGCGATACAACCGGAACCGGTTCCCGCATCCAACAAGCAGGGTGTTTCTTGATGGACTCCCTCCGTGAGGTTCCCGTTGTGAACAAGAGGAAACGGTTTAGTTGATTGCCAATTGAGAAAGCATTCTACCAGCAGTTCGGTTTCGGGACGGGGAATCAGCGCGCCCGGCGCGACAGTTAGCTCCAAGCCATAGAACCAGCGTTTGCCGGTGATATAAGCAAGGGGTTCGCGTTGAGCGCGCCGTTCGAGCCATCCTTGAAACTGCTCCCACGACTCGCGATCCATCACTCGCTCAGGTCGCGCCATCAGATAGATGCGGTCGGCGCGCATACAGTCCGCCAGTAAAATTTCACTTTCTCGCGCGGCGCGATCAACCCCCGCCTCTGTCAAGAGTTGGGTTGCCCATATTTGCGCATCTGCAATCGTTTTCACACTATAAAGTGTACCTGTTGACTCAAAGCGAGTTATCAGGAACTCAATTTCACTGTTTTTCGTATATATTGACGAGTGTGCACTTGACACCTTTAGCCTTTATCGGCTATAATGATAAAGATTTTGTTTCTGACGTGAAAGGTCAGGTGATCTTAAAATGCCTTTTAGCGCATTGTTGGAGTGGTGGAATTTTATCTTCGCGTTGCCTCTGGCGATTGGATTGATCTTGGTGATCATCGTCGCGGTGAGCGGCTTGGCAGAAGGCGGCAGCGCTTCGGACGACACATCTCATTCGGATAGTCTGCTGTCTGATGGCGAGGAGCAAGGCACGGATGAAAGTGAAGGGCTGCTGGGGCAGATGTTGTCTTGGTTTGGCATTGGGATTGGGATGCCGACATCTCTCGCGATCCCAATCCTGATGATCATTTGGGGCTTAACAGGCATTATCGCAAACAATGCGCTGGCTCCATTTCTCCGGTTTCCCGCGATCTATGCGCCTATCTCCAGTGTTTTGGGGCTGAGCGCGATGATTTTGGGCGGGCGGACCGCGGCCTTGGCGTTCCGGCGCTTCACCGGCGATGATAAGCCGTCCGCGGTTGCGCGAGGCGGGCTTGTGGGCAACACAGGGCGCAGCGTCTACAGGATCAGCGGGTCGGGCGGTGTGGCGAATGTCAAAGATTTATTTGGTAATATCCATCGCGTGGAGTGCCGCGTGTTGGAAGCGCAGGAACCCATTCCTGCAGAGCGTCCCATTCTGTTAACACGCTTCGATTATGATCGGGGCATTTACTTCGCGGAAGAGTTTCCCTTGGAAGAGGGCGCGAGTTTCTCTCACCAGACGCTTCCAGAAGATTCGGAGGAAACGCTTCGGCAACAACAAGGGGGTCATTAGAGATGTTGATTTTTGGGTTTTTGGTGTTAGGGATTGCATTGATTCTATTGAGTGTCACGGGCAGCACGATTGTGGAGCCTTGGACCGCGTTTCATCAATTAGCGACCGGATTGACGGGTTTGGTATTGATTTTTATAGGCAGCTATTTGTGGGCTTACAAGCAATTTTACTTGCGTCCCTCCGCTAACTTAACATTCGTTCGAACAGGGTGGGGTGGACGGGTCGTCTTGATAGATAGGGGTAAGTTTTTTGTGCCATTTTTACACTCTAAAGTCCCTGTCTCTTTGGAAACCATGAAGTTGGAGGTAGAGCGCAAAGGACCCGATGCGCTGATCACACGGGATAACCTGCGCGTGGATGTGAAAGCTGAATTCTACATAAAGGTGCAACCGGATGAGGATTCGGTTTTAAACGCGGCGCGATCTTTGGGCGAAAAGTCGGTCAATGCTCATTCGGTATCCACATTAGTCTTTGAAAAATTGGTCTCCGCCCTTCGCAGTGTGGCGGCAACCAAAGATTTGGTGGAGATTCACTCTCAGCGCGATGTGTTTGCCAGTGGCGTTCAGCAGTTGGTGCGCAGCGATTTGGAACAGAACGGTTTGACGCTGGAATCGGTTACAATTTCGAGATTAGATCAGACATCGCAAGAATTGCTGTCGGATACGAACATTTTCGACGCACAAGGTAAACGAAAAATCACAGAGATTACCCAATCCGCCTTAGTGGAGCGAAACCGCTTGGAGCAAGAGGCTCGCAGGGCTACAACAATCAAGAACGTTGAAACTCAGAAGGAAATATTGATGTTGGAGCGGGATCAGGCAGAAGCGGAAGCCGCTCAACGCGCAGAGGTTGCGAAGGTGCAGGCGGAAAAGGCGCGTGAGGCGGAAACTTACAAAATTGAGCAAGACCGGCAGGTGCAGGAAGCGCAAATCCAGCAGGAGCAGGCGGTCCGAACGAAGGCGATTGATCGGGATCGGTTGTTGCTTGCCAAACAACAGGAATTGGAGCGCGCCGATATCGACCGCGCAAAAATGGTGGAACTGGCAGAACGCGAGAAGGAGATTGCGGTTGCCGATGCAGAGCGACAGCGCGCAGAGGCGGAAAAGCAAGCCCTTGAAGCGGAGGCAGAACGCGAGAAAGCGAGTCAACAGATCGTGACGGTTCAGCAATTGGCAGCCGCGGAACGCGAAGCGCAGACAAAGCTGATCGCCGCCAAGCAGGTGATAGAACAAGACCGCATTAAGCGGCAGACAGAAGCTGAAGTGGCTGCCTTTAGCGAGATCAAAGGCGCAGAAGCGCAGAGAACGTCGGCACAGTTGGAAGCGGAAGCGATCTTGACCCGCGCGGAAGCGGAAGCGAAAGCGCGCGAACAGGTGGCAAAAGGAGAAACTGCCGTTAAGATGGTGGACGTGAATATCAACCGCGAGCAGGTGGAAGTGGAGCGCGTCCGTGTGGAAGTGGAACGGCAAGCGTTGGAGTATCGCCAAACCTACAGCGAAGCGGCATTGCAGTTTGAAATTGAGAAGCTTCGAATCGAAGCGGCGCGCGATGTGCAATCAGAGATGGCGCGTTCAGTGGGGCAGTTCATGAGCAAGGGCAATATGAACATCTTCGGTGATCCAGAAACACTGTCAAAGATGAGCGAGCAGTATGCCAAGGGTTTGGGGTTCGGCACGCTGATTGAGGGCGCAATCTCAGGCTTAAAGGCGATTGATGGTGATGGAAAACTGGGCGATCTGGCAGGTCAAGTGCTGAATGCTGCGCAACGCTTGAGCGGAGGCGAGAAGAACGGCTCAGAATCGCCGAAACCGGAGACCGAGCCGGAGAAAACTGGGCAACCGGATAAATCGGAAGCCTAAAGAAGTTAGTAACAGGGTTCCCCTTGCAAGTCAGGGGGAACTTTTTTTTGGAAGCAGACCCATTCGCTGCGCTCAGAGTGACAGGTTGAATGTCTGCTCCTTCCCCTTGCTTGCTGAGGGAAGACAGGGAAGGGGGTATTGTCATGCCGAGCGCAGCCGAGACATCTGTTTTTCACATTCTCCGTTGAGGTTTATACAAAATGCTGTGGAACTGGAAACGGCGAAGACGGAGCTTCGCCCTCCAACAATGGATTCCCGCGTTCGCGCAAATGACGGGTTTGGCTGATTGTAGACCCAAACAAAGGCTTATGCAGTTTGATGGCACTTTTGGGTAGACACAGGGGTCCACCCATACAAATGCCTTTGCCTTTCCGCGACTTTGCGTTCTTATGTTTCTGTTCTGTTTTTATTTACAGAAGGTTTCAGCGGCGAGGACGGTGTTGGCGAGCAGGGTGGCGACGGTCATGGGACCGACTCCGCCCGGTACGGGCGTAATGGCAGAGGCGACTTGCGCTGCCGATTCGTAATGAACATCGCCCACATCACCTTGACGCCCTTCCACTCGATTATAGCCCGCATCGATGACGACTGCGCCGGGCTTGATTTGATCGCCGTGAATCAGTTCCGGTTTCCCAACAGCAGCCACCAAGATGTCTGCCTGCCGGGTGAATTCGGGCAGATTTTTCGTTCGGGAATGGCAGATGGTGACGGTCGCGTTCCGGTTCAGCAGCAGGAGCGCCATCGGTTTACCCAAAATCACACTGCGCCCCACCACCACGGCATGTTTGCCCTCTATTGGAATATGGTAATGATCCAACAGAGTGATGATCCCCGCCGGAGTGCAGGCATGAAACGCCCATTCGCCTGCCAGCAACGCGCCCATCGAAGCAGGCGTGATACCGTCCACATCCTTTTCGGGCAAGAGCCGTTTCAGCAGCGCGCCTTCATCTAAGGGTTGAGGCACAGGATGCTGTATCAGCACGCCATGAGTCTTCGGGTCTTGGTTCCAAAAGTCGATAAGCGATTCTAAGTCCGCTTGCGCGCAGTTGCGGGGCATGGGTTTCACCACAGATCGGATGCCGACCGACTCGCAGGCGCGCGCTTTCATTTTGACATAAGTATGCGAAGCGGGGTCGTCGCCCACCAGCAGCACCGCCAAACAGGGAGTAATTCCTTTTTCTTGGAGAGCGGTGACGCGGGGTTTGAGGCTTTCGCGCAGTTGTTGCGCTGTGGTTTTTCCATCTAATATCTGCACGCTCATAGGTCTATAGATTATACCAAATGGAGCGATGTGTTTAACCACTGTAACCAATCAGAGTCCAGACTGCCCAATCGCGGGGGGGCGCGTTGGCGCGGATTCGCTGTTGGCAGGCGGTTTGTTTGGCAGCGGCGATGGATTGACCAGAATCCAACGCGCGGTAAAACGCGGTGATCCATTCACGCGCGGCTTTGTCTTGAATGCGCCAGCGCGTCGCTAAGACGGCAGGGCAGCCTGCCACAAGAAAAGCCCAGGACAGTCCCACCAATCCTTCCATCGATTCGCGCCCCTCGGCGGTGCTGCAAGCCGAGAGTGTGACGAGCTGCGCTTTCAAACGCAAGCCGTAGACATCACGCGCATAGAGATAGTCTAACTCTTTGCCATCGGAGGAGCGCGCTACCAATGCGCTCATCATCGGCAGCGTTTCGTTCAAAACGGCATGGGTGGCGAAATGCAGTCTGCGCGCTTTTGGCATTGCTGCGGTCATCCGGGCAACCGTCGCTTGGTTCTCTGTGAGCGCGGTCCACTGTTTCGGTTTCAGGGTCTGGATCGCTTTGGCTTCTTCTCGCGCATGGGGCAGGTCTTGCAGTTTACCTCGCGCCAACGCGATGGTGGATTTGCCCGCCTCTTGGAAGCGCGAGACCGCCACTAACAGACTGGACGCGCTTGAGGGTTCTTTGGCTCGCTGCTGCCCCACGCTATGGCAGGCTTCCCAAGCAGAGGCGGAGGGCGCGGTTGTGAGACCGAATCGCTGGGCTAAGAAGCGTCCCTGCGAGTCGACCAGCGCGTCCAGAGGCAGCCTGTGCAATGCGAAGTCGGGACAGAAGATCAAGGTCTTAATGCCCTTCAGGCGCGGTTCCAGTGGCGCGATCAACTGCTTATACAGGTTTTGGGCGGGCTTTTTGACCGATTCCGCCGATGCGGTTTGCAGCATGCGGGCGAATTGATTGGCTTCTTGTTCAAGGCGCGAAAAATTGATTTTGACGACCGCCGTATGTAGAACGGGCGCGCCTTTGTCCGCTCGAATCAGCAAGAGGCAGAGTTGATCCTGGGTGAGAAACATCTCAATCACCGCTTGATGGGGACCCAAAGCGCGCGCGATCTGCTGTAAAGTGGCGGGCTGCGCTTCCAGCCGGTTCCATTGGGGGTGCTTCGCGCGCAGGTTCAGCTCATAAGCGGTCCAAGCCGCGAGCGCGTCTTCACGCGCTTTGAGTGTCTCGCGGTCGAACGCGCCTTGCGCGGCTCGTTTTTGCGCGTTTTGATAGGCGGTTCGGAGACGCGCCAATTCTTGGACTTGCGTGTCTGGGACTTTGACCGGTGGTTGCCGGGTCTCGCTCATGGCTTGACGCGCCAATGCGCCCCGCCCGATTTGTGCCGCCTGAAAAGCGTGCTCGGGTTCCCCCTGCTCGATTTCCGCAGCGACGGCATAAGCGATGACGCCGGGCAGATTCAGCTCGCCCGAAGCGGAGAGTGCCGTGAGCGCGTTCTGAATATCGGGTTCACTCATTCGGCGGATCGTGTCCCGGCTGTCTGCCAGCGCTTGCGCTTTTTGCCCCAACTTCCTGTGACTGAGCATGCGGTCGAAAACACATCGCAAGCAGGAGACCTGGTCATTAAATCGTTCCAAAGAAAACAGCGCGCGCGAGTATCGTTCTATCGCTTCGGCATGTTTGTTCTGCTCCGCCAGCGATTGCCCGATGCCTCGCTCACACAGGGCAGCGGTGTATTCATCCTCATGCTGATTCGCGAGACTCAGGGCTTGTTCAAAAGCAGCGATGGCTTGGGCAAACGCTTTTTGGTGGTAATGCGCCTGCGCCAGCCGGTAAATCGCGTAGTAGTGGTATCGCGCGCTGCCTGCCTGCTCAAACACATCCCGCGCCTTTTCAAACAGTTTCGCAGCTTCGTTGCCGCGTTTCATGCGGAGAAGAGTAATCCCGTGACTGAGGCAGACCAGTCCCGTTTGTTCAAGAGGGAGATTTTTCCGCGCCTGCGCCTGCCGGTAGAACGTGATCGCTTCCGAGAAATAGCCGGTCGTTGATAGGATGTCGCCTTGAAGCATGTCGCACAGAAACAACTGGCGTTCATCCTTGATATTGGCGAACAGTTCGCGCGCTTCTTGGAGGGCGATGAGAGCAACTTCGTAACGCTGTTGATCCAAATAGAGGGTCGCCAGGTTATAAGCGCAATAGGCGACGCCAGGTGTATGTTTCAATTCGCTGAATCGTCGTTTGGCTTGCAAATAGGACTCCATGGCTTCGCTGGTTCGCGCCTCTGCCGCATAAATCGCGCCTGTGTTCATGAGGCAGTCGGTTTCGCCTTGCGGATCGTCTGCTTCCCGGAACCGCTTTATCGCCGCGTCAAAGCGTGTCCGAGCCGTTTTGAAGTCGCCTAAGCGGTAATGGGCGATGCCGATGTTCATTTCGCATTTACCGATGCCGGAGATGTTGCCTTGCTGCTCGCACAGTTCACGCGCTTTCTCGAAGGGCAGAATCGCTTCCCGGTATTTGCCCATATCGTTGTAGGTGTTGCCGATGTTGAACAAACTGAGCAGGGTCCCAGCCGGGAGAGGGATTTGCTCAAAAAGCGCGCGGGCAGCCTCAAATTGTTCGAGGGCAGGCATGGGTTGATTGGCTTTTGCCAACAAGAATCCATAACGGAAATGGGCGCGCGCTTTGGCGGTAGGCGTGTCGACTCGTTCTGCGGCGCGCAGTAAGCCCAAACCGCAAGGCAGCATGCGTTCCGCCTGCGCGGGGGACAGTGTGGTCAATGCGACATCGGCTTTGGCGATAAAGCTTTCTGTGAGCCACTCGGGATGTTGATCTATCAGCGCGTTTCGTTGGTCAAGGTCCTGTTCCGCGCCGATGGCGCACAGCCATTTGCCCTGCTCTGCCGTGATGGAGTCGGGATTGTCTTGTTGGTCCCACGTTGCAACGGTTAGCCTAACCATGAATATTCCTCAGTCGACTTTCGCGACGAAGGCGGTGAAGCCTTTGCTCTGCAGCGCTTGGCTGGTCTGATCCGCTTTCTGCTTGTCGCGTGTTACCAAACTTTGGACCCGGTACATGGTTTTGCCATCGCGCTGAAACGGCACAATGGTCGCATCGAACCCACTGGAGCGTAACGATTGCGCCGCGCTGTTCGCGCCTTCGCGGTTGCTGAAAATACCGACCTGCACACGATATAGCGCGCTGCTGGAAGCGGGCGGCTGAGCGGGTTCTTTGGGCGGTTCGCTGGGCGTTTTCGCAGGTTCGGCAGGCTCTTTCGGCTCCTGTTTCTTTGGTTCTGATTTCACAGGTTCCGGCTCCGGTTTGGGTTCCGGTTCGGGGTCTGGCTCTATCTCGATGACGGGCGTTTCGATGGAGGTCTCGGTATCGATGATGGCGTCATCGATGATAATCTCCTCCTCTTTTTCCGGTTTTGCCTGGGTTCGGCTATCCGGTTTTCGTGGCTGCCGGATAGGCGCGTTGGCGGAGCCGATCTCCCGGCTGCCCGCATAGACCCCTGAAGTAGTGGTTGTGGCGGATGGCAATTTTTCGTACACGTCCACTTTCGGGCGCGCGCCCATTTTGGTCGTTTCGGTTGAACCGTTCTTTGGGTCGGAGGTCTTGGTAAGATTCAAGCGCGGTTTTCCGTCGGTGGAGAACTCCAACCGCGGTCCCAGCACATAGTAGCCAAACGCCATGCAGGCGACCAACACGAAGAGCTTGATTCCAAAAGAAGCCAATGTTTTTTTCATATTAATCCCCTGTCGATTATAGCATATCTAACAGAGAGGATTTTTGCCCACAGCGTTTAATGTTTAGAAACGGCTATGACAGAAACAGAACATTTGACAGGCGCATACGAAGTATTGGGGATTGAGCCGGGTTCTAATCTCCAAGAGATCAAAGGAGCGTACCGGCGGCTTGCGCTCCGGTGGCATCCGGATCGCTTTGAAGACCCGCTGATGCGCGAACGCGCGATTGAGCAGATGAAACGGATCAATGCCGCCTATGCTGTGGTCAGGGCGGACGCGCTTCAGGCTCAGGCGGTGAGTTCTCCAAATCTCTCATTTAAAGAGAGCGTTTTTCGTTCTGCGCCCGTCTATTCTCACGCTGCGGTGTATTCCATACCAACGGCTCAGGCTTCCTCGCGCGGTTGGGGGATTCGCGTCGCCAGCGCGTTGGGGGCATGTTTGTGGGGAATTTTGGTGTTCTGGGTGCTGTTGGGGGTGCTGCTGAATCTGCATGATTTTTTCTTCGCGCCGTCTTTGCCTGTGTTGGAGTGATGCCTATTTTTGCCGTTTCCGGCTCTCCTTGCTGGGTTCTGAAACCACGAATCAATTTGCGCCGACAAAACAGCAAAGTCGCCCTACGGCGACTCAATCGTCAATCGTAGGGGCAATCCCCCTGTGGTTGCCCAGAAATAGAAAAACAGATGCCTCGGCTACACTCGGCACGAAACAAACCTTGTGTAGGGGCAATCCCCCTGTGGTTGCCCCAATGGAGGGCGCACACACACGCGCCCCATGTCTGTCACCCTGAGCGCAGCGAACGGGTCTGCTGTTGCTTAGGGTGAGGCTTGCCTCGCCCTAACCGGTTCCCCTGCTTGCGGGGGAACCCGACGGAGGGGGGACAAACACAATGCCACTGCTACCGGCGCTGCGCCTGCTTCGCCAACTTCTTCAAACCGTTCGTCGCCTTGCCGTTCACGCCGCCTGGCAGCTTGCTCGCTAACAACGAAAACAAGGCGGAGGAGGTCACTTCGGGGTTGGCAGGCACAGCAGGGGTCTTCGGCTCAGATGCGGGAACCGGCACAGGTGAAGACCCATCATTCTGCGGCTTTTTGCTTAACAAACTGAGCCACAACTTGATGAGATGCAGCACCTCTTTCGTCTGGCGCAACAGCGCGTTCTGCAGTTTGAGAGCCGACTGCCAATCGTTCTTGGTCTGGTCTGGTTGCGCCTCTGAAGAGAAGTCGGGTAAGGGAGCCTCCAAAGCGTGGCTCAGCCGGTTCATCGCTTTTGTCAACAGTTGGATGACGGGACAATCTGCCGATAATCCGAAGGTCGCGCCAAGTTCTTTTGCCGAGAGTTTAGGTGAATGCATCGATTGTAGCCTCCTGTATGAATGTGGGAGTTCAGGCGGACAAGAGGTCAACCGTAGCTCTTCTCACTCTCATCTCTTTCTCCCCCTCTTCACACCATTTTCTTAACAAAAAATCAAAAAACATGCCCCTCTGAACAACAAAAACAGCATCAGTGTGATGGAGCCCAAATTCAAGTTGAAACAGTGATGCGTGATGTTGGAACAACGATCTATCATAATCTCGGAGGCTAACTCTGGGTGAGATCTGGCGACCTGGCGCAGCCGGTTCGTCCGGCACGTCGAATCACTCAAACGGGTTTCGCGCCTTTCAAGCATCGTCATTCTGCCCCGTCATTGGGCGCAGCGCGAACCTCTGAGCCCGCCACTACCGAAAAAATCGGGGGGGGGGTAAACCGTGTTGACACGCCTCGTGTCCATACTCCTTGTTCTCATTCGCTTCTTGCCTCGACGGGTCTCTTCTGGTTTGCTTGGACCCGGTTCTCCCATACGTTGCCCCTGGACCCGCCTGCCGAGGAACAACTCTGGCCCCCTGCGCCGGCAGCGGGCGCTGGCTATCCCACCGCATGGCAAGGCGCGTTCCCGGTTCCCCACGGAGTGGTCAACCCTTCGAACGGCAACCTCATGCTGGTCTTTCCACTCACTGGGTGGGACGGTCAAGGTCCTGGTGTCTCCTTTGCGCTTTATTACAACTCGCTGGATACCAACACCGACCCCTACCGAACGGTCTTGGGCGACCACTGGAGACACAGTTTCATGGCGACCTTAGAAAACACCTCTCAGCAGGAAGAGGATTACTTTGTGTCCTATCTCCACGAACCGGACGGGCGTGTTCGCAAGTTCTATTGGAAAGATGAAGAGGGGGAAGGCACCGGTTATGGGATGACGGGCGTGGACGACCAACTGGAACGGTTGTCCGGCAACACCTACAAATTGACCCGCAAGGATCAAACCGAATGGTGGTTCAACAGCGATGGGCGTTTGACCCAAATCAACGACCTGCGCGGCTATGCCGTTTCCCTCACTTATACGAATGGCAAACTTGCGGAAGTGGAAGACGAGGTGGGCAGGAGCCTCACCTTCAGCTATCAGAATGACCGCTTGACGACGATCACCGACCCCTTGAACCGCGTCTTCACCCTCCATTACGACAACGAGGGACGCTTGAACCGCATCCAACTGCCCAACTTGGTTTACAACGCCACAACCGAAGCCTCCAATGTCGGCTATGATTTCGGGTATTCGGGAAACACCCATCGGGTATCGTCGGTGGAAGACCCGATGGGACGGGAAACGACCTATGCTTATACGCAAGTGGGCGATGTCTACGAATGGGATAGTTTCAACCGGGGCGGGATCACGGGCGCGTCGGGCAATGAGTGTACCGGACTGAGTGGAGACCGCGTTGTAGGGTACTCGGCGGGTGGGGACACTACCACCTTTGTTTACGACACTTACCGGCGGCTCATCAAGACCGCGGATGGCGAATGCCGGGTGTCTCATTACGAATGGAACAACCATTTCCGCCTCATCAAATTGCAATCTCCCTCCATGTTCGCAGCGAGTAAAGGCATTCTTTTGACCTACGACAACCGCGGGAATGTCACCGAAATTACCGACGCATTTGACGAGACGACGACCTTGAACTGGACGAACCAGAACCGTTTGGAATGGGTGGTGGACCCGTTGACTCCCGCCACCAAGAAGCGGGTGAACTACCAGTACAATGCGTATGGACAGCCCACCCAGGTCCAACAGTTGGCGGGCGACAGCGCGGGCAGTGGTTTCTATGCGAACTCGCTCAATGTCTACAGCGCAAATCACGGGCAGTTGACAGAAGCGTGGGACGCGGAAAGCCACCGCGCGGGCTGGTATGGCTATGACGCGTGGGGACAGCGGGTCTCGGTCAAGGACGCGCTGAACAACGAACAGATCTTGGAACGAAACATTCTCGGTTGGGTCACCGAACGGGAGAACGCGCGCGAACAGACGACAACCTATGCCTATGACAGTTGGGGACGCTTACGACAAAAAGTCACACCTGAAGGCACCTGGAACTACGCCTACAACCTAACAGGGCAAATGACCCAAATGAGTTTAGGCGCGCCTCAAACGCCCGACTATGCGTGGGACTATGACGCGGACACCGGTCAATTGTCAAACGAAACCAGTCCCCTGGGGGAAGTGACTTACACCTACGCTTCAGGGACCGGTTTATTGCAAGAAGTGGAAGACGAGTCGGGTCAACGCCTGAAGTATGTATACACCCTCGCCGGGCAATTGGATCTGGTCCAAAAGTTCAATGGCACGGGATGGGACTTACTGGAAGACCTGGAATATGATGATGACGGTCGTCTCTCGATGAGGCGCGTGCCGGCAGGCGGTACGAACTACCTTCGGACCCACTATACCTACACCGTAGCCGACGAGGTCGCGAAAGTCGAGCAGAGCTTCAAAGATGATCTGCAAATGGACCCGACCTGGCTCTGGAAGCAGGAGTATACGCGCGATGAGCTGAGGCGCGTGGTCTCATCAACCGAGAGCCTGTACGAGAACAACAACTGGGTACAGCATGCCCAGACCACCTATGGGTATGACCATCAAGGACAGTTGGTCGAGGAAGAGCGTACGGGCGACAGCGCTTACGCGATCAGTTATACCTACGACTTGGCAGGAAACCGCTTGACCCGCGACAAGCAGGTCGGTCAGAACCCTGTTGAGGAACAGGAACTTACTTATGATGAGGCAAACCGTGTGCTGACATTGGACGAGGAAGATTGGTCGCACGACGCGGATGGCAATGTGATCACGCGCCGGGCGAATGGACAGACCTGGCATATGACCTACGACTCCCAGAACCAACTCATTGAAATTCAACAAGACGGCGTTACAGAGTCGGTGGAATATGAGTATGACGGTCTGGGTCGGCGTATCAAGACCGTCGACCATGGGAGCAGCCTCACTCGTGAGTATCTATACTCTGGCAACACGGTAGTGGCAGAGAAAGTCGGCAACCAGTGGACTTCCCACGCTTACGGCGCAGGACTGATCCAACGCGGCGACGACTTCCAGCACTGGAACTGGCGAGGCGACCTGACCCACACGAGCGACGGGGGTGGCAACCAAACCTCGGGACCGGTGATGGATGCGTTCGGCGACCTGATTTCGGGTACAATTCCGGTGCTTGGATGGAATGGCGATTGGGGCTATCGGAGCGAGACGAACACCGGCGGATTGCAGAAGGTGGGCGTTCGGTGGTATGACCCGAACATTGGCAGGTTCTTGCAGCAGGACCCGTGGCTGGGCAGTGTGTTTGCGCCGCTGACATTGAACGCTTACGGCTATTGTGTGAATGATCCGCTGCAGTTTGCGGACCCGGATGGCGAACGGCCAGTGTCGATATGGGAAGCAATCGTTTCGTTGGTTCTTGGCTGGAATTCTTGGTCGGCACAACTTGAACCACATGTTATTGGCGAAGATCCTTATCCGGCTATAAAGACTACGTACGCGCCTTCCACAGAAGCAACGGTTGCAAAAAACAAGACACAATCATCATCGGGATCATCTCCACCACCTGGATCTGGCAAAGGTAAAGGCGGAGGTGGAGTAAGAGGAACCGGAGGCAGTGGTGGAGCCGTAAACGCCTTAGGCACAATTGCAACCGGGGCTTCAGCTTTGGGGCAAGGAATAACCGAAGTCGTGAAGTATAGGAAAAGGATTGAAACCTATTTTGATCCAGAAGGCGATTGGTATTAATGCCATGATTGACACTTGAAGCCTATTTGAAACGATATGAGCGATCCAATTCTTGATCAGGCTGAAACCCTCTTCGATGAAGGCTTTTATCTGGAAGCAGTCAAACAGTATAGTCTTGCGAATGAGTTGCCTTATTTCTCAGAGGAAGAGAGGGCATCGATCTGTCTAGCGATAGCATATTGCTTCTTTCTCAATCAACAATACACATCCTCACTGGAGTTTTGCAAAACTTCTTTAGAACTTTACTCAAGTGGTCCGGCTGCCACATTGTTTCTTGCGACATCCTTTTTGACTCAGAATGAAGAGGATTTTGTCAGGAGTTTGGAGTCACTTCATAGATTAGGATTTCCATCAGCTTTCTTTAGAGAATTGAAAATGAGGTTAAAATCATTCAATGATCAGAGATTTGCTAAATCTCATCTCGGACCTTCCGAGCAGTCTCTTATAGAATTCTTGTTGTCTCAAAAAGAACTTGAAGCGTATAATGGACTATTTTTTTTACCAAGAAGTGAGAGGTTCGAGAGCTTCAAGAAGATATCATTGGAAATATTGAATGGAAATTACAGTCATTTATTCACTCGAACCGTTTCATTATGGGCAGTTCGCAACGAGTCAAATGAATTTGACAAGCGTTTTGTTTCAGAATACCTGGATCACTTGACTGCTCGCTTTCCTGGTAACTTTATGTATGAAGTCCTAAGAGGGCTGCACAACTTAGACATGACCCGCCTCGATGAAGCATTGTTGTCGTTTCAACACGCCGTGAATCTGAATTCAGAAAGCTGGTTAGCTCACAGCGGATGGGGTATTGCCTCTGGTCGGCTTAAACATTACAAAACTGCATTCAATCATTTGGAACATTCCAATCGACTCATTCTTCATCACATCGGTTATCCGACTAGGAGTCTGAGCATAAACAGGAAATTCCGAGGGCTGTTGATGAAAGAATGTGGACAATTTTGGAGCGGTTTGAAGGAAACTATATCATCCTTCAAACAGTACTCCTTAGCGGTCTTAAGAGAGCGCTCCTTTGTTTGGAATGCAATCAACAAAATTGAGAAGTTTGAGTGAGCAGATACTCTTTGTTGATCGTAAAAGAGCAAGTCAAGATTTCGGTTTGGAGGACGTTGAAAAGACAAATTGTCATTCAGCATGTTGCAACAACCATAAAATTCCTATACACTGTGTTTGTTTCGTGCTAACTCATGAACTCTAGCGAAAACAAGTTTCATCTGCAATTATTGCGCGTCGATGCTTATGGCGACGGGGGTGGCATCCGAACCTCGGGACCGGTGGATGATGCATTTGGCGATCTGATTTCGGGTACAATCCCGGTGCTTGGTTGGAACGGAGACTGGGGCTACCGGAGCGAGGCAAACATCGGCGGATTGCAGAAGGTGGGCGTTCGCTGGTACGACCCGCAGGTAGGCAAGTTCTTGCAGCAGGACCCATGGCTGGGCAGCGTGTTTGCGCCGTTGACATTGAACACTTACGGGTATTGTGTGAACGATCCGCTGCAGTTGGTCGACCCGAGTGGGGCAATTTTAGCTGCAGTCATCGCGGGAGTTGGTGTTTTGGCTGTTGCAGTTGTTGGCGTGGGTCTTTACATCGGGAAAAAAAACAAAAGCAAAGGTGATGGACTTGATGCAGGCGCAACGGTAGGAAGTGTTCCTGTTCCCTCACCTATTCCACCAGGGATTGCAGATCCAAGGCTTGCTGCAGGCACATACAACATCATAGGAGCAGTCTCCATTCAAAAGGCTTTGATGGATCCAGCGTCTGAGGATCATGATTGGGAAAGACTCAACATCATCAGTCAAAACATGCGCAAAGTTTCAGAGTGGGTTCAGGAGCATTGAATGCGTCTTAGAAATAGACTTGCGATTACTGTAATGCTCTTTCTTGGAGGTCTTATATGGCTAAGTCTCCAAGTCATCAATACTGTGTTTGAAGGTGTTGATCATTCCGACATACGCGCGCTATCGCCAAGGAAATCAGCCCCCCGATGGAAAGTGGTTCGTGTCTCCAATGTTTTGGATTTCTTTTATCCTGAATCTGCGGAGGTGTTTATAGATAGAAAATCAGGAACCTTTCGTTTCGTATGGGATTATGATGGTAAGTCTATGTCGGTACAGATTCGCAATGTCGTAATTGAACCGGGTAGTTCTTTTGAGGAAACTGTCACCTTTACTCGGAAAGGCAGAACTTCTGAAGGGTATGTTCTAACAAAACAAAGTACATTAGAAACCCATCAAGGAATCGAGGGTACAATGCTGGTGTTTACAAATCCAAAACAGCGCAAAGTACAGGAATGGGTGTTGTTGAAAAATCCCGGCGTTCCAGAACATGTTGCTGTCATTTACTGGTCTTGCGATAAAGATGACTACCCACACTTTAAGAATGATATGCGACATGTTATCCGTCAAACACGTTTACTTCCAGGTCCCGCTGAGTGGTCAGACGATCCTGATTTGAAGAATGTTTCAACACTTTCTACTGAAGAGGAGAGAGGTTAGGTAGTTTTCTGGTTAGTATCTCCCACCTTACCCTGAGTCAGTTTTTGCTTTGCAAATGTTTGCCTCTCTGCTATAAGTGATCCTTCAATAGAAAAAAGGCAGAGAGGATGTCCTCTCTGCCTTAAGAAAGATGCCAATGAATCGAACTCATTCTTACTTCTTCGCGCGTCGTCGCAGGGCGAGACCCGCCAGACCCATACCGAGCGCGATCATGCTGGCAGGCTCCGGCACAACGCTCACGGTCAGGATGTAGTTGCCGCTCTCGCTGTGGATTGCTCCCTCATAGAAGCTGAGCAAGCTCTGGTTGCCGCCGTGATAACCGGTGACCGCAATATAAACGGTTTCGTCGGACATCGCCAGATAGCGAACCGAAGAACCGAGCGAATCGCCGGGCGCGTCGTCGTTGTAGGTCAGGTTGGAACCTGTCGAATCAAACAGACCCAGAACCGTGTCAGGCGAGAAGTAAGTGGGGTTGCCTGCGGGGAATGTCATGACCGACAGATATTCGCCCGACTTCAAGTCGATCTTGAAGAAGTCGGTATCGTTCGCGGTTAAGCGCATAATGCCGACATCCGCGCCGGGAACCGTGATGCTGATCGGGTTCGCTGTTGCCATCGTGTTGTTTGATTCTGTTTCACTTAACAACGCGAACGAGTTGGATGCTGCCAGGGCAATAGCAGCAATCGCAAAAAATCGTTTCATAAGTTGAAACCTCCTTTCATAGGGTTGCTTTGGTTTTTTAGATAGGGTCTAAATAGCATAGCCCCGCGCCAGAAAAATCCGACACTCTATTATAACCTATTCTGACTGCAAAAGTGGGGATTTGTTCCCAGAATTTTGAGCAAAACACGCAATTTTACTGGGTAAGCGTCTGAAGTCTATTAAGGGTGTCCGCGCAATCGTAGTCGAAGGCTTATCCGAATCAGCCCTATCACAAAACTAAACAGGGGTTGCGGCAGCCGCTTTTTGAACTGTTTTCGATAGAAAATTTCCAGTGAACGGTGAGACTCTTTTATGGCAGCTGGGCGCATTTGGCTAGTTCCCGCGCCGCCATGATGAAGGATCACGACTTCCGGCACGAAGTAAATGATCCAGCCTGCCTGCTTGACTCGGTAGCACCAATCCACATCGTTAAAAAAGAGGGGGAACTGTTCGTCCATACCGCCCACCTGTTCGATGACGGCTCTGCGCGTCATGAGGAAAGTTCCCATCGGTTGGTCAACAGGCAGAAGGCGATCATACTGGAACCAGGACATGCGGTAGCCTGCCAGCGTTTTGTGGCGTGGGAACAGTTTAGCCAACCCTGTGATTTCAAAAAAGAGCAGCGCGGGATAAGGGAAAGCGCGAACCGAGGGCTGGATTCGCCCATCCGGGAATTTTTGCAATGCGCCTATCGCGCCCGCTTCAGGATGAGATTCCATAAATCGCAAGGCATTTTCTAACGAGTTGGGGTGAACTTCGGTATCCGGGTTCAGCAGCAGAATGTAATCGCCTGTTGCGGCTGCGATGGCTTGGTTGTTGCCTGCCGCGTAGCTTTTGTTCTCTTGATTGGCGATCAGCATCATACGGGGAAACTCATCCCGCACCATCTCTGCGCTGCCATCGGACGAGGCGTTATCGACCACGATGACCTGAACCGGCACGGGGGGCGCGTAAGATTCTATCGACCGGAGGCAGGCGCGGAGCAGATCGCGCGTGTTCCAGTTCACAATGCAGATCGACAAGCTCATGGTTCGCCGATAGGCGTGCCGCCCGCTTCGATCAGCCGTTGATTGCCCAGCTGGTTCGCCAAGTCGTGCGCGCAAACATAGACCTTTTTGCCTGATTCGAGCGCGTTTTTGCAGAGCGATTCCATTCTGCCCTGGGGGCGCGCCTCCACAACGATCAGCGCGCTTGCCAACGCGGCAACGATCCGGTCGCGTTTCTGCCCATAGGGATTGAGGTAATGGTCGCGCGGGCGAAATGCGCTGAGGGCAAAATCTTGCATGGGGTCAAACTCCATCCGCCAAATACGCGCTGCCGGAACGGGTTCCTGGCGCATATCTTCGCCAAAAACTTGGAGCAAGCCTTGATCCAGAATCAGCGCGTGAGGGCTGTTATAGCGGAGGGCGGTCAGCATCGCCTGTTGATAAGCGGGTTGGGTCGTGCTGGTAATTAGCGTCCAACCCGATTTGATAAAGGTTTTCACAACGGTTTCTAACGCGGTCAATCCCAAAGGGCTGATGCCATGAGAGCCAAGCACCGCGAAGGTGGTTTGGTTAAGCAGGTCCCATTTGCCATAACCAAAGAGAACGGCAGGCGGCTCCGGGAGCGACTCCAAGGCGGCGGGATAAGCCGCGTCTTGAAAGGTGATCCAGCGCGCGCCGCACCGCGTCAGGTGGTCATCTAAGCGTTCGGCTTCCCGCAGCCACTTGTCCAGCTCTTTTCGAACGGTGGTCAGCGTTTGCGCGCTGAATCCGTATTCCAGCTTTAAGGTGGAGTCATCCAACTGAAACAGCTGTTCGCGCGCGATCCGGTTCACTTGCATGCGCGTCAGCGTTTGGCGCGCCGTTTGATCACCCACTCCCGGCAGAAGTCTCAGCAACAGCACCCACTGGCGTTCGGTCATTAGAGAATGTATCGGCTCAAGTCCACATCTTGCACGACATCCTGTAATTTGTCGCGCACGTACTTCGCATCGATGGTCACTGATTTTATCTTCAGATCGGGCGCATCGAAGGCGAGTTCTTCCATCAATCGCTCCATCACTGTATGCAACCGCCTCGCGCCGATATTTTCTGCGCGGGTATTCACCTCATCCGCGATGCGCGCCATTTCCAATACGGCATCCTCCGTGAATTCCAGTTCGATGTCTTCTGTCGCCATCAGGAGAACATACTGTTTGGTGAGAGCGTTTTCGGGTTCGGTCAGAATCCGGACGAAATCGTCGCCGCTGAGGCTTTCCAGCTCGACCCGGATCGGTAATCTGCCCTGCAGCTCGGGAATCAAATCGGAGGGTTTCGAGACATGGAACGCGCCCGCCGCCACAAACAGAATATGGTCGGTTCGCACGGGACCATATTTTGTAAGGATGGTGGAGCCTTCGATAATGGGCAGCAGGTCTCTTTGCACGCCTTCTCTGCTGACATCCGGTCCTGAACCCGATTCGCGCCCCGCGATCTTGTCCAACTCATCCAAGAAGACGATACCGGTTTGCTCCGCGCGATAGGTTGCTTCGCGCACGACCGCTGCCCGGTCGATCATTTTTCGCGCTTCTTCTTGCATCAAAAGTTTCTTCGCTTCGCCAATGGTGACCCGGCGTTTTGTGCGCGATCTGCCCATAAAGGGCGGTGAGAACATATCGCTATCCAAGCCCATTTCCTCGATACCTTGAGGCGAAAAGACTTGTAGGAAGGGTGTGACGGGCTCATCCGTCTCGATTTCAATCATTTCGTTGTCACGCTCGTTCGACTTGAGCTGTTCCTTGATCGCTTTGCGCATCTGTTTTCTTTGCGCTGCGTCTTCTTTGGAGGAGGGACCCCAATCGAGGTCATCTTCGTCCTCTTCGAAGCCAAATGCCTCTCTCAGAAGTTCCAGCGCAGGCGCACCACGCCGACCCCGCGACTTGCGCTTTGGCTTCATGAGGATTTGGGTTATCCGGTCAATCGCGCGCGTTTCTGCCGCTTTCTTCACCTCATCCATCTTCTCTTGTTCCACCAACCGAACCGCGACATTGACCAGATCACGCACCATGGAGTCGACATCGCGTCCGACATAGCCGACCTCCGTGAACTTCGTCGCTTCGATTTTGATGAAGGGCGCGCGAACCAGTTGCGCGAGGCGTCTTGCAATTTCCGTCTTACCCACACCGGTGGGTCCAATCATCAAGATATTCTTCGGCAGCACCTCATCGCGCAGTTCTTCGGGCAGTCTTTGCCGCCGGTATCGATTGCGCAGAGCAATGGCGACGGCGCGTTTGGCGCGTTCCTGCCCCACAATAAATTTGTCCAACTCCGCGACAATCTGCCGGGGAGTCAGGTTTTCCACTGGGATATTCATTGATCTCAAATGCCTCCGTCTAAATTCACTCTTTCACTTTTATTTTCGTTTTTGCGCTAATGCGATGACACTGACCCCATAAGGTAAGTTGACCTTTTCGAGGAGGGTTCCCTCCACTCGCTGAATGGCTATCAGGGTCCGGTTGAGCCAATCGGGAACCGGCACAATCGACGCTTCTGGTTCGCGTTTTCTGCCAAACCAGCGGTCTTTGAGCCGGAACATCAGGATCGGCAGAAACAGACAAGTCACAGCATAAGAGATTTTCGGGATTTCAAAGCCTGTTTCCTGCAAACGTTGTCTCAACTCTTGACGAGTATAGCGCCGCTTATGCATCAAGGCGTCATCGTGACCGCTCCAGAGAAACTGGTAAGCAGGCACGCTCAATGCCAACCAGCCGCCCGGCTTCAGAACGCGCCAGAACTCTTGGAGCGCGCATGTGTCCGCTTCTACATGCTCCACGATGTCGAGCGCGGTAATCGCATGGAATGAATGGTCGGCAAAGGGAAGCTGCTCCACTCGCGATTGGACTAACTGGGTGCATCCGCGTTTTCGCGAATAGCTCAGCGCGCGCGCCGAAAAGTCTGCGCCGGTCACTTCACCGAAGGCTTCCAACGCTTTGGTGACTGCCCCTGTTCCACAGCCTGCATCCAAGATCAAGGGGGCGGAGATTTCGCTTAATCGAGGTTTCAGCAGGCGCAGTATCAGCTCGCGTCGTCCCACAAACCACCAATAATGTTCCTCCCAGCGATACATCCGCTCGTACTCATCAATATGCATAAATGTTCTCTACAACAACCGGTCCGTCAACTCATTTAGACCCGAAATCACCAGCGCTTGTTCGCTGCCTTCAGGGGGAGGCTCGTTTTCGCGATTGATCCAAGCTGCTTGAAACCCTGCCGCTAATGCGCCTGCGATGTCATGATTCCAAGAGTTCCCGACAAACAGTATTTCTTCTGAATATTTCTGCAGATGCGCGCTCAGGGAATGGAAAATGCGCGGATCGGGTTTCCCAATGCCAAATTCGCCCTCAATCATCACGACATCAAAAAAAGGCTCAATTCCAAGTACGGCAATTTCGCGTCTTTGTTCCTCAGCGGGACCATTGGTAATCAACCCCAAGGGGAATCGCGTTTTCAATGCTTGGAGAACGGGCAGCGCATCTTCAAATAAACGTAAATAGTCGTCGCGAGCTTCGGCGTAAGCCATGCTGACTTCATAGGCTAAATTGGGATTTTCGATGCCGAGCGCAAGGAGCATCCGGCGCATGGTCTCGGTGCGGGAGGGTTCACCGCTTTTAAGGTAGCGGCTGCGCCAGGGTTCGGATTGGCAGGCGTCCATCATCTCCCAGAAGGCGCGTTTATAGACCCGGTCCACGGTCATCAAATCGGTCTCCGGTGTGTGGGGAAGGACGAGTTTCTGGAACGCTTCGCGTCGGGCGCGGATTGCGCTTTCCATGTAGGCGCACAAGGTATCATCCAAATCGAAAGCGACTGCCTTTATCTTCTCAACATCGATGGGCCTGGGGATGGGCATGAGTTTATAAAGTGTACCTGACAGGAGTCGCCCCGCTTACTGCGAATCATAGCAGGTATGAGACTGAAACGATGGATAGGCGGCTTGGCGATTTTATGCTGGGCAATTGGCGCGGTGAGTTGGGCGCAGGTCAGCCGGGAAGAACGGCGCGAAGGTTTTCAAGAGTTGTTCAATGGCAAGGATACCCGGGGCTGGCGGGTCTATTCAGGACCTGCTTGGAAGGTTGAGAATGGGGAGTTGATTGGACCGACCGATGGGCAGGGATGGATCGGCACCGAAAAAGAGTATGATAACTTTGTTTTGCGCGGCGAGTATTGGGTCGATAAGGGCGAAACCCACGAATCGAACAGCGGTATCTTCATCCGCGCTTCACGGGAAGGGATGCCTTGGGTGGACGGTCATGAGATTCAAGTCAGTCTGCAAGATGAGAAGAATCCCACCGGCAGCATCTATAACCGTGTGTCAACATCACTGCCCTTGATGCGCGAGATCGCGCCGGAAAAGCAATGGAACCGCTTCGAGATTCGCGCTTGCAAGGGGCGTATCCAAGTCTGGTTCAATGACCAGCAAGTGCAGGATGCCGAATTGTATGATCGCCTGCGCGGGGTGATTGGCGTTCAGCAGCACCATCCCGGTGTAACGATCAAGTACCGGAATTTGCGACTGAAGCCTCTCAAACCGTATGAATGTGATGAGGATTGGAAACCCTTGTTTAATGGAAAAGATTTGACCGGCTGGTTTGTGACGGGCAAAGCGCAATGGAGCGTGGAAGAGGGCGCGATTGTCGGCAAAGGGGGTATGGGGCATCTGTTTACCGACTTGAAGGCGAAAAACTTTGAGTTTCGCGCAATGATGCGTATCAGTGTGCCGGAAGGCAGCCAGTTTAAGCCCAACAACGGCATCTATTTTCGCGCGGTTCCCAACCCTGAAAACCGGGATCAATGGCCCACTGGGTTTGAAGCGCAGGTCTGGAACCATACCGGAACCGACTACATCACTGGGTCGCTCTATAACCGCAAAGCCGCCAGCCGTCTGATTACGCGGGACGGCGCATGGTTCTCGATGCGTATCCGCGCTGTGAACAACCAGATTCAGGTTTGGGTCAATGGCGTTTTAGTGACAGAGGCGCAGAGTTCGGACTTTCTGGAGGGGCATTTTGCGATTCAATGCCATGATCCCTGGACCATCATCGAGACTAAGCATATTTATTGGCGAGAGGTGAAATAGTCTCCGGGCTGAATCCGAACACCATTCAAGAAGTCTTGGGCGCGCATACGGCTTTTGCCTTCCATCTGCAGTTCCAGCAGCCGGAGCGCGCCCTGCCCACATGAAACCACGATCCCTGCCGCGCTTGCTTCCAACACTTTGCCCGGGTCTTTCCCTTGATTCTCTGGCTCTGGTTGGCATTGGAACAGTTTGATGCGTTTGCCCTGCCACTGAGTGGCTGCGCCCCATCGAGGCGAGAAAGCGCGTACCCGGTTCCAGTTTTGAACCGCGGTTTCTTCCCAGCGTACCCAAAGTTCCTCTTTTTGGATCAGCGGGGCAAAGGTGGCTTGAGAAGCATCTTGCGGCTGTCGGGTGAGCGCGCCTTGTTCCCAGAGGCTCAATGCGCGTATCAGCGTTTCTGCGCCCAATTGTCCCAGTTTTGCTTCCAGCGCGTCGTAATTGTCTTCGGGCATGATGGACAGTTCGGCTTGCAGGTAGATGTCGCCCGCGTCCAATTCCCGCACCATTTCCATGATCGTGACCCCAGAAACGGTATCCCCATGTAAAAGCGCGTATTGAATTGGGGATGCGCCCCGCCAGCGGGGCAAGAGCGATGCATGCACATTCCAGTTGCCCATCGGCGCGATTCTCAGCAGGCGTTCCGGCAGAATTTGACCATAGGCTGCCAGCGCGATGAGGTCGGGCTTCAGGGCTTCTACCTGCTCCAAAAACTCCGGCGCGCGGCACCGGACAGGGGTCCAGACGGTTAAACCTGCCTCTTCCGCGGCTTGATGGACGGGGGTTGGCAATAGCTTCAGTCCCCGTCCGGCAGGCTTCGGCGGCTGGGAGACGACGCCTATTAACGGGTAGGGACTTTGAGCGAGGGCGCGCAGGGAGGGAACCGCAAAGTCTCCCGACCCGAAGAAAAGCACACGCGGCAATTTAGTGCCCGACATGGGCGGTGGCTCCCTCGAATTCGTCTTCTCCTTCTTCGGGCAGATGCCAATGGAGGCTTTCGGAAATCGCGCGGTCAATGAACAATACGCCATCCAGGTGGTCGACTTCATGCTGAGCGATACGGGCTGCCATGCCCTCCAAGTGCAGCAAAACGGGCTTTCCTCGCCGGTTTAAGGCGCGCACCGTGATTTTATCCGCGCGCTTCACATCGCCGTATAAGGCGGGAATGCTCAAGCAGCCCTCCAGTCCGATCTGCTCGCCCTCCCGGTCTAAAATTTGGGGGTTAATCAAGACTCGCGCAGGCTGGTCGATGGGTTCGATAATAACGATTCGCAGAGAGACTCCCACCTGGGGCGCAGCCAATCCTACCCCATAAGCGTCATGCATGGAACTCATCATATGTTCGATTAGTTCGTGAATTTCAGGCGTGACACGGGCAACCGGCTTCGCCTTCTTGCGCAACACAGGGTCTGGGTAGGAAACGATGGGGTTTCCCTCCCGCTGATAGAGCCATTGATACTCTTTAGGAATTTTAATCTCTGTCATCCCCATGATTTTACCCTTTTCAGGTCTGTGAATTTTGTTTGCGCTTACCGATAATTTTACTGGGGGAATCACGAACCGTTGAGCGACATTTTATCTCAATCTGAAATCGAGAACTTGCTTGCCTCTCTGGCATCGGAGGATGGCGGCGCGTTAGAAGACGCTCCGGCGGCAGGCGGGCTGTCTGAATTAAGCAAGCGAGCGCGTAAAAGCATGGTCTTTGAGGCGTATGATTTTCGCCGTCCAGACAAGTTTTCACGTGACCAACTGCGCACGCTTCAGATGGTGCATGAGACGTTTGCTCGACTTTGCACAACGAATCTCTCCGCCTATTTGCGCATCCCGATCCATGTGGAGCTAATTTCTTTGGAACAGGTCCCGTTTGAAGAGTATTTGCGGTCCTTAACCCAGTCGGTCTTTGTGGTTCTGAACACGCCTCCCTTGGCGGGTCAATCGGTGCTGGAGATGGAGTTTCCCTTGATGTTCACCTTTTTAGACCGTTTGCTGGGCGGCACAGGGCGCGCGATAGAGCGGAATTCGTTGACAGAAATTGAGCGTCCCTTAGCCACAACCATTGCGGAACGGACGTTGATTGCACTGCGCGCCGCCTGGGAGAGTATTCTGCCGTTGGAGCCTCAGATTGACAGCGTGGAAACAAGCGCGCAATTCGTTCAGATCGCGCCGCCAAGCGACATCGTGATTACGGTATTGATGGAAGCGCGCATCGGGGATCAGCGGGGCGCGCTCAGTTTATGTGTGCCGCATATGGTGATTAAGCCCATCACGCCGAAGCTGAGTTCGCAGAAATGGATCGCTTCCAGCGGCAAACGCAACTCGCCCCACAACCGGCAGTTGTTGAAACATCAGTTGCGCAATACCAGTTTAGAAGGTGTTGCGCAACTGGGCAAAACCAGAATGAATGTGCAGCAGCTCTTAAATCTCAAACCGGGCGATGTGCTTCCCTTAGATGCACCAGTTCATCGTCCCATCGACTTGCTGATACGAGGGCGGCGAAAGTTTCAAGGCAAGCCGGCTGTGAAGAACAAGCGTCTTGTTTTAACGATTACTGACGTGTTATATGAGGAGTGAAATCAGCGTGCAAGAACTATCATCCGAAGTCTTAACGAACTTTATTGTGGCACAGAGCCAGTTGTGGTCGCAAGTCGCGAAAAATCTTTCTGAGCAGAACGGTGTGGAGATTGGGATTCCGACCCCGACCGTCAGCGTGGTACCGCTCAGCGATTTGACCGGCATGACCGCTTCGGAGTCGCTTTTTGCGCAGTTTGGGTTTTCTGAACTCCCTGACCACTGGCAAATGCTGAGTTTTCGGGGGCGCACTCAGAGCGATCAGGTGAATTGGCAAGCTTTGGCGTCTGCAGTGATGGGGCAAACACCGGAATCCATTTCTGAAGAAGTCATTCAGGCGGTTCAAGCTTTCATCGCGCCGGTGCTGCAAGAGCTTGCCGCGGTTCTGTCGCAGATGAAAGGGTCCGCTTTAACCCTTGCAGATGCGCAGGTGCTGTATGAGCCGCTGACGATGCCGGCTGACTTGCTTCAGGTCAATGAATTGATTGAAGCGCGGTTGGAGTTTCGCTTAGGCGGGCGAGAGCCTGCGGTGGAGGTCAGTTGGTTTTTGAGCGAGTCCTCTGCGCGTTTCTTAACCGGCGGCGAACTGTCTGATTCCATTGGTGAAGAGACTCCCTTCGTTAGCGATAAGCCCGTTGACCCTTCGCCGCTCTCCCCTTCCGCTGAGGTTTATGACTTTTCTTCCTATTCTCAGGAGGCGCGATCCTTAGAAGATGACCGTTCGCTGGACCTGTTGATGGATATTCCTTTGGAGGTATCGGTGGAGTTGGGGCGCATTGAGATGTTGATTCGCGATGTGCTGGAGTTAGGAGCCGGTTCCATTATCGAGCTTCGCAAGGCGGCAGGCGAGCCGGTCGATGTGCTGGTGAATGGCTGCCTGATTGCGCGGGGCGAGGTTGTGGTGGTCGAGGATAATTTTGGCGTTCGGATTACGGAGATTCCTTCCCCTTCCGAGCGCATACAACGATTAGGAGCCTAAGATGAAACGATGGTTAGTATGGACCGCATGTTGGTTATTTTTGGTGGGCGCATTGGCTCAATCGGAACCTGCGGGATTAGCCGCGCCGCAAGCCAGCGAGAAAGAGGGCGATAAAGTAGAATCGGTTTCTGGGGAATTGGTTTCAGGCGCGTTCGGCACAAGGACGTCGCCTGTATCACAGCCTGCTTCCCAAAACACGCCTGTCGACACAAGCAGTTTACTCCAAATGGTTGCCGCGTTGATTGGAGTCGCGCTTGCGCTGCGGTATGGACTTCCGAAATTAGTTCAGTGGAGTTCTAAAAGCGGGCAAGGCTCACCTTTAGATGGGGAGATACGAGTGTTGGAGACTCGCGCTCTTCCGGGAGGCAGTTTGCATCTGGTCAGCGCGCGCGGTCGGTTGCTTTTGCTGGGCAGCACAACACAGGGTTTACAATTGATTGCCGAGATCGCAGAAACGGAGGCGCCTGTGGCGGTCAGCGAATTTGAGCGCGCTTTGAAGCAAACCAAAACGGTGGTTGCCGCTCCTGCTCAGGCAGAAGATCACCAGATGACACAGGGCGCGCTGTTGACTGCCAATGAGCAGTTGCAGCAGCTATTGAAACGATGAGGGGTTCCCAACGAAGGCTTTCGGGTTTGCTGGTCCTGTTTGTATTGATGACAGGATGGGCGTCGGCACAAGGCACGGAGATTCCGATTCCCCGCTTGAATATTGGGGTCGATGCCGCGCGCAATCCGCAGGAGGTTTCGACCTCTTTGCAGATCATCGCGCTGTTGACCATTATGACCCTTGCGCCTTCGATTTTACTGATGATGACGGCGTTCACGCGCATCGTGATCGTGCTTTCCTTTTTGCGGACTGCGCTTGGCACGCCCACCATTCCGCCGACCCCGGTCTTGATTGGATTGAGCCTGTTTCTGACGTTCTATGTGATGGCTCCGACTTTAGATGAGGTGAATCGAACGGCACTGCAGCCTTATATGAAGAACCAAATTAGTTTTGAGGCTGCGCTGAGCCGGGCTGAGAAGCCTGTGCGCGCCTTCATGCTGCGCCAGACTTATACCAGCGATTTGAACCTTTTTTTGCGATTACGCAATCAAACCCCGCCCCGGTCGCCCGAAGAGGTTCCCTTGTTGACGCTGATTCCCGCTTTTGTCATTAGCGAGTTGAAAACCGCTTTCACGATTGGGTTTTACATCTTCATTCCTTTTTTGATTATCGATCTGATTGTTGCCAGTACCCTGTTATCGATGGGCATGATGATGTTGCCGCCGGTGGTGGTGTCTACGCCCGCGAAACTACTGATTTTTACCTTGGCGAATGGGTGGGGTGTGCTGGCGAACGCTTTAATTACAGGATTCAGGTGAAACGATGAGTCAAGCAGAAGCTTTGGAACTGGGCAGGCAAGCGATGATGGTCGCGCTTCAAGTCAGCGCGCCAATATTGATTTGCGGCATGATCGCGGGACTGTTGGTCAGTGTGTTTCAAGCCGTCACACAAATTCAGGAAATGACCCTAAGCTACATCCCTAAAATGGTGGTCGTGGCGATTGTGTTAATGGTTGCGGGCAGTTGGATGATGACCCAGATGGTCGATTTTATGACTCGCGTTTTTGAGAACCTGCCGCCGAGATGAACCTCAGTGTTGAATGGTTGTGGGGTTTCCTGCTGGTGTTCACGCGCGCGGGAGCGATGATCAGTCTCGCGCCAGTGTTTGGCAGCCGAACGGTGCCGGTCTCCATCAAAGTCGCCTTTTCAGCGGTGATCGCTTTGGGATTATCCCCTATCGTTCAATCCTCGGTAGGCGCGCCTCCGGCGGACTTCATTCCGTTAGCGTTACGCATCGCTTCGGAGGCATTAACTGGGCTGGTTATGGGGTTTGCGGTCAACACCATTGTTTCTGCCGCGATGATTGCGGGCGAGATTTTGGATATCAAAATGGGGTTTAACGCGATACAAATCTTAAACCCGATCAGTTCGGTGCCAACCGCTATCTTGGCGCAGTTCCATTATATGCTCTCAATGGTCTTGTTCGCGATGATCGATGGTCACCATTTGTTATTGATAGGGCTGGCGCGCAGCTATGAAGTCAGCCATACGGTGTTGTCGACGTCCGCGCTGGCTCAAGCCAATTTAAGCGTTATAGGAGCGATGGCTGCGGAGACGCTGATGTTGGCGATTCAGATCGCTGCGCCTGCAGGAGGCGTGTTGTTGGTGGTGGATGCCGCGATGGCAGCCGTCGCGCGCGCTGTGCCTCAAGCGCCGGTTTGGCTGTTGAGTATGCCCGCCAAGATTGCGATAGGATTTATTGCATTGGCGGCGAGTTTGCCGACCTTAGTTTGGGCAGTGATGCGCATGAGCGATATAAGCAAGCGTTTCTTGGAATCGCTGATGCGGTTGTGGGGATAAGCGATGGCAGGCGAGTCAGAACGCACAGAACAAGCGACTCCGCGCAAGCGGCAAGAGGCTCGTAGGAAGGGGCAAGTGGCTCGCTCTCCCGAGGTGACCTCTGCCAGCCTTTTTTTGGGCTTTGTATTGATCATGCCGCTGGTGATCGGCATCGCTTCCGACCGGCTGATCGAAGCGGTTCAGCAAGGAATTTTCGCGGCGGGCGCGATGCGGTTTTCGCGCGAAGTGCTTCAGAACGGGCTTCTGGTGCTGATGCCCATTATGGCGGTAGGGGTGCTTATCGCGATCTTAGCGAATCTGATTCAGGTGGGACCCTCGGTCACGCTTTTTCCTCTCATGCCCGACCTGAATCGAATCAACCCATTGAAGGGCTTTCAGAGGCTTTTTTCTGCGCGCGCCTTTTTTGAGTTGGGTAAATCCGTCATCAAATTGCTTCTTATCGGTTGGATTGTTTGGGGCGCGATTCGCAGCCATATGAGCGATCTGATGGAGACAGGGCGGATGTCGGTGGTTTCTGGGCTTTCAGTAACGGGCGGTTTACTCTATCAGATTGGTTTGCGGGTAGGGATCGCTTGGATGCTGTTGGCGTGTTTAGATTATTTGTTTCAGCGGTGGCAGCATGAGAAAAGCATTCGCATGAGCCGCCAGGAGTTGAAGGAAGAATTCAAACAGGCGGAAGGCGATCCCACGCTTCGCGCTCGTATTCGCCAAAAGATGACGCAAGCCTCCCGTCGGCGCATGATGCAGGATGTTCGCAAGGCAGATGTGGTCGTGACGAACCCGGTCACCTACGCCGTCGCGCTCCGGTATGACCGCGCTACGATGTCTGCGCCAAGAGTGGTGGCAAAGGGGAAAGGGTTGATTGCGCAGAAGATTCGCGAAGAAGCGTTGAAATGGCATGTGCCGATTATGCCGAGTCCACCGCTGGCGAGGAGCCTTTATGCCAAGTGTGAGATCGGTCAAGAAGTGCCTCAATCGCTTTATCAGGCGGTCGCGGAAGTGTTGGCGTATGTTTACCGCCTGCGGCAAGGGCGTCGGCGCGAGTAGGAGGGGCGTTGTCAGTTCTGCATTTGTTCAAACGCTTGGGTGAACTCTTCTAAGCTGTTTGCCACTGCCGCCACACGCAGCAACGCCTGCAAGCGCGCTAAGTCGGTCACCTGATTCAACTGATTCTCCAATGAACGCGGCGCATGATGAAAACGAGCCTGTACGACCTGCAGCAATGCTTGGCGGGTCGCTCCAACAGAACCTTCAGTCAGACCTTCTCGGCGACCATGCTCTATGCCTTCTCTCCGACCATGCTCTATGCCTTCTCGGCGACCATGCTCTATGCCTTCTCGGCGACCGCGTTCCATTAAATGCCGCTCTATTCCTGAAATCAAGGGGGTCTCTGGCATCGCTATCCACTCCAGTACTTGCTGTTCATAGGCTAATTCCAACGCGGGCGGTAAGCCCATCAGATAATCTAACAACCCTAACAACCCGCGAACTGCCTCCATATTATACCCCGGTTGCGCCAACAAACGACGAACTAACCGAAACTTCTCCTGCTGGCGGGTCTCCATCTGATGACGAGTGGCTTGCGCTTGGAGATGCGCTTGCACGATCCATGCGAAGGGATTGTCTTGGAAAACATCTGACGTGCTGGCATCGGCATAATCCAACAGTTTGAGGCTGAGGAATTTGAATTGCAGTTCTGTGCCGAACATCGCGTATGCATAGGTGGTGGGTCGCCAATCGGGATGGTCATCGGCTAAAAGGGCAACGCTGATGACGGGGGCATGCGCGTTTTGGTCCGAAATACGGTAGAAATACTCCCACATGCGGCGGGCGAAGAGGTCATCACGCTGGGCTTGCGTTTCTACGTGAATAAGCAGGAACTGTTCTTGTCCATTGAGCAGTAGGACTTTGACCAGTTTATCCGCGTATCGTTTGCGAGTTTGATTTTTGGGGTGGATTTTTTGGAGTTCTTTGTCGAGAAATTGGGGAGGATACTGCCACTGGACGGCTTGATGGAGTTCGGGGAGGAAGAATTGGATCATAGGTTCAAAGCAGAGTTCGATGGCGATTTTGAACGCCTCGTCGGTCTGGGCGATGGGAGATTTCTGGGACTGTTTGGCTTTTGGCATGATGTAATCCTTTAACGTTTCTTTGTTTATTCCTGCGAAATGGAAGAAGAAACTATGAGGAAGGCGTTGTTCGAATGACAGATGATATGAGGAGTATCGGAAGATTTCTTAGACTTGTGCTTGACAAGCCTGAATTGATTGATTTGCAATTGGATAAACAAGGCTGAGTATCGGTCGAGCATGTTATTTTTGGGGCTAACCGCAACGAAATAGGACTGAATGAAACCAGATGGCGCTAAACTTTGGAAAACAGCGCGGAAAGCCAGCCCTCTTGAGGATCGCGTCGGGATCGATGCACCGGAACGGTTCTCCATTTTTCCTCTTAGCGAATGATGTCTGGTAGACAGAGCGTGTGCCGCCGGAGTGGATTGAGGTTTATTTTTATAGTCGAGAAACTCCCATGAGCAGCTTTATTCGCGCAGAGAGGCGATTTGGTCTACATCGACGTTGTCTCGCAGACGGAAAATCGCCATGATAATGCCCAACCCCACTGCTACTTCCGCTGCCGCGACGGCGATCACGAAGATGACGTACATATGTCCCGATATTTGCGCTTGCAGGGTGGGCTGATGGCGCGCAAATGCCAAGAAGGTCAAATTGACCGCGTTCAACATCAACTCTATGCACATAAAGATGACAATCGGGTTTCGTTTGATGATAACGCCGATCATGCCCATCACAAACATGAAGGCTCCTAAGGTGAGGTAAGCGTTCAAAGGCACTTCAGTAGGCATCTATCATTTCTCCTTAGTTCAACTGGCGGCGTTTTGCCAGCAGAATCGAACCGATGACGGCAACGAGCAGCAAAATAGAGGTGATCTCGAAAGGGAAAGCCCATTTAGAGAAGAGCGCGTTTCCCACATTTTCGGTTGTGCCGATCCATTCGGGCGCTTCGGTAGGCACGACACTGGCTACCATGAACACTTGCGTCATCATTAAGCCCAGTATCGAGAGACCAATCACCCAGGCAATGGGTCGCTTGATTTCCGTGGTTTCTTGCATCGCGTCCGGCGAGCCTAAGTTCAAAAGCATGATCACAAAGAGGAACAAGACCATAATCGCGCCGGCATAGACGATGATCTGCACTGCGCCCAGGAAATGGGCATGCAAAGTAATGTAGAGCATCGCCAACGCAAAGAAATTGACCACCAGCGCCAACGCGCTCCGAACCGGGTTTTTGGAGGCAACCACGGTAATCGAAGCCATGATGATAATGGCTGCCAGTAAAAAGAAAAAGATTCGTTCACCCAACGCTCTCCACCTCCCTGTGCGATTGGGGTTGATAAGGCGCCGCGTCGGAATGCATCTGCACAACGCGTTTTGGCTCTTTGCCCCGACGGTTGATGACCCAGAGCGCATAGCCCAGCGCAAGAATTCCATATCCTGTGAGAGCAGGTATCCAGCCGAAACCAAAATAGACAGCGGCGATCATCAGATTGACCAGCGCCAGCGGGAACAGCGCTTTCCAACCTAACGCCATCAGCTGATCGTATCGCAGGCGGGGGAGCGTGGCGCGGAGCCAGATAAAGATAAAGAGGCTGAGAACGATTTTCGAGATGAACCAGAAGGGCGCGGAGAGCCATCCCGTCAGGGTTGCCAGCGCGCTGGTGATTCCCCCCAAGGCGGTTCCTGAGGTTGATTCCGCTAAGGCTGCGACCGGCGCAATATCGAGAGGGGGCAAATAGCCTCCCAAGAAACAGGTTGCCAGTATCGCGCTGATGGTAACCATCGCCATATACTCGCTCATAAAGAAGACCGCAAACTTCATGCTGCTATATTCTGTATGGTAGCCGGCGATCAACTCACTTTCGGCTTCGGGAAGGTCAAACGGCGCGCGATTGGTTTCTGCCACCATGCATATCCAGAAAATGACGGCTCCGATGAAACCCCACGGCGTGAAAATGAACCAGTGATTGATGGCGGGCGCGATCCCCCACAACGGTTGGTCCTGCGCCTCCACAATGCCGGTCATGCGCAAAGTTCCTGAAGAGAGAATGATGGCTCCGAGAGCCAAGCCCATACCCAGTTCATAGCTGATGAGCTGCGCGGAAGAACGCAAACCCCCCAGAAGCGAGTATTTGTTGTTGGAAGACCAGCCTGCTAAAACAACTCCGTAGACCGCCAGAGATGACATCGCCAGAAAATAGAGAATGCCCACATCGATATCGGCGACAGGAGTCAACTGCCGATTGGGTCCCCAAGGGATGGTTGCGGCAGCGACAACGGCGGGAAAAAGCGCAAGCGCAGGCGCAATGAACCAAATCCGGTAGTCGGCGGCTTTGGGTAGAAATTCTTCCTTGAAAAAGAGCTTAACGACGTCGGCAATGGGTTGAAGGAGCCCAAACGGACCGAGCCGGTTAGGACCGATCCGGTCTTGAAACCACGCCAGTACTCTCCGTTCACCCCATATCACGAAAGGCAGCGTGCCAAGCAAAAACGCCAGCACAATCACCACCCTTAAGAATGCCCATCCTGCATCTGCCCAGGTCATATCGCCCAAGATTATACCTGTTTGCGAAATTTTTCACAACCGCGCAAAACACAGCGCGGTTTACTCCGCTTAGAGGCAGGAAAAACGGCTTCCTTTTACGAATCTTAGGATATTATGAAATGCCAAAGATTGCTGACGGTTATTGCCGCTGGATTGCTGCTGGGCTCGGCGCATGCTCAAACGGGCGCGAAAGGCGAACCTGCTTGGAGCGACCTCAAAGACGCTTACAAATATGACACCAAATCGCCTGCGGACTTCAAGGCGGAACCCCGCGAAGATAAGGAGTATGTTGTGGAGCATCTGAGCTTCAGCAACTCGAAAGGCGAAACGGTGCATGGAACCTTCACACGCCCCAAAGAAGCGGGAAAATATCCGTGCGTTTTACTCCTGCATGGCTTGACGAGCAATAAAGAGTCCATGATTCAGATGTTTGGCAAACCGTTGGCAGCCAAAGGGATTGCCAGCCTTGCGCTGGACGCCGAACGGCATGGAGAACGCAGGCAGGCGAATGCGCCTCCGAGTATTGAGCCGATGGTGTTTGCCAGTATGGTTCAGACCACCGTTAAAGATTACCGGCTTGCGTTGGACTATTTAAAATCGCGCGCGGATGTCGATTCTTCGCGAATCGGCTTGGCGGGCTATAGCATGGGCGCGATGATGGGGTCGATTCTCAGCGGGGTGGATGACCGGGTTAAAGCGGCTGTTTTGTGCGTGGGGGGCGACCCGGTGAAAGCCATGTCCGCCAACCTGCCTGAAGCGGTGCGCTCGATGGCTGCTTCTGTGTCGCCTTCCAACTTTATTGCTCATGTCAGTCCTCGCCCAGTACTCTTTATCAATGGCAAGCAGGATGTGATTGTGAATGGCGATGCCGCAAAAACGCTGCATGATGCCGCGAAATCGCCGAAAGAGGTCATTTGGGTTGAAAGCGGCCATATGCTGCCCCCGGACGCCATCCAGCAGGGAATTACTTGGCTGGTGGAAAAATTGGGCAGAAAGTAGGCTGTTTCTGAGCAGGGTGCGCCGAATAAGGGCATTTGTGTCAACAAAGAAAGCTCGAAAGTTGGCAGGAATTGGACTCAAAGTGTATAATTACTACTTAACCAATCTAAAATGTTCCCCGTGGGAACTTTTGAGCGCTCTTATGTCGTCTAAAGGGCGAGCGTAAGAAACGGCAGCAGCAAGGGGGTCTTCTTAAAACATGAAAAAAGGGTTCACTCTGGTCGAACTATTGACCGTTATCGCGATTATCGCGATTTTGGCGGCGATCATATTTCCGGTTTTTGGCACAGCGCGTGAGCAGGCGCGGCGTGGGGCTTGCGCCTCTAATTTGAAGCAAATTTTCCAGGCTTTAGAGCAATATAAGTTGGATGAGGGGGCTTATCCGCCCGCCTTGTTTACCGCGATTCCCGCGCAAGGCAACAATTGTCCCCAAAACGTTCAGATGGGCAATGCTCCCAGCTATTTGATGCCTTACATCAAAAATGTAGACGTCTTCAAATGTCCTAATAGCAATCGCTCGTCCAAAACCGAAATGACGACAGCGACCTACCCACAAGGTCATGCCTTGGCGGGACAGGTCTCTCGCCTGATTCCGGGCGATAACAATTCACCCGCTCTCTGCTACTATACCTACGACAGCTATGACACTGGTCGTAATGCGGCAGGGAACGGCTACGAGGTGCGTTATGCCTTAACATGGTCTAATTCCAACCTGAACCAGATTGAGAGTCAATTGAGCGGCGTCGCTTATGGCGATGGCTGGTTTAATAATCCGATCGGTCCTAAGAAATCAGACACGCCTCGCCAACTGCGATACCGATCCCCTGATAAAACGGCTGTTGTAACTTGGTGCACTTATCATCGTTCATACAGCGGTGGTCAGCCGAATCAAGGCAAGAATGACATTGTCTTATTCTTGACCGGCGACGCAAAACCGATGGAATCGCGGAAAATGTTCGCGAATCCCTATAATGAGCGTCCTTGACCCGGCTTCCCGGCTTTTTTCGCTTCCTTTATTATTTATAAAGAGCCGATCCACCGATAATTACCGTTGAACAACAGACCATTAATTTGGGGTGAAAATCTATGAGCAGGGCGAAGTTTTCGCGAGGCGCCTCGTTACTCGAGGTGCTGGTTGTGCTTGTCATCTTAGCGATTGGGATATTTGCGTTTATCAGTCTCTATCCGAGCGGCTTTCTGGCGATTAAACGAACGGGTCAGAGCGGGGCAGCGACCCGATTAGCAGAGCAGGAACTGGAGCGCTTGAAAGGGCGCGAGGACACTCTGCCCTATGCGATTGTGCCTATCCGGTACGAAGATCGCAATGGGAATCGCGTCATGCTGATCAACCCGCAAAACGCGCCGAATGACCTGGAGCCTCAACCAGGCGATGATCTCGGCGATCCTGATTTGCTGCCTTATGTGTCGGGTTCCAACCGGATTCGACGCATCATTGGCGAGCGCGTCAACATCCCTCTCCCATCGCCTATCGTCGCCCGCAACACCCCCAGCCAAGGCAGTGTTTATATCACGGCATTCGCGCCGGTTGAAGTGATCAACACCGTTACCGATACGAACCAGAATCCGCTGGATGGCGGCTTGTTGGTCTATGGCAATCCGATGCAACGGATTGAGACGGAAGCGGGTCAACCTGCATATTTCCTCCAGGTGTTTCAGTACGGAATTGATTATGATCCTGATGACCAAGGTCCTCAAATCGCGCTGCGCCCCCTGCGGTTTCGAAGCATTAGCTATAAGGTGGATTATGCCTACTATGTGCAGATGGGCGGCAACTACTCGGTGAAGCAGGTGTCAGAGGTGATTACCCTGCCGCCAACCGATCCGCAGCGACCTTTCTCCTATTGGGTTCCTCTGCAGACAGCGACCGACGATCCGGATTTTGCGGGTCTGGTGCCTGACTCAGATACCGTTGGGCGTTTATTTGAGCGATTACCGCTTGCGCTGGATTGGGACCCCGATTATCCTTATCAATACAAGGTTCTGAATGACCAGTTGGGATTGATTGTCTTTAATCCCTCCTCTTCCGGTTTCTATGAGCGTTTTTGGCGCGGTACGCGCCCCTTGGTCGCGAATGTGGATTATAATGCGCGTGATTGGCAAATCATTAATGAGGAGCGTTCCATTCCGTCGGATGGCGTGGTTCGGTTGACCTTGTCTGATTGGAAGCAGGCGGGCGATTTACTGGATGATCAATCGGAATACGCAGGGCTGAATTTGCCGGGTTATGGACAGAATCAGCCTGATGTGGTGATGATTGACCTGCTGAGCGGCGCGGTGGCGGCTTATCGTCAGGGGACCTTGATTCCCGGCAGCGGCTTTGATCCCAGAGCGCAAATTAATTACCAGCAGGGTGTTCTGCGATTCCCAACGGATGGTGACCGGGATACCACCATGGTAGGGCGCAAAATCCGTGTGCTTTACAAGGTGAATGACGAATGGGCGTTATCGGTTCAGAAAGCGGTTCACCGATACTATATCAGCGGCAGTCTGGTCATGCCCTATGACGCTTGCGCTTTTGATAACAGTTCGCCGAACTTTTCAACCCGGCTTTTCTTTAACCGCTCAGAAGCAGGGAAAAGCGTGATGTTGAGAGAGTACTGGTATGCTGATGCGAACGGCGCGCAAAAACGCGGCAGCGGCGGTTTATTCCGAATCAGCGACACCGCCGCGGAGAATGGACTGCATTACATCGATCTGCGAGACCGCCACTCAACTGCCGTTAGCTGGGACTCCAGTGTGACCGGGGTTGCGCTAAAGGGAGTTCAGGGAGTATCGTTGAAGGTGCGCTTGACCTATCGCCCTTCTGGTCAAAGGACGATTAAGTTGGACTTTGACGCAGTGGTGAATCGCAAGGATTGAGAATTCGCATTCTCGCTGTTTTTCAGGGGCGATCAAGGGAACTACACGCCCATAGACGCAGTCGAAGTGCAGGGACGCAAGGGGTAAAATGAAATGAGATTAAGGCAGGGCAATAGCAAAGGGTTTACGCTGGTAGAGCTGTTGGTAGTGATCGCGATCACTGCCATCCTGCTCGGCTTGCTGCTGGGTCCCCTCGTTCGAGGGTTTAATTTGACCCGTCAAGGGCAAATTCAGGCAGAAGCGCAATCTTTGACGCGCCTGACCCTGGAGCAAGTGAGCAGCGAGCTGAAGCGCGCCGCCTATGTCTATGACAACAGCAACCGGTATCTCTCTATCTGGATTGCCACCTCCAATGGTCCTCAAGAGTTCCGATTGCGTCATGCGATGATCGATATGGTTTCGCCTGCCTATGGCGACCCCAGCCTGGACCCCAACGACCCCACCTCGGACATTCCGCTTCAAGTGAGCGGCAACGATATCAATCTGCCCGTTTCACCAGGACACCGGGTCATCCGGTACTTCTTGGGACTGCGCGATAATCGTTCGCAGAACGGCGTGCCGTTATCTCCCTACTTCAATGGTTTTGAAGAGACAATGGTGGCTGCCGATCAACCCGACAATCTATGTGTGCTGTATCGCGCGGAGTTCCCGGTCTATGTGAAAGGCGCGAGCGGCGACTGGGAATTGAATCGGGAACTGTTCGATACCCCCAACGATTTCTTTGATCCCAACTTTTTCTATGGTCCCAAAGCGGACGGTTGGCGCAAAATCGCGCAGCCGGTCGGTCCTACAAGGCGAATCGATATGTTGGTGGCGCAGCGAGACAACAAGGGGAACATCGTGGACCTAACCTCGTTGATGCAGTTCCGACCGACCCAAATTACGAACCAAACGGCTGCCCCGATAGAGAATGAAAATCTGGGCGATGAAGCAGGCGTTGGCACGCCCGTTCAAATGCGATTCCCGCAAGGGTTGTGGACATTGAATCCGGACGCGCTGCGTATGACACTGTTCCGAAGCGCGCCGGATGCTTTGCGCCGGAACCAAGCGTTGCGATACTATTACACCGACTACCAGAACGGGCAATGGATCTTGCGCTACTACCAGCAGCCGGTCAATGGTCCTGAAATTGATCGCGCGGTCTGCAATTTGTCTTTGATGCGCGATATGGTCCGACGCAATGTGCCGCCCTCCAACGCCTGGATGATGATCGCCAATAATGATAATCAGGCGGAACCGATGGCATTTTACCTGAATGATGAGTCGGGGATGTTAGATTTCGCGATTCCTTGGTGGATGAGCTACAACGGCAACCAACTGACGTTTCCTGTGGGCGCGCAGCTGACGCCGGATATCGATCCCAATCCCGATACGCGCACGATTAATGGGCGATATAATTACCAATTTGTGACGGTCGGCTCCGACGAGCAGAACAATGTGAAGCGGTATATCTCGCTGTTAGACTTGGATAATAATGGCGTGGTAGACAACCGATTTGATAACTACTTGGCGTTTTTCAATGCCAGTATTGTGCCGGGAACCGAAATCGTTGCCGGTCCCGATCAGCGTCCGGGTCCCAACTTTGGTCAACCCGTCCGCTACACTCGTGTGCCGAACAACACCCAATTAGTCGGACCAAACCAGTACCGGATCAACTATCAAGATATAGTGGATGAGCAAAGCCTTCGTAACAGCCCTGACCCGCTTGATTTCCGGCTGTTGAGAGGCTATATCGAGTTCTATTCCGATCCCTTGACACCGATGCCCGGCGGCGCGAACAGCAATGTTCAGGTGCAGTTCTTCTACCAGTTCAATGTGACCGGCGACTCGGTGGTGGGCGATTATGAGACTCGTCGGTTGATGACCATTTCCCTGGGAGTGAGATTGTTTGGCGCAGAGCGCCCGGTGACCTACAGCTTGAATACGCGGCTTGATCTGCCGAACCTGATCCAGTCGCGAGGTAATTAAATAATGAACGGGAAAGAGATAAAGAAAAGGCTTCACAAAGGGCAAGCGTTGGTGATTGCGCTGTTGGTCTCCTTCGTGCTGATTACGTTAGGCGCGATATTTGTTAGCGTCATTGCGCGTAACATCTTCAGCGTTCAGCAGACGCGCGAACGGCTCAGTGCTCAGTATTTTGCGCAGTCGGGCGTAGACTATGTGATGAACCAACTGATTTACAGCGAGGAAGGGGCGGATTGGCGTCCAGATCCTGAGAACTCCAACGATCCCAACGACCCCGATTTTAGGTGGGTTCGTCCCTATCAAACGGCAGAGTTAGGTAACCAAGGAGGACCTTCAGGCGGTTTTGCGCGTGTTCCTTTCGATAATGGGCGCGCATTGATACGTGTGTCGTACGCCCCGCCTGCGCCCGGTGACCCCAATGGCATTCCTTCGGGGCGTTATATCAAAATCGAAGCGATAGGTAGGATTGGAAGAGTGGACCCCAACGACCCGACGACACTGACCCCAATGGAGCGCAATGAGCGCAAAGAGATTGTGGCGTTTGCGCAGATCGGTTCGGTGGATTATTTGCGATTTGTGATGAACCATCAACAGCGCGCCAATCCGATGGATTTAGGGGCGCAGGATATTGGGCTGAATGTGCCTGCCTCGTTGATCCTGGGCAATCCCGACTCCAATCGAAATGATATTCCTTTTGGCTTAGCGCCGATCCGCGTGAATGGCAACCTGCGCTGGAATGGGAACGTACTGCTTAACATCAATCAGGATCGTATGATGGGCGAACGGGTCGAAGTATCCGGCGACATCACCCATAACAACAACACGCTGGTTCAGTTGGGAACGCTCAACGGCACTCAACCGCTCTTCCCCAGCCAGGATAACACGAACTTTACGACTTACAACGGCGTCTACCGGGATGGCAAACCCATCACTGCGCGCGATGGCTATCCTCGCTCTATCGCTTACCTGGACCCGCCTCGAATGGATATCGTGGACCCCAGCACAAGCCAGTTGCGCTATCGCGGCGCGACTCGCGACTCGGGTGTTTGGCGGCAGCGTTCGAACGGCAGTTGGTTTAACCGCGGGCAGTTCGGGTACGGGCGCGGCGTCTATATCAACAACCCGCTTGATATTCAGCAAGAGAGCCGTTCGCTGGTGGGCGGCTACAGTCTGAGGGGTGATTGGATGAAGCCAGGCGGTTCTCGCCATTGGAACGGACCGTTCTATGAGCCTCCAGGCGCGATTATCGAGTTGTTCAACGCGACCGCGGGCAACACAGTCAGGGCGCAAGGGTTCCGTATTACGCGCAACCAAACTCGACCGAACGATGTTTGGTATGATCCGCGCAGGGGCGTCGCGCAATGGCAACTGCCGGGCGGGCAGGCGTTGAACGTCAAATCACTCGCGTTCTTGTTCCCAGAGCCGAACAACCTCGCCAATCCTCGCTGGCGCATGCTGAACAACGAATATACGCGGGATGACACGGAACTGGATGTGCCTTTCAACGGCTTGATTTTCGCGGAAGGGAATGTGCGCATTCGGGGCGTGATACCCAGTAACCGGCAAATCACGATTGTGACGAATGGGACCGCCTATATCGAAGGGAATATCTTGAAAGGGAACGAGCGCAGCGCGCTTGCCATTATCGCCAAAGATTATGTCTGTGTGAACACGACCCAATTCCTGCGCAGGACTTTGGACAGCTCGTCTACAGCCGATAGTGTGCCGCAGAACACCCAATCGCCGTTCTACTTTACGGCGATGCCCGATTCGCCTATGCGCTTGCTGTTTAGTTTTGGCGTGGACCCGTTGGGCGATCCCAACGACCCCGAAAGCGGCTACACCGGCAATTTCGGCGGATTGCGGCTGTTGCTGCGTCATGCGTCGGGCGGCTCAGGTTCCTTTATTAACCTATTGGTGAACCCGTCCGTGAGTAATAACCCTTTCTATACATTTAACTTGCCTGGGTTCCCAGTGACGACCTATGTGCTGGGCAGAAGCACTTGGCAAGCCTATCCGAACTTCGAGCGAATTTCGTTCCCGTTGATTCCGCTGCCGAACGGCTCGAACTACGCGATGTCAAATGTGCCGGGCGATGAGAACTTGTTGGAACTGCGCTTGCAGAACACTTTCAACAGCAACTATCGACCGCCCACCGATAATCAGCCTTATTTATTCAGCGCGGCAACCATCCAACCTTTGGATATCAAAATTCAGGCGGCGATGTTCGCTCAGAATGGCAGTTTCTTTGTGATACCGGGGTATTGGTTCAATACCGATCCCTCCGATACACGCGCTGCTCTAACTGCTCGGGGTTCCCGCCCCATCACGGTTGCCAGTCCCGATTTCCCGTTCTACGGCGATCCGTTGGGCATCAAAATTACGCTGGAGGGCGCGATTGCGGAGAACGTTACCGCCTCGCTGGAGGATCAATCGGAATGGATGCGTCATTGGGGCTGGTTCCCAAGTACATATGGCAATTCCAATTTGCAAGTGCCGGATCAGCACAGCCGGTATACGCATCAAGGCAACCCGGACGCTTGCTATAATCTGTTTATGCGCTATGATCCGGTGTTCCGAGACCCGTATGACCGTTCTATTCCGAACCAGCCTGTTCCCTTGCGTCTGGCGGAATTTACGGACCCCGCCAATGCGCATCCGGGGCGCCTTCTGCCTGCTGTACCGAGGCTGCCTGTTTGTCCCAAACCGGTTTATGTTGGAGAGTTAAGACCATGAAAACGAAAATGTCCCTTGTTAGTCTCGTTGTTGGTTTGACCGCCTGTCTGCTGGCGCCCCATGCGTTGGCAGATGCGCGCGGTCACGGCGCGCGCACGGTTACCATTCGCGCGGGCGTCGTTGTGCTAAATAATGCGCTGAACACCAGGGATTGGCATACATTCTACGCGATGGATCAGCGTTTAGACCTCAAACCGCTGGGATGGTCCTTTGAGAACCCCAATGCGCGTCCCGGTTTGGAGAAGTGGCGCGCCGCCTATTGGGCAGTCAACTTAAACACTCTGACAAGCGAGCAGATACAGCGCTATCACATTCTGCTTCTGAGCAATCGGGGTGAACCGGGGGGCGGTGGAGGCTTACGGCTCAACGTTCAGCAACGCGAAAAACTTCGACGGTTTGTGGATGGCGGCGGTATTTTATGGTTGGATACGCCCAGTGAAAGTTGGACTCGGGGTGGCTCGATTCTTTTCCCGGATGTGAATTTGGATACCACGCCGGGCGGCGGCACGCCTCAGATTGTTGATTTGAATCACCCCTTGTTTAGAGGCTATTACAATTTATCGGCGCAAGAAGTATTGGGACTGGGCTTGGCAGGTCGGGGCATTGCCAACACGAACGCGCGCTTGACTCAATTAGGGTCGCCTCCGCTCAATCCGCAGGTCGTGATGGGCGGCATCACAGGCACTTCGGCTCGAATCGCGAGTTCCATCTATGGTTCTGGGCGCGTGGTTGCGAGCGCGGTCGGCATTTCTGGGATGATCAACCAGCCCTTCAGCGGGATACCGGAAGGCGACTCGCGTTATCGCGCGCTGGTGGCTTTGGCGCCTTCGGCAGAATTGAAATTCGCTTATAACATGGTTCGATGGGCAAGCACCACCGTCGGATTCAGTAAAGATGCCCGCCAAGCCAATGCCGCTTTTGACCGTTACGGCGCGCCGCTTTCTTACAAATGGTACGATGAGAGCAGTCAGTCGGGGGGCGGTCAGAATGTTGGCTCGCCCGTGATTTACAACGGATTCGTTTATGTTCTGCAAGGCAGACGCTTGATTTGTTACGATGGATCGCCTCAGCGCGACGCGGACGGCGATGGTTTCAACGATGACGGCATTCCCGACTTAGCGTTGGGCTCGCTGGCGGATGTGGTTTGGACCGCGACGGTTCCGGGCGATTGCTCTTCGCCTATCATCATTGAAACGCCTCGAGCAGGCGCGCTCATCTTGGTGAATACCGATGGCGGTGTCGTGGCTTATAAGGCGGTTCCGCGCGACAATAATGGTCGTTTGACGCCAGTCAATGATCCGCTTTGGGTCGCCAATGTGCCGACCGGCTCTGCCAGCCCAACGCGCAACTATACAGGCGCGGCGCGTGTGGAGTCAGGTTTTGGACGCGGAATCGCGCAGCCTGTTTATATGGAAGGTATGTTGATTGTGCCTGCGCGAGCGTTCTTTGGGAATGCGGAAGGCATCTCCATTTATGCCTTAGCGATTGGCGATGGCACCACCCGCCCTACCGTCATGACGGGCGAACCGTTCTCTCCGACCGGCGACGCCGAGTGGGAGCAGCCCACCTACCAGCGCGTTAGCCGGATGACGACGCCCTTTGTTGCGGGCATTGTGCCGAACTATGGGCGCGGCGGCGGCAACGATTTGATGCTCTATTTTGGGGGCGAGCAGATCGTTCAGGGCAGCAACACCACTCTGGAACAGGTTTCTTGTATTTGGTTGGGCGCGAAAGGCGAGAAGTTAGAATACAGCCGCGCCAGCCAAAGTTTCACAACTCGACTCAAGACCAATTCGGGTTCGCCCGCAAAAATGTTTAACACGGGCATTTTGGAATTGAAGCCCCGGGTCTATGAAGTGGATGCGAATGGCAATGTGCTGCGCGACTTGTCGGATGATGCGGTGTTTAACATTCCGACTCCGGGCGAATTGAAGTTGACTTCGGTTCCTATCGGCGTGGATGGCAACCCGATACACAGCTATTATGTCGATTATTTTGTGGATTGGGCGAACGCGCAAAATGCGCAGACCATGTTCCGCACCACGCTGAGCATTCCTGCCAGCAATCAGGCAGGGCTAAATTTCCAGTTTAATAACAAACTGCGCGGCTTGACTCTGGGATCCAACGGTGTGCTGTATATCACGACCGCGACCCAATTTGAAGACCCTCAATCTTCGGAAGTGCAATATCTGAATGGCGCATTAATTGCGGTGTTGGAGCAGCGCGCTGAGCAGAATCGGGATGGAAGCCGCATTTTGTGGCGATGGAACGCGCAGGCAGGTTATCCTCAATTGTTGGAGGGGAACCCGCAGCCTGTACCGATTCCGCCTTCCCTGCGTTGGAACGACCCGGACCCCGGTTTGAACTTCTACTTTGGTCGATTCTTAGACTTCACGGCGGGTTTTGCGGGTCAGCCGCCTTTAGGCACGGCTCAGACCCAGCGCGATATGTTCTTCCAATTTGTGGGTTCGCCGGTCTATTCCGACGGCACCATCTATGCGCTGGGGGTGGGCAAGGTCCGGATTTTCAATATCTTCACCACCGACTATTATGTGTTGCTGGCGTTTGATGCCGATCCGCCTTCAATTGCTATTACCGATCCGCAACTGACTGGGCTTTTGACCGGCACTGTGACGATTTCTCAGGTGGACTATGAGCGCGGCGGACGCAATCAATTGGGGCTATCGGTTTCCACCACTTATGATCCGAGCTCGCCCAATTCGAATTTGAAGTTCGAGAGCGGGCAGCTGCGTTTCTATTCGATGTATACCGGGCAGCAAGGCGCCAATATCAACCTGATGCAGTCGTTCAGCCTGTCTCAGCCTGTCGCGGTCAAATTTGGTTCCGGTTCGCCGTATCTTGTACCGAACACGAACCTGCGCTATCAAGGCACTTGGGATAACTTGTTGTGGTTTGCGGTCTTCTTTGGCAAACCGAAGGGCTTACCCACCGTGATAGGCGATTTGGCTTACATCCCGCAGTCGGTAACGATCCCGCGCCAAGCGCGAGGACAGTTCAGTTTAACCACGCGCAGCGGTATTGTGGGCATTAGTTCCAATCCAAAACGTGAGCAGCCAACCTTAGCGCGAGGCGGGCAGGTGGGATTGTTCCCCAGCAATTTCTATGAAAGCGCGCTGCGGTGGCCGTATGTGAAGGACCTGCCAGAACTTTCGGACAATCCGTTTGAACTGTTGAGCAACTACTTCTTGCGCATCACTCAAGAGTGGCCTGAGGCAGATAACATCACGCCATTAGCTTTTGGCGAGGGTCTGCTAACCACCACGATCAGCGGTGGCAACAACCAGATTCCAACAGGCTTTATCGCCTATGAGCGCAACAGCACCATGATCGCCGATCAAGGGCGCGTGTTGGAAGTGGACAAAGAAGGCAGTGTCATTTGGTCCACCGAAAACTCGCAATTGGAAACCATTTCGAACCGGCGTCTGCTCTCTATCAAGACGCCGATCTCCAGCACGGGACGCATTGTTCGTCTTTCGCAAAGCGAGTTCTGGATGGTCGATACCGCCAACGACCGTTTAGTGTTGATGGATCGCGCGGGCAACGAGATTCGCTCGTTGACCGGCTTCATTCCCGACTCAGAACCGAACTATGCCGCCAATGGCGCGCTGGACCCGGTAAATCCGGTGAAATCGCTGCGTGATCCGGCTCGGAGCAATCTGCTAAGTTCTAACTGGGTCAGCGGCACGCCCACGGGACTGCGCGTACCCACCGATGTGACGGTTTGGACCGAATTCGTTCAGGAAGATCAGAACCCGTATTTGACCCGGAACGCTCTGGAATACTGGGTGCATTACACCATCGCGGATTCAGGCAACTTCCGGTTGATTGATCTGGTGGATCGTTATGTGGCAGACCCATTAACGCTCGCGATTCGCGGATTGGTGGTTGATGCCTATAATCGTCCGCAAGTGGGCGTTCTCTATTGGATGTCACCGACCAACAAGTTAGGGCAGGAGTACCGGTATGTGGGCGCGCAGCGGTTTGAATATCGGCTTGCCGCGAATCAGCCTGCCCGTGTTGGTTATGCCAGTATCGTGCAGAACGTGGTCTCAACGGGCAGCGACTTGAACCTTGATCCGAAGAATGTGGAATCGGGCATGGTGATACTGCAGACCGCAGAGAACGGCAGAACGGTGCTGAGGTATGGACGTAAGATGAGGTTGCCGGATGGGCAGGTCGTTCCGATACTGTCTCCGATTTCCATTTCGACGTCTCCAAGAAGTATCGAAGGTAATCCTGGTATCTATGTGTTGCTCTGCACCACCACCGGCGTTTATGAACTGCAGCCGGTGGCAGACCCGAATGCGCAGAACGCAGATACTTGGGACGTGACTTGGATGCTGACGAACGAGCAGTATAGCAATGTGTTGAGACGCCGGTATGAAGGCGACTATCTCTCGCTCGTGGACAACAGCTTGGACCCGCGCGATGTGAACAATCCGCTCCAGGAGCCGTTATTGTTCAAGCCGTTGCAAGCGAAACAGTTAGCCAACGGCAATGTGCTTATTGTGAATGGCTATGTGGGCAGCACGTTGGTGCGGATGAGTCCGAATGGACAAACTTTGGAACGGCGCGAGTTCTTGGGCGAAGTGTTCGAACTGCGCGCGCGCGATTTCTTCGATACACAGAATGGCGGGTTGCGCAACGAGTCGATTATCTGGAGCACGGCAGACAATCCAAAATTGTCGGGGTCTTACCAGATTCGAATGCCAACCTCCGCAGACCGGCAATAAGATTTCAGAACTGTGCAACGATGGTTCGGGGAACCCTTAGCAGGGTGAATGCCGACAAACAGACTTGGGGTAGATGATGATGAAAGCATACGACAGGGACAAGAGAGCAAAAGGCAGCGCGCGCCGCAAACAGCAGGCGAGGCGCAGGCGATTTACCGCGTTGACGGCATTGACGCTATTGACGGTCAGCGCGCTGGTCGCGCAGGACAGTTGGCATACCCATCGCGGCAGTCAAGCGCGCTTGGGCGTAACAACGAACTCGCGTAACAGCAATGTGAATTTGCTGCTGAGCTGGACCTATCCGGCTCTGGATTTGCTGGCGTCGCCTATCGATATCGATAACAGCACCGCTCAGTTCTCCTCATCGGGAAGCTGGGATGTGCCGGCAGCGAATAGTTTGTATTACGATTTCTATCGCGACCCAAACGATACGAATAATGCGCTGCCGCCCTATCTCTATACCTCTGGCGACCGGGATGTGAGCGCGGTCGCGGAATGGCGAAGCCATGTGTCTGGTAGTAGCGATACCAATAAAGCGGGGTTCTATCGCATTTTTGTTTGGATCGCTTCTCCGCCTGTGGGCGCGCCCATCAACACCTCAACCGCTGTTTACACGGTCTTCGACAGCAACAGCCGCTCCACGACCGTGCGGTTGGATCAGCGCGGAACCGGCAGTTGGGTTTCTTTAGGGAATACCTCTTTCTATTATAATGGAACCACGCCGATTCGCGTTCGTTTAACCAACGAAATCCCCGTGGACAGCCCCGACTATAACGAAGATGTCTCTGTGATCGCGGATGCGATGCGTTTTGAACCAGACTACGGGGTGATTCAAGCCTCGCCCGTCGCGATTCAAAGCCCCATTCGCTCCAATGACCATTTAGTCTATACCGCCAATGGTAACGGCAATGTTTTTTGCTTTGAGCATCCCACCAGCACGCGCTCCATGCGGGTTCGCTGGTCCTATAAGGTGCCGAATGTGCCGGAAAGCGAAGCGGGCGTGATTTATGATGACCCCAGCGTGGATGGCGTGTTCTGGGAATTGAATACTGGGACCGACCAGTATGGCTCCGATTATGTGCAGGCAAATACCACCAATAACGCTTCCCAAATCAAGAAAGCGGTTTGGCGGGTACGGGTGCCGGAGGATGGCGATTATTTTGTGTATGCCTGGTTCCCCAGCGGCACGAATCATGCGCGCAAGGCAATTTACGAATTTGAAAATGAAGACCAAGAGTTGGGCGGATTCGAGCGGGTCTATATCGACCAGCGTAATGGAGGACAGTGGGTTCAATTAGGCGCGCGCGCTTACCCGTTCTTGCGAAATATTAACTATGATGTGTCGGTCTCGAATTTTGTTGAAAATCCTGCTACAGACCCCCTCGTTGTGGCGGATGCAGTAAAATTGGTTCGAACGACCGGCGTGGAAAACAGCGTCTTCTCCACACCGCATATCGGAACCGCGCGCGTGAAGGGCGCAGGCAGCAAACTGGTGGCGGTCTTCGGATCGGACAACGGTCGCGTCTATTGTGTGGATGCGCTGGGCGACGGTCAAAACGGCACACTTCAGGGCGAAACGAAATCCTACTGGATTATGTCGCCCTCTTTCGCGGGACCGTTCCTTTATAACTCGCCTTTGCTTGTCAACAATGTCAATGCGCGCTATCCCAACCCAAATACCAGCCAATGCGGCGGTGCGGAATATTTGACAAAGAACACCGATTTGGTGATTATTGGTAACGCCAACGGACGGGTTTACGCGCTGGATACCCAGTACGATATGGCGCAGAGCGCGCTGGACGATTGCAATAATCCGGGCGTGATGTGGCAATATCAAGCAGGCAGTCAAATGGTGGCTGCGCCCGTTTATGACGGCAGCGGCAAGATTTTTGTGGGCAGTCTGATCTCCAGCTTCTATGGCAGATTGACGGCGTTAGATGTGGCGACAGGCGAGCGGATTTGGGAATATCCCAACGACTTAGACCCCGATTCGCAAATCGGCGCGGTTACCGCAACCCCTGCCTTGTTTAACGGCAAGGTCTATGTGGCGACCACTATTCGAAATCAGGGTCAGGTGGTCTGCTTGAACGCCAGTACCGGCGAGCTGATTTGGAAATATCCCGCGAAGCCGGATGTGGAGCTTTCAGCCATTCAGTACTCATCGCCAACCGTGATTCAAGGGATCGATTACTACGGAAATGCTCAGCCGATCAATGTGCTGTATGTGGGCGCGCAAGATGGGCGCGTTTACTACTTCAATGCGGACACCGGCGAACGGCTGCTGGATACGAATGGCGATCCAGAAAGCTCCGGCGCGCTGGGCGGGGCTTTGTTTAGTTCCAACGCTTATTCGGGCGTGCGAGATTTGGATGCGGACGGCAACAGTTTTGGCAATCGGCAGGCGCTCACTATTGGCACCAATGGAGGCGATCTCTATGCGATTCATGCCACCTCCTTGGGAGGCGCGAATGGAAAAGCCTTCGAAAAATGGAACCTCCTGGGCGACAGTATTTTCACCTCGCCTGCCGTTCTCGATAGTTGGCTCTATGTGGCAGATGATGCGGGTGTGCTTTACGCCTTCAATGCCAATGGGTTGACCGCTAATCAAATCGCGCAACAGTACCCGCAACTGGCGGATGAAATCACGCAGGATTCGGAACCGGATCAAGATGATGTGCCGGATGAATTCAGGAAATTGCGTGTCACGATCACAACCGACAAAGAGTATGCCGATTCGATTCGCAACGGCACGATCAGTCCCGATCAGAGTTATACGACCAAGAATGAGCGCGATACCCTGGATGCGTTAGAGTGGGGGCAAACGTTCTATGTGATCTTGTGGAATTTCAAGCGCGGTACAGGCTCTAATGCCAGCCGCCCGATCAATGTGTTAATCACTGGTCCCGGCAACCTGCGCGAGCAGCGTCCCGCCAACACACAGACTACCACAAACCCGCCTCAAGAGGACCCGGATTTGGATGTAATCGCGGTACTGTCATTCACAGTTCAAGCGAACGGTCAGAACTTCTGGTCGCCGGGACGGGGTTATGAGATGCAAATCGAGATTCCGGGCGCGAGCTGGTCGCAAGATATGGACCGCGTGGATACAGGGGTTCAGCGTTTTGATTTTGGTATCGCGAATCCTTTAGGCGTTTCGGGAGTTGGCTCTGTGGGAACGGGCGCAGCCATTACTAATCTGGTGAACGGCAACGGGAACCAGTCGGTGATGATTCCGTGGGTTTATCCCGCGAACTTTACGCATGCGATGCAGGCAAATGGTCAGTTCCGAGTGGCAGACCGGCGCGGTCAGACCACCGGCTTCAGCGGTCAAAGCGCTATTTTGCAGGTGCGTGTCCGAGCCGATGATGCGCATCGAGACCCGCGCACGCCTGCCATCGAATCGCTGCCTTGGGAGGATGTGGGACCGGCAGGTGTCACGCGCTTCCCGAATACCAGTGTCGATTATCCCGATATCTCTGCCCGGCGGCTGCAGCTGCTGTTTGAGGGCGGTTCTGATATGCAGCGTACCACCGTGCGACCTCGTGTCACAACGACTTCGCCTGCGGACGGCAGCGTCGTGCAATCCATCTTGAATGTGCCTCGATACCAGCCGCCCGGAAACTACGGTTACTTGTCGCGAGTCGATGTGTTTGTTGATTCGAACAACAACGGGCGATTCGATGGCGCGAACACAATCGTGGGGTCGCTGGTGAATCAGCAGCGTCAAGAAGCTTACCGGGAATTGGCAATGGGCAATGTGTTTGTGAATGCCGCTCCAGAAATGATCGTGGAGGAGCAGACGGTTGTGTTCGGCTCGCTGCCTGCTGGTTTTGGCTTTAACACCTTCAGCGGCAATCCAACCAACCTAAGCGCGAACAATCCCCTGTCGCTCTTCCTGCCGAAGAACCCTGCCAACGGTGCAGACTGGGCATTTACGCCTTTCTGGAAGAAGTTCACCGTGAAAAATGAGGGGAATGTCAACCTCATCAATCTTCGGGTTCGCAAGGGCGGCGCGATGTATTCGGACACGGTCACCAATCTTAATGGTCTACCGCTGACTTTCACCTTGGTCAGCAACTTGGATAACCATGTCTTCACCAATCAGACCCAAGTGCCGGTGTATGACCCGCGTCAGGGCAGTCAGGTGTGGCTCCAGAAGCCGCGTCCAGGTGACCCGTCTCCGACTTATTTGAGCCTGCCCGCGATTCCTTATGGTCAGCCTCGCAATCCTGCGCTGCCGAAACCCGAGGACCCGAAGGTGGCATTGGCGATTCCGCCCTTCCAGCCTTTGGGAACCTATGCCCAGGAAATCGTGGTGGACAATGATCGTCCTGCCGCCCGAACGCGCTCTAACCCCACGATGCGGGGTGTAGTTCGCGTGCGCGAGACTCGCATGACAGGCGGCACGAATGTCGGCACCCAACCGATTATTGATCCGAACCCGCCCGCTCAGGCGCCCAACTTCACGAACACGGGACCGGCAGCGTTCCGATCCCGCTCCGGGCATATGCATATCTATTGGAGTTCCAATCGCGCGGGCAACCCGAATAACTTCTACTTGTATAAGTCGAGTCTGCGTTGGAACGACCAAAGCTTACCGACCAGCGGATGGAACCCGGCAGCGGTCAGCGGTAACTGGTGGAATCAGGTGGTGGGACCGTTCCCGAACGACCCGGATGGCGTGGACTTTGAACGCTTGCTCAGCCTGCAGTCGCCATTGACCGACACCGAAAAAGCGACGATTCGACATACCTCCCCCGGCGTCTATCGATCGGCGGATGGACAGCCTTGGCTGTTCTGGGTGGGCAGTGTGCAAGTCGCCAATGTGCCGCGTTCCGCGATGTTCTATACACGCATCAATGATGAGACCGGCATGCCGGAAGGCGAACGGTTTGCGGTTCCTATCGACCTGATTGTGCCGAAGGGACGCCCCTCGTTGACCGGCTACAGCGGTTTGATTAACTGGCTCTTCTACACCGCTTCGACCAGCGGTCGCGAAAGCGTGAACTATATCCCGGTGGGGGCGAATATGACCAACTGGGGACGCGAACAGCGATTGCCGATTTCGCGCGCAATACGCACTGTCAACGAGATCAGCGCGATTGCGCGTCGTGTGCGTGTCGCCGATGCTTTCAATAACAACAACGGGCGTGACCGACTGTTTATCGAAACGGTGATCACTGGCACGACGGGTGACCGGAACCTGGCGGAAGTCTTTTTAGCGCGTTATGGCTACACCCGGCGCGGGGATGGACGCTTGGGCGATGCGGAACTCTTCCCCATTATTGTGGACGAGGTCGCGACCAAAGAGACGACAGGCAACGTATGGCGAACCCGCCATCTGGACTGGAACTACCAGTCCAGAACCTGGAATGACTTGGCGACGAATCTGGACTTGGAGATTAAGGTTAATGGGTTCTCTATTATTTCTGATCCGGGCGATCCGCGCTATCCCCAAACGCCAACCGTCGATGAAGCGACAGGATTATTGACTTTCCGCTATCGCCAGCCGGTGGTTGAAAACGGAACGATTACCCGTTATCGCGAGGTGGGCAATGTGGTGGTAGACCCTCTGAACGGTCTGGTGCGGTTCCCGCAGTTAGCGCCGAAACTGAGCGACATGTTGACCGTGACCTATCGCCCGCGTCTGCTCCGAATCACGCCTTTGAATCCGGCAGGCAGCCATTCACAGGTGACCGCCTTCTTGCAGCAATCTGAGAACCCGCGGCATGGCTTCACCACCCCAGCGGAATCTTGGGTGCGCAAATCCAGCGGTAACACTGCGCTGACAAATACAGAGATTCCGCCCACCGATCGCCTTTGGACCTTCTACCGTCGGTCGGGCAACGCGCCTGCTTCGCCGTCCGTCTTCTACTACAAGACTTATCGAATGGGCGTTCAACTGCCAACGGAAATCTTGCGCGCCAATGATGGCAGCTTCCCCTTGTCGCAAAGCACCAGTGTGCAGGCAGGGGTGAATCATGCTACCGTGATTGGCAATAACCTGGGGTACTACGAATATGATCCGGTTCGCGGGCGCGTCTACTTCACGGCAACGGATGAGGGCAAGCCCGTACGGATTATATTCTTGCGCGCAGATACCGGGCAGCAAGCGGTGTTTGATACGACGATTCGTTGGATCGAAGAAAGTGTCGCACCTAACCGCCGCGATTCAGAAACCCAACTGCCTTTGGATCTGCCCACGAATGAGATGTACCTGTGGGCGATGCCCAATGAAATCAGCTACCGTCGCGTTTTGCCGCAGACCCTATTGGCAGAGCATGACGGCTCGGTGTTCCTCTTCTGGAACAGCACACGCAACGGCGCGCCGGACATCTATTCCGCCGCTATTCAACCCCGATTCTACATTGATGAGCGGGATCGAGACGGTGATTGAACCCTCTTAACCGTTTCTGACTCTATAAGGGCAGGAAATTCAACGCTCCTCGCGAAATATTCAGCAGGAAACTCGCAAGGAGCGTTGAATCACTTATAAATAGGGGGTTATATCCCCTCATGCAGACTAATAACGAGGATAACGAATGGCGAAGCAAATTGGCGTAGCGGTGGGTATCGATATCGGCAGCAAATTCATCAAAGTGGCAGAAGTGAAGGCTGGGCGTCCGCCTGTCCTCACCAGCTTAGGCATTGCTCCCACGCCTGAGGGCGCTGTGGACGCAGGCGGCATCATCAATCCCAGCGCAGTGGCGGCTGCCTTGAAAAAGTTGCTCGCTGAGTCGGGTATCTCCACGAAACAAGCGATTTTCAGCTTGGCAGGTCAAAATTCCGTTGTCACACGCATCTTAGAAGTGCCTAAAATGAATATGGCGGATTTGAAGCAGCATATGGACTGGGAAGTTCAGCGCAACATTCCCTTTGCCGATACGCGCGTTCAATCGGCTTACGAAGTGATTAACCGACCGGATGACGACCCTGCCGATCAAAATATGGATGTTGTGCTGGCGGTTGCGCAGCAAGACGCTATCGACAATTTGATTGAAATTGCGGACGTTTCTGGCATGGAACCCTTTGCCATCGATGTGGAGCCGCTCGCGGTGGGGCGCAGTTTGTTGGAGAGCCAGAACGACATGCGTTCCCGCAATGTGGTCGTGGTCAATGTTGGCGCCAGCGTTACGACTATCGATATTTTTGATATGGGACTGCTGGTTTTCCCGCGCATTTTGCCCACCATTGGAGGCGATGTCTTTACGCGGGCGATTGGAGACTTTTTGGCGATACCAGACGAAGAGGCGGAAAAACTGAAGACCCAGCACCTGGAGATTTTACTGAATCAAGCGGCAGCCGCGCCCAATCCTTTTGGAGGCAGCGATTATGGATCTTATGACCCAGGCGGCGGAGCCACGATCCCCCCAGCAGATGGGGGATACAGCGATCCAAACGCCGCGCCCTATAATCCTGGAGCCGCTTATGAGGAGGAGCCTCCTCCCTATGCGCCCATAACGGCAGCTGACAGCGATGCGCCACCTTCTCCTTTTGAGGAACCCGCGCCCGCGCCTTCACCCTTTGATACGCCTGCTGCCGCGCCTTTGCCCGCGCAAAGCACCGAAGCCGATATGCGCAAACAGCAGCTTTTCCAAGCGGTGTCCCCTTTGGTTGAGGAACTGGTCAGCGAGTTACGCCGGTCGGTGGAGTACCACTTGGGGCGGAAAGCCGATGCTCGAATCGATTTGATCCTGCTGTGCGGCGGCGCGGGATTAGTGCCGAATTTAGATCAATTGATTCAAAGCGTAACAAACATTCCTACCGAATTCGCCAGCCCATTGAAAGGGCTGCAAGTGAACACGCGCCGGCATGGTCCTGATTTTGTGGCTGCCAATGCGCATGTGTTCCCAGTGGCCATTGGTATGGCGCTGCACCCGTTCATGTGAGAAGAGGCTGACAAACTATGAGACTGAATCTATTACCCGCTTACGTTAAGCAACGAAAAATAAATAAGCAGTTAATCGTGCTGATGGCTTTGATGTTCTTTCTGGTCAATGGCGCGCTTGGCTACTGGCTGATGAATTCTCAAGCCCGTTTGACCGAACTGCAGGATCAAAAGGTACAGTTAGAATCGCAAGCGAGCCAATTAGACAGTTTGGTACAGCAAGCACAATCCCGTATTGCAGAAGTGGAACTGACGCTGACCAAAGTGAAATTTGTGGATGACATCCTGGCTTGGAATCCGCGTTATCCTGAATTGTATGCGGAGATCGCGCAGTACACCTCCCCGCGTGTGCGCTATCAAACGATGCAAGTGGGTCAAGGCAATCAGTTGCAAATTAGCCTGTTTACAAAAGGTGTGCGCGAAATCGGCGCGTACCTGCGAACCATGTATAACTGCCCTCGTTTAAGCGCGGTCAGCTTAACCACCCAGACCCAAGGCTTTGGCGGTGGTCAAGGTCAATTGGGCGGCGGGATGCCGGGCGGCTTTGGCGGTGGCGGAATTGCGCCTTCGATGGCTGGCGCAGGCATTAGCGCGGGCGGTGGCGGGAGTATTTCTCCTTCGATGGCTGGTGCAGGCATTAGCGCAGGTGGTGGTGGCGGCTTAGCGGGAGGCTTTGGCGGCGGCGGTGGCGGCTTAGCGGGCGGTGGGAGCAGTCAACCTTCTCCGGCTGGCTTGAGCAACTTCCAGATCGTTTGCTTGCTGAGAGAGCCGATGGCTGCTCCTACGGTTCCGCCTATTCTGACAGGCGCAGCCGGTGGCGGCGGTATGCCAGGTGGTGGAATGCCGGGCGGTTTTGGCGGAGGACCTCCGGGCGGCGCGCCAACCATGGGCGCCCCCCCCAGCGGACCGGGCGGACCCCCTGCAGGTGGCGGTGGCGGCGGGATGCGTAATCGCGGGCAGTTAAGCGAAGATTTATAAAAAATTGAGGTTGAGGAACGCATATGAAAGGCTTATCTATGTTTGCGAAAATGTCCATCGGGATCGTTGCCACTGTCGTGGTGGCTGCTGCGATCTTTTTGCTGGGCATACGACCGACTTTGGCGAATATCGACGAACACGAAAAACATAACGCGCAGTTAGAAGCGAAAGTCGCTCGAATTCCCGAGGGACGCGCGTTAGTGGCTTTGGCGGAGCAGAAAGTGAAGGAAGCGGAGCGTAAACTGGCTCGCTATGAGAACCAGAAGATGCCCGTCAACACGATTGATTTGAGCGACCGTCTAAGCGCATGGGAGCAGTATCATGACATGGTGCGCGAGATCGGGCATAAATTGCAGGCATGGCCGATGAAAACCGGCGTAAACCGCCAATTTGCGGTTCAATTACCGCCTCCGCCCACCGATCCGAACGCGCTGCCAGACAAACTGATCGCTTTCCCATTGGGAGCCGTAACGGTGCGCGCTTCTTCTTTCCAAGGGCTGTTGGACCATGTTAAGCGATGGAATAGGGTTCCGAATTTGCTGGTATTGACGGATGGGATGGCGATTCAAGGCACGACTCCGCAATTGACCGCAACCTATAACTTAACCGTCTATGTCTATCCTCGCGCTCGAGGCGGACAATTAGGCGCGCCGGTTCCTTCTATTCCGGGCGGCGGTGGTGGCGGTGGCTTTGGTGGTGGTATGCCAGGCGGCGGTATGGGCGCTCCTGGTGGGATGCCGGGTGGAATCCGGGGTCCTGGAGCGGGTGGAGTTTGATCCCTTTAGAGAGGCGATAGAAAAGTATGAACAAACAGACACAATTAGCGATTTTTGGAGGCGTAGCAGCCCTTGTGCTGCTCGGCTTGGTGCTTTACTTGTTCGTTTTTAGCGGCGGCTCTGAAGAGGCTTCCGGTCCCCCGCCTGCGCCTGCATTGGGGATGGGCGGCGGCCCTGGCAGCATGGGCGGCGGTCCTGGTATGATGGGTGGAGCGCAGCCGACGCCGGCACCCGCGCCCGGTTCCTCTGCTGGCACGATGATGGCTGCTGCGCCAGAAGCGGATACCCCCAGCGTTCCCTTCCGACCTCGGAGAGACCCGTTTGCTTATCTGCCAGAGGAAAATGAAGCGATGCAGGTGGGCGCTTATGAATTGGCGGGCTTCTACCGGGCAGCAGGTCCTCCGCGACCTCCAGCAACCCTTGTTCCTTTAGAACCGTTCGAGGCTCAGCCTTACCGGCGCATTGCTGGAATTATTGAGGGTCCCACGGTTTCAGCCATTTTGGAGCAAGAAGGGGAAGTGCCTCAAATCGTTACGCCGGGCGATTTAGTGGGAGAATTTCGTGTTGCATCTATCGATATGGAAGGAATCACGCTAAAACGGTCGAAAGGTAACCCGCGCGAGGTTCGTGTGCGCTATGAGCCGCCCCAAGGCGGTGGTGGCGGAACGGGCGGCGGTGCAGGTTTTGGGGGCGGAATGGGTTCGCCTGGCAGCCCTGGCGCCGCAGGTAGTCCTGGAGCTGGTTTCGGTCCGGGGGGCGGACGCGGTGGACGCGGTGGACGCGGCGCGCCTGACCTATAAGCACCTGATCTGTAAGCATGTAACGAGAAAACAGAGTTAAGCGTAAAATAAGTATTGGAGGAATAAGACCATGAAACGATTAGCAGCAGGACTCGCGTTATTGGCGCTCGTTGGATTAAGCGTGCCAGTGATCGCGCAACAAGGCGACGTTTCTCAGAAACGGGTAACCATTAAATTGGATTATGCTGATGTTCGTTACGCTTTGAAACAGCTGTTTGAAAGCGTGAATGTCAACTATAATCTGGACCCGAACGTGCAAGGACAGGTGACGGTGTCGTTGACGGATGTGCCGTTTGATACGGCATTGAATTCGCTTCTTCGCCCCCTCAATCTGACCTATCGTATTGAGAGCGGTGTCTACTACATCACGGTGCGCGTGGAAGATAATATCCCGCCTCCGACAACCGATACAACTTCTACGGAACCGACCACTCGTGGTCCCGAACTGCCAGAGAAGATCGTTCTGCAATATGCCAGCGTTTACCAAATCGCTCAGGCGTTAGGCGGCAATGTCGCGCAAATCGGCGGTATGTATGATATGCAGATGGGCGGCGGCATGGGCGGCGGCTTCGGCGGCTTTGGCGGCGGCGGCTTTGGCGGCATGGGCGGCGGCATGGGCGGCATGGGCGGCGGCATGGGCGGCTTCGGCGGCGGTATGGGCGGCTTCGGCGGCGGCATGGGCGGCTTCGGCGGCGGCATGGGCGGTCAGGGTGGTTTCGGCGGCGGCGGCTTCGGCGGCTTCGGCGGCGGTGGTCGTGGCGGCGGCATGGGTGGCGGCATGGGCGGCGGCTACGGCGGCGGCGGTATGGGCGGCGGCTTTGGCGGCGGCGGCTTCCGATAATAAGAAGCGACTATGAACACCTATCGCTAATTTCAACAACTGTTTCAAACTATCACTGGCGGCATGAGCAGGCATGAACTGCCTTGCTCATGCGAAAGTGATTATTCTTGCAACATCACGGAGGAGGACGAACTTAAATGCGACGTGTGTTTACCGTGGCGATGCTATCCATCGCCTGCTGGGCGGCAAGCTTGACCCCAGGCAGTGCCCAGAATGATTATTTTGTGACGGTGAACTTAATGGATGCCGATCTGCTGACCGCGATTAAAGCGATCTCTCAGCAGGTAGATGTTCAGGTCATCTTTGAGCCCACTGACAAACCCTACAGCAAAATCGCTTTGCTGCAAATTAAGAATCAACCGTTTGAACAGGCTCTGAGCTATATCTGCCAGTCTGCAGGCGCGCAGTACCGCAAAGAAAGCAGCGGCGTCTATGTGATTGGTCCTGTGAAACCAGAGGCAGAGACAAAGATGGAGACCATTCCGGTCAAAACGACGGAATTTATTCCTGCTCCGCGCCCTATCCAGACGGTTCTAACTGAGAAAATTTACCTCAAATACTCTCGCCCCACCGACTTGGTGCGAATCATGAAGTCGGAGTGGCATACGGATGATCCCTTTGCCGAACTACGCGAATTTACTGCGCGTGTCGTGGGGGACTCAACCCGCTTGCAAACGGTTCGTCCCGCAGCGCCTATGCGCATGGATGGCGCTCCCGTTGCCTACCCGCCCAACCTTCAGAATGGCGCGCCCAATAACAACAATCTACCTGTTAATGGCGATCCCAATCAGACAGATTTAGGAGATGGGCAATTCACGGGTCGCGGCGGCGGCGGTCAAGGTGGTTTCCGCGGTGGTGGAGGTGGTTTTGCTGGCGGACAACCCGGCGGCGGCGGCTTCGGCGGCGGCTTTGGTGGTGGACAGCCCGGCGGCGGCGGCTTCGGTGGTGGTCAGCCCGGCGGCGCAGGCGGCGCTGCAGGCAACCCCTTGCTTCCTTCTGGCAGCACCGTAGACATTCTCGGTTTCGACCCCGACAACTCCATTATCGTGCGAGGAACGGCGGAGGATATCGAGTATATCCGGCGCATCGTTCGCTTCCTGGATATTGCGCCGAAGCAGGTGTTGATCCGGGCAGAGTTCGTCACGGTGAACCGCTCCGAACTGGATAACTTCGGAATCGACTGGAACCTTGCGCGAGTCAACTTGACAGCAGGCGCCACGGGATTTGCGAACAGAACCTCTCCCGTCTTTGTGAACTATGCGACTGGAAACGTGATCGCCAACCTGCGCGCGCTGCTCAGCGAAACGCGCGGTAAAGTGGTGAACGCGCCGATTGTCACGACCATGAACAATACGCCAGCGGCGGTGTTCTTCACAACCAACGACTATATCATTCAGCAAGTGGTTGTTTTCGACCAGAACGGGCGACCGACCACTTTCTCGCAGCCATTCCCGCTGTTTGCGACAACGGTTCTTAGCGTGACCCCTCGAATCAATCAGGACGGCACAATCACCCTTGCGCTCAGCCCAACCGTTACCACACCCGGAAAGGTTCAGGTGGGTAACGAGCAATTGCCCAAGTTTGACACGCAGTCGGTGTTCACCGTTCGCCGCATTAAGAATGGCGAAACGATGGTGATTGGCGGCTTAATTGAAAAACGCGAATCGAACACGATCAATAAGGTTCCGATATTGGCGGACCTGCCGATTATCGGGCAGTTCTTCCGAACGCGCGACAAATCGATCAACGAAAACGAGCTGCTGATTTTCATCACAGCGGAAGTGTTACCCGATCCGCTGGAACCGATCGGCGGCGGAACGTTGAACCCGTAATCGCTACGTCCACTCCGTGTTTACCGGGACGATTGAAAGGATCTTCAATCGTCCCCTTTTCTCTCTTTCTATGCACTTCGCTTTAATCGGTCTCATGGGCAGCGGTAAGACCACCGTAGGTGAACGCTTGGCGCGACGCCTCCGCAGTCCTTTCTACGACACCGACTCCTTCATCGAACAGCAGACAGGCTACACGATTCATGAGCTTTTCGAGCGGCATGGCGAAGAAGGGTTTCGGGATATTGAAAGCGAATCGCTGCAGACCTTGCTGAACCAGCCTCCGGGCATTATTGCAACGGGCGGCGGCATCGTTCTCAGAGAGAAGAACCGTCACCGTCTCTGCCAGAAATCTTGGCTCATCTATTTGAAAGCGCAGCCCAACACGCTCGCCACCAGGCTTCGGAACGCCACCGACCGCCCTCTGTTAGCAGGCGAGGATGTTGAGGCGAAGCTGAGCGCGCTGCTTACTGAACGCGCCCCTTATTATGAGACCTGCGACTGGGTGGTTGAAACCGATAAACGCAGCCCCTCGCAAGTGGTTAAGCACCTGCAAGCTTTGCTGCAACCCGATATGGAAAAACCTTTTCAATTGCCTGTTCAGATTTCAAACTCTCGGTCTTATAACATCTATATTGCGCCTCACCTTCTTTCTTGCTATCCAGAAGCCATACAAGCCTGTGTACCTCCCAAACATGATTTCATCTTAACTCACCCTAAACTTAAGTTTCGCGCCAGTATGATCGAGACCGCTCGCACATTACGCGGTTCAAAGGTCGACTGCTTTGAGGTTCCGCCCGGTGAGAAAACCAAAACGTTGGCATGGGCGCAAAAAGTTTATCTTGCCTTAGCGAAAGCGCGCGCGGACCGCTCCACAACCTTGTTCGCTTTGGGCGGCGGGGTAATTGGCGATTTGGGCGGATTTGTGGCGGCGACCTATATGCGCGGTATTGATTATGTGCAAATGCCCACGACGTTGTTGGCGCAGGTAGATGCCAGTATTGGCGGTAAAGTGGGCGTCGATTTGCCTTTTGGCAAGAACCTAATAGGCGCGTTCCATCATCCGAAAGCGGTGATGATTGATCCGGCAGTGTTGGAAACGCTCCCTACCCGGCACATTCACAACGGTTTTGCGGAAATCTTAAAATATGGAATCGCCTTGAATAAAGGACTATGGTTGAGGCTGCAAACCTATATTCAGCAGGGAGTCGTCCATGAACGCAGAATTAAGTTTCAGGAAACCGATTGGATGATGATGATTGCTGCCTGCGCTTCGATGAAAGCGGAGATTGTCGTTGCCGATGAACGCGATCTATCTGGCAAGCGCGCCGTGTTGAACTTCGGGCATACGGTGGGACATGCGATTGAGGTCGCTTTTGGATATAAAAAATGGCTGCATGGGGAGGCGGTTGCTGTTGGCATGGTGATTGAAGCGGAAATCGGCAAGCGGTTGGGCATCACGCCCCCAGAAGTGGTGGAAGAACTGAAGACAACGATTCACGGTTATGGGCTGCCAACACAGTTGCCGGATATCCCTTCCAAGATTCTGATGGCAGCTATGCGGTTAGACAAAAAGAATGAGTCAGGGAAGCTGAACATGGTTCTGCTCAAAGGAACGGGCAAGGCAGAGTTGATACGCGACATCCCCGAAAACGTGGTACAGGAGGTCTTATGGCAATACGGCAGTTGATAGCGGGATTCGCGATCCTTTTAGCCGGATGGGGTTATTGGGAGCATACGCGCCAACTGTGGACGCCAGAGGATCAGGCGGCAAGATTGGGCGGCGCATTTTACGCGCTCTTGCTCATCGCCTCGATTGCGTTGACCACGCTGAAATTGATGCGAAAACAATCACTATGACAGAGAATATCATCGCTGCGCGCTATGAATTGCTGGAACGCCTGAGCGAAGACCTGCTTTTTATCGCTTACCGCGCTCGCGATTTGCATCATGGCAGAGTGGTTCTTTTGAAACTCCTGAAACCCGCTTTTCAGAACAACCGCGACCTGGTCGACCTCTTGAAACAGGTTTTCCGCATGCGCGCTTCGTTGAAACATCCCAATGTCCAGACGTTTCTGGAGTTAGAGGAAGATAATGGGCAATGGTTTATCATCGGTGAATTTACGCGCGGCTTAGACCTTAAGACCCGCATCCATCGCACCGCGCCTCTGACCGTGCCGATTATGATTGAGATTGCCTTGGGAATGGTGGAAGCGCTGGATGCGGGACATCGCATGGGTATGGTTCATGGCGATTTGCGCCCAGAGCATGTGGCGGTGAGCGTGGATTGGCACGCATGGGTCGATGGATTCGGTTTCGCGCCAGCCTACCGGACTTCCCCCACGCTCGCCTCTGCGCGGGAGTCGTTACAGGTCTATTATGAGGCGCCAGAGGTTTTAGGCGGCGCGCCCCCCAGCCCAGCAAGCGATTTCTATGCAGTAGGGGTTATTATGTTTGAGATGCTGACGGGCAATCCGCCTTTTGTGGGGGATACACCGTTCGCGGTGGCGCAAGAACATAGGAGCCAACCCATTCCCTCGTTGCGCGCTCGCAATCCCAATGTTTCAAATGCAGTGGAGGGCATCATTACGCGCTGCCTGCAAAAGAACCCTGAGCGGCGTTACCAGCAAGCCATTCAATTGTTGAACGATTTGAAAGCGGTTCGAGACGCGCTCCGGTTTGGCAAGCCCTTGAATTGGACGCCGGAGGAGCTGCCTCCTGAACCGCTGCCTTCCGCTTCGCCTCCAAAGGCTAAGAAAACAGAAGCGCCGGTGGCGGCTCCGATTGCGCCTCCCATTGTTGAGACGGTTACTGCAGCCGTTTCTCCGCAAGAAACCCGCCCTCCGGCTCAGCCACAGCCCTCAAAAGCGAAGATACAGCCTGCTTTCGTGGATGAGGAAGACCCTTCCAACGATCTACCTGGCTGGCTCCGTTTCTTGTTGCGCGCCATGATGACCGTTATTCTCTTAGCCATCTTAGTGGGGGGCGCGTTCTGGCTGGCAGTGCAGTTTGCACCCAACGAGCGCGCGGTGCCTGACCTTGTGGGGAAATCGTTGACGGAAGCTCGGAAATTGTCGGGAGAACAGTCGCTCCAACTGGAAGTGAAACGGGAAGATTACAATGAACAGTTTGAGCCTGGCACCGTGTTTCTGATGACTCCTACCGCTGGCAAGATGGTAAAAGAAGGAACGAAGGTAGAGGTCTGGGTCAGTTTGGGAACGCGCTTTGTCGTTGTACCGGATGTGCGAAACCAACCGGAGAGCCGGGCGCGGCGCGCGCTGACCGACGCAGGATTGACGATTATGGATGAAACCCGCGAACGTTTCAGCGACACCATCCCCTTCGGTTTTGTGATTGGCACCGTTCCGCAATCCAAAACGCGCATCGAGCGCTCTAAACCAATCCAACTCATTGTCAGCAAGGGGCAAAGCGGCGATCCCGGAAGCTTTACGGAAGATGACGTTTCCAGCGAGAGCCGCCGTACGCCTGAACCCAAACCGGAAGGGCCGTTGCGCGCTTTTGGGATTAAGGTCGATTTAACCGATCAATACGGTATGCGGCAGGTGCGAATCGAGGTGACCGACTCGATGGGAACGCGCGATGTGGTGAACGAAAGCCAGCCCGGCGGCGCGTCTTATGAATATGAAGTGGAGGCGCAAGGCAAGCGGGTCACGATCCGCGTCTTTGTGGATGATGAGAAGGTGCAGGAACTAAGCCGATGAAAAGCGTGCAAGAATTGAAGATTGCCCCCTCGTTACTTTCTGCCGATTTTGGCGCGATGGCAGAGGCAGCGAAAGCGGTGGAGCAAGCGGGCGCGGAGTGGCTGCATTTCGATGTGATGGATGGTCAATTTGTGCCGAATTTGACTTTTGGCGCGCCGATGGTGAAAGCGATACGCCCACAGACTTCGCTTTTCTGTGATGTCCATCTGATGATCCAAACCCCATGTAACCTCATTCCCGACTTTGTGGAGGCAGGGGCGCATAATATCACGGTTCACGTGGAGGCGTGCCCTCATCTCCATCGCGTCATCCAACAGATCAAGTCGCTGGGGGCAGGCGCGGGGATCGCGCTCAATCCGCATACGCCCTTAGAGGCGGTGATGGATGTTTTGCCAGAAGCCGATTTACTGTTGATTATGGCGGTGAACCCCGGTTATGGAGGGCAACATTTTATTCCTTTGATGTTGCCTAAAATTGAGCGCGCCGCGCAATGGCTGCAGACTCATGCGCCCCATATTTGGCTGGAGGTGGATGGTGGGATTACCCCAGAAAACGCGGGACAGGTGGTCAGCGCAGGCGCGCGCGTGTTGGTGGCAGGCTCCAGCATTTTCGGCGCAAGTTCTCTCAAAGCAGGGGTAGACGCGCTAAAACAAGCCGCTTTTCAGCCATTCAATGCTTGAAAGGCAAGAAAAGTGATATAATCATGCTCTGATGAAATCGCGCAGAACGTGGATGACGCTCTTGCTGCTGGGAATCGTGGCTATGATTCCTTTGGCAGGCTGGTTGAGCGCTTCCGTGCCGCAGGAAGGAACGGAAGCGAAGCGCGGCTGGCTGATTTGGGCGATGATCTTCATGCTTGCGCTGCTCACTTTGGTCGTGGCGTTAGTGGTTCTGACTTTGATAGAGATTCGCTCTATCATGAAAAATTACCACTTGAACCGGCGGGACGCGCTGAACGACACGATTTCGCAGATTCGCGAAGATTACCAACGCCGCCAGCGCCAGCAAACCTCCTCTCAAAATGGCACTCCTCCCGAAAGACCGTGAATGGATGACATTGGCTTTAAGGCTTGCGCGTCGGGGATTCCCTGCGCCTAATCCTCACGTGGGCGCGGTGTTGGTGAAAAAGGGAAAATTAATCGGTCAGGGGTTTCATCCTTATGCGGGCGCGCCCCATGCCGAGCGGTTCGCCCTCGATTCGGCGTTCCAGTCGCCAAGAGGCGCGGATATCTATGTGACGCTGGAACCTTGCAGCCATTTCGGACGAACGCCTCCCTGCGCGTTGGCGCTGATAGAAGCGGGCATCCGGCGCGTCGTGATTGCCACTATAGACCCCAATCCCAAAGTTGCTGGGCAGGGAATTCGCTTGCTGCAAGACGCCGGCATCTCGGTAGAGATACTTCCTGTGGAAGATGACCTCGTTCAAAAGGCGCGCCAATTGAACGAGATATTCTTCACTTACCACGAGAAAAAACGCCCTTTTATTACTTTGAAAACAGCTATGAGTATGGATGGCAAAATTGCTGCCAAGTCGGGCGATTCAAAATGGATTACTGGCGAACGCGCGCGCCGGTATGCGCATCGCTTGCGCGCGGAACATAATGCGGTTGTGGTGGGCATCGGCACGGTGTTGAAAGACAATCCGGGATTAACCGCGCGCCTTCCAGGGGTGGAGAACCAACCCTTGCGCGTCGTGATGGATAGCCGCCTGCGTATACCAGAATCGGCAAAAATCTTAAATATTGAGGACGCCCCCACATTGATTGTCTGCTGTCAAGGCAATCCGAAAAAAATAGAGCGATTGCAAAAAAGGGGCGCGCCAATTTGGGTGCAAAGAAATAAGAAACAAGTTTCTGCACAAGATTTAGTCCAAGAGTTATACAAAAAAGGCATTTCAGGCATCTTAGTGGAGGGAGGCGGGCAGATCATTGCCTCATTTTTAGAAGCGGGGTTGGGCGATAAAGCCGCTTTCTTTTACGCGCCCCTGCTTGTGGGAGGCGCGAACGCGCCTACGGCGGTGGAGGGGACGGGTGTGGACTTAGTGCAGCAAGCGTGGCGATTGAAGGACGTTCGCAGGCGCGCGTTGGGTGAAGATTGGCTGGTAGAAGGCTATTTGGTTCATGCTCTTAAAGAGTAGGTACAATATAGTTTCTATGACGTATTTTGGGGAGGTTTTTCATTGATGAAAGCGGTGGTTATGGCAGGGGGAGAAGGCACACGATTAAGACCGATTACGGCAAACCGTCCGAAGCCGTTGGTGCCAATTGCGAATCGTCCCATTATGGAGCATATTGTCTTGCTTCTTAAACATCAGGGAGTGCAAGAAATCGTGGTAACGCTCCACTATTTGGCGGATGAGATACAGGGTTACTTTGGTGATGGTTCCGATTGGGGTGTCAAGATGCATTATTCTCTGGAAGATACCCCTTTAGGCACAGCAGGCAGCGTGAAGCAGGCGGAAGAACATCTAAAAGACGGCTCATTTCTGATTATCAGCGGCGACGCGCTGACCGACGTCGACCTGGAGCCAGCCATCCAATTTCACAAAGAGCGCGGCTCTCTGGCTACCCTGATTTTGGCGCGCGTGCATAACCCATTGGAGTTTGGCGTTGTGATCACAAGCGAAGACGGCAGAATTTTGCGTTTCTTAGAAAAGCCGTCTTGGAGCGAAGTTTTTTCCGACACCGTGAATACCGGGATGTATATCCTGGAGCCTGAAATCTTCGATTATATGGAGCCAAACAAGCCCTATGATTTCAGCCAAGACCTCTTTCCTCTCCTACTGCGCGAAGGCAAACCGATGTATGGCTACGTGATGCATGAGTATTGGAGCGATGTCGGTTCGTTGCAGCAATATCGCGATGCGCAGGAAGACCTGCTGATGGGCAAAGTCGAACTGCCCACTCCGGGAATCGAGCAATCGCCGGGCGTGTGGGTGGAGGCAGGCACACAAATTTCGCCGGAAGCGCAAATCGTGGCTCCCGTCTGCATTGGGCGCAACTGCAAAATTAAGGCGGGCGCAGTGGTGGGACCGTACACGGTGCTGGGCGATAACTGCATTGTGGAACCCAACGCGGTCATTTCGCGAAGCGTCGCTTGGGATAGCGTCTATGTTGGGACCGGCAGCAGCGTGCAAAGCGCGATTGTCGGCAGCCGGGTCACGGTGAAAGATGATGTGCAGATACAAGAAGACGCGGTCATCGGCGACCGTTGTCAAATTGAAGATAACTCTATTATTCGCCCGCGCATCAAACTCTGGCCTGAGAAGTTTATCGAGAGTGGTTCCATTGTTACCATGAGCCTGATTTGGGGCGCGAAGTGGCGCGGTTCTCTTTTCCGAAATTTGGGCGTGGCGGGGCTTTCCAATATCGAGGTCACACCTGAGTTAGCCACAAAACTGGGCGCAGCCTATGGCTCTACTTTGCAGCGCGGCGCGACGATTGTGCTGGCTCGAGATACCTTCAAAGTGTCGCGTATGATCAAACATGCCTTTATGTCGGGCGTGCTATCGACCGGTGTGGATGTCTTGGACTTGCGCGCGATGCCTCTTCCCATCACTCGCCATACCATCCGAACCACCTCCGCGGTGGGCGGCGTCAATGTTCGCATTTCACCCACCAATACGCGAATCACGCTGATGGAGTTCTTCGACAAGCGGGGCATTTACTTGGCGAAGGGCGCGGAACGCAAAGTGGAAAACCTTTTCTTCCGGGAGGATTTTGCCCGTTGCGATCCGGATGAGGTGGGGGTCATCGATTTTGGCTCCCGCGCAATAGAACAGTACCAACATGACTTTTTCCACTTGGTTCCACCCAGAGCGGGCGGGCGTAACTTGCGTTTAGTGGCTGATTTTGCTTATAGCCGCGTGGCTGCGCTCTATCCGGGGATGTTGGGGCAGATGGGACACGAGGTCATATCGCTGAATGCCTATCCCGATGCTACGAAGGCTCCTCGAACGCCTGCCGACCATGACGCTTTCGCGGGCAACTTGCGCCAGATCGTGCAGACTCTGAACGCCGATTGCGGCGTGCTGTTCGAAAATGAGGGCGAGCGTTTAACGGTTGTGGATGAGCGCGGCAGACTTATCTATGGCAGCGAACTGCTGGCGACCTTTGCGCTATTAGTGGCGAAGGTCTATCCTGAATGTATGATCGCGTTGCCCGTGACCGCGCCTGCGGTGCTGGAAACGATGTTGGAACCTTACAAAGTGAAGGTGAAGCGCACGAAAACCGACACCCGCGCCCTGATGACAACTGCCGCGGAAAATGCGACGGAACTGATGATGGCGGGCGATACCAATGGGGGCATTATCTTCCCGGCGTTCCATCCCGGTTTCGATGCGATGTTCGCTTTTCTAAAGGTGTTGGAACTGACCGAAAAGGCGGGCTGCACGCTTTCTGAAATTCATGATCAGGTTCCTGCATTTCATATGGAGTATCGAGCCGTCCGTTGTCCTTGGGAGTTGAAAGGGCGGATCATGCGCCAATTTTCGGAAGAGGCGAGCGAAGATGCGCGTGTGGAGATGATCGATGGCATCAAAATCTACAAAGACGCTTCTTGGGTTTTGATCCTGCCCGATTCTTCCGAGCCGATGTTCCATCTTTATGTGGAGGCGCCCTCACAAGAAGAGGCTCAAAAGCTGTTGGATGAATACTCGCGACGCATTGAGGGGATTAAGTGAACACCTTTGGACACCTCTTTCGGATAACGACTTGGGGCGAGTCGCATGGCGGCGCGGTCGGGGTCGTGGTAGATGGTTGTCCCCCGCGCATCCCTCTCACAGAGGCAGATTTACAAGTGGAGTTGGATCGACGCCGTCCAGGACAGAGCAAAATCGTGACGCAACGCAAGGAGAGCGATACAGCGCGCATTTTGTCGGGCGTGTTCGAGGGGCAGACTCTTGGCACGCCGATTCTGATCTTGGTTTGGAACGAGGATGCGCGACCAGAGGCTTATGAAGGCTTCAAAGAGAGTTTCCGCCCGTCCCATGCAGATTACACCTACTTCGCGAAATATGGAATTCGGGACTGGCAGGGGGGCGGTCGCAGCAGCGCGCGCGAGACGATTGGGCGCGTGGCGGCGGCAGCCATCGCGAAAAAAATCTTGAGCCTCTATTGGAACACCGAGGTGTTGGGTTGGGTGGAGCAGATTAAAGACTTAAAAGCGTCGGTCGATCCTGAGGCGGTAACAATGGAACAGGTAGAGAGCCATCCTGTTCGATGTCCAGACTTAGAGACCGCCAGCCGCATGATGACGCTTATCGAGGAGATTCGGAAGCAGGGAAATTCGCTGGGCGGGATCGTTCGCTGTGTCGCGCGCGGTGTTCCCGTGGGCTGGGGCGAGCCTGTATTTGATAAGTTGGAGGCAGATCTCGCCAAAGCCGTGATGAGTCTTCCCGCAAGCAAAGGGTTTGAAATCGGGTCGGGATTCGCTGGTTCTATGATGACAGGCATGGAACATAACGATGAATTTTATACCGACGAGACGGGTCGTGTGCGAACCCGAACCAATTTATCGGGAGGGGTTCAAGGCGGTATCTCGAACGGGGAACTGATTGACTTGCGGGTTGCGTTCAAACCCACGGCGACTATCTTCAAGCCGCAAAACACCGTGAACGAAAAGGGCGAGCCGGTTGTGTTGAAAGCGAAGGGCAGGCATGACGCTTGCGTGCTGCCCCGCGCCGTGCCGATGGTGGAGGCGATGGTTGCGCTGACGCTGGTGGATCATGCGTTGCGTCATCGCGCTCAATGCGGCGAAACGGTCTGAAGTTCAAGGTAAATCAGGTACAATTTTCGCGATGAGCGAAACCTCTTTGAAATTGAAATTAGGACTTCCCAAAGGCAGCTTGCAGGAGGCGACCTTTGCGCTTCTGAAAAAGGCAGGCTGGAACTTTCGAGTGCCGTCTGGACGCTCTTATGAACCCATCAGCGATGACCCAGATATCGAGGCAGTGCTGTTGAGACCCCAGGAAATCCCCCTCTATGTGCAGGATGGGATTCTGGATGCCGGTATCACGGGACATGACTGGATTCAAGATTGCGGTGTGGATGTGCATGAAGTCGTCGAGCTGACCTATTCCAAAAACACACAGAACCCGATCCGTGTTGTGTTGGCAGTCCATCAAGACTCGCCCATTCAGTCCCTGCAAGACCTGCAAGGAAAGCGCATCGCGACAGAGTATGTCCGATTGACCGAGAGATTCCTACAGTCTCAGGGCGTGCAGGCGCGGGTGGAGTTTTCTTGGGGCGCATGCGAAGTGAAAGTGCCGCAATTGGTCGATGCGATTGTGGTCAATACGGAAACAGGCAGCTCGCTCAAAGCGCACAATTTACGCATTTTGGAAGTGTTGATTACCTCCACGACCCGGCTGATTGCCAACCGCTCGGTTTGGGAGCAGACAGCGAAGCGCGAAAAATTAGAGAACCTTGCGCTGATGATGCAAGGCGCGATCAACGCGGCGCGCTTGGTGGGTTTGAAAATGAATGTCAGCGAAACCAGCATGGAAGCGGTCTTAAACGCGCTGCCTGCGCTCCGTCGTCCGACTCTCTCGCCCTTGAGCGATAAGGGATGGTATGCGGTGGAGACGATTATCGAAGAAACGGTCGCGCGCGACTTGATTCCCAATCTGCGACGCGCTGGCGCGGAAGGAATTGTGGAGTACGCGCTGAACAAGGTGATCCCCTAAATCTCATGATCGCTTATCTGAATGGAACCGTCTTGAGTAGCAGTGAGGAGTCGGTGGTGCTGCTGGTGAACGGAGTCGGCTATGAACTGCGCATGCCCGAAAGCGCGCGGCAAGAGCTGCCTTCAATTGGCGAAACCGCTGCTGTTTACACTCGTTCCCTCTTCCGCGAGGAAGACGGCTTTTTGTTGTTTGGATTCACCGATCCTTGGCAGCGTAAACTGTTTGACTTGCTGATTACCGTCAGCGGAGTTGGTCCCAAACTTGCCCTGAATATGATGAGCGCGATTGACCCTGAATCGCTGGCGCGCGCCATCTCCATTCGCGATTTGCGCCGCCTGCAGTCGGTTCCGGGCATCGGCGCGAAAATGGCGCAAAGGCTGTCGCTGGAACTGGCGGACAAAGTGGCTGAAATCAGCTTTGAGAAGCGTGTGGACCGTCTAACAGCGGCATCCATGCCCGAAAGTCAACTCCTCCAAGATTTAATCGACTCGCTGGTCGGCTTAGGCTATCGTAAGCAGGAAGCCAGCCGCGCGGTGGAGATCGCGGCGCGCAACCATCCCAACGCGAATGAACAGACTTTGCTGCGCGAGGCGTTGAAAATCGCCAGTAAATAAAGAAACAGGGTACAATAAGAGCCATGCGAACGCTGGCTCGTCTCATCTTCTGGCTGCTTGCAGGGATCGCAAGCATCTGCTTAGCGAGCGCGCAGGACTCAGGGAACGGCTCCGCGCGTCCGGTTTATTATGTCGATTTCAAAGAGGTCGTTCATCGCGCCTCGTTGGATTATGTGGCGCGCGCTCTTCAAGAAGCGGAGAAGAACGATGCAGGCTGTTTTCTGATACGGCTGGATACGCCTGGCGGTGAACTGCAGGCGACTCGCGAGATGGTGCAGCTCTTCTTAGCCAGTGAAATCCCCATCATTATGTATGTCGCGCCTTCAGGCGCGCGCGCAGGTTCTGCGGGCGTGTTCTTAACGATAGCCTCTCATGTGGCGGTGATGGCTCCCGGTACCAATATCGGCGCAGCGACGCCCGTCAGTGGCGATGGCGGCGAAATCTCCAAGGACATGAAGCAAAAGGTGATGAACGATACGGTCGCCTTTGCGCGCGCCATCGCGAAAGAACGAGGACGTAATGAAAAGTGGGTCGAAAAAGCGGTCACCGAAGCGGCTTCTATCCCGGCTCATGAAGCGCTGGAGCAGAAGGTTATCGACTTGATAGCGGAGGATATGCCTCAATTGCTGTCAAAGGTGGACGGTCGCAAAGTGAAGGTGAAAGGTGGGGAAACAACGCTTCGGACCAAGGGAGCCATCCCGGTGGAAGTGCCTCGCAGTTGGCGCGAAAACCTTCTTATCGCGTTGTCTAATCCCAATGTGTTCTATATCTTGATCCTGCTTGCCATTAATGGGATTTTGTTAGAACTGCAGAATCCCGGCGCGACTTTACCGGGTGTGGTCGGTGTTATCTGTTTGCTGCTTGCGCTTTACGCGGCATCGGTGCTGCCCATCAATCTGTTGGGAGTGGCGATGATCGTGCTGGCATTCGTGCTGCTCATCATGGATTTGTTCGCGCCTTCCCATGGCGTTTTGACGTTTGGCGCGATAGTCTCGTTTATTATCGGCTCCGTGATCCTGTTCCAGACCGATTCGCCTTTGATGCGCGTGAGCTATTCGCTGATTGGCGCAATGACCGTCATGACCAGTGTTTTCTTCATAGCGATTGTGGGCAGCGGGATTAAGGCGCAGTTCCGCAAGAAGGAGAGCGGTAAAGAGCGTTTAGTGGGCGCGACGGCGCGAGCGCGCTCGGACCTCAATCCAGAGGGCAAGGTGTTCTTGGATGGCGCGTTGTGGCGCGCAATTTCGGAAGATGGGCAGCCGATTCAAGCGGGTGAAACCGTTCAGGTCGAGCGCATAGAGGGGTTGACGGTCTATGTGCGGAAAGTAGATACTGGGTAGGGGATTAACTTTCGGGCAAAAGAGTTATGCTCTCTACTCCTCGATAATCCCCTACATTGTGAGTTAACAACGGAATGTTGTGAAGGCAGGCGACTGCCGCAATCCAAGCATCAGCACATTGAATGGGGAAGCCTTTAATGCTTGCTTCACAGGTGATTTGTGCCCATAAACGACATAAATCCCGATCAACAGGATGGACGACAAATTGTTGTAAATATCTAGCTAATCGTTATTTCCGTTGTTCACCCCATTTACGTTCTAATGCCCAACGATCTAATTCTGCAACGGTCATAAAAGAAACGACAGGTGTAACCCCTGTTAAATATGGGCGAAAGATTTCAGCGCGAGTGTCACTTTTGAACAAGAATGAGAACACATCAGTGTCCACAACGATAGCGTTAATCAGGAGACAGAGGTTTGCCCTTCACGACGTCAGTCTCGAACGGTTTCATTAAAAGTCTCTACGCTCTCATCAGGATCGAGAAAATCTGTCAATAGCTGCTCGAACTCTTTAACAGGAATAACAGATTGCTCAATCGCAAGTGATTCTAAATCGATCTGTCCTGCCCAAAAAGAGCGCGATTTAGACGATTGGCGTTTAACTTCACGAGGACGATTGGCTTTCGGTTTCATACCTATAATTATACTCCAATAAGTAAGTTTTGGTTCAAAACACGTAGGGAGCCGTGAGCGGGTTTGCTTTCAATTGCTGCCACTCCTCTTCTGATACAGGCTGAGGGCGGTCTCGCTCGGCATCGACAGGACATAGGAAGCCAAAGGGTTCTTCGCCCTCATTGATCCAACGATGGGGCGTCATGGAGGGGACGGTTAGCAAATCCAAAGGCGACAACCGGAAGAGTTGGTCGCCGACCAGCGCAATACCGGAGCCTCGAACGACCACAATCAGATGCGCATGCGCATGTTTCTCCAAACTGGAGTATCCGCCCGGTTCGATTTCAAAATAGCGGAGAGCGAACTGTACTGGCAGCATGGGCGGTCTTCCCAATCCCAATCGCGTGATCCCTTTCCAGCCCATGCCCGGTTCGCTGCCCTCGTTCAATTTGTATTCACGGGGCTGCAACCCTTCCCACCGGAACGCGTCGGCATCGAACGGCACATGCAGTTTGGCTAAGGCAGTGGTTAGCGCGTCTGCCGCACGCTCCATTTGAGCGATTTTGGGGTCGGGGTTCGTTTGGCTCATGGTCTGATCACCACCTTTAACGCCTCCGCTCGCCGCATCATCGCGTAGCCCTGTGCCGCTTGTTCTAAGGGCAGTGTGTGGGTTATTAACGATTGGACGGTCAAGCCATCTTCTATCAGCGAAAGCGCGCAGCGCATATCATCAGGACCGGCAGAGTAACTGGGAATGATGCGCGTTTCCCGCATGTAGAGCGAGTGCCAATCCAATGGATAGACGACTTCGGGCGGGGCAGGCGTAAAGAGCAGCAGCGTGCCAGCGGGCGCGACCCATCTCCAAGCCTCGTCCAGCGCGTCGACTGATCCGGGACCGACGACTACGATGTCTGACAAGAGCATTTCATCGGTTGAAGTGCCTGCTTGAAGGGGGGTGAGACCCAGCGTTTCGGCTTTCTGCAGGCGCGACTCCACCCGGTCAATCCCGATGACCTGCGATGCGCCCCAGCGAACCGCCAACATCCCATGCAGCAAACCCATCACACCTAAACCGACAATGGTGACCCGGTCACCCATCCGCAAGTGAGCGCGCTTCAGAGACTTGACCACACAAGCCAAAGGTTCAGTGAAAACCGCCGCCTCATCAGGTGTGCTGGGAGAGATTTTCAACAGGTCAGAGCGGACAATTTCTGAGGCAACAATCGCATAATCGCTGAGACCTCCGGGAACGAGCGCGGTCGAACGCCAGACCGAGCAATGGACATAGGCTCCTCGTTTGCAGGAGTCGCATTGGTGGCAGGGCGCATGATGATGGACGACGACCCTATCGCCGATTTCAAAACCTTGAACCCCTTCGCCTATCTCCACGATTTCGCCGACCAATTCATGCCCTGGCACGAGCGGCGCTTTTCTCTGCATGTACCAGTCCATCAACTCCCCGGTGCAGAGACCGCAAGCGCGAATACGAACACGCGCTTCGCCCGGTTGGAGGAGGCGCAGTTCCATCGTTCGCAGGGAGAGTTCTCCGGTTTTGTCATACAAGACGGCTCGAGTGTTCAGCATCAGATGAGCATAATTGTACCTCCATCGGCTATAATGATGATACGACCATGAACTCATCCCATGTTTTGACCTTTTTGTTTACAGATATTGAGGGCAGCACCCAACTGTGGGAGCGTTTTCCCGACGCAATGCCCGCTGCGCTTGCCAAGCATGATGAGTTGGTGCGCAACGCCATCGAACAGAATAGCGGCTCGGTGTTCAAGACGGTGGGCGATTCGTTTTGCGCGGTCTTTGAGAGCGCGAGCGACGCTGTACGCGCCGTATTACAGGCGCAGCTCGCCCTGCAAGCCGAGCCTTGGGATGACCGCTTTCTGATAAAGGCGCGTATGGCATTGCATACCGGCGAGGCGCATGCGCGCGATAACGACTACTTCGGCAATACGTTGAACCGTTGCGCGCGCTTGCTGGCGGTGGGGCATGGCGGACAGATTTTAGCTTCGTCCGCAACTGAGACCCTGCTCCGCGATCGCCTGCCGGAAGGGGCGACTCTGAAATCGTTGGGTTCTCACCGCCTAAAGGACTTGAACCAACCTGAAGTGATCTATCAATTGGTTCACGCCCAGTTAGTGGAGGAGTTTCCTACTCTCCGAGGGTTGGGCAGTTTCCCGAACAATCTGCCGGTTCAACTGACCAGTTTTATCGGGCGGGAACGCGATATTGCCGAGATCAAAGAGGCTCTCGCCAGCAAGCGGTTGATCACGCTGACGGGGTCGGGAGGTGTGGGGAAAACGCGCCTCACGCTGCAGGTGGCGGCGGAAATGTTGGAACAGTTTTCGGATGGGACTTGGTTTGTGGAGCTTGCGCCCGTAAGCGACCCTGCGCTTGTCCCTCAAGTGATTGCCTCTATGCTTCATTTGCACGAAGAACCCCAGCGCGCGATTTCAGATACCCTGGTCGACTATTTGCGTTCAAAGACGCTGCTGTTGGTCTTAGATAATTGCGAGCATGTATTGGATGCCTGTATTCGATTAAGCGACGCCATTTTACATCAATGCCCGCAGGTTCGAATATTGGCGAGCAGCCGCGAGGCATTGGGGATAGTGGGCGAGCAATCTTACCGGGTGCAATCGCTCACGTTGCCTGATTCCCGCCAGATAGACAGCGCGCAATTGGCGCAAACGCTGGAGACCTACGAAGCGGCGCGTTTGTTTGTGGAAAGAGCCATGCTGAGCCAGCCCGACTTTCAGGTTACTGAGAGCAACGCGGCGGCGATTGCGCAGATCTGTCATCGATTAGATGGGATTCCTTTGGCGATTGAACTGGCAGCGGCGCGGGTGAAGGCCATGTCAGTAGAGCAGTTGCTGGCGCGCTTGCAGGATCGCTTCCGGTTGTTGACGGGTGGCAGTCGTACCGCCTTGCCTCGCCAGCAGACGCTGCGAGCGGCTATCGATTGGAGCTATGCGCTGTTGTCTGAAAAGGAAAAAACATTGCTTCGCCGCCTTTCTGTTTTTTCGGGAGGGTGGACCTTGGAAGCGGCAGAAAAGGTATGTTCCGACGATGCGGAGATTCCGCTGCCGCCCGCGCCTTAAACTTGGGCAAGATGCCCAAGCCACAGAGGCAGAACTTACGCTCTTCACGCGGGCATAACACTGAAACTTGGGCAAGATGCCCAAGCAACGGAAGCAGAACAGTCGCTCTTTACACGGAATAACATTTCTTTAACAGAATCTTGACAAATGCCCCCGTTTTATGCCAAAATTTTAGTATGCTTAAATTTTGGGGATTCTGGATTGTTTGCGTGATTGTGATCATGGGGCTAACAGGCTGCTCTAACGAGAGCGAAAGTCAAGGCGAGGCAGGGGGCGACAAGCCTTTGGTGGTTTGCACAACGGGCATGATCGCGGACATCGCGCGCAACTTGGGTGAACCTTATGTAGAAGTGGTCGCGTTGATGGGACCGGGAACCGACCCTCATCTTTATAAGCCCACCGAAGGTGACCTGCAAAGGTTGAGCCAAGCCGACTTGATTCTATACAATGGGTTGCACTTAGAAGGAAAGATGGGTGAAGTGTTGGAGAAATTAGGGCAGTCCCGCAAAGTGGTTGGATTGGGGGAGTTTGTCGATAAGCAGCGGCTGCGCTATCCACCCAATGCGCAAGGCAACCCTGACCCGCACCTTTGGCACGATGTTTCGTTGTGGGAACCGTTGGATTTCTATGTGCAGAACGCGTTGACCGAACTGCTTCCCGAGCGCGCTGATTATTTTCGCCAGCAAGCCGTCAAATACCGCCAGACCTTGTTAGAGCTTCATCGTTGGGTCAAGGCGCAAATCGAATCGATCCCCAAGCCCCAGCGCGCGCTGGTCACGGCTCATGATGCTTTCGGCTATTTTGGCGCGGCGTATGGCATCGAGGTGAAAGCGTTGCAGGGAATTAGCACCGTCTCGGATTACGGCTTGAAAGATGTGGAGAATTTGGTCAATTTTATTGTGAAGCGAAAAATAAAAGCGATTTTTGCAGAAACCAGTATCTCCAATCGTTCTGTGCAAGCGGTGATTGCGGGCTGTAAAGCCAAGGGGCATACCGTTCAGATGGGCGGCACGCTCTATTCCGATGCGTTGGGACCGGAAGGCAGCGGCGCAGAGACCTACGAAGGCATGATCCGCGCCAATGTGAAGACCATTGTGGAGGGCTTGAAATGAACCTGATCATTCAAAATCTGACAGTCGCCTATGATCAGAAGCCGGTTCTGCGAGAGGTCAACTTGACGATTCCCGCCGGGCGTATGACCGCCATCGTGGGACCGAATGGCGCAGGTAAAAGCACTTTGATCAAAGCGATTCTGGGACTCATTCCCCGGCTGTCCGGTGAGGTTCTTTGGGGCGGCGCGCCGCTGGAGAAGCCGCGCGGTGAGATTGCCTATGTGCCTCAACGCGGCAGTGTTGATTGGGATTTTCCCATCAATGTATTGGAGGTCACCTTGATGGGCTGTTACGGACGGCTGGGCTGGTTCCGGCGACCCGGCAAATCGGACCGAGAAGCCGCCATGCATTGCTTGGAGCAGGTCGGGATGACCGATTTCGCGAAACGACAAATCGGAGAGTTGTCGGGCGGTCAGCAGCAGCGTGTCTTTTTGGCGCGCGCGCTGTTGCAGGACGCGCCGGTCTATATGCTGGATGAACCATTGGCGGGCGTGGATGCCAGCACCGAAGTGGTGATTTTGGAGCGGCTGCGCGCAGTTCGAGATGCGGGGAAGCTGGTTTTAGTGGTTCATCATGACTTGCAGACGGTGCAGGAAAACTTCGATGACATTGTGCTGCTCAATGGCTCGGTCGTCGCGTACGGGGATGTTCTCCAGACGATGACAGCGGATAACCTGCGCAAAACATATGGGGGTAAATTGGTCTTTCTGCAAGACCTGGATTGAGCATGAACACGCTGTATGTGCTGGTCGGGCTGACCTTGTTGGGCGCAGTGAGCGGGCTGCTGGGGGTGTTTGCCTATTTGAAACGCAAAAGCCTGTTGAGCGACACGCTGGCGCATGCGGCTTTGCCGGGGGTCTGTCTCGCCTTCCTTTTGACGGGCAGCAAGCATTTGGGATGGTTGTTGACAGGCGCGGCTATCAGCGGATGGGCAGGGGTGTTGGCGGTGTCGGGGATCACGCGCTATTCTAAGCTGAAAGAGGACTCCGCGATGGGGCTGACCTTGTCGATCTTTTTCGGGTTTGGTATCCTTCTGCTGACCGTCATTCAAAAGAGTGCGGGCGGGGCGCAAAGCGGCTTAGATAAGTTTATCTTTGGGTCGGCGGCTTCGATTTTGCCGGGCGATGTGATGATTCTCAGCGTGGTTTGCTGTCTGCTGACCCTGCTTGCGCTGCTATTATTCAAAGAATTCGCGATGGTCACCTTCGACAGTCTCTATGCCAAAAGCATCGGGCTGCCCGCAGGCCGCTTGGATTTGCTGTTGATGGGGATGATCGCGCTCATCGTGATTGCGGGTTTGCAGGCGGTGGGCGTTGTGCTGATGGTGGCGATGTTGATTACGCCTGCCGCCACGGCGCGCCTTTACACAGACCGGTTGGCGGTGATGGTTGGCTTAAGCGTGCTGTTTGGGGCGGCTTCGGGCGCGGCGGGAACCTGCTTGAGCGCGCAGTATGAAAAAATGCCGACCGGACCGGTGATGGCACTCTGCGCCAGCGGTTTTTTTGTTCTCTCTCTCTTGTTCGCGCCTCGTCATGGTCTACTAAGGAGGGTTTGGGGGCGTTGATACCGTTCTGGATTATTGTGACGGGCGCGCTGGTCGCCTCCGCCTGCAGTGTTTTGGGCTGCTGGTTGATGTTGAGACGGATGGCGATGTTGGGCGATGCGATCAGCCATGCGGTGTTGCCGGGCATTGTGTTGGCGTTCCTTTGGACGGGCAGCCGGAACACTTTGCCGATGTTAGCGGGTGCGGGAACGGTGGGTTTGCTGTCGGCTGCGCTGTCGGGCTGGCTGGGCAGCAAGCGGAAAATGATGCCGGATGCTGCGCTGGGGATCGTCTTCACGGCGTTGTTCGCGCTGGGGGTGGTGTTGGTTTCGCGCTACGCGGAACAGGTCGATTTGGACCTGGATTGCGTGTTGTATGGCGAAATCGCTTATGTACCGCTGGATACTTGGACGGTATTGGGCTGGAGCGCGCCGCGCGCGTTTTGGCTGTTAAGCGCGATCATGGCGATCAATCTCAGTGTGGTCGCGCTGCTTTACAAGGAGCTGTCGCTCTGGGCGTTTGACCCACAGTTCGCGCAGACGCTGGGCATGCCCTTGAAGCGGACTCATTACCTCTTGATGGCGTTGGTCGCTTTGACCGTTGTCGCCTGCTTTGAGTTGGTCGGCGCAATTTTGGTGGTCGCGTTCTTGATTGCGCCTGCCGCCACCGCCTATCTCTTGACGAAACGCTTGCCGGTGATGCTGACGCTCAGTATGCTCATTGGCGTCCTGACGGCTCTGTTAGGGTATGGGTTGGCGCGCTATTTGGACGCTTCTATTGCCGGTTGCATGGCAACGGTCAGCGGGCTGTTGTTCCTTGGGGCGTTCGCTTTTTATCGCGTTCGGAATTTTGGAATGAGCCTCAAACTTCAATAGACGGACATCATTCCACGCCCTTGAGCTTACTTTAAAGGATTACAGCCATCCACACCCTTGAGCTTACTCTAAAGGACCACAGCCACGCGTAATCGCGCCTGTCTTCGGAACAGGCGTGCAAGGGCAATCCGAGCCTGACGATTTACACCATTTCTTGATTATCGGGTTGCGCGAGACCGGTTGGAAACCGCCAATTAACCCACGCTCGATACCTGTTTCAACCCACTCGGGATCATAACCCATCACATAGTGGCACTCGGTCACATTTATGCGAGAACCTTTGTACTGATAACGACTGTTGACACAAGCGTAGCAGTCTTCAATATCGAAGTGGCAATCGCCAAGGCGGAGCTGGCGAACCTTTGTCTTCCGACCGATCTCGACCTGAATCCCTATTGCCCCGAGTTCCGCTGATAACTGTTCAGTCACGGTGATTTCCCCCGCTTCGTGATAGAGACGGACGCTTTCAGAAATATGGTCCGAAGGAGCAACGGAAGGCGGACGATTGCACGGACGTCCCGGAGCTGGTGCGCGAGGTCCCGCGATCGGCACCATCGGCTTGCGAGGAAGCTGAATGCGGACGTTTCCCTCGCGATCGGAAAACGAAGGAGGCGCCTGCAATTCCGGGCGAGACCCGCCACTCGCACTCCGCGAGAGAGACATGTGAATCTGCGTTGGCGCGCTCCCCATCACCGGTAGAAAAGCGCCGCGATAGCCCTGCGAATGAGTTTCAGGCAAAACTTCATCGGTCTCAGAATCGATCGACTTAGAAACTGTAAAGGCTAAGCCCCACTCATCCGACGCATTAGACCCACTCTCATAAAGAAGAAAGGCGGGACCCTCGGCATTCGGAGCCTGATATACAACCCAGAAGGGGTCGGCATAAAGAATGGTGCCGCCCACTGCGCGCCATCGGGGCTGCTGAACCATCACGCCCTCCTGTGGGTAAGATACACGGTGTGAAGGCTGAGGAGTAGTAAGCTGCAGAAAAACAACTTGGTCAGGATCGACGACGGTAGACCGGTCAGCCGTAAACGAAGGGAGGGATAGCTTGATAGCGTCCTGAGTGTTGAAGAACTGCTGAACCCTGATGTTGGGAACTAACAGCGTATACACAACCGCCAATGACCCAATGGCTACTAACTTCATATCATTCTCCCTGTGCGACAAAAAACCGCAAATCAATGTTTCAACCTTTTCTTACTACATTGCGTTATCTGCTATCAAGACGTACTACACACCGGTTCGATTTCTATTATGGCTTTTCTAAAGTCTAAAGGCGAATCGCTTCGCGCTTTAGGTTAAAGTGCAGAAACAAATTAATAAAATTATAGCACAAAAATTCGCCAACGTCAAGTCACAATGTTTTGATCTTTGTGCCATGTTGAAGCCGTCTTTGCTGAGAAAAAATACTTTGCTAAGAACTCGCTCCCCTGCACGCTCGATAAACAAGATGTCTTAGCACGCGTTCGCAGGAATGACGCATTTGGGTGTCTCTCGGTTACATATAAGAATCATTAACGGCGAAGACGGAGCTTCGCCCTCCAAACTTAGGCAAACAAATAGGTTTGAATCTAAAAGCCCATCAACATTCTATGGTTGACAAATGTCTACTGTGTTGTCTCTGTGAGAATAGGAGGTCATAAAGAGAATGACAGCGGACAAATGGATTTACAGGGATGCGAAGTTGATGGAGACCGGCGTGTATGCCGATAAGGGCGTCCAGATTCGTGAAGAAGATTTGCAACGCATGGCGCAAGGTTTCAAGGCGCCTGTGCCGGTTCTGGTAGAGCATCAGCAATCGCCGATTATGTTGGGTTGGCTGCGCGAAATTTGGCGCAAAGGCAGCGAACTGTTCGGCAAGTTGGCGTTGCTGCCCGAAGCGGATGCCTTGCTGCAGCGATTGCGCGTGCGCGGCTTAAGCCTGGCGGTCTCTTCCGATCTCAGCCACATTCTGGAAGTCTCCGTAACGGGCAACCCGCGAGTCGCTTCCGCCCAACTCTTCTCTGGATACCTTTCCCATCTTCAGGAGGTGTTACGCATGGAAACCGTCGAAATTATCGAGCCGGAATTCAACGAAACGGAGCTAATGCAACAACGCATTCAGCATTTAGAGAACGCGCTCAAAGAGCAAAGCATTCAAACCCAGATTCAACGATGGCTGCAATCAGGCAAATTATCGCCTGCCTCCGCCTCGTTCGCCAAAGCGATGCTGCTGGAAACCGACTCCAGCGTGCAATTCAACCACCAACCAGTGCCGGTCGCTGTTCTGTTCGCGCAGTTTGTCGATTCGCTGCCCGCGCAACCGCTGTTGTCTGAGACCGCGCCCCAACGCGAAGAGCCTGCCGTTCCTTTTTCTCATGAAGAACAGGCGTTTCTGCAGCAGGCTTTCCCTGACTTAGCCCTTGACCACATCGCGCAGTATCGCGAAACGGCGCAAGCCCGGAGGTAAACCCATATGCCCGCTTTAACGACATCTCACGAGACTCAAGAAAAAGAGGGGCTGCTGGCGGCTTACCCTCTAAAAGCGAACGCTGTGATCTTCAAAGGCGCGCTGGTTTGCGTCGATTCAACCGGCTATTTGGTTCCCGCTTCCGATTCTGCCAACCTCCGATTTGTGGGCGTAGCCTTCGAATCGGTCGATAACACAGGCGGAGCGAATGGCGCGAAGCGCGCCCGCGTGACGAAACGAGGCGTCTTTGTCTACCACCGGTCAGGAACCTATACCCAAGCCGATGTGGGCGCAGTGGTCAGGGCAGTTTCGGACCATGAGGTTGCCAAGACCAGCACCCACAACGTGCTTGTGGGGACTGTGATGGAACTGATCGCGCCCGATGCCCTCCGAATTCGCATCGATAACCACACCGTTTAATATACAGAACAACATCATTCAACACGAGGTGAAAACAAATGCCATTGGTAAGAACCGACATGCTGCCCTTGTTGGAAGCAGGTCTCCGAGTCGATTTCTTTCGCGCCTACCAGCAGTATGCGGAAGAAAGCGTCGTCAATCAAATCGCGACCGTAATCCGAACTACGCTGCCCGTCCAAAAATATGGCTGGATGGGCGCGGTTCCCACGATGAGGGAGTTTGTAGATGAGCGGACACCCATTGCGCTGAGAGCCGACCAATATGCCATTGCCGATAAGGTGTGGGAGTCCTCCATCAGTGTGGAACGCCGCGCCTTAGAGGATGACCAGTATGACCTCATTCGTCTGAGAGTGCAGGACCTGGCGCGGGAAGCCTCACGCCACCGGGAGCGTTTGATCGTTCAGACTTTGATAGAAGGCTTAACGACCGGTCTCTGCTATGACGGCAAACCGCTCTTCGATACTCAGCACCAAGAGGGAAACAGCGGACAGCAAAGCAATCGGGTGAGCGCAGCCCTCAGCACCAACGCGCTGCAGGAAGCGATATCCGAAATGATGCAGATCAAAGATGACCGCGGCGAACCGATGGGGGTCCAACCGGATACTCTGCTGGTGGGACCGAAGTTGAAATGGCTCGCGATGGAACTGGTCGAATCGCCGGTAGTCGTGCAGGTCAGCGCATCCAACCGCTATACGCCCTACAAGAATGTGTTGCAAGGGCGGTTGAACTTGGCAGTATCGCCTTACTTGACAGGTTCGGATGCCCAGAAGTGGTTCCTGCTGGATACCTCACGTTCGGTGCGATCCGTGATTCTGCAGGAGCGGCGCGATGTGCCGTTGGAGTTTGCCGCGCTGGATAAACCGAACGGCGAACATATCTTCATGCGGGATGTCGCGCTTTACGGCGCGCGCGCTCGTTATGGCGTGGGCTATGGCTTCTGGCAGATGGCATACGCGGGAGTCGCCTAATCGTTTGAGGGCTAACGCGCATGCTGACTGTAACGGTAGAAGCGGTGAAACGGAAAGCCTGTTTTTTGGGCGATGACCTGGATGAGCAAATCGACGCGCTGATCGAGGAGTACCTGCCCGTGATAGAGTACGCGCTTGCGCCGGAGCATTTGGACAACCCGACGCAGGGACTGCTCGATACCTTGAATTTAGGCGCGTTGGAGATTATTGCGGGCGAATGGCTGGCGTGTCTCCTGCGCGAAGAAGGCGCGCTCGACTCGGTTCGGGCGGGCGCGCTGGAAACGAAACCGCCTTCCCGACCTCCCAATCCTGCCGACCCCAGCGGCTTGATGGCGCAGGGCTGGGCGCGTCTGGAGCCTTGTTTGAGAAACTGTTCCGCGATCCATTGGACGACCGCGACCGAAGAGGAGTGAGAGGTATGCGTAGGAAACAGAGAGTCTTGAAACGCTGGTTCAGCCGTTTCGGGGAAAGTTTCACGATGGAAGGCTCTGCCTGCCATGGGGTGTTTGCCTTACCACCCAACGCGCTGCTGCGCCATTTCTACACGGCGGGCGAAATCGACCTGTTGGGGCGTCCTTTGTGGGCGCTCTACACGCTTCCCACCCCGTACATTCCTGTCGGGTCCGTCCTTGTTTGGCGCGAACAATCTTGGAACGCGCTGAAACGGCTGGAGTTCCGTCTCGGCAACGAAGCGGTCTACCAAGTCTTGATACTCGCGCCGGTCCCTACGCCGTGAAGCGGACATGGGGCGGGTATCATATCGAATGTGATGAGCATCAAAAAAATCGAATGTATTATCCGCCCCATTCGGTTCGAGGCGGTGAAAGAAGCCTTGAACGAGATCGGCGTCTATGGTATGACGGTGGTCGATGCGCGCGGTTTCGGTCGCCAGCAGGGGCATACCGAAAAATACCGGGGCAGCACCTACACGGTCAACCTTCTTCCCAAAATCAAATTGGAGATCGTGGTGCCGGGCGACCGCGCGGAAGAGGTGATGGGGGTCTTGATTGAATCGGCGCAGACCGGCGAAATAGGCGACGGCAAAATTTTTGTCTCCGAAGTGGAAGAGGTCGTTCGTATCCGCACCGGTGAACGGGGCGAAGCCGCGCTTTGAGGGACTTTTCAGAGCGATAAGTTATCAACGGCGAAGACGGAGCTTCGCCCTCCCATCCTCATCGATTACATTAAGATAGACCACCTGGGCAGAGCCAGCCCAAATCTTCTGCAAGCGCTGCCGAGTATGCCGCGCTCCCCTGCGAATCAATTTTCCCTCGTTGAAACCCCTGAATCGCGTGATAGATTGGAAACCCGCAATGCTTGTCCATCGTATAAGAAACTAAGTGCAACGATAATGTCCCACGAGAGGGCTGACTAAAAAGCCCATTTGCGCGTAATTATAAGGGGATTATCCGCGCGGGAATGGGAACACCTTTATCTCCAGGTCAGTCGAACCTATAATAGAGAAAGATTGTTGATAGAAACTTGGGGATATGTGGAACAATCCTATCGAAGCAGGGCAGCAGTACCGACTTAAACGCAATTCTTTGAAAATTTGGCACGATCGCCATCGCGCGATCCAACCTGAAATAAGCGTAAGCGACGCCCTGTCACAACTCTATTTTTGAGAAAAGGGACGCCTCGGGATGCCGGGGCGTCTGCTATTTGAAGTGGTCTTGGACACCCCAAGGTGGACAACGACTGGACCAAACGGTGAATCAACGCTCCGACCGGAGCAGACTTAACAAGGGGGTCTTAACCATGAGTACCGCCGACTTTTTGAAACAAATTGAAGAGCAGCGTCGGCTTGAAAAACAGATTACCTGGGAAGGTTCTTTTAAGGACTATTTGGAAGTTGTTAGAAGCAATCCAAAGGTCGCGAACCTTGCCCATGCCCGCATGTATGACATGATCACGACCGCGGGCGTCAAGGAAGACGCTGATACCGGCTTGAAACATTACGAGTTCTTCCTGTCTGAACTCTACGGGATGGAACGCACCTTGCAGCAGCTCGTGCAGGAGTATTTCGCGCCTGCCGCGCGCCGCTTAGATGTGCGCAAACGTATCCTGTTGCTGGTCGGACCAGTGGGCGGAGGAAAATCCACGCTGGTGACGATGCTCAAACGCGGTTTGGAGCAATACTCCAAGACGGAAGAGGGCGGATCGTTCGCGATAAAAGATTGTCCCATGCACGAAGACCCTCTGCACCTGGTGCCAGAAGAACTGCGAGCGGAATTCAAACGACAGTTTAATGTCTATATCGAGGGCGATCTCTGTCCAGTTTGCCAGTGGAAACTGAAGCACGAGTGGAACGAGAAAACCGACTCCGTGCCAGTGGTGCGTGTGCGTTTTTCCGAGCGTGAGCGTATCGGCATTGGGACATTTAAGCCCTCTGATCCGAAATCGCAGGACGTCTCCGAACTGACTGGCAGCGTGAACCTGAACCTGTTGACCCAGATCGGGGTTGAGTCTGACCCGCGGGTCTATAACTTCGATGGCGAACTGAACAAAGCCAACCGCGGCATGATGGAATTCATCGAAATGCTGAAGGCAGATAAACGGTTCCTGTACGAATTGAACACCGTCGCGGGCGAACAGATGATCAAAATCGGGCGATTCTCGCTGATTTACACCGATGTGGTTGTCGTGGCGCACACCAACGAATACGAATATAACGCCTACTTCTCGAACAAAGAGAACGAAGCGATGATCGACCGTATGTTCGTGGTGAAAGTGCCTTATAACCTGAAAGTCTCGGAAGAGGTCAAAATCTACGAAAAACTGATCCACCAGTCGCAATGGAGCGATGACACGGAAGACCTGTCGGAAGTGCATATCGCCCCGCACGCGCTGAAAGTCGCAGCGATGTTTGCGACCTTAAGCCGCCTGAAACCGCCGAAGAAGAGCGGGCTTTCGCTGATGGCAAAGATGAAGCTCTACGATGGCGAGCGTCAAGTAGGCGATTGGGATCAACGCCATGTCAAAGAACTGCACGATGAGTATTCCGATGAAGGCATGAACGGCGTTTCGCCTCGCTTCATCCTGAACCGACTCTCTGCCGCGTTGATGAAGGGGCGCAAAACGATTACCCCCATCGATGTGCTGCGCTCAATACGCGATGGCTTGACCGAGTATACCAGCAACGAAGAGGAACGCAAGAAACTGCTCTCCTTCTTGGATGATGTGCGCAAAGAGTACGACGAAATGATCAAGAAAGAGGTTCAGCGATTCTTCGTCTACTCTTACGAAGAGGCTGCGCACTCTCTGCTGGAGAACTACCTGGATAACGTAGACGCTTATTGCAACAAGACCAAGGTAAAAGACCCGATCACGAGCGAGGAAATCGACCCGGACGAGAAGTTGATGCGCAGCATCGAGGAGCAGATCGGCGTTTCCGAAAATGCCAAGCGCGAATTCCGCGAGGGCATTCTCCGTTCGGTGGCTTCTTTAGCGCGCCGGGGATCCCGGTTCGCGATTGGGTCCGATGAGCGGCTGCGTGAGGCAGTGGAACGAAAACTGTTCGCTGACCTCAAAGACATCGTGAAGATCACCACGTCGGCTCGAACACCTGATCCTGATCAATTGGGCAAGATCAACGATGTGGTAGAACGTATGGTCCGAGAAGGCGGCTACAACGCCGAAAGCGCGAACGAAGCTCTGCGCTATGTTGGCACACTGTTGAACCGCTAAGAGAAAAAAACATGCGCTTGCTCCCTCTCTACCTCCTGGGAGGGGAGCAGCGCGAAAACAAATGAAGGTGACCCGCTGATGACTGATAATAGACCCTCCTCCAACCAGTGGCTATCGACCGACCCTTGGGATTTGCACCGCCGGGCAGAAAAAGACCGCCTGCGGCACAATGAAAAGGTGAAGGAGATCATCAAAGAGAACCTGGGCGAAATTATCGGTCAGCAAGATATCATCACATCCGAAGACGGTAAAATCGTGAAAGTGCCGATTCGAGGGGTGGAACTGCCCCATATCCGGTATGACCCGCACGGCAAAAAAGGCGTGGGGCAAGGACAGGGCGGCTCGCAGCCGGGACAGGTCATCGGCAGATCAGGACAACAAGGGCAAGGAACCGGCAAGCAGGCAGGCACCGAACCGGGAGTCGATTTCTATGAAGCGGAGTTCACCATCGACGAACTGGCAGAAATGGTGTTTGAAGACCTGCACCTGCCCAATCTGCGCGATAAAGGCACGAAAGACATTGTTTCCGACCAGATTCATTTCGATTCGATTTCGCGACGCGGACCGCAATCCAATATTGACCGTAAACGCACCCTGATCGCTGCTTGGAAACGCAACGCCGCGCAAGGCGAGCCGGGATGGCTCATCAACGAAGAGGACAAACGCTTCAAGACATGGGAGATCGTGCCGGAGAAGCAGCGCAACGCGGTCATCCTGGCGATGCGGGATGTGTCTGGCTCGATGGGCGAATTCGAAGCCTATATCTGCCGCAGTTTTTACTATTGGATGTTAAGGTTTTTGCAGAAAAAATATACTTCTGCGGAAATCGTCTTTATTACCTGCCACACCGAAGCCAAAGAGGTAGATGAACATACCTTCTTCGCGTCGGGCGATTCGGGGGGAACCCGGCTTTCGGCTGCCTACAAACTCTCATTAGAGATCATTGAGAAGCGGTTTAACCCGCGAGAGTGGAATATCTATCCCTTCATGTTTTCCGATGGCTACAACTGGGGCGATCATGAAGTGGTGGAGTATATGAAGAAGCTGGTGGAATATAGCAATCTGGTGGGGTACGGCGAAATCGCGAATGACCTCTGGGGACAGGCGGGCGGCTTGGCGCCCTTGGGACAATCCCTGACCGATGCCTTCCAGGATGACTCGCGGGTCGTTGTGATCAAGATCGCGTCCAAAGAGGATGTCTGGCCCGCCCTGAAACAGTTCTTCAGCAAGCATCCTGAAATGGCAAGCCTTTGAGCGAGCTTTTCTTTCGGCTTGTTGGCAAGGTATAATCAGGTTCAGGTGATTAACATATGGCAGTCAAAACGCTTGAAAATATCGCTTTGAGTTTGGACGACTGGCTGAACCTGCCGGAAGGTCCGCCAAAATATGAGCGGGAGACAGGGAGGTTACTCAGGGTGGCATCGCCAACCAGAAGGCATCAAGATATTTTACTATTGTTGGGCTATACAATGAGGCGGTTTTGCATGAATCAAGGCTTAGGCGTTGTGGTGATGGAGGTGGATGTCGCGCTTCCAACAGGGCAGGGCTATATTCCCGATTTAGCCTTTGTTCGCAAAGATCGCGAGGCAGAGCTGTTGTGGGACGATGGGAAAGTGCATGGCGCGCCTGATCTGGTGGTTGAGGTCATTTCGCCTGGTACAGAAACGCGTGACCGCCACGTGAAATTTCAGAATTATTGGGAAGCGGGAGTCGAATGGTATTGGCTGGTAGACAGTCAAACCCTTCTGATTCAGGAGTTTCAGAGGGCTTCCGAAGGCTATCTCTGTCGTACAACCGTCGCCGAAGGCGAAACTTTTCGTCCTCATCTCTTCCCGGGTTGGAGAATCAATCTGAAAAATAGACTGGACGGCTAACCATCCAAATGTAGGGGCTGCCCCCTGTGGCTGACCAAAAATGTAGGGGCTGCCCCCTGTGGCTGCCCGAAGATGTAGGGGCTGCCCCCTGTGGCTGCCCGAAGATGTAGGGGCTGCCCCCTGTGGCTGCCAATACAATAATAGCCGTTGTCACCCTGAGCGAAGCGAAGGGTCTGCTTTTCAAATGTTTTCATTCCCGCGTTCGCGGGAATAACGACCGACATGGTTCACAAAAAAATTGAACCAACCAAAAACAGCAAGGAGTTAAACATGACCCAAGCAGAACGCGCGGAACTGGAAAAGTGGATCGAAATCATCTACGAAAAAGCGTTGGAAATGGGATTAGACCCATTCCCCGTTCATTTCGAGGTGGCGCCAGCGCACGTCATCTACGAATTGGGCGCGTACGCTCTGCCGGCGCGGTTCTCGCACTGGACCTTTGGGCGCGACTACCATGTGCAGAAAACCATGTACGAATATGGATTAACGCGCATCTATGAACTGGTGTTTAACGCCAACCCTTCCCAAGCCTTCTTGCTGGACGTCAACGATATGCTGGCTCATAAGCTGGTGATCGCGCACGTCTACGGACATTCCGACTTCTTCAAGAACAACATCTACTTTGAACATACCGACCGGCAGATGATTGAGCGCGCGCGCCTGCATGGTGAGCGGCTGCGAGGTTATGAACTGCAATATGGCCCGATGGAAGTGGAGCGGTTCTTAGACTCGGTGCTTTCCATCGAAGAGCATATCGACTCCTCGATCCCGACCTACGGTCATCCCGAAAAACAGCCGCCTTCGGTTCATCAAGAACAGATCGGGAAACAGGACAACTTTGAGGACATGCTCTATCTCACCGAACCAAAGCCAAAACCAGTGCCTCCCACGCGAAAGATTCCGCCAGAGCCGCAAAAAGATATTCTGCTCTTCTTGCGCGACTACTCCAAAGTGCTGACCGACTGGCAGCGCGACATCATCAGCATGGTGCGAGAGGAGATGACCTATTTCATTCCGCAGATCAAGACAAAGATCATCAACGAGGGATGGGCAAGCTTTTGGCATGAGCGCATTTTGGAGAACCTGCCGCTCACTGCGGACGAGCATATTATGTTCCGAAAAATGCATTCCGGCGTCATTCAGCCCGGTTCTCGCACCAGCCTGAACCCCTACTATGTCGGCTACAAGATTTTGCGAAGCATCGAACGCCGCTGGGATGGAACCGGCGATATGAGCGATGAAGAGCGTGATTGGATGGATGTGGAGATTCGCCGCGAACCAGGGCAGGGCATGAAAAAACTGTTCGAAGTGCGCGAACAAGAGTCGGATCAGACCTTCCTTCATAAATATTTGACCGAAGGCTTAGTCAAAGAGTTAGACCTCTACACCTACCGTGTGGAAGAGAACGATGGGGAATTGGTCTGGGTCGTGGATGAGACCGATTGGCGGGTAGTTCGCAACACTTTAGTCGACCAGATGACCAATTTCGGAATTCCGCTGTTGACGGTGGAGGATGGCGACTGGGAACACCGGGGCGAACTATATGTCAAACACCATTACGACGGCAAGCCCCTGGACCTCCAGCGCGCCACCCGCTGTATGCGCTATATGCATAACCTCTGGGGACGACCTGTTCATATCGAAACCGTGATCGATGACGAAGAAGTGTTGCTGACTTTCGACGGAAACAACATCGGTCAACGCGCGCTCTAAATTTATGGAGAGTCTGTCTTTTATGGAACA
>JAHCHP010000013.1 GCA_026129765.1 Fimbriimonadia bacterium | reverse complement strand
TCGTCGCGCCGCAAAGTGACAGGAATGTCCAGGGTCTGCCCCAACTGCGCTTCGATAGTGCCGATGAGGAAATGAACCGTGGGTTTATAGTTCAACTCCGCGATCCAGGTAGACCAAGAGGTTTCTCCTGTCGGGTATTCGCCGATGACCCACACCGTTTTTCTGTCCCATGGGTCCAGTGCTGCGCCAAAGTAGTCGCCCCACCGGTTGCGGTTGCTGCCATCCAATTGCCGGTAAGCTGCGCTGCCGCTTTTGATCAACCAACTGGATTCCATATCCGCCTGCCCAGCTTTCCAGCCTGTCATGCGCACTTGAGCAAACTCGTTTTCACTGGAACGACCAAACACCAGAATCGCGTCGCCGTCATTGGTATGCGAAATGGAGGGGTAGAAGTAGTCGAAGCCAGACGCGCCAAAATCGTCTCTTCCAGTAACGGAGAAACTGGTTCCATTGACAGCTGTTCGGTAGGCGCGGAAGCCTGCGCGTCCATCGATTTCCAACCCATGAACCGAGTAGAGGATGCCGTTATAGTAGGTCAAATGCATGGCGCGGCAATCGATCGTATCCAAACGAGGGAAACTGTTTGGCTGCCTGCCATTCGGCTGGACATCGTAACCCGGCACGATGACGGAATGGGTGTTGAAACTGGGACCGTTCGCCCATTTCTGTTCCCAAGTGGAACCGCTGTTCCAATTCATCGTGAAGAAATATTTCCGGTTTGAGCCTGAGTTATGCATGGCGGTGAAATACATGAAGTTACCTGCCGATGACCACATATGCGCCGCAGCGATATGGGTTTCAGTGAGGTCTGTCACTCGCCATCGGCTTGCGCTTAAGCCGTTATAAATCTGGTCTTTGTTGAGCGCGAATATCTGTCCATCGGTGAAGCCCAATCCATGAGGAATCTGGTACGAGGTGAGATAAACCGCAAATTGATCGAAGCCGATGTATCCATAATCTGCCCAGTGATCGTCGTGGTTCGCGTTCATACTGTATCGCCACCAATCACTGGGGTTCAGGGTAGGGGTGCTTGTTTTCGAGATCGCTATCGTAAAATGCGATAGGCGCGGCGAATCGTTTTTGCGCATGTAGAGGATCAAAAAGCGATTGCGCCATGGGTCGTAAGCCAGCCGCGGATCAAAGAAGAAGTCACTGATATTGAACAGTGTGGTCGGAGCTGTTGACTGTAGCAAGGTCCCGTTTTTGTTATAGAGACTGATTTTGCCGTTGGTGGCGGCGATAATCCGGTCGGGTCCTACCGTAATCACTGGGTCTGGTGGGAACCAACCTCCTACGGTTGGACCGATGAAATTGCGAAAGAGGTTCGGCGCAGCGGGTTCAAAATCCCAAGCGTTGGCGTCGCGCGTGTTATCCACTTGTGACCCAACGGTGGGACCCGTCTTTTTCATTGGGTTGGTGTACCAGAAGAATCGTGGGAGCGTGAAGTAAGTGCCTGGACCGATCATCTCGCCGTGGTCAGGCAACGGGTTATCCCACCCGATATGTTCGATTCTCGGCTCCTTGACTGGCTCATCTAACTGCGAACCAATCGTTTGGGCAAGCGCAGATGCGCACAGCATAACTACAACCAAAAACATCATTAACCCTTTATTCATTTATTTCTCCTTCTCCCTTGCCAAAAACGGAAGGGCGATAGTATTTATATATGATACACCCATTTATCAGATGAATCCATACGCTGAACGGCGTATTTTTTGTTTAATTGAAAATTCTATGCGCGCAAGAATGACGCCGGGTTGCGATTTGATTTCGGGTTCGGCTTTAGAAATCCGCTTCACGTTAATCGCCTAAAGACAGGAGGTGACCGCTGTCAAACGAAAAGTATGACTGGTAAGTATCTCCCACCAGACAGAGCGTCTATTGGGGCTAACCAAAGCCGATTCTTGAAAGCGTTTGCCTTTCCTGGATTACCGCGTTCGCGGGAATGACGGTGGTCAGCCATTTGCTTTTCGCCAAGATTTCAAATTGGCACTGCTATTATATAGGAGATACTTAGGAGGCAGCAATGAGAAGAATCGGTTTAGGGAGCCTTTTAGGCGCGTGTTTGATTTTGGGAGTGGGGGCGCAAAAAGTCCCAATGGGTTATGAATCGCCGTCCGGCGAACGCTATGTCGTGATTCAAACGGAGGGTGAGACGGTACTTCCGCATGGGCGTATCTTGACGCCGCAGGGCAGGCAATACCGGATTCCGCCCCATCCGTTTGGCATGGCGATGAGCGCGGATGGCAAAGTTTTAGTGACAGTCAATGGAGGCACTGGACCCTTCTCTATTACGGTTGTGAAAAATCCCGATTCGGCGAATCCGCTAATCTCACAGATACCCCCTTACAATGAACAATCCAATGATACCAATCGTGATCTGCTTCATTCAACCTTCATTGGCGCAGCCGTTGATGACCTCAATGATCTGATCTATGCATCCGGCGCGGATAAAGGCACTATCGAACTCTTCAAAATCAGCAACGGCGCGAAAGTCCATACTATTGAGTTAAGTTCAACCCAATATCCTGACGCTTATACCACCGATCTTGCGCTTTCTAAGGATGGAAAGACGCTCTATGCGCTGGACTTGGCAAACTATCGCATGGCGGTGATTAACACACAGACCCGTCGTGTCATCGCATCGGTGGGCGTGGGGCGCAATCCTTTCGCTTTGACACTGACCCCGGATGGCAAGCGCGTTTATGTGGCGAACATGGGAACGTTCCAATATGCGCCCATTGAAAAGGTGGCGGGCAAAGACCCTCGCGGGATCGATTTTCCGCCTTTCGGTTACCCCTCAAAGGAAGCGAAAGAGGGGGTGGTTGTGGACGGCAGGCAAGTGCCGGGCTTAGGCGATCCAAACGCGCCGGAGGCTTGTTCGGTATGGGGAATCGATATAACCGAACCTCAACATCCCAAAGTCACTGTGCGCATCAAGACCGGTCTGCTGATTGGCAAAGAGGCGATTGGCGGCAGCAATCCGGCAGGTTTGGTTGCGACGCGCGATCGTCTCTATGTTTCCAATTCGGTCAACGACTCGATAGAAGCCTATGATGTTCGCACGCATCAACGCAAATGGCGAACCGTGATTGCGCCTGTCAAGGAGTTGAGCGGGCTGCGCGGGGTCCTGCCGTTTGGACTGGCGCTTTCGCCTGATGGCAAGCGGTTATACGTCGCCGAGTCTGGCATCAACGCGGTCGGCGTACTGGATGCTCAGACAGGCAAAGTGTTGGGACACATTCCTGTGGGTTGGTATCCGGCGCGGGTGGCGGTTTCGCCCGATGGCAAACATCTTTATGTCTCAAACGGCAAAGGGCTTGGCGCGGGACCCAATGGCGGACCGAACTTTAAGCGCGGTCCCGAAGGCACGTATGTGGGGCGGTTGATGCGCGGTTCTCTCAGCCTGCTGAACACGCCTTCCGACTCTGAACTGCATGCTCTCACGCGCAAGACGCTGGAGAACAACGGGATGATCGCGAAGCCGATTCTTCGCGAAGCAGGCAATCCAATTCCCGCTATGCACGGGAACCCCTCCAGCAAAATCAAGTATGTGGTCTTTATCACAAAGGAGAACCGCACCTTTGATGAGGTATTTGGCGATTTACCGGGAGTTCGAGGCGAACCCAGCCTGGCGCGTTTTGGCGAGAACCGTCGTGTGGGCGCGTTGGAAGGAGTAACGATTATGCCCAATCACAGGGAACTGGCAAAGCGATTTGCGATTTCGGATAACTTCCATGTGAACAGTGATGTATCGGCAGATGGTCATCGTTGGCTCGTGGGGAACTATACCAATCACTGGACCGAATCGATCACGGCAGCGGGGTATGGCGGCGGAGCCAGTTACCGAACCAGCGCGCCGGGACGGCTCGCTTTGTTTGGCGCAAATTCTTCGCTGACTCCCGAAGATTATCTGGAACATGGGAGCATGTGGGAGCATTTCGAACGACATAGAATCTCCTTCCGTAACTATGGTGAAGGGTTTGAGTTCGCAGGTATTTCTGAAGATGAGGATACCAAACCGACCGGCGCGCGCCTTGCGCTGAATATCCCGATGCCGAAAGTGTTGTGGGATAACACTTGTCGGACTTATCCAGGCTACAATATGAACATTCCCGACCAGTATCGCGCCGACCAGTTTTTGAAAGAGTTGAACGAGCGTTATTTGTCCGGAAAAGAAGCTTTCCCGCGATTTGTTTACATGCATCTGCCCAACGATCACGGCGCGGGCGCGAAACCGAACAAAGGTTATCCTTTCAATGAGTCTTATATGGCGGATAACGATCTCGCTTTGGGGCGTATTGTGGAGGCATTATCTCAGACCCCATATTGGCGCGAGATGGCGATTTTTGTGACAGAGGATGACGCGCAGGCAGGCGTAGACAGCGTGGATGCGCACCGGAGTATTCTGATGGTGATCAGCCCTTATGCCAAACGCGGGCATATCTCGCGGCGAACCACCAGTATCAGCAGCATTCTGAAAACGATCTTCTTGATTCTGGGTATGAAGCCTCTGAATTATTACGATATGTTGTCAACCGACTTTGCGGACTGCTTCGGATCGCTGCCCGATTATTCGCCCTATAAGGCGTTGCCTGTGGACCCGCGTATTTTCGACCCAGAAAAAGCGAAAGACCCGAACGATCCCGACTACCGGAAAGCGGCGCGAGAACCCAGCCCAGCGATGGATGAAATGGGAGAGGCGCTCCGGCAAATTGGGGAAAAGAAGGATTGAGGCTCCCTTTCGGGATCGGATCATCCAAATCCCGAAAGGGGTGGGTTTCATTAGAACGCGAGGAGATCGGGGGCTTCCTATAAAAGGGTTGCCCCCTTCCTATGATTACTGGTTATCGGGTTCCACCAGCGGGACGAAGAAGATTCCCCGCTCGCGAGGCATGCCGTACAACTCAGGGAACTGGAAGCGACCGCGCTCTTCGCGTGGTTTGTCCACTTCCACCGGCGCGCCGTAATGCTGCATATATAGGTCGTTGCGAACGGCTTCCACACGCCATGAGACTTTCATGCCGGGCATGCCGCCGGCGATCAGGAAACGATTGTTTGACACTTCCTGACGCACGTGCAAGTTGGGAGCTGCGCCGCCAATTGCCGTCAGCGTATAGCTCCAATCGCGGTTGATGCTCTCGAAGTAGGCGGGCAGTTGAACCCATGCTTCGCCTTTCGCGTCCAAGACCACATTACCCCGGTAAACGTTCAGAGGCTCAGGACCTTCGGAGCAGTAATGCAGCAGGTATTTGTTCGCCGGGTCCATCGGATGGTCGATGCGGAAGGTTTTCGCGCCCGACGCGCCCAAGTTGCCAGCCGCGAAGATTGCAACTTGCCCCGGGGTCGAGTGTACTCCGAGAACGCCATATAGCCCGGCGAGGTTGGTGATTCCAAACACGCCTGACCGGTTAGTAGGCGCACCCGCGAGCGTTGCGCCCGTAGACCCAACAACCCCAGTTCCATTGGTACTGAGACCCAATATGCCAAACGAGTTCGCGCCTGCGCCGGTCGCTGCTCCTAACACTCCGTTCCCATTTGCTCCAGAAGAGACGCCACGAACGCCCGTAGCACCGTCCGAATTGGTCGCTCCAAAGACACCTGTGCCAGCCGGCGAGGTAGTCCCCGCAGCAGACGGGTCTAAGCCGAACAAACCAACGACCCCGGTTCCCGTGGTGGTGCTGCCTACCACGCCCCAGGCTTGAACGCCCACACTGGCGACGCCTCGAACGCCATGACCGTTGTTTCCAGTCACAAGCCCATGCAAACCAATGGCGCGACCGGCTGCGCTGGTAACTCCGAAGACGGCGGTGTTATTAATAGGCGCGTCTCCTGCGCCATTTGCGCGCGCAACGACGCCGACACCATTTGTGCTTTGTCCTAAGACGCCAAAGCCTCCTGCCACGTTGTTTACTCCATGAACACCCGCGCTGGTTGGGTTGTTCGAGAGACCATAAACACCCGTGAGGGCAGGCGGTACAGCCAGAATACCTGCGCCAGCGCGTCCCACAACACCCGCGCCGGTGGTTGTGATCCCAAGAACACCAAAGGAACCTGCATTATTGCTCGCTTCGCCGAAGACCCCGTTGCCGTTTGCGACATTAGCGATGCCATAGACGCCATTGCCTGCCGCTCCGGTCGCCAAACCGCGCACGCCATCCGATCCACCGTTATCAGAAGTGCCGAACACGCCGGTCAAAGCGGGCGGCGCGGCGGCGGCGGCTCCCGCTCTTCCTACCACGCCGCTGCCAACGGTGCTGGTTCCAAGAACGCCAAATGCTCCAGCGCCTCCAACATCAGCGACGCCTCGCACGCCGTTGCCATTCGCGCCCTTCGCTTCTCCCAGAATGGCGTCGGAACCAGCGTTATCAGTGGTTCCATACACGCCGGTCAAAGCAGGAGGAGCCGCCAGAGCTGCGCCCGCGCGCCCGACTACTCCCGAGCCGACGGTACTGGTTCCCAAGACGCCAAACGCACCTGCGCCGCCTAAGTTCGCGACGCCTCGCACACCGTTGCCGTTGTTGCCTCCGGTTCCCAGCACGCCGTCGCCGCCTGCGGCTGTGGAGGTGCCAGAAACGCCTGTGCCGGTTGCGCTGGTTCCGTTGACGCCAATCGCGTTCGCGCCCGCGTCTGCGATTCCACGCACGCCCGTTGCATTGGCAGCGGTCGAGACGCCTCGCACCCCTTCGCCGCCTGCTAAGGTGCTGATTCCCAGCACGCCCGTGCCAGCAGGCAGCGCGGGATTAGCGCCGCCGCCTGCTTTGCCAGCGACCCCGATATTGTTCAAGCTGAAGCCGTTTGTGCCGATACCGTTTGCGCTGTGTCCTGAGACTCCTGCGCCGGTGGCGATATCATTCTGCCCATGTACTCCAGAGGCATTTGCGGCGACCGCAGTTCCAAGAATACCGAAGCCGGTTCCAGTATTGCTGATCGAGAAGACGGGATTCGGGGCAGCAGTATTCGCTGCGCCGACGAACGGCAACAATAGCCCCGAAGCGACGGGGAATGCCCAAACGACATTCGCGCCGTTCCACGTTAATGATTGACCTACCAGCGCGCCAGCCGGGTTGATCTTGGCGGTTGTAACGGAGTTGTTTTGCAATTTTGCGGTACTGATGGAGTTATCCGCGATTTTGGGAGTAGTGACCGCGTTATCCGCGATTTTGGGAGTAGTGACCGCATTGTCCGCGATCTTAGCGGTTGTCACTGCCCCGTCGCCAATCTTGGGCGTTGTCACCGCGCCATCTGCAATTTTAGCGGTCGTCACCGCATTATCCTGTATCTTGGAAGTGCTGACGGAGTTGTCTGCCAGCTTGGGATTCGTCACCGCATTATCCTGTATCTTACTGGTGCTGACCGCATTATCCGCCAGCTTGGGATTGGTAACGGCGTTGTCTTGAATCTTATTCGTGCTGACGGCATTGTCCGCCAATTTGGGTTCCGTCACCGCGTTATCCTGTATCTTGGAAGTGCTGACCGCGTTATCTGCCAATTTGGGATTCGTCACCGCATTGTCCGCGATCATATTGGTAACAACGCCATTTTCCGCAATGGAAAAAACGTTGTCCTCACTCAGCGTCAGTCCCGCGCCTGCCGTATATACAATCACGGAAGCGGGTTTCCACATGACGCCATCCCACTGAAGCACCTGATTGAGGGTAGGTTCGGTCAAATCGATGGGACGCCCCTGTAGTTTAATTGCGTTAGCCGTGTAGGCATAGATCGAGTAGGGAACCGGCGTCAGCGAGACTCTCGGCGTGAGCGTCGTATATTCGGTGTCCGCAGGCATTTTGGCTGCGATTTCCAACCAGCGGGGCGAGCCAGTGAACGCGCTCAGTCCGAAGTCTAATGACGCGCCGAACAAGCCATTGGTCACTTGCGTGCCGGTTATTGTCAAGGTGGAGCCGATTTGAGTGCCTTCGGTTTCGGCATCAAACAGCTTGAATTGAAAGTCAAACGCGCCGTTGGAGGGCAGCCCTTCCGATTTGAGCAGCCCCTGGTACGTAAAAGCGGTGTTTTGCGCGACTGCTGCTGGGAGGGCAAGCAGCCAAACAAGCATTAAAACAAATCCAGCGTACAGCATCTGATGACTTCGCATAGGTAATACCTCCTGCCAAATTGGGTTTGAGCGCGTATCGCGCTCTCAAGAACGTTATGACTCTCTAAATTCAATCCGCATAACAGGTTTGGAGGGAGTGAGCCAACCGTTCTATTTGAAATCGTTGTTTTAAGATTAGAAAGTTATCATCGAAATTCCTTCATGGCAGAGGCGGTTTGAGAATTTTTTTTTCCACTCTTACCTGCCTCACAGGTATAATGATTCCAGTTTTTATCACTCTCCCTATGAGCGTCGATTTGGTGTTGGGTCATTATCGAATCATTCGGGAAATCGCGCGCAGTAACGATATCGTTTACGAAGCGTTGGATACCCGAATGAACCGTCGCGTGGCAGTCAAAGAGCTCCATTTGCCTGCGGGTGTCACCGATTCGGCGCGTCAAGACCGCATCCATCGTTTCCAGCGCGAAGCGCGCGCGGCGGGGCAACTCACCCACCCCAACATTGTTACCATCTACGAAACCGAAGTCGATCCCGATGGACGCTACTTCATTGTCATGGAGTATTTGGAGGGCGAGAACCTTCGCGAAAAAATGCTGCGCGACGGCGTGATACCCGCAGAAGAGGCAGTCGGAATCGCGACGCAGGTCTTAGAAGCCTTGACTGAAGCGCATAGCAAAGGCGTGATCCATCGTGACATCAAACCCGAAAATATCCACCTCATCGGCGAAGGGCGCGTGAAACTGACCGACTTTGGCATCGCTCGCCTGAAGTACGAGCCGACAATTACGATGGATGGTCAGATCTTTGGCACGCCCAGCTATATGTCGCCGGAACAGGTGCTGGGGCAGGAGATCGATGAGCGCACCGACCTCTTTTCGGTCGGCACCGTGTTCTATGAAATGGTGGCGGGCTTTAAGCCTTTTACGGGCGACTCGGTCGTCAGCATCACCTATAACATCATGAATACCGAGCCTCCCTCACCGCCAGACTTGCCGTACGCGCTGGAATGGGTGATCCGGCGCTCGCTGCAGAAAAGTCCTGTGAACCGTTTTTCCAGCGCGCAAGAAATGAAAAAAGCCCTTGCGGACGCGCTGGAAAGCCTCAAAACACCCCCCGTGATGTTAATGCCTAACACCGCTGGCGCGCCAGCCCCTGCCTATCCGCCCTCGCAGACCTATCCTGCGCCGGGAACGATGTACCCAACTGCCCCCTCCACAACCTATCCTACAGGGCAGACAACCACTGCCGCGCCGCCGCCTGCCTATATTCCGCCGCCACCCCCTCCCAAACCCTGGCTGTCCGCTGCCGCCAAAAGCTTTCTGGGAACGGTTTTTGTGGTGGTGCTGATTGGCGCAGCGATTCTGGGATTTCTGGCGGTGGGCGCGTTCTCGCTTCAAAAAGCGTATGAGCGACACGAAATGGAAAAACGCGATGAGGTGTTGGCTGCCGACTATCAGCGGGCAGAGAAATTGCATCGTCAAGGGCAGTTTTTGGAGGCAGCGCAGGTTTATGCCAACACGTTGGCGCGCGCAAGATCGGCAAAGCATCAGGAGATGATCCAGCAAAATTTGGCGATCTCGCTGACCGCTTACGGCAATCAGCGACTCAAGGTTCGCGACTATACCACTGCGGCACAGGCGTATCAATCCGCGCTAAGATACCGCAATTTACCCGGCGCGTATGATGGGTTGGCGTTGATTTCTGCGGAGCAGGGCGACTATGAAAAAGCGTTAAAGCACTGGGCGCAAGCAGTGGATTTGGCAGAAGGTTCTGAAAAATCGGTTTATCAACAAAAAGCGGCTGACTTGCTGTTTCGATTGGGCGATAATGCGCATACTCGCGGGGAAGTGGTGTCAGCCATGCGTTTTTGGCAGCGCGTGATTGAACTGATGCCGGGAACAAGGCAAGCTTCTGAAGCGCGTGACCGTATCGATAAACTCCTCAGTAGCCGGTTTGGAAATAATCCATAGGAGATAAATAGATGCCCACTTTAGAACAGATTCGTCGTCAGTACCCTTCGCTTGCCACCGGGTTCGCCTATCTTGAGAACGCGGGTGGTTCGCAGGTTCCACGCATTGTAGCGGACAACCTTCGCCATTACATGCTGCATACTTATGTTCAATTGGGCGCGGGATACGAATTGTCTCAAAGGGCAGGGCAGCCTGTCGAACAGGCTCATGCGTTTATCAACTTGATGATGAACGGTCAAGAGCAGGGAGAGGTCGCCTTTGGCGCGTCTACCTCCACGCTTGTACGCATGTTGGCAGATTGCTATGCGGAAATATTGCAGCCGGGCGATGAAATCGTGGTAGCAGAAATCGGGCATGAAGCGAATGTGGGACCCTGGGTCCGGCTCGAAAAGCAGGGCGCGAAAATCGTCTGGTGGCGCGTGAATCCAACCGATGCCTCGGTTTCTTTAGAGGAACTGGAATCGTTAATCAACGAGCGTACTCGAATCGTGGCATTCCCGCATGTTTCCAACCTGCTGGGGGAGATCCTCGATGTGAAAGCGATTGCCGCGATGGCTCACCGGGTAGGGGCGCGGGTGGTTGTGGACGGGGTCGCCTACGCGCCTCATCGCGCTATCGATGTGGCAGACTGGGATGTGGACTGGTACGTTTTCTCAACTTACAAGGTGTATGGTCCCCATATGGGCGCGCTTTATGGCAAGCGAGAGGCGTTTCTGGAGTTAACCGGTCCCAATCATTACTTTATCCCTCGCGACTCGATTCCCTATAAATTTGAGCTGGGTAGTTCTAACTATGAGAGCTGCGCGGGATTGGTCGGGTTGAGTCATTATATCAAATTCTTGGCGGATCGCGATGCCGATGAGCCGTTGGACCGCCGAGCGATTGTGGATGCATTTGAGTTGATGCAGCAATTGGAGCATCCGCTTCAATCGCGGTTGATCGAGTATCTGCTTTCTAAGCCTCAAGTTCGGATTATCGGACCTGCGCATGCGGGCGATTCGCGTGTCGGCACGATCAGTTTCGTTCATAAGAATAAGCGTCCCAGCGAGATCGTTGCGGAAGTGGACAAACACCCCATTGGTATCCGGCACGGGCATATGTACGCTCATCGGCTTTGTTTAGCGTTAGGAATCTCCGACCCTGAAGAGGGGGTTGTGCGGGTCAGCTTTGTTCATTATAACTCATTGGAAGAAATCGAGCGGTTGATAGAGGTTCTAAATCGTGCGATTTAACTTTTTGAAAGACGCAAAACAAACGCAAAGACTCAAGGACGCAGAGGCGCAAAGCAGGCTAACGCGTCATTCCCGCGAACGCGGGAATCCAGGAAATATGGATGCATTCGGAAGTCCCATTGCTTAACAGTAATAAACGCTTTGTGGGGTGTGAGATACTTATGAGGTATTATTTATCATGAGGTGAAATAAGCGGTGTTTACAACCATTCGTGGACGATATCATAAGGGACAACTTGAACTGGATGGCTTGCCTCCTGTACAGGATTCTGAAGTGCTCGTTACTTTTCTTAGCGATTCAGAAATTGAGATTTCGCGTGAGGAGCTGATGGAAGAGTTCCTCAAAGGAATGCGTAAGAGTTATCATTTAGGAGGGAACTATCCTAAGCGGGAGGAAATTTATGCTCAGCGACAGAGAGAATAACGAAAAAGCATTTGTGGATACAAATATTCTGCTTTATGCTTTTGACAAAGATGTTCCCGATAAAAGGGGTTTAGAAGATACGTTGATAAGCAGTTTGCTATCAGCCAATCAAATGGTATTAAGTTCTCAAGTCTTAAATGAGTTTTTTTGGACCGCAACACGGCCATATAAATCATTCACTTTACTCCCTGAAGAGGTACACCTGCATTTAACCAGATTGACCAGTCTCTGCTCTGTTGTTTCACTTACCCCTCATTTAACATTCGAGGCAATCACTGCTGTGAAGAAGCACAAGTTATCTTTTTGGGATGCCCTCATTTGGGCTGCTGCGAAGATTTCTGGTTCGCGCATAATTTATTCCGAAGACATGAACCATAATCAAGAGATAGAGGGGATAATCATCAAGAACCCATTTCTTGTTTAACAGGTCTCCCCGGTCTTTAGACAAATCATTGCCCATGAATCCTTTTTGATAAACACGCCTCTAATGTTTCAGTAGTCCCAAATGACCACATTCCTGAATGGGTTTATGGTTTCACCCCTATCGGAACGGCACGGGACAAAAGCAGGTAGATTAAACTATGAAAAGAAACTTAATATGGATCGCGGTTGTTTTGGCGGTTGTCAGCCTGTTTGCGGGCGCGAAATCGAGCCATGTGCCAAAAACAGACGCTTGTGTCTCTAAATCTGAGTGCGCTTCTTCTTACAGCTGGGAGTCGCCGTTGCTGAAGTAAGACGCCATAGAACCATTGGAGGAAATCAAAAAAAATGGACAATCATTATCGCGAATTAGATGTTCGGGGGCTGAACTGCCCCATGCCTATCGTCAACACGCGCAACGTCTTTGCGGAGATACAACCAGGAGAAGTGCTAAAAGTGCTGGTCAGTGATCCCGGTTCCGTGAACGACTTCAAAGGCTGGGCAAAGATGGTGCCGAACGCCGAATTGTTGTCTCAAGAAACGGTGGAGATGGACGGGAAAACCGTTTATATTCACTACATCAAAAAACTGTAAATCAGAGGGGGATGATCATGAGTGTGAGCCAAACGGTAGCAACAGCGGGCGCGTTAGAGCCGTTGTCCATGGAGAAGTTGCAAGAGCAGTTAGCACAGTTGCAGGCGCAAACCCAACAAATTCAAGGCGAAATACCAGATAATCGCGTTTCGATTGTCCTGTTTTCCGGCGATTTGGACAAAGCGTTCGCGTCTTTTGTGATTGCGACGGGCGCGGCTGCCAGCGGGATGGAAGTGTCGATGTTCTTCACCTTCTGGGGCTTGTCGCCCATCAAAGCGCGCAAATCCAACGCGGGCAAGAGCTTCCTGCAAAAGATGTTCAGTTGGATGCTGCCTGCCGGACCGCAGGGGTTAGGTATCTCTAAAATGAACTTTGGGGGTATCGGCTCGCGTCTGATGAGGGTCGTTATGCGCCAAAACAAAGTTGTGCCATTAGAGCAGATGATCGAGATGGCAAAGCAACTGGGCGTTAAAATGACTGCCTGCCAAATGTCGATGGAAGTCATGGGCATCACGAAAGAAGAGCTGATGAACGATATTGAGGTGGGAGGGGTAGCAGCCTTTCTTGCCGACGCGACCCGCTCCAAATCATCGCTCTTTATCTAAGCGCGTAGCATCGCTTTTAACCAAACATTAGCAAATATGGGCTATACTTATAGTCATGGGAATGCGTTTTGCTATGAAAAAGAGATGGCTGTTTCTGTCGCTGTGGCTGGTATTGTGCATAGTTGCCAGCGCGGCAGAAATCAAAGTGATGACTTGGAATATTGCTCGGGCTGTGGGCGCAAACAGCCCGATTTCCGCAAAGCAACCCTTTGTCGCGAAAATCGTCAACCATATGAATCCCGATGTCTGGATCATTCATGAATTGGGCGGCAATACTCAAGGTTGGAACGTGACAAACCAGCGAAATGCGCTGATCGCTTTTATCAATGCGAACCTCACCATTTTTGGTTCCTCGCCCCAAGTCAACCGCGACTACTATATCTATGTCAATGGGCGCAGCGACGGTTATATCAGCACCGCCATCGTCAGCCGCTATCCCTTCCTTTCTACCACCGACGTGAATATGGGTTCGCCCAACCGGGGATTGCTTATTGCCAAACTCAACGTGCCTGGAACCAACGGCGTCGGGATTTTTGGGGCGCATTTCAAGGCAGGCGGTACCAACAGCGATGCCCAAGCGCGCCAAACAAACGCGGAAAACACCCGGAGAGAGATGCTTAAATGGCAAAAAGCAAACCCGCTCTCTGCCTTCTTCTTAGGGGGCGACTTTAATGAGAATGAGGACCCTGACTTAAGTTCTATCTTCCAGATCAATGGCACTTTGCCCGACGGCAGAACCTATATTCCGCTGACCACCCTGCGTTCTGCGCGCCTGCGCGACACCATGCCATTTGATTCGCTGGGAGGCAAGCGCACCTATAAGATTTCCAGCCGCGCGTCTGATCTGGATAACCGCTACGATCAGTTATTTGTCTCCGCGAATGGCGACCGGCGCGATAATACCCGCGTCATCAAGGGCATTATTTTCAACACCCGGCGGTTCCCGGTGAATGGATTGCCGCCCGGTTTTGAAATCACCGACAGCGAAAACGCTTCCGATCATGCGCCTCTAATGGCGATTATGGAGATTACCCCTTCCCGAAGGACCCGTTGAGATGGTCTCTGAATCTCGTTTGTTGGAGCGCGCGAAGAAGGGAGATAACAACGCCTTCGATCAATTAGCAAACCAGACCCGCGCGCGCGTTTACCGTTCCTTGTTGCAAGCCTGCGGTAACCCGGATACTGCGCAGGATGTGTTGCAGGACGCTCTCATCAACGCTTTTCGCGCGTTGCCCAATTTCCGGGGCGACTCCCAATTCGCCACTTGGCTTTATACCATTGCGCGGCGGCTTTGTATCCGAGCGCGTAAAGATTTGGACCGTTTCTTCTCAACGGACGACCCGTTCATCACGGAAGAAGGGGAACAGATGCTGAAGCAGTTTATTGACCAGCATGCCCAAGACCCTGACGCGCTCCTGATCGAAGAGGAATTAAAAGAGCGTGTTCAATCTGCCATACAGGCGTTACCTGAGTCACTGCGCGCCGTAATCGTGATGAGGGATATGGAGGATTTATCGACCGAAGAGACGGCGCGCGCGCTTAATTTGACCATTCCCGCCGTAAAAGCGCGGCTACACCGGGCGCGTGAACAGGTGCGTTTAAGCGTAGAGGCGTATTTGAAAGAGACTCTTTAAACGGTTATCCGCTGATCTTAGCCACGTAACGCTGTGTCTCAGGGAAGGGCGGTATTCCCCCATACTTTTTGACATTGCCCGGTCCCGCGTTGTAGGCTGCGAGCGCAAGTTTGATATCGCCAAAGCTCTCCAGTAAGTGCTTCAGATATCGTGTTCCCCCATCGATGTTTTGCGCCGGGTCCATCGGGTCTGAAACTCCCAACGCCCTTGCGGTTTCCGGCATTAGTTGCATCAAGCCCAGCGCGCCCTTCGGCGAGACCGCCAGTGGATTGCCGCCCGACTCGGCTGCGATGACCCGGCGGATCAACTCTGGTTCCAGACCATATTTGCGCGCCGCGTTCTCTATCAACGGGTCCCAGTCACCACGTATCTCCAGCCCGGGAGGGGGCGGCGAACCGGCAGGGAAGCCCAGGGGTTCCAACGATTCGGTCTGAAACGCGATGGTAGCGGGCTGTTCGCTCAAGGCATGGATACGGTTTTGAATTTCCCTTACACGCTCCGCCGCCTGCATATAACCTGAATCGATTCTCATGAGGCTTTTCCTCGTTGCTGGCTCCACTCATCCAGCAATTTTTGCTGTTCGGTTTCAGCTTCTAACCGGTGCAGTTCATAGGCGCGCGTCTTCAAACGAGACAATGTCTCCCGCGCTTGGTGTGTCTGCAGGTAATGCTGGTGCGCTTTCTCCTCTTCGCTTTGAAGTAAGGGCAAGGCATCCTGCAGACGTTGCAACTGCTCTTGGCAAGCCAAAAGAAAGGTTTCCCGGTGTTGAATCTGGGCTAAGTCGGTCAAAAGCGCGCTGGCAGCTTCTTGCATCGTGCCGCGCAACCCTTCCATTTGATGCTCCAGTTGAACGCGCCTTTGAATCGCCAACCGCAGAGCGCGTTTAGCCTCTTCCTCCTGCTGGGAGCGATAATGCAGTACCTTCTCAAGACGGAACCGGAACCGTTTCATGCGATTAACGTCTCCAGCGCCTGTATCGTTTCTTCAAAGTTCGGGTGCTCATCTCGGCTTTGACGAAGGAACGCATTGATTTGGTCTAATCGCTCGATGGCTTTGTCCACCACCGGATGGGTGCCGGGTTGATAAGCCCCAATTTGAATCAGGTCTTCCGCATCCCGGTACGCGCTCAATATCTGCCGGAGTTCGGACGCTGCATGCATATGTTCGGGGGTGACAATGTTTGGCATGACCCTCGAAAGACTGCTGAGGGCATCGATAGGCGGGTAATGACTGCGCTGGCTGAGCGCGCGAGACAGCACTACGTGTCCATCCAAAATCGCGCGGGCGGTATCGGCGATAGGGTCGTTCATGTCGTCTGCATCGACCAACACTGTGTAGATGCCTGTGATGCTGCCTCTGCTGGACGCGCCTGCGCGTTCCAAGAGTTTGGGCATCAGCGCAAAAACGGAAGGCGTGTAGCCACGGGAAGCGGGCGGTTCACCTGCCGCCAAACCGATCTCTCGCTGCGCCATCGCTAAGCGGGTGAGCGAGTCCATCATGAGCAGAACGTTTTTGCCTTGATCGCGGAAATACTCTGCAATACTGGTGGCGGTGAACGCGGCTCGCTGGCGAATGATGGCGGGTTGATCGGAGGTCGCCACAACGACGACTGACCGTCTCAGCCCCTCCTCTCCCAAGCTATCCTCAATGAATTCGCGCAGTTCCCGCCCGCGTTCGCCAATTAAGGAGATGACATTGACTTCCGCCGAGGTGTTGCGAGCGATCATCCCCATCAAGGTGCTTTTGCCGACACCGCTGCCCGCAAAGATACCAATGCGCTGTCCAATAGCGCAGGTCAGCAGCGCATCCAAAGCGCGCACTCCCAAAGCAATGGGGGAACGCAGCGGCGGGCGGTCCAAGGCAGGCGGCGCGTCTCGATGAAGCGGGTAACGCTCAACCTCTGCGCCCAGAGGACGACCATCCATTGGTTCGCCAATACCGTTCAATACTCGTCCTAATATCGTATTTCCCACAGGAACGGATGCCTGTTGGCGTGTGGGGAACACTTCGCTGCCGGGACGGATGCCGGTGGAGTCGCCCAATGGCATCAGCAAAACGCGCTCGTTTCTAAACCCCACCACCTCTGCCAGTAAAGCAGGTTTGTTGCGCCCAGTGAATATTTCGCAAACTTCGCCCACCTGCGCTGAGGGACCGATCGACTCGATGAGCAAACCGACGGATGCCGCCACGCGCCCATTCACACGAACCGGGTCTAGGCGATGAATACGTTCCATTGCAGGCTGCCAGTCCGGTGTATGAAACGGTTGAGGGGGACATTCAAGCGGCATCTTGTTGCGCCTCCTGAACCTCTTGGACAGGGAAGGGTTGAATTTGAAGCGCGCGCTCTATCTCGTCTAATTGCAGGCTGAGCCGCGCATCGATAATGCCATGTTCTGTGTCGATAACGCATGAACCTTGCTCCACCCGACGGTCCTCAACGATTTCAAATCCGCGCGCGCCTTCGACCACTTTCAGCAGGTGATTTTTTCCTTTGCGCGCCGTTTCCAAATCGAGCGGGTTCACACGTACACGAATTGAGCCGGAGTCTCGAACTCGTCTCAGCGCATCCTGAATCACGGATAGAACAACCTCTGGATGCTGCCTCACTTCTTCCTTCACAACCTTACGCGCAATCTGCATCGTGAGCTTAAACATCTCCTGTTCCAATGCGTTCACATAGGTTTGATAGGATAGCAATATCTGGTTCTGGAACTGTTCTAACTGCGTTCGAAGAGTAGTTGCTATGTCCTTTATCGCTGTTTCCCACTGCTCCTTACCCGCCTCATAACCTGCTTGCCATGCCTGCTGGTTGATGGCGGATGCTTCCCGCGTCGCAAGTTCCAGAATCGCTTCCGCATCGCGTTTTGCATTCTCCAGCAGCATTTGAATCTCTTCTTGAGACGCGCGTCCAGATTCCTCTTTTTTCTCTTTTAAGGACTCAAAGACAGGCTCCTGAAAGGCAGGCGCGCTGACGGGTGGTTGATGAAGCGTCTCCACCCATCCGAACATTTTCGAAGCGGGCGGCGATTCTTTCGCATGCAGTTCGGGAAAGGGCAGAGAAGCGGTATCGCTCATATCAGCACCTCATCCTCGCCGCCGCGCGAAATCACGATGTCGCCCGATTCTTCCAGACGACGAACGATGCCCACAATACGCTGCTGTGACTCTTCCACATTCCGAACCCTTACGGGACCCATATACTCAATTTCTTCGTTCAGCATATTCACTGCGCGCTCCGACATGTTTTTGAAGATTTTCTCGCGCATCATATCGCTTGCGCCTTTCAGAGCCAATGCCAATTCTTTCAACTCCACCTCTTTTAGCACCTGCTGGATGGCGCGGTCATCCAACTGGATTAGGTCTTCAAAAGTAAACATCAGTTTGCGTACCTCTTCCAGCAATTCGGGGTTCGTCTCTGACAGATTGTCAAAGATCAATCGTTCGGTATTCCGGTCGACCCACTGAAGCACTTCCACCAGCGATTTCAAGCCGCCCGCCGCGCTCAGTTCTTGTCCCGCTACGCTGGAAAGTTTGCGTTGCAGAACGCTCTCCACCCGCTGGATCACTTCGGGCGGGGTACTGCCCATCGTTGCCAATCTTTCTGCGACTTCCGGGCGCAGGTCGGGGGGCAGCGCGCTGATAACGCCTGCCGCGGCTTGGGGTCCCAGATATGCCAGCACCAGCGCAATGGTTTGTGGATGCTCGTCCTGCAAGAAACTGCCCAACTGCGCGGGATGAATGCGTTTGATCGAGTCGAACGGCATCATTTCCAAAGCGCGTGTCACATCGTTCAAAATCTCCTGGGTACGTTCTGAGCCATAGGCAGCCTCTAACATAGCGCGCGCATGGTCAACGCCGCCCTCCATAATGAAATCTTGCGCGAGGCAGATGTTGTAGAATTCCCGGATGACCTGATGACGCAGTTCGGAGGGAATCGCGCCCAAGCGCGCGATCTCCACGCTCAGTTCCTTGACTTCATCCTCCTGTAAATGCGGCAGCAGGTGCGAGGCATGCTCCGACCCCAGCGCGACCAACAAGATCGCCGCTTTCTGTTTCCCGTTCAAATCTTTGTCGGTATGTTTCAGCATGGTTATTCGTTCTTTATCCAGGTTCGGATGATGCTTGCCACTTTCTCAGGCTTTTGATTCGCGAATTGCACGATTTGAAGCAGTTCTGGCTCCACCTGTTCCTCTATCGCCGCCACATCGGAGGGTAAGGACTGTCTGAGCGACAGCGCGCGGTTGGGAGAGGCGGCTCCCCCTGACTCAGACAACACAAGAGTCAGATCAGGGGATTGGGCTGTTCCCTCATCGCCAACGGAGACATCCAAACCGGGTAGTCCCGCCAATGCGCCCTCACCGCCCGCCGCAATCGAGAGCGGCGCGGTTTGCAGCGCCGCCCGTCTGAGCTGTTTCCCGATGACCCGCGCCATAAAGAAGGCAACCGCAATCAGAAGGAAAACCGGGATCAAGCGCCACAGCAGCTCCCATTTCTTCGCTTGCGCCAGTTGGTTGCGCTCTTGTTCTGCTTGTTGGCTTAACGATTGGTCAAACTCGACCCGTTGCACCGTTACCTGGCGGGTCGCGCTGTTCGGCTCCACAGCAATGGCAGTTTCTATCCATTGCTGCAGAGAACGCACTGTCTCTTGAGGGGTTTCTTTGTCAATCAGAACGCCGACGGTCAATTTGTCCACTCTGCCCGGCGCGCGTGTCGAGTGGGTAATCTGCTTGCTCACTTCATAATTGCGAACTCGGTCATCACGCGTGTACTCACCGGGACCAGCAGGGTTGGTGGTTCCACTGGGATAGATGGGTGTTTCCGAGCGATTGGACGCGATTCCTGCCGCGCCGCCTGCCGCGCCTTTGTTGCCTTTTAACTGTTCCATCGAAAGCGTTTCACTGATGACTGGGGGGCGGTTCGGGTCAACCGGTTCGACCTTTTGCGCCTGCACCTCTTCTTTGTCTAAGTTCAACTCCGCGCGCACCACCACGCTCGACTTGTTGGGGCCCAAGACCCGATCCAGTTCGCTTTGCAAATTCCGGCGCAAATCCTCCGCATAAGCTCGCTCCGCGTCCCGCCTCAAGCGCACCATATCGCTGCTCAATTCTTGCTGGTCTTGACCGCTCCAGAGCGGGCGCGCATTGTCATCCATCACCGAGATATTGTCCGGTTTGAGACCCTCCACGCTCCGGCTGACCAGATGAACGATTCCTCGCACCTGATCACGTGAAAGAGAAGCGTCAGATTTGAGATCAAGCACGATGCTCGCGCTGGTTTCCACTTTGGAATCGGCGAAAGGCGAGTCGTTGCCGGGCGTTAAATGCACCCGCGCGCTGTGAACCGGCTCCAAATGTTGGATCGTATTTTGCAGTTCCTCTTCTAAAGCAATGCGCAGGGTGTTTTGTTCCATTGTTTGCGTCATGCCAAAGGTTGACTTATCCAGCCGCGTGTAGCCGGGCGCGCCCGATTTTGGAAGTCCTTGCGAAGCCAGTTCCAGCCGCGCTTGGTCTTTCAACTCTTTTGGCACCTCGATAATCGTGCCTCCCGCCTGGGTTCGCGCCGGGATGTTCTTCTGCTTCAAATAATCCATCACGACCGCTGAGTCGGCAGGGCTTAAGTCGCTATAGAGCAGTTCATATTGAGGCGCGCCTGCCCACATAAATAGGAACATCAACAACGCGGCAAAGCCAATGGCGCCGCCCGCAATCCCGACTTTCAATGCGCGCGGCGCGTTCACCCAACCCTCTACAATCCGCGACCAGAAGTTTTGCATAGCCTTTTTTCACACTCGCTTTGATTTGTTAGATTTGCAGTCTCATCACTTCCTGATAGGCTTCCAGCACCCTGTTCCTAACCTGCAGGGTCAACTGAGTCGCCAAACTGGCGCGTTCCATCGCCATCATCAAAGTATGTTCATCGATGGGTTCTCCCGCCGCATAGCGCTGCTGCAGGTCTGCTGCTACTTGTCCCGCGCCATTGACTTGGCTCAAGATGTGGCTTAACATCGCGCCAAAGTCCGCTTCCGGCGCTGTGTTTTGTACGGGCGCAGCCTCTTTCAGCGGTTTCTCGATGATGTCGACTTTGGGGTTCCAAGGCGGAATTTTCATATCGATTTGCATATTATCGTCCTATTTCTAAGGCTCTCATCACCATGCCTTTTGCCGCGTTGAAGGCAGTGATATTCGCTTCGTAAGCGCGGCTGGCGGTGATCATATCGACCATTTCATGTGCCATATCCACATTTGGGTACAGCACGTAACCGGAGGAATCGGCGTTTGGATGACCCGGTTCGTACACTTGGCGAAAGGGCGTCGTATCGCGCTCGATACGCGCAACCCGCGTGCCGCCGCGCAGTTCGCCCTGTAAAATCGGCTCAAAAATAACTATTTTTCGTTGATAAGGACCGCCATTGGCGGCGCGGGTCGTGTTGGCGTTCGCCAGATTATCGGCGATCGTATCCATCCTGAGCCGTTCGGCGGACATACCGCTCGCGCTAATTTTCATCACGTTTAACAGGCTCATTATTGACCTCCCCGACCGCTGTTGATGGCTCGCTGAAGACCGCTGATCTGCCCGCTGGCGATTCGTATCAAAGTCGCGTATCGCAACTCGTTCTCAGCCATGGCTGCCATCTCCATTTCTGGGTTTACGCTGCTGCCATCTAACCGCATACTCTGTCTCAGCGTTTCGGGCATAGCAAGCCTCGCAGAGGATACTGGCGCATGGGCGATATGCCTGGGGTCTGTTAGGCGCATGACTGGCTCCGATGAAGAAGTGTTAGACAGCGCAAGCGCGCGATTTTGAGACCGCTCTAACTGCTCAGAAAAGGGGAGGTCTTGCCGTTGATAGCCGGGCGTGTTGACATTCGCCAGATTCTGGGTCAATAACCGCTGTCGAGTTGCCGCGCGGTCCAATCCATTTTCCGCCGCGCGCATCGTCGGCGTCTCCCAGAACACGCGATACCCGGTCTGAGTTCGTGAAATAGGCATAAGCAAACATCTCCTCTTCTCGCCTCCATGCGAGCCAAACAACGAAAAATCCCCAGCCTCCTGCCGGGCGATGGGACAATTCCCTACCTTCTGATTATGGAAGTGAACCCCGTATTTTTTAGGGGAAAGATTTTTCCCTTCAGGCAGGGGCAAAAATGAAAAATGAGGACATTTAGGGGACAATGGAGGGATATAATAGGCATTGTATGGGCGTGATGCCTACTTTAGATGCGAGGTCACGATGCTGAAACCCCTTTTTGTGGGGGGTATGAGTGTTTCATCTTCTGACGGGAATAGGGTATCCTATCTTCACGAAGAGATGGGGGAAAACCTTTTCCCCAAAACCGCAGGCAGGAGATGATAAGATGAAAAGAGCATACGGGACAATTGCTTTAGGGCTTTCTATCGTTTTAGGCTTCTATCCAACCGCGTTTTCGCAAACCATGCCTGCGCCAGATGAACTGACCGAGTTCAGCGCGAACCTTTGGGGAGCCTCCGCCGACAATGGAACCGCTGCGGTGTTTAACGATACCTCGCGTGTTCGGGTCGGCTCTGCCTCCTTGCGCTTTGAGACCAACAGCGGCTTTGATACCTGGATGTTTTCGCCGCCCGACAGAAACGCGAACTGGAATTTCAATAACTCAGGCGGGGTTGCCTTTTGGATCTATGCGGAGAACAACAATCCCGGTTTCCAGAACCAAAGTCCTTGGATCCGGCTTTATTCCAGCGCAGGGAACTATGTGCAACTGCGCCCTACCTACGATATTTTGAACGAAGCCAACGGACGCTGGGTCGAGTTTCGCATCCCCTTTGCAGGCAATGCGATTTGGCAGCGAACCCAGGTCGGCAGCCCCAACTTGAGCAGTATCCGCTGGATTGAAATTCATGCCGATACTTGGGACGCCGGTTTCCGGTATTGGCTGGATGGTCTCCGATTTAACCTGCCCATTGCGCCCCCGAACGGGCAAATCGCGATAGCGGGTAACAATCGGGTTTCTCTCTCATGGACAGCCATTACCGACAGCCGCTTCCAGCAGTACGAAATCTACCGCTCGAATCAACCGTTCCAAAGTATCACGGGAATGACGCCTATCGGCACCGTTACAAACATCGGTCAGACTCAATATGAAGACACCACCGCGATGAATGGCGTCCGATATCATTATGCGGTTGCGCTACGACTGTCGGGGGGGCAGCTTTCCACAGAGGTGGATTCCATCGGTCCCAGAACACCCTACAATCAGACCGATTTACAAGTCGTCTCCATTGCACGAACTCCGCGCTACCCGCGCTATGACCCTACCTATACCTATTATGAAATTACGGAGCCGTCTGGGTTCGGTCCCTACATTTTTTCGGCAGCGACGGGGTTGGGAAGCGGCCAAACAGGGAACACTCAGCGTTTTCCTGCGGTCGGCAGCCAAGTGACTTACACTGCCACCATTCGCAATCGCGGTACAAACCTCTTTAGCGGATCGGTGGTCGCGCGCTGGTATGTCGATAATGTGTTGGTATCCCAACAGAACGTGAACCTAAACCTAACCCCCCGCCAAACCGCCACTCAAACCCTCCAACGAACCTGGGAAAATACGCCCCGCAACATTCGTTTCGAGGTTGTTATCAACGATGCGCGTCCCGGCAACAACGCGCTGACAGTCAATTCGCGCTCAGTCGGGTTCTTGTCTTATGTGGATATTTCTTACTATGAGGCATTTCGGGAAAACACAACGAACTACCCTCAGGCGCAGGACGATGATTTTATCGATTGGCTGAACCGGCATATGGCGCGATTCAATGAATTGTTTGCTCAGGCAGGCACTCCCAAGCAGGTCCATTTTGAGATTTTGCAGACCTTGATGGATACCGATCCAGACCCAAACATCAATCGTTTACCTTTCGCGATTTTCCCGTTCCGCTACCGCGCAGGGGAGGGAAGTCTGCGTCTCTCAGGCTACTATCATCCTCAAGATGATATCGACTATGGATTGCTGCATGAAATGGGACATCAGTTGGGACTGATTGACCTCTACCAGATGAACATCGCGCCCCAGTTCAACCAGGTCAATCAGACGGGTTATAGCGCGGTCGCTTGCCTGATGAATGGCGTTTCACCTTTCCTTTCTGAGCATAGCGCGTTTGCAATGACTCACTGGTTCAATACGGCGCACGGCTATTTTGGACAGTACCTCTATTCCATGCCAGATCAGGTGAAAATGCGCTTCTTGAACCGTCGGAACCAACCCTTGGCGAATGCGAGTGTGAAGGTTTACCAATGGTGCGAGCGTCCGGGCATGGGCAAGGTCATCACTCAGCAAGTGAAGGCGCAGGGCATGACCAATGCAAACGGGGAATTCACATTACCGAATGTGCCAATCAATCCCAATCTCGTGCCGGTTGTCTTCAATGGCGACCGCTTGCGCGATAATCCTTTTGGCTATGTGGCGGTCGTCGGCACAAATGGCGTATTGTTGATGGAGATAGAGAAAGAAGGTTTCAAGGATTATGCATGGCTGGGCATCACCGAAGTGAACAACGCATTTTGGCAAGGACAGACAAGCGTGGCGGTCTTTGAACGCGCGTTGTCGTTGGGGGGCGCGATTCAAACCTGTCCGCCCACCGATATGACTGAGAATAATGCCGCTTCTTGGGTGGGCTGGTCGGAAGATGGGCAAATCACGTTGTCCGATGACACGATTCGCAGGCAAGTGGGCGGCAGCGCGCTTCGAATGGAAACGACTGGCGGGTTCGATAATTATGTCCGCTACCCTGGAGACCGCCAAGCGATTTGGAATTTAAGCGGCGCGCAGGGTATTCGCATGTTCTGCTATTCCGAGAATCCAAACCTCGGTTTCCAGAATCATAGCCCTTGGATACGGCTGGCGGGTCCCCAAGGCTATATTGAGCTTCGCCCCAATTTTGACATCCTGAACCAAACCATTGGACAATGGCGGGAGTTCGTGATTCCCTTCGCGGGGAATGCGACTTGGCAGCGAACGCAAGTCGGTACCGTTTCCCTCGCGAACATCCATCATATCGAAATTCATGCCGATACCTGGGGAGCCGGTTTCCGGCTTTGGATTGACGGGCTTTCGTTCTATCCGAATCTCGGCTGCTCTGGCGATGTGAATCGCGATGGCTGCGTGAATGACATCGACTTGCAAAGAGTTCTTTTTGCCTATGGACAAACAGGCGATGATCTTCCTGAGGACCTGAATCAGGACGGGGTGGTGAACGATGCCGACTTACTGGAGGTATTATTCTATTTCGGCAGCGGCTGTTGAAAATTGCTTCCTTCACCCGCTCCGCGTAATAATCACGGGGTCGGCAGCGACTGGTTGTTCAGAGAGTTCAAAGGCAGTTCGCAGACGCGCTTCGGCTTGTTGTGCTGCCGACTCTGTGCGCGCATGAATCATGAACAGTGGCTCGCCCGGCTGCGCTGTGTCGCCTTTATGCTTGAACACCTCGATGCCCACCGCAGGGTCTATCGCATCCTCTTTGGTTTGCCTGCCGGCTCCCAAATCGGCGGCGGCTTCCGCAACAGCGCGCGAGTCGATACGAGTAATCCAGCCTGCCTGATGAACCAACACCGCTTGTTGAACAGGCGCGGAGGGAAGCCTACTCAAATCATCAACGACGCGGGTATCGCCCCCTTGCGCCTCCACCATTTGACGGAACTTCTCCAATGCGCTGCCTGACTTTAGAAGTTCTTTCGCTTTTTGTTCACCCTCTTCCAGCGTCGTGGTTAATCTGCACGCCGTAAAGGTCTGCGCCGCGAGCGCCAAGCACAGCTCCAGAAAACGCGAATCTTTGGGAAGCCCAGGAGTCAGCGTTTCAATCGCCTCGCGCGCTTCTATCGCGTTACCGACCGTTCTGCCCAGTGGTTGATTCATATCGCTGATGACGGCGGTCATGTTTCTGCCCGCGCGCCTTCCGATTTCGATCAACGCCTGCGCCAAAGCCTGCGCCTGTTCCTGGGTGCTCATAAAAGAACCGCTGCCGCATTTCACATCCAGCAGGATCGTCTTCGCTCCGCACGCCAGTTTTTTGCTCATAATGCTGGAGGCAATCAACGGCACGCTCTCCACCGTGGCGGTCGCGTCACGCAGGGCATACAGTTTCTTGTCCGCGGGAACCAACCCTTCCGATTGTCCCACTAAGCAACCTCCTATCGCTTTCACCTGCGCCAAGATTTCCGCTTTACTCAAATCGGTACGGAAATTAGGAATCGACTCCAACTTATCCACGGTGCCGCCCGTAAAACCCAATCCGCGCCCCGACATTTTGGCGATATGCGCGCCGCCCGCCGCCAGCAGGGGAACCAACACAAGACTAATTTTGTCGCCGACGCCGCCCGTCGAGTGCTTGTCCACCGTCGGCTCCGGAATGGACGAAAGATCTAACTGCTCGCCCGAGGCTGCCATCGCTTCCGTCAGCGCAAGGGTCTCCTCTTCATTCAATCCTTTCAAGAAGCATGCCATCAGCCAGGCAGCCGCTTGATAATCCGGCACTTTTCCCTGAGTATAGAGGCTCACCACCTGCATAATCTCCTCTGAGGTCAGGGCATACCCGTCTCGTTTCCGAGCAATGATCTGCTTCATAGCCAAGATTATACCGCCTGTTCTGGTAAAATTGATAGCAGAGGTGAATAGATGTCCACAATTCAACATCGTTGGCATGTGCCAGATATCGAGTGCGGCGCATGCGCGGATGCGATCAAGCGTTCCTTAAGTGAGCTGTCTGGCGTCAAACTGATTTCGGTGCAGGTCGAGGCGAAGACGGTCGAGGTGGAATACGACCCCCAGCTCATAAAGCCGGATGCGATTTTTGACCGGATAGAAGAAGCGGGCTTTTCGCCCGAAGCCTAAAGTCATGGCATACCCGCTCACGCGAGGCGAACACTCCCGTTTCACCAGCGTTAATTTCAACGTCTGGCTGGTGATACTGGCGGCGGCTACTTGGGGCATTATCCGTCATCTTCAGGGCAATTTACCTTTGCAGTTGAGCGGGGTCTTGATTTTAATCGGCTTGGGCATTCTCTCGGCGGGAGTCAGGACTGCGCTGGGGTATCGCAACCCGAATGTGATCTACTCTTTCACGGTTCCTATCGTTCTGTATGACCTTCTTATTATCAGCGTTGCGATTAAACTGACAGGCGGTTATGACAGCGATTTATGGCTTTTGTTTTATCCGTTGCTTTTATCTGAAGCGGCAGTCATCCCGCGAAGATGGGTCGCCCCCATCGCGATTTTGGCTTGTATCGGCTATGTCTGGGCAGCCTATCCTGTGCCAGTAGAAGAGCGCGTGAATTTAGGGTTCAGGCTCAGCATGCTGATGATCATGACCATGTTTATGTATATGGTCTATCGTTCTCATCGCGAGCGTCATCAAGCATTGGCGCAGTTGAAAGAGGCATTGCAGAGGGGTCAAGAGCGCGAACGCATCGCGAAAGAGTTTCACGACGGTTTAGGACATACCTTAGTCAGCGCGATTATGGGATTAGAGTTGGTGAAACAGCGCTGCGAAACCGATACCGTCAAAGCGAAAACCGTTTTGCAAGAACAAATCAACAGTCTTCGCGAGGCGATGGAGGAAGCGCGCCAAACCATTCATCACCTGCAGGGCGACTCGTCGTCCGACCTATGCCAGCGCGCGCGCCGTCTGATGGCTCAAGTTCAAGCGCAGATGGGAGTGGAAACCAAAATCGTTTGTCCTGATCAGTTGCCCGGATTGTTGCCCGCCGAGAATCTCGCGTTGGCGCGCGTTGTGCAGGAATCGCTAAGCAATATCTTGAAGCATGCGCGCAATGCCAAAACGGTGGAGTTGGAGATTGAAACGCAAGACGGTAGGCTGACGGGCGCGATAAGAGATGACGGCGCGGGATTTGACCCCGAACAGACACTTTATGGGTTTGGAGTCTGCAACCTGCATGAGCGTATTGCCGCGATGAAGGGCGAACTGACCATTCGCAGCGCGCCAGGGCAGGGAACCGAGGTGCAATTCTGGATTCCTTACCCTGTCCATAGCAAAGGAGGGGAGAGTTGATGGAACCGATTAAACTGATAATTGCGGAAGATGATTTCAGCCTGCGATCTGCCCTGTTGGATATTCTGAACGAGCATCATGAGGTGCGGGTGGTGGGCAGCGCAGCCGACGGCGAACAAGCCCTGCAACTTGCTTTGCAATATGAACCGCGCGTCGCGCTGATGGATATCAATATGCCTCGTTTGAATGGCATCGAGGCGACCCGTCGCATGAAACGCTTGCTGCCCGATATTCAGGTGGTGATTTGGACCATTTACGGTGATGACCAGAATGTGTTTGAAGCCATTAAAGCGGGCGCGATTGGCTACCTTTTGAAAGACAGCCCGCCAGAAGAGGTGATCGCCAGTATCTGCAGCGCGGGGCGGGGCGAGTCGCGCCTTCATCCTGCGGTCGCCAACCGGGTATTACAGGAGTTTCAGCGCGTCCAAACCCAACACTCGCGCGCGATTCATCTCCTGTCGGAACTGACCGAACGGGAAACAGAAATCCTCAAAATGATTGCGGAAGGGAAGCGCAACAAAGAGATCGCCGACGCGCTTTATGTTTCTGAAAAGACGGTGAAAAACTATATGACCAACATTTTATACAAACTGCAAGTCAACTCGCGCACGGAAGCGGCATTGCTCGCGATCAAAGAGGGGTTAGTCTGACGATGATAAAAGTCATGACCGTTTTCGGCACGCGCCCTGACGCGATTAAGATGGCGCCTGTCGCGCGCGCTTTGCAAGGCGATCCGCGCTTCGAGCTGATTGTCACCGTCACGGGACAGCACCGCGAGATGCTGGATCAGGTGTTGCGCGTGTTTCAAATCAAACCTGATTTCGACCTGCAAATCATGTCGCATGGTCAAACGCTCTCTGAAATCACAACCCGCGCGCTGAGCGGTTTAGACAAGGTGTTAGCACAGAACCGGGTAGATGTGGTTTTGGCGCAAGGGGATACTACGACCACCTTTGTCGCCGCGCTAACTGCCTTCTATCACAAAATCCCCTTTGGACATGTGGAGGCGGGTCTGCGAACCTATGACCTGTATAACCCGTTCCCAGAAGAGATGAACCGGCGTCTCTGCGCGCCGCTTGCCGAATATCATTTTGCGCCCACAGAGCAAGCCCATCAGAACCTGATCAGCGAGCGTATTCCTGCTGAGCGGATTTGGGTGACGGGGAACACCGGCATCGACGCGGTCCTGTGGGTCGCAGAGCAGCCCCTCGATCTGTCGCCAGAACTGCAATCGCTGCTAAACCGCGAGGGACGCATGATTCTGTTGACTTGTCACCGGCGCGAGAATTTGGGAGAACCCATGACCCATATCGCGCAGGCAGCGCGCGCGCTTCTGGAGCGTTTCCCGGATACCTATCTGATTTTGCCGATGCACAAGAACCCGCTTGTCCGGGAAATCTTGACCCGCTATCTGGACAACCACCCACGCGCTTTTCTGATTGAACCGCTCGATTACGCGCCCTTTGCTCATACCATGAAACGCGCCCATCTCATCCTGACCGATTCCGGCGGTGTGCAAGAAGAAGCGCCTTCGCTGGGCAAACCGGTGCTGGTGATGCGGGAAACGACAGAGCGACCAGAAGGGGTGCATGCGGGAACCTCCAAGTTGGTTGGTACTGAAATGAGCCTCATTGTTGAGGAAGCCGCCGCGCTCTTAGAAGATGAGGCTTTGTATCATCGCATGGCGCAGGCGGTCAATCCCTATGGCGATGGTCACGCGGCGGAACGCATTATCCAGATTCTCTCTGAGAACCGCCCGTAACGGTCAAATACTGTTGACTTTTGTGGAACCAGTTGTCTTCATAATTAGACATGGAAAGAAACTATTTGCCTCAGCGGATCGCGCTGTGTTTGTCGGGCGGCGGCTATCGCGCGATGTTGTTTCACGTCGGAGCTTTATGGCGTTTATATGAAACCGGTTTCTTGGCGCGTATTTCGCTCTTCTCATCGGTATCAGGCGGCTCCATCGCTTCAGGCTTTTTGGGGCTGCAATGGGAATCTTTGGGCTTACATGCGCCAGGCGAGCGCGATTTGGAACGCTTCATCAATCTCTATGTCGACCCCATGAGACATCTTGCAGAACAGACGATTGATCTGCCTGCGATTTTGCGTCACCCGTTAGCGATTTTGGGATTGGGCAACGCCTCTCAAGAGATCGCGCGCGCTTACCGTGACCATTTGTTTGGCGATGCGACCCTGCAAGACCTGCCGGAAAAGACTGCTTTTATCTTCAATGCCACGAACGTCCAGTCGGGCGCGTCTTGGCGTTTTTCGCGCCGGGTTTGCGGCGATTACCGGGTCGGCTTAATTGATAATCCAAACACCCTCTTAGCCGATGCGGTCGCTGCTTCGTCCGCGTTCCCGCCTTTTTTATCGCCGGCTATTTTTCGCTTTGAAGGGCAATCTTTCCGAAAGACCCAACACTCCGACCTATCGGAATCGGAGTATCAAAAGCGCGTTGTTTTGACCGATGGCGGCGTATATGACAATCTCGGATTGGAAGCCGCTCTGAACAGCCGGATGATCTTGGTCAGTGATGGAGGCGGAAAATGGCAGCCCGCCGCCAAGCGCAGAGGCAATTGGGCAAGCCATCTGTACGATGTCTTTGGCGTTACCGATGACCAGGTGCGCAGCCTCCGAAAACGCATGCTGATTTCCCGTTTCCGTTCGGATGACCCCGCTCAACGAATCAGAGGGACTTATTGGAGCATTCGTTCCGATGTCGCGAGTTATGACCCTGAAGGCGTTCTTCAAAGGCTGCCATGTGACCCACAACATGCGCTCCAACTGGCGGAGGTCCCCACGCGGTTGAAAGCCATGCCAGCCAGTCTGCAAGAACGATTGATCAACTGGGGCTATGCTATCTGTGATCTCGCCCTGCGCCGCCACATCGATAAAACCCTCTCCCCACCCGTTGACTTCCCTTATCCAGACCGGATATTATGAACACAAACTAAGAGAAAGAGGAAATCAGCAGGAAAGCATACCCTCCTGGGGAGAATGTAACAACGTATGTCCGTTTATGATGAAGATATTCGCGCTCATTTCCGCGTGAAGCCCGGCACGAAGATTCATTTGAAAGATTACGATCCAGACTGGTCAGGAGACGATCAACTTTCGAAAGATAAGCGTAAGAAACGCGCGGAAGCGTTTTTGAGAGAAGATGTCGGTGATTTGATTGAGGCGCAAGAGCGGCTCTACGCCAGCCGAAGTTGGGCTGTGTTGATCATTTTGCAAGGCATGGATACTTCTGGCAAAGACGGTATCATTAAGCATGTGATGTCGGGTGTCAATCCTCAAGGTTGTTCCGTTGTGAGCTTCAAAAAACCAACTGAGGAAGAACTCGCTCACGATTTTCTATGGCGTTGTGTCAAATCATTACCAGAGCGAGGCAAAATCACCCTGTTCAACCGTTCTTACTATGAAGAAGTCCTGGTGGTGAAAGTGCATCCTGAATTCCTGGAGGCTCAGCGTTTACCAAGAGTCGATGAGAATCTCTGGGAAAATCGCTACAAAAGCATCAATCGCTTAGAGCGCCACCTGACCCGCAATGGCACAGCGGTGGTAAAATTTTTCTTGCATATTTCCAAAGAAGAACAGCGGCAGCGATTATTGGCGCGCCTCAATGACCCTGCTAAACTCTGGAAGTTCTCTGCCAATGATGTCGCGGAACGCGCCTATTGGGACCAATATCAAGGTGCCTATGAGCAGATGTTGAATGCCACCAGCACAGAACACGCGCCTTGGCATATCATCCCCGCTAACCATAAATGGGTTGCCCGCGCCACCGTTGCCCGGATTATTACCAATGTCATTGATACCCTCCATGTCGGATACCCAGCGGTTTCGGACGAAATGATGGAGAAATACGAGCAGATTAAAGTTCAATTAGAAAGCGAGGGGTCTTCTCAGACAGCGGGTTAATCTGGGTTTTTATCCGCCTAAGAGCCGTTTAACCACTTTCAACGCGCCTTGTTCCCAAGCGACACGATGCGTGACACCCGTGCCGACCTCTACGCCTGCCGCATGTTCAAGATACCATTCATAAGCGCGTATCAACGCGTCGGCATTGCTATACTTCGGCTGCCATCCCAATTGGTTTTCTGCGTGTTCTATACTCACAAAGGAGTCTTTATCGGCGGTGGCATAGACCCACTTGTAAAGTGGAGATAACTTGAGGAGTTCTAACACGCGCAATCCCATTTTGACCAACCCCGCAGGCGTACCCATCGGCTTCGCGCCCGACTTGGCAAATTCACAAAGCGCGCCCATATCCTCCCGTACCGTTCGAAACGATTTCGCGCCGATATTAAAGGTATCGTTCGCTTGTTCGGGGGGCAGCGTGCAGGCAAGATAGATCGCGTCGGCTAAATCGGCGACATCCAACAGCTGGTAACGGTTATTGCCGCTGCCGATCATAGGAATGCGCGCGCCCGACTCGACCCAATCGTACAAGATTTGAAAAACGCCCAGCCGCGCAGGACCGATGAATGTTTTGGGGCGAATAATCGGCACCTCCAGCCCGCGTTTGCGGAACTCCATACAGACCGCCTCTGCCTGAATCTTGCTTTCGCCATAGGGACCCACTCCCTGCAAAGGATCGGTCTCATAAATGGGATGCTTCTTGGGAACGCCATAAACCGCTGTTGAAGAGATTTGAACCACACGCGCGCAGCCTTCCTGGAAAGCGGTTTCCAAAACCAGGCGCGTGCCGTCCACATTTACGCTGAAGATATCCCCTTTTTTCCAGAGGGGCAGAGCCGCCGCGCCATGAATGACCGCCTCCGCGCCGCTTGCTTTCAATGCGTGTCGAATCGCGTCCGCGTCACGCACATCGCCGCTGTAAAACTCCGTTCCATCGGGATACTCCGTTTCTTCATAGGGCGCAATGTCCAGCAGCGCGCTCGGCACTCCGCGTTCAGCAAAAGTATGCGCGACATGATAACCCAAAAAACCCGCGCCGCCGGTAATCAGTATCTTTTTCACGTAATGTTATTGAACCTGCTGGCGCTGCTCAGACTGCAACTGAAGAACCTGCTGCTCCAGATGGCGAATACGTTCGCGCATCTCTTCCATATTCACATGGATGCTCATATCATACTCGGTACTGGTGCTTCTCAATTCCGACAATTCTTTTTGCAAGGCTTGAAGCAGATTGCGCGCCTCGCCGTCCGTCTTCGCATCACCCGTCAAGCTCCGGTATGATCCATCCAATCGTCTCTTTTCGACTTCCAACTCCAACAAACGCTGGCGGTACTGGTAGCGTGTCTCTAAAAACTTTGGAAGAAAAATTGCCGTCACAATAATACCGACAATAAAAACCGGCATCATCACTGCAAATAATCCCGTCAAGTCACCAATATTCATTTAATCTATCCCCCGCATTAAATTATACCGGAGTTTTATCCTTATCGTGTATCCACTCATGGGGCTTTTTCTTCAGAGTATGCTATAATCTCTTGTGGAGGCAGTAAAATACAATGACAACCACAGAAATGAAAACCAAAGATGAGGAAATGCGCGCGCAAGTGGAAGAAGCCTTGGATATGATCCGCCCCGCGTTGATGATGGACGGCGGCGACTGCGAACTGCTGGAAGTGGCAGACGGAGTCGTCAAAATTCGTATGATGGGCGCATGTCATGGTTGCGGCATCGCCGAAATGACCTTGCAGATGGGCATTCAGCAGATTTTGCTGGAGTATGTGCCTGACTTACGCGGGCTGGAAGCGGTCGATCTGTTCGGCAACATCGTCTATGCCGATTATATCGAACCGCCTGAAGAAGAGTAACAAGAAAGCCTGCAAAAGCGTATAATCTAAAGTAGAGGTGATCAATATGTGGAGGACTCTTGTCCTGATTTTAGCCGCGGCAGTTACGCTGAACAGCGTCAATGCGGACGATCTGAAAAACAAGGCTGAGAAGTCGGAAGGAAAGGGCGGCAATAAACCAACGAAGGTAGAAGAGAATCGACCTACTCGTTCGGAGGATAACAAGCCGAAACGATCTGAGGATAACCCGCCTCCCAAACGCTCGGAAGAGAACAAGCCTTCTAAGCAGGAAGATAAGCGAAACGACAACCGGAATCAAGGGAATCAAGGTTCTCAAAATGGCGGCGACCTGTTCCGCAAGAAACCTGCCGACAATCAAGGCGGCATGCTCTCTGACCCGCGCAATTCGGGCGGCATGCTCTCGGACCCAAGAAATGCGGGCAGCCAACTGCCAGACCCCAAGAACAGCGGCAGCCTTCTATCGGACCCAAGAAATGCGGGAACGCTTCTTCCTGAAGCGCGTGACGCTCGCCAGCGTGATCCGCGCTATGCCGACCGCAATCGCCCGGTGCCAATCACCGACCAGCGGCTGCCCGGTTTGGTGGCGCGTACAGAAGATTTGAACCCTTGGCGGTGGGAGCGCTTCAGCTATTACCAGCGGAGACATGAGTCGTCGATTCGCCTACAGTTTGGCTCCTCCGGTCCCATCTTCCAATACATTCACTACTCCTATGAACCGACCCCCTACCAGGTGGTCTATACGCCTTATTGGTACTACGACACCTGCCCGCCCTTCATCCGAAGAACGCAGGTGGTCTATGTCTCGCGCCCGGTGATCTACTATGTGGAAGTGCCGGTGGAACTTCCCAGCTACTACTATCTGGAACGACCGCGCTATGAGCCCAGACCGGAAGAGCGATTATTGACCGATCTGCGCAATGCCTGGACAATGCGCGACAGCCTGCTCATTGAGAAGTATGTGCGGCAAACAGGCTACGTTTCCATTTTCCTGGATGGTCAATACGCTTATTCGATTTCGGGACAGGATTACATTGACCTGACACGTGACGCTATCCGCAATGTACGAACGCAGTCGATCCGGTTAGACCGGTTGACCCGTCGCAGTGACGACCAGTATGTCGTCTATGGAACCCATGAGTATATCGATGACCTGACCGGCATGGCAAGGCGCGTCTATTTGATGTATGCGTTTCAACGCGACGGGGATCGGTGGACCTTGATTGAAGCAGGGTCGTCTTTTCAACCGCTGCGGTGATGACTTTGGAAAGCAGGTTCTTCGCTCTGCTCAGAGTGAACGCCTTGTAGGGGCGCACCTGCGTGAAGATGTCTAAAACCTTACTTAGTACCGAGAATGCCTTTGCTGTCCCCCGAATGAATTCGGGGGCGAGAAAGCGGGTAGTGAGGTATTTTTTGGACACCTTCCTCATGTGCGCCCCCAAAATGGGTCAGACACATCGGTCTGACCCTACAGGGTCATGCCGAGCGACCCTCCTATTCCTCTATCCCGCTTGCGACAACCAAATTTGCGTTTTCCCATACTGCCTCATCAACGCATATGCTTTCGGCGCGCCCAGCACGCACGCAGCGGTCGCTAAACTGTCGGAGGTGATCCCATCAGGCGCAAGAACCGTCGCCATCGTCCGGTTAGTAAGACCAATGCCGGTTCGCGGATCTACAATATGGGAGTAGCGTTTGCCGTTGATCTCCACAAACTGCTCCGTATCTCCAGAGGTAGATAGGGCAGCCTCAGTTATATTGAGCGAGGATTGCTGAGTGAGTTTTGCAGGATGGGCATGAGGAATACGAACGTTCCAGCCGTTGGCATGGGGTGGCGCGCCGCCAAAGACCAGATCGCCGCCCATTTCGACCATCGCGATAGAGAGGCGATTCTGCTTCAATACTGTCAACGCTTCTGAGCAGGCATAGCCTTTCGCGATACCGCCCAAATCCAATTCCATGCCCTGAACCGCCAGCTCAATAGTTCGGGCTCGGGCGCGCCACCGAATCTTTTGCCATCCCATCCGACTCAGGGCTTCTCGTATTTGCGCATTGCTGGGCATGGTTTGGGTCCGTCGCGCTTCGCGCCATAATTTGACTGCTGGTCCAGCCGTGATATCGAACGCGCCATCTGTCTCTCGCGACAACCTCAATGAACGTTCGAGCAGCACCCCCAAAGTCGCGCTGACAGGAACCTGCCTTCCGACCGCATTACGGCAGAGCGTCATCAACTCGCTGTCGGGGCGGTAGTCGCTGGCGATCTGTTCGATGGCTTCCACCTTTGCAAAAGCCGACTGGCAAGCGCGAACCGCCTGCGTTTCGGAAGGGGCATAAACCACAATCCGCATACGCATGCCCATCCTCAATTGGGTATACTCAAAACGACTTAAGGAAGTCTTTGCCATGAGAAAAATAGCCTGTTTCGCAGCGCTCTCGCTGCTTCTGATGATACCCCACTTTGGGACGCCGACGAACAAGACCTATACCCAGCGCATACCGGGAACCACTGTCGAATTTGAAATGGTGGAAATTCCTGCGGGGAAAATTGCGCTGCCCGACCCTGAAAACCCTGATAAGATGCGCGAAAGCGCGGTTAAACGCCTGTGGATTGGGAAAACCGAGCTGACTTGGGATGCTTATGATATCTGGGCATACCGGCTCGATTTAACCGAAGAGCAGCGCGCGGAGGGTGTCGACGCCGAGTCGCGCCCCAGCAAGCCCTATGGAACGCCCGACCGGGGATTTGGACATGCGGGATATGCCGCTATCGGCATGACCTATGAAGCAGCGGTTAAATTCTGTGAGTGGCTCTCTCAAAAGACCGGTAAGAAGTATCGGCTGCCTACCGAAGCGGAGTGGGAGTATGCGTGCCGAGCAGGCATCTGGAAGCGCGAACCCTTACCCGAAGATCAGATGGCAAAGCTCGCCTGGCATAAAGAGAATAGCGAAAATAAGACCCACAAAACATCTTCCAAAGAACCCAATCCTTGGGGCTTGTATGATGTGTTGGGCAATGTGGCAGAATGGGCGGTGTCATTAGATGGGAAGCCGGTGGCGTGCGGCGGCTCATACAAAGAACCTGCCGCCAAAGTTCATCCGGGAGCGCGTCAAACCCAAGCCTACGCGTGGAACGCGACCGACCCTCAATTCCCTAAAAGTAAATGGTGGCTTTCAGACGCGCCGTTTGTTGGATTCCGGATCGTTTGTGAAGAGTGAGCGTGACATTGTACGATATCTGCGTTTATGGGACGGTCTGTTTAGACCGCGTGAGGAAAGTGAACGAACTGCCTCCCACCGGGGGCTATGTGGAGATATTGGAAGAAGAGCTTCATGCGGGTGGGGAAGCGTTGAACACGGCGGTCGCGTTGACAATGTGGGGAGCAAAGGTGGCTTTGGTCTCGAATGCGATTGGGTTCGATGAGAACGCGGACCTGCTGATGAAGCGATTCAAAGCGATTCCTGATTTAGAAGATCGATTCGTTCGCCAGCGCGAAGATGCTCCCACGCCTGTGTGCGACATCTACATTACGCCCGACGGCGAGCGCACAATGTTCGGATCGGGCTTTGCGCATATGTCCACCGCGGGTGTCCCGGAGGAGGTTTTGGCACAGGTCAAAGCGTTTACGGCGGATAGTAATCCAGGCGAACCCTCGGTGAACGCTTGCGCGCAAGCCCGCGAGGCAGGGGTGCCGGTTGTCAGCATGGATATGCACCGTTCCGAGCAGGCATGCCACCTCTCCGATATCATCTTGACCTCTTCGGACTGGCTGCCGGGCGACGGCTCCATCGCGCATCTCAGCGCACTAGCAGATGACTATCGAGCGCGTTATGGCTGTGATGTGATTTTCACGGCAGGCGAAAAAGGATGCGTGTTGGCGCGCCGCGAAGGTTCGCTCGTAGAGCATTTTCCCGCGTTTCGCGCGCCAAAAGTGGTAGATACAACCGGTTCCGGCGATGTGTTCCGCGCCGGATTGATCTTCAGCCTTTATTTACAGGGTCAAACCCTGGAAGAAGCGATCCGTTTCGGTTCCGCAGCCGCCGCGCTGAATGCGGGCGCGATGGGCGCGTGGGCAGGCGTTCGAGACCGGGAAACGATTGAATCCTTTATACGAATCGCGGAGATGCAAGCATGAAATATAACCGGCTCGGCAAGACAGGCATAAAAGTGTCGGAGCTTTGCTTCGGCTGTATGACCTTAGGCGATGAAGCGGACGAAGCCGAATCGATACGTCTTGTGAACCGCTGCTTGGAAGCGGGGATCAACTTCTTTGATACGGCGAATGTCTATGCGGAGGGCAGGTCTGAAGTCATCACAGGTAAGGCTTTGAAATCGGTTCGGCATGAAGTGGTGATTGCCACGAAAGCGCGCCATCCTGTGGGGCAGGGACCCAACGATCAAGGCTTATCCCGCTTACACCTGATGGCGCAATTAGAAATCAGCTTGAAACGCCTGCAGACCGATTATGTAGATCTATATCAAGTGCATCGTTGGGACGATGAAACCCCGTTGGAAGAGACTTTGAAAACTTTAGACGATATGGTTCGTCAAGGAAAGGCGCGGTATATCGGCTGTTCTAATTTCGCGGCATGGCATCTGATGAAAGCATTAGGCATCAGTGATCGGTTCGGTTGGGAGCGATTTGCCAGCATCCAGCCGCGCTATAATCTGATTGACCGGGTCATTGAAATGGAACTGCTGCCCGCGTGCCGCTCGGAGGGGGTCGGCGTCATCGTCTACAGCCCCTTGGCGGGCGGCATATTGACCGGCAAATACGCCCTGGGGATGCCCTTCCCAGAAGGCACTCGCGGCGCAGAGAGCGAATTCTTTCGACAGAAACGCGCTCTGCCGCACAATCTAAAACGCGCCCAGGGAATTGTAGAGACTATGAAGCGGTTCGAGCGTCCAATTATACAGACCGCTATCGCGTGGACACTCGCCCATGAAACCGTCACGAGCGCGATTTTTGGAGCAAGGAATTTTGAACAATTAGACATCGTATTAACTAATTGGCAAGGCGCGCTGCCATCGGATGAAAAAGAGCTGTTGGATGAGGCGAGCGCAATGCCGCCATTGAATTGATCAAACAGATCGGGGGATTATTCATGAAAAAAATGTTTGGTATAGGCGTCATCTTTGTGATAGGCGCAGTGTTTGGAGGCTGGGTACTATTCAATGCTTACCCGCGTTTGCAGAACCTGTTGCCCGATAATGGGCAAACCCTGCCTGCCTCATTTAACATAGCCGCCAGCGCGCCTGCCGCGCCCACAAGCTTTGAAAACATGCTGAGTTCTGCTTCAGAAAAGATCGCGCCCGCAGTCGTGAATATCGATACCGCAGGCGAACTTTCCACGATGTTCGGGACACGCGAAGTGGAAGGTAAAGGGTCCGGCGTGATTATCAGCGCGGACGGCTATGTTGTGACCAACAACCATGTTGTGCGCCTGCCCAACCAACGCGTTGCCGAAAACATCAGTGTGCGTTTGGCGAACGGACGCAGCTACCGCGCCAAAGTTATCGGCACAGACCCGCGCAACGATATCGCGCTCTTGAAAGTCAATGCGACCCGCCTGCCCGCAGCGCAACTGGCAGATTCTGACAAACTGAAAGTCGGCGATTGGGTTATTGCCGTTGGAAACCCCTTCGGCTTGGAGAACACCGTGACGGCGGGGATCGTCAGCGCGATGAACCGAAGTCTCTCTGGCGACGCCTCCACCTCTGGCTTTATTCAAACGGACGCCGCTATTAACCGCGGTAATTCGGGCGGCGCGCTCGCCAACTCCAGAGGGCAACTGGTGGGCGTCAACACCGCTATCATTTCTCCCTCTGGGGGCAGTGTTGGAATTGGCTTCGCCATTCCGATCAACCGGGTCAAATCCATAGTCCAAGAGATTATCCAGACCGGTGGTTCACTCGTTCCTGCTTGGATGGGGGTCTCTTATGGCGATGTTTCCCAGCCCGCTCTGCAAGCAGAATTGAAAGAGGCATTTCCTGGTCAGACCATTCCCACCTCCGGCGCAATTGTGGGGCGAGTCATGCGCGGATCTCCCGCAGCCAACGCCGGTATTCAACCTTATGACATCCTGACCACGATGAACGGGAAACCGATTCGGGATATTGAAGAGGTCGGAAAGTTGATTAGAGAATCGAAACCGGGCAATAAGCTCAACTTTAAGGTGTGGCGCGAAGGCAGAACCTTTGACGCGACCGTAACCCTGGGCGAGGCTCCCAGCAACTACTGGCAATGACGAGCGTTATCGGCATTATTCCGGCGCGTCTCGCCGCAACGAGGCTGCCCAACAAACCGCTTTTGGACATCGCGGGAAAACCGATGATTCAATGGGTGTGGGAGCGCGCTTCAGAAGCGCGCTCCTTGACTGATTTGCTGATTGCCACCCCCGACATCGAGATCGCTCAGGCTGCCGAGTCTTTTGGCGCGAAAGCGATGATCACCAGCCACGAACACCGGAGCGGTACCGACCGCTTGGCGGAAGTGGCAAGGCGAACGCAGGGCGATCTGTATGTCAATATCCAAGGCGATGAACCGCTCCTGAACCCCACCGCTGTCGACGCCGCAGTGGAACCGATATTGAAAGACCCCACCCTCCCCATGAGCAGTATCTACTGCCTTGCGCAGCCCCATGAATATGACTTGCCCAGCGCGGTGAAGGTGGTTCTGGACATGCAGGGCAACGCGCTTTACTTCTCGCGTTCACGGATTCCCCACCCGCGTGAGTTGACCGAACAGCCCCTCTACAAACATATCGGATTGTATGTTTTCCAGCGCGAGTTATTGTTGCAATTCGCGAATTGGCAGCCCACGCCTTTAGAGCGCACCGAGGGCTTGGAGCAACTTCGCGTGTTGGAGCATGGTTACAAAATTCGGATGGCGCCGGTTGCCGAGTCTTCCATCGCGGTCGATACGGAAGAAGACCTGAATCGCGTCCGAGCGATATTGAGTTCATGAGCGCGGAAGAACAGAATGTTTTAGATGTTTTGATTGTCGGCGCAGGACCGGTAGGCTTGGCGGCAGGAATTGAGGCGAAGCGGTCCGGTTTGAACTATTTGATCGTGGAAGCGGGAACGCTTTGCCAATCGCTGGTGGAATACCCGGCAGGCATGCGTTTTTTTTCGCCTGCCGACGATTTAGCGATTGGCGGTTACCCTTTGGCTACCCCGCATGACGAAAAACCCACGCGGGAAATTGCGCTGAACTACTATCGCAAAGTGGCAGAAACCGAAGCCCTTAAGATTGCCACTTACGAGCGCGTCGTTCAGCTCGCGAAGCGGGAGCCGTTATTCCAAGCGAAAGCGCAAAGCCAACTACGACAGGGATGCCAAGCAACTTATCTCGCAGCCAACATTCTGCTTTGCACAGGCGTTTGGGGGCAGCCCAAGCGATTGAACGCGCCGGGGGCAGACCTGCCCCATGTGCAAACGCGGTGGCAAGAGCCGTTGACCTATTGGCGAAAACGGGTGTTGGTGGTCGGCAGCGGGAATTCAGCCGCAGAAGCGGCGATCCGCCTCTGCGATGCAGGCGCAATCGTTTCGCTTTTGGTTGAGGTGGAATCGCTGGAGTTAGGCAAGTTTCGCCCTTTCATTTTGCGCGAACTGCAGATGCGCTTGGAAGAGGACAAGATCACCCTCTGGCTGCATTCGCGCGTTTCGGAAATTCAGCCCGGCACGGTTCATATCATTGTAGGCGATGACCCGCATGAGGTGGAAACGGACTTTGTGATTTTGCAATTGGGCATGGAAGCGGATACTTCGCTGCTATCGCCGTTAGGTGTTGAATTCAACGGGGAGGGGAAGCCTCTCCACGACTCGGTGACGTTTGAAACCTGCGCGCAAGGCGTCTATGTTGCAGGCGCTATCAGCCAAGAGGGTTTTATCTTTTTGGGCAGGGACCATGTGAAGAAAATTATGGCGCGCCTGTCGGCAGGAAAACAGAGCGAAAGCGCGAATCTTAACCTATAGTGCGCGTTTTTGAAGCAATCATTAGGTTCACTTGAACCTTCCATCTATCAAAAGAGTCTAAAAAGCGGGTATGATTATAATGACGGAGGACATAACCGGATGATACGATTGACAATTTCACTATTGATGCTGTGGGGCGTTGCCTGCGCGCAGGCGCCCTTTACCGTGGTGCGACCGTTGAATGACGCGCGAGTGCGGGAAAAGGTTGAGTTTCGACTGCCTCTTCGCAGTATCCCAGAAGGTGGTTTCATTGGGATTACCGTGAATAACCAGTTTAAGCAGGCGGTTGCGCCCATTGCTTTGACAACAGACAGAGACAAAGGTCATCTGGTTTACCATTGGGACACCAAAGCGTTGAAAATCCCCGATGGCAAGCATAAAGTGGAATTCACGCTGTATGCGCCCGGCGGTGAGGGGAGAGAGCCACGTGTCATGGAGCGCACTTCGGTGAATATCGAAGTCGCGAACAAAGTTGCTGTTCCAAGTGATGGCGTCTTGTTGAAATATCGCTGGACACCGGGAAGAACCGCAGAATATAAAACCAATCTCCAGATGAAGACCATTACGGAGATCAAACAGAGCGGCATCACGCCGACTGAAGATTTACTTCTGAGTACCTCTATGGGCATGTTCATGAATATGATGGATAATGCCGGTGGGGTTGGCTTGCTCTCTTGGATGCCTAAACCTCCTTTCCGCGTTCAGCAGGGGCAACAGGTCAGTCAATTCACAGAGGAATCCTTAGGTCCTGTTTTCCAGGAAGTAGATAGTTCTGGCACGGTGCGCTATCAAACGACATCGTTGATGGGGCAGGCAGGGCGAACGGTATACTTTGCGGTTGGTGACCTGCCGATATTGCCTCCGCGCAAAGTGAAAGAAGGTTTTCGCTGGGCTTCGCAAGTCGTGCTTTATGATGCGTTAGCATCCGGCGAAAAAGGCGCTTTGGACGTCTCTACCCGGTTCCCTGTTTCCGCGAAAATAGAGAGTTTTGAATGGGAAAAGGGTTATAAATGCGCCAAAATCGTTTATGAACTGAGCGGCAATGTGCCAGGGCAATTCGATCTCGCAGGCATGCAACTTTCCAAGCCCAAAATGAAATTGACCCGTGTAGTCTATTTTGCCTATGACATCGGTCAAGTGGTACGCGCCACAATGACCATGGAATTTGAGCAGACGATTCGCGGCTCTCAAATGGCAGGCGGCGGCATGGGCATGGGCGGCGGTGTCGGTGGTCCTCCCGGACTCGGTGGACGCGCAGGCTTTGGCGCAAGCGAAGATGACACGGAGGATGGTGGACGGTTCGGTCGTGGTGGTGGACGCGGTGGCGGTGGCGGATTGCCTCGTGGCGGCGGCGCAGGCTTCGGACAGCCTGGTACCCCTGGTTCGCCTGGAGCGGCTGGCTCGCCCGGTATGGGCGGCGGTCCTGGAGGCTTCGGCGGCGGACCTCGCGGTGGTGGCGGTGGCGGTGTCCCGCAAGATACCATTACTCGCACCATTGTCATCGATGAGTATGAATTAGTTCGAATACGCTAAAATCGTTCTGGGCAGCCTTTATTTAGCAAAGAAAAAGGCTGCCCATTCAACCGCAGGGAGAGTGAATGCCAGCAGCAACCCTCGAACCAGATCACATGGAGGAGCCAGAAAACAAGCGCTCCAAGGATAAAACCTCAACCTTTTTTGAACACCTTGAGGAGTTACGCGCGCGCATTTTCAGGGTGCTAATCTATGTTTGTCTGGCCATGGGTGTTGGTTTCTGGATCGAACCCTATTTCTACGAGTCGCTCACCAATCTTCTGCGAAGTCAAGAAACAAAACTGCCTCAAGGTTCCATTTTCGCGTTCCAAAACATCACCGAGCCTTTCTTCTTCAAGCTGAAAGTTTCGTTCATTCTTGGATTGATGATCGCGATGCCTCTCATTATGAGGGAAATCTGGGGCTTCATCTCGCCTGCGCTGACCCCACGTGAGCGTAGGACCGCCGCTTTACTGGCTCCCTTCAGCGCGTTCCTATTTGCCATCGGCGTCGGATTGGGTTATTTCATCATGCCCGCCGCTCTGCGATTCTTTGTGGGATTTCTGGATGAGTATCAAGGTACCGTGCTGATGCAGAATCCAGGTCAGTATATCTTCTTTGTCGTGCGTATGATGTTGGCGTTCGGACTGGGCTTCCAATTGCCGATTGTCATGATGTTCTTGGCGAAAGTCGGCTTAATGACCCCCGAAGTGATGTGGCGTTCTTGGCGGTATGCCCTGGTGGCGATTGCCGCCGCTGCCGCGCTGATTACGCCCTCCGGCGATGCTTTCTCTATGATGGCAATTGGCGCGCCGATGTCCATTCTTTATTTCCTCAGCATTTTCTTCGTGGCACGCATCGCGAAACAGAGAAAACTGGAAGGGAAATAAGGGCAGTTATTTTTCTGTCAGATGACCTTCAGGAAGCGCAAAATCGGGCGCCAAGCGCGGAATAACCCGCCAATACGAAAGAAAGTTGCAAATTTCCGCCTCTCTGTGCTACAATATATTCATAGTGACCGTATATAAAGAGTAGGGAACTTACGACCGGAAGAAGCCATCTATAAGAATAGGTTCCCATCTATAGTAAATCTATGAGTGATATGTGGAAAAACCTTTTATCAAGCACCGGTTCCTGTAGGGATCGGAGGAGGGTCGAGGATGATGTGGCAACGCTTTACTGAACGCGCTCGGAAGGTGATCTTCTATGCGCAAGAAGAAGCCCAGCGGTTGGGCGAAAATCAGGTCAGCACGGAACACCTGCTGTTGGGGTTAGTCCGGGAAACGGACAGTGTGGCTGCCCGGATTTTGGATCGTTTGGGCATTAGCCTGCAACGGGTACGCCAAGAGGTGGAGCGCTTCGCGCACCGGGGCGACTCGCGGCATGGGCAAGAAATGCAACTGACACCGAGAGCCAAGCGTGTGATTGACTTGGCATATGACGAAGCGCGTCAACTGAATAACAACTATATCGGCACGGAACACTTGCTGTTAGGACTGATCCGGGAAGGCGAAGGCTTAGCCGCGCGCATCCTGACCAAATTGGGCGTCGACCTCGACCGCGCCCGGCGGGAAGTGATGCAACTGCAAGATCACGAAACCCAATCCAGTTCCAGCCGTCCCCAGCGATCCCGAACGCCTACCTTAGACGAATTTGGGCGAGACCTGACCGAAATGGCGCGTCAGGGCAAACTGGACCCCGTCGTGGGCAGACATAACGAAATTGAGCGCGTGATGCAGATTTTGGCGCGCCGTACGAAGAACAATCCCGTCTTGATTGGCGCGCCTGGCGTCGGTAAAACCGCGATTGCCGAAGGCATGGCACAGCGAATCGTCTCTGGCGATGTGCCGGATACGCTGAAAGACCGGCGAATCGTGTCTTTGGACTTGGCGGGACTGGTTGCCGGAACCAAGTACCGGGGCGAGTTTGAAGAGCGCATGAAGCGCGTTCTGGACGAAATGCGCAAGTCGCAGGGCGATGTGATCCTGTTCATCGATGAGCTGCATACGGTGGTGGGCGCGGGCGCGGCAGAAGGCGCGATTGACGCCTCCAACATTATGAAACCGGCTCTGGCGCGCGGGGAACTGCAATGCATCGGCGCGACCACGATGGACGAATATCGCAAGTATATCGAGCGCGATGCCGCTTTGGAGCGGCGTTTCCAGCCGGTTCAGGTAAAAGAACCCGCCAATGAAGATGCCGTTGAAATTCTCAAAGGCTTGCGCGACCGCTACGAAACGCACCACCGGGTGATTATCACCGACAGCGCGGTTGAAGCGGCAGTCAAACTTTCGTCCCGCTATATCACCGACCGGTTCCTGCCAGATAAAGCCATCGACCTGTTGGACGAAGCCGCCTCTCGTGTGAAACTGCAACAGAGCCTTCCGCCCATGGATCTGCGCAAAGCCAAGAGCCGTTTGGAAGGCATGCGCAAAGAGATAGAAAGCCTCAGAACGCAGGGACAAGACCGGAAGGCAGAAACCCTGCAAGATGAAGAGCAACTCTTGTTGGATCAAATCGATGAGATGGAGCAGGAATGGGCGGCTCAGCGGCGCGAAATGAGCAATGTCGTGACCGACCATGAAATCGCGCAGATCGTGCAAAGTTGGACAGGAATTCCCGTGTCGCGATTGGTGGAAGCGGAAGCGCAAAAACTAATCCGCATGGAAGATGAACTGCACCGCCGCATCGTTGGTCAGCATGAAGCGGTTTCGGCAGTCTCCCGCGCATTGCGACGAACCCGTTCCGGCTTGAAAGACCCGAAACGACCGATGGGAACCTTCGTGTTCTTGGGACCGACCGGCGTCGGTAAGACCGAACTGGCGCGTACGCTGGCTTCTTACCTGTTTGACAATGAGCAGAACTTGGTGCGCATCGACATGAGCGAATATATGGACCGCATTTCCGTCACACGGCTCACCGGCGCGCCTCCCGGCTACGTTGGCTATGATGAGGGCGGACAATTGACCGAAGCCGTCCGGCGGCAACCCTACAGTGTTGTGCTGTTGGACGAAATCGAGAAGGCGCATCCCGATGTCTTCAACATCCTGCTTCAAGTGATGGAAGACGGGCGGTTGACCGACTCGCAAGGGCATACGGTTGACTTCCGAAACACCGTCATCATTATGACCAGTAACGTCGGCGTGAAGCCGATTGGTGAAGAGGGCAACCTGGGCCTGCGCGACCGCCGAGTCTCGCCGGATGATCCACGCGCTTATGAGGCGATGAAGAATAAGATGATAGAAGAGATGAAGAAGCTCTTCCGCCCCGAGTTCCTGAACCGGGTCGATGAAGTCATTGTCTTCCATCCGCTGACTCGCGAAGAGATTCTGGAAATCGTAGACCTGCTGGTGGGCAGAGTGCAAGAACAGTTGAAAGCGCATAACCTGACCATGACACTCGACACCGCCGTTAAGGAACTGCTGGCAAGAGAAGGATACGATCCGAACTACGGCGCGCGTCCGCTCCGAAGAGCCGTGCAGCGTATGATCGAAGACCCGCTGTCTGAAGAGTTGCTCTTGGGACGCTTTGAAGAGGGCGACGCCATCATTGCGCGGCTGGACGAAGATAACCATATCCGCTTCTTCAAGGAGCAACCCGCTCTTTCGGGCGACTCCGACTTGGCAGAACCCGCCGTCATGAACTAACTGATGACCTAATCCTTCCCCTTGTAAACAAGGGGAAGGCATGGGAAGGGGGGTCTGTCATGCCGAGCGCAGCCGAGGCATCTGCTTGTAGAGTTTTAGTCCTGCTTCAACAACATGCAAACAACCAAACCATGACCTTCCGAGTCGACAACCTCTCCGCAGGCTATCAGAAATCGCCCATCATCAAGAACCTCTCCTTCACTCTGAACACGGGCGAACTGGCGGTCGTGGCAGGCCCCAATGGCAGTGGTAAAACGACTCTATTGAGAGCCTGCGCGCGCGCGCTGCCGCTTTTGGGTGGGAGTATTCACATTGAGGATCGCGCGATTGAAACAATGAAACCGCGCGAATTTGCCCGCTATGTCGCTTATGTCCCCCAGGAAAGCCCTCCCGCGATGGGGTTCACTGTGTTTGAGATGGTCATGATGGGGCGCTATCCCTACCAGCAGGGGGTTTTCGGGGAAAGCGCATCGGATCTCGAGGCGGTTGAGCAAGCGATGGAACGCGCCGGGATCACTCCTTTCGCAAACCGCCCCTTTGACCAGTTAAGCGGGGGCGAGAAACAGCGGGTCCTCATTGCGCGCGCCTTAGCCCAAAACGCGCCTTTCCTGCTGCTGGATGAGCCGACCGCGCATTTAGATTTGCGTCACCAAGCCAGTTTGCTCAGCCAACTGAAGCAATGGGTCAAGGAGCAAGGCATGGGAGCCTTATGCGCCTTGCACGACTTGAATTTGGCTGCCGAGTATGCCGACAAAACGCTGCTGATGAAAGAAGGGCGTTTGATGGCGATGGGCGCGCCCCAAGAGACGCTGACTGCAGAACGATTAGAAGAAGTATACCAAACGCCTGTCGTGGTCAAAACCCACCCCCTCAATGGGCGGCCACTGGTCTTTGCCCTCACTTCTGAGTGGCAGCCAACCATCGAAGCCGACGCGCCCCGGTTGCATATCATTGGCGGCGGCGGGGCAGGCGCGCCATTGTTCTACCCGTTGTTGGAAAGGGGCTGGCAAGTGACTACGGGCGTCAACAACTTGATGGATACAGACGAGGAGGTCGCCCGCTCTTTGGGGTTAGAACAAGCCACCGAATCGCCTTTTTCTCCTATCTCCCCCAGCGCTGCGGAACGCGCCTACCGGCTGATTGATCAAGCCGAATTTGTTGTCATAGCGGACATTCCGTTCGGATTCGGTAACTTAGAGAACCTGAAACTGGTCCTGCGCGCGCTTGAAAGGGGTAAACAGGTGGCGGCACTCTCAATCGGAAACATCGAAGCGCGCGACTTCACGAATGGCGAGGCACTCAGTTTGTGGTCCGAGTGCCTCGATTTAGGACTACAGGTCTTTACTGACTTTTCTGATGTTTTGGAGTGGCTGCAGTTAAACAGAACAACCCACCTTACATTCTGAAAACGCCGAACTGGGTCTCAGAAATGGGCGCGTTCAGCGAGGCGGAGATGGCTAAGCCTAACACAGCGCGGGTGTCGGTCGGCAAAACAACGCCATCATCCCACAGACGAGCGGAACTGTAGTATGCGCTGCTTTCGGTATCGTACTTCTCCAATATCGGTCGCTTGAACTCGGCTTGCTCTTCTTCTAACATCGTTTGTCCTTTGGCAGTTAGTTGATCCATCTTCACGGTCAACAGCACGTTGGCTGCCTGTTCGCCGCCCATAACGGAGATTTTCGCGTTGGGCCACATCCAGAGGAAACGCGGTTGATAGGCGCGCCCGCACATCGCGTAGTTGCCCGCGCCGTAGCTTCCGCCAATCACCACTGTGAATTTCGGCACATTCGCGCAAGCGACGGCGGTCACCATCTTTGCGCCGTTTTTGGCGATTCCCTCATTTTCGTACCGCTTGCCCACCATAAAGCCGGTGATGTTCTGAAGAAACACCAGCGGAATCCCGCGTTGGCAGCACAGTTCGATGAAATGCGCGCCTTTCAACGCGCTTTCGGAAAAAAGGATACCATTGTTCGCGACAAGACCCACCGGATAGCCGTAAATGCGCGCAAAACCGCACACCAAAGTCGAGCCATATCGGGATTTGAACTCCAAAAATCGGCTGCCGTCCACAATCCGCGCGATGATCTCCCGGATTTCCAGCGGTTTGCGCGAATCGTGGGGAAGAATGCCATAGATATCGTTTGGGTCATACAGCGGCTCTTCTGGCGATTTGAGTTCCATAGGGGCGCGTTTCACGATGTTGAGAGTTTCCACAATCCCGCGCGCGATCTCCAACGCATGCGCGTCATCTTCCGCGAAATAGTCCGCGACACCGCTCAGCCGGGTATGAACATCCGCGCCGCCCAACTCCTCTGCGGAAACCACTTCGCCCGTCGCGGCTTTTACCAGCGGGGGACCTCCCAGAAAGATCGTGCCGGTTCCTTTCACAATCACCGCATGATCCGACATGGCAGGCACATACGCGCCGCCCGCCGTGCAGGACCCCATCACCAACGCAATCTGCGGGATACCTAAACCCGACATCCGCGCTTGATTGTAAAAGATACGCCCAAAGTGATCCCGGTCAGGGAAGACCTCATCCTGCATGGGCAAGAACGCGCCGCCCGAATCGACCAGATAGAGGCAGGGTAAGCGGTTTTCTAAGGCGATTTCTTGAGCGCGAAGATGTTTCTTGACTGTGATAGGATAGTAGGTCCCGCCTTTCACGGTAGCATCATTCGCCACGATCATGCACTCTTTGCCATGAATGGAGCCGATTCCCGCCACCACGCCCGCGGCGGGCGCGCCATTCTCATACAAGCCATAAGCGGCAAAGGGGGCAATCTCCAAAAAAGGACTGTTTGAATCCAGCAAGGCTTGGATGCGCTCACGCGCCGTCAATTTGCCGCGCGCCTTGTGTTTGCTCTGCGCCTCTGCGCCGCCGCCTGCCATCGCCCACGCCTGCGCTTCCTGAAAACGCGCCAAATGCCCTTGATAATGCGCCGCGTTCTCAATAAACTCGGGGTCTTTAGAACTAACCTGTGTCGTTAAGACTTCCATGTCTTTCTCTTAGAACCGATCAATCGCGGAACAACTTGACATCCAACTCCGAGTTCAGAACGGGCTGGATTTCCATTTGCAAAGTGAATTGCTCCACCTGATCCTCGATTTTGATCTGCGCGATGGTGACCACTTTTAACAGAAGGTGTGTTTGCGCGTCCATCTCAATTTCCAGGTCAACCCGGTTTTTCTTTTGCACCGCCGTCCCTTTTAGAAAGATACGCTTATCATCTGACTTTTCGACTCGGAGGCTCTCCAACTCCTTCATAAATTCATTCGCGCGCGCCGGACCGCCTAATAAGAACTTGAGATCAGGCGGGGTTTCATTGATAAATCGCGCCAGCCCTTCTAACAGCACTGAGTCCTTGCTCGCCAGTTGCACTGGGTCTCTCACAATGCGCACCGCGCCTTCAGGAGAGGTCGTGACCATCTCTTCGGGGCGGGTCGCATCCTTCAGCAAAATCCCATCCGATTTCAGGCGAATACGCTGGGAAGGGCGGAGGCTGACCGGGTCTAACTCGGTCCGGAGCAGCGACAGCATGGCAGGACGCTTAAACTGATATTCATATTGAATCTGCTGCACCAGTTCTGGTTGGGGTTTTCGGCTGCCCATATAGTAGATTTTTAAGGTCGATTTCGATTCAAACGACTGCGCTTCTTGATACTGCTTGAACGCTTTGTCCATCCACTGGCGCGCTTCAGGCTGCACCTGCGCTCCCGCGGTCATCATCGCTCCCAAAAAGCCCATCAATAAGACGATCTTTCTCATCTTTGTTCTCCTATTGCTGATCTTCGTTTCCAACCGGGTTCTCCCCATTTGATATCCGCCACTCCTGCCCGGTGATTAGCGGCGCGCGCCATCACGAAGAGCAAGTCGCTTAGACGGTTGAGGTAGCGCAGAACGGCTCCGTTTAACGGCGCGGTAGTTGAGAGGGTGACCACACGCCTCTCTGCCCGGCGGCAGATACAGCGCGCCAAATGGAGGAAAGCTGCCGCTTCGGAACCGCCCGGCAAAATGAACTGCTTCAGCGTTTCCAATTCTTCTTCTAAGGTATCGATGGCTGCTTCCAGTGTGACGACCTTCTCATCGTCTATGACCGCAAACTGCTCTGCGCGTTCGGGCGGACTGGCGATCTCCGCGCCCATATCGAACAGGGTATTTTGTATCTCGGTCAATAGCGAGTCCATAAAGAGGTCGTGCTTCAAATGCGCGCGCGCAATTCCCAACGCAGAGTTGAGCTCATCAACGGTTCCGTAGGCTTCTACGCGCATGTGGTCTTTGCTGACGCGCTGACCGCCAATCAAGCCTGTTTCACCCAAATCGCCTGTTTTGGTATAAATCCGCACAGACAAAGTTTACCCGTTTTCCGTCAGCCTTTGAGCAGCTGAGGGGGCAGGTGATCGGGCATCAAGATTTCTGCATCAGCAGGCGCAAGCACCACGCCACGCTCCATCAAATTTTCCAACTCGCGCACATTGCCGGGCCAAGGGTAGGCTTCCAACGCTTTGAGGGCTTGGGGGCTAATGGTCTTGAAAGCGCGCCCGTTTTCCTCAGAAAACCGCTTTAAGAAGTGATTTGCCAGGGCAGGAATGTCCTCTTGGCGTTCCCGCAGCGGAGGCAGTTCGATTTGAACTACCTGCAGCCGGAAGAAGAGATCGCCCCTGAAGGTCCCCTGTTGTACCGCTTCTTCCAGGTTGCGGTTCGTGGCGGTGACCAACCGCACATCGATAGGAATGGGCTTGTTGCCGCCTAAACGCTCAATTTCGCGCTCCTGCAACACCCGAAGCAGCTTCACTTGCACTAAGGGGGGAATGTCGCCGATTTCGTCCAAAAAGAGGGTCCCGCCGTCCGCCAATTCAAATTTGCCCGCCCGATCAGAGTCTGCGCCTGTAAACGCCCCCTTGATAACGCCGAACAACTCGCTTTCCAACAGGCTTTCGGGGATGGCAGCGCATGAAACTGCGACAAAGGGTCCTGCCGCGCGGCTGCTCCGGTCATGCAGCATGCGCGCGATGACTTCTTTGCCGGTGCCGCTTTCGCCAGTAATCAGTACCGTTGTTCTCGCGTCCGCGACCCGTTCTACCATCTCCACGATCTGCTTCATGGCAGGGCTTTCGCCCACGAAGGTCGGATTGGTTTTCCCTTTGCGTTTGGGGGCAGCGGTTGGTTTCGAGGATTTTTCGCGGTCTTTCAATCCGTTGCGCACTAATTTCTTCAGCACTTCTAAATCGACAGGCTTGGTCAAGAAATCCATCGCGCCTGTGCGGATTGCATCGACAGCAGAGGGAATCGTCCCGTAGGCAGTCATCATAATGATTTGAAGGTCCGGCTTGAGCGCTTTTGCTTTCTTCAGTAGGTCCAACCCATTCATATCGGGCATTACGACATCCGAAATCATTAAATCGACCGCTTCTTCCTCCAGCGTTTTCAAGGCTTGATGTCCATGCGCCGCGGTTAGAACGCGATAACTGTCTTTCTGAAAAGCAGCCTCCATGACGCGGCGTATGTTTTGTTCATCATCCACTATTAATAAGGTTGGTTGTGGGCGCATCATCCATCTCCCATAAATAAAAATTTTCGTCTTCTATTATGCGATTCTTTACTTATAATCCATAGTCTGCCTGAAAATTCTATCGCTTAACCTGCGCGTTTTGCCGACGCTAAACAGGCAGGCAGGCGAACGATAAAGGTTGTGCCATGACCGATATGGCTCTCCACTTCAATCGCGCCATGATGAGCATCAATGACTTTTTTGACTACGCTCAATCCCAAGCCAGTTCCTTTCACACGGGTTGTGAAGAAGGGCTTGAAAATCGTTTCTAACTGCTCAGACGCAATGCCCACCCCCGTATCCTCCACGGTGAAAAATGCGCTGTCGTTTTGTATTCCCACTCGCGCCGTGAGTTTACCGCCGTCTGGCATCGCTTGCACTGCATTCTGGAATAAATTGTGCGCCACCTGCTCCAGACGAACCGGATCGACCTCAACCTGCGCCTCCACTTCCACGATCAGTTCCGGTTCCACGCGGTTCTCTTGGAAGAACAGGTTGAACGAAAGCAGCGCGCGTTGCAACAGAGAGCCCAAACTGACAGTTTTGCGCGTCAAGGTCAGCGGGCGCGCAAACTCCAAAAATTCATCGGCGATTTGGGTCAATTTGCTGACCTCTTCGCGGATAATGTCCAAATAGATTTCGGAGCTTTCCGACACATTTTCTTGTGAGAGCAGTTGCGCCGCGCCTTTCAAGGCGGTCATTGGGTTGCGAATCTCGTGAGCAATCGTTGCGGTCATCTGTCCGATTTCCGCTAACCTTGCCATCTGGCTCATCTGCTCCTCTAAGCGCGCCTGCTCTCTGACATCTTCAAACACGACCACCGCGCCCTGTTTCTGATTTTCCCGGCTGCGCAGGGGTGTAACAGTTACGTTTGTTAAGGCTTCACGTTCCCCCCATACACATCGAACCTTGTAAAGGCTTTGCGGGGTTCCGCTTTCCAACACATGCTGAATGGCTTGCCGCGCGCGATAAGTATCAGGGCTGTCTTCAGAGTTGGCTCTCAGAATATCAGAATAGAGGCTTCCCAACGCGCTGCCCGGCTTGATGGAGGTGATGAACTCGGCGACTTGGTTCCAGAGCGTGATGACTCCTTCCCGGTCCACCGCAAAGACGCCTGCGCCTATGCTCCTCAGCAGGCTGTTGAGGTAGGTAGCCAGGCTTTCGCGTTCTTGATAGCGCTGCTGCATTTCGCGATAGAGACGCGCGTTCTCCAGAGCAATGCCCGCCTGGTTCACAAACGCGCTCAGTAGTTCGATTTGCTCCGCTTGGATAGGCTGTGTGGAATGACGATTATCCGCCACAATAACCCCGATACACTGCCCGCGCACGATAATCGGCAGCGCGCAGTAGCTGTTTGCGCCCAGCATACGCCCAAACCCACGCATCGGTTGAATTTCGGACTGCGCATTCTCTACGACCAACGGCATCGCCTTTTGCGCGACGGCTCCCACGACGCCTTGACCCAGTTTGAACCCACGCTCGCTGAAAACGCCGGGCTGGTAGCCTCGCAGGAACTGCGGCTTGAATATGCGCGGCGAGTCGACCGGCAAGAACAAAGCACATCGCTCAAATCGAGCCACCTCGACCAGTTGATCCGCAATGAGCGCCAGCAGACTGTCGATATCGAGGGTGGAGTTGACGATCTGGGTCAAGTCTGCTAAGGTGGTCAGTTCTGTCACGCGCCGGTTCAAGTCAGAATAGAGGCGGGCATTGTTCAATGCGAGCGCGATTTGACTGGCAAAAACGGAAAAGAGGCGCAAATCCTCTTCGTTGAACGGTTCTGCGGGCAAAAGCCGTCGGATGGTCAGCACGCCGAACACACGGCTTTCGCGGTCTCGCAGCGGCACACAGATTGAGCTGCTGATGTCGGGATTGGCTTTCACGCCCCGCAAACGCGCATCCAGGGCGGGGTCGGTGATCATCATCGGTTCGCCGCTCTGCGCCACCTTACCCGCAATGCCTTCGCCGATAGGGACCATCACCTCTTGCACCACCTCCGGCGGCAAGCCATAACTGGCGCCGATCCGCAAAACCGGTTGATTGGGGTCCATCAGTAACAGGGAACAGGCTTGCGCTTCCATCACTTGCGCGGCGCGCTCGGTAATAACCTCTAAGAATTGTCCTATGCCGTACCGTTCTACCGCCAGCGACATTTCATACAGAGCCGCGACTTCTTGCAGGCGTTTACGCGATTGGATTTGGGCTTGCTGGGTACGCTGCACCATCGTTTCTTGTTTCAGCAACAGGCTCATGGTATTGGCAAGCACCTGCCAATAGGGGTGATCCGCGATTTCTGCAGGCAGCACAGCCACATAGAGAACGGAAGCCGAGGGCAGAGGGCAAGTCACAATCGTTAAATCTGGTGAATCGGGAATCGGCTGTCTCTCCGTCTTCCCCGTCAGCGAGTCCGATCTTAATCGCTTTTGAACGTCTAAATGGGTCAGCCATGGGGTGTCGGCAGGAGATTCCAAGAGACAAATGGGCGAATCATCTCGGAAGGCTATGAGCGCATGCCAACATGCGCCAGCCGACTCGCCCAACGCCATTAACTGCGCGAGCGATTCCGTGCCGGGCATGTCTGAGGTCTGCGCCAGCCGTTCCGATAGCGCGCGCCAAGCGCGCTCCATATCCCGTCTCATTCCCATGTCTAATTATAGCCAAAAAGCGAGGTTTCTTAACCAATCCTTTTTGAACATGGGAAAAGAGTAGCTGAAATCGGTCTGCCAAAGCGAGGGTCTAAAGTCCTGTTTTCTATTCCTAACGGGTATTATCTTAGGGTTGGATTGGTCAAATTCCTATGATTCGCAAAGTTCCCCAAGAGAGCGAGGATTATGTAGAGAATTCTGAGTATGTTCTTGGTCAAATACTCATGGTTATGCGGGAGGCTGTTAAGACCCAGAAAAATCGTGTTTATCGCATCACCTTCCTGAAGCGAGGTTTGCCTCTTGAAAATATCAACAAGATAGCCGGTCCGATTATTGAGGCTTGGGTATTGGAACAGTTTGAGGAAACGGTTTCCAACTCTCCATCCAACTACCAGGTCGTTCATGTACAATCGGGGAAACGATTAGATTTCTTTGATTTAATTGTTCAATTTAAGCGTAAAAATGACAGTGAATCACCTATTAATGCCAATATCGATGTCAAGACGACATCAGAAGATATCCGCACAGCGGGGAAAAGTCCTAACATCACCTCCTATGCGAGGATTCGTTCTCAATATCTGAACGACCCGAACTGCCTGTTTATTATTCTCTCTATCAAGCATAAAGCCTATTTATCAGATGACCAAACGATCGGGGGCATGATAAACAGCGTTATAGAGATTTTGGATTACCGAGCATTTGATCTAAAGTATATCGCTGAAGAAGATATTAGCTACAATCCTGCATTAGGCACAGGGCAATTGCAACTTAGAAACATATTATCGGTATCTCTTAAAAAACGAACTACTTGGGAATTTCTTCAAATGCTGGATACCAAGTTTATTCGCTCGCGTGGAGAAGATGCCTGGATCAAATTAGCAAAACACCACCGATGGCTTGTGGAGGAAGAATAATGAAAACCAACGTTCTTTATTGTGGAGATGCAGCAGAAATTATGGCTCGCCTACCCGCTGAAAGTATTGATTTAATCATTGCCGATCCCCCTTATAATCTTGGGAAAAAGTATGGAAACAATCGCGATTTAAGGACTTGGGAAGAATACGAAGCCTTCACAAGAAACTGGTTATCCGAAGCAAAGCGGATTCTGAAGCCGACAGGATCGCTTTATGTCTTTATGGGTTTTAGATTTATCGCCAGGCTCTATACATTATTGGAAGATGAATTCGGACTTTTTTTCAACGGCTGGATTACTTGGCACTATACTCAAGGTATGGGCAGAAAAAATGGATTCTCACCCCGGCATGAAGATATTCTTTACTTCACAAAATCTGAGAATTTCATCTTTAATCTGGATGCGGTTCGCGTGCCGCAGAAGTATTACCGGGAGCGCAACAATATGATCGGCGCAAACCCTGGAGATGTCTGGCAATTCTCGCATGTCCATTATTGCAGCGCGGAACGTACATTACATCCTACTCAAAAGCCGGAAGCGTTAATGGAAAGAATGATTTTGGCGAGCTCTAATCCTGCAGGTGTGGTTCTTGATCCATTTGTTGGAAGTGGGACAACCTGCAAAGTCGCACGCGTTCTGAATAGACAATGGATGGGGATCGATCTCAATCCTGATTACATTCAAATGAGCCAAGAGCGTATTGAAACAGCAACGCCTGAATTAGACTCCTACGATCCCAGAATGATGAGAACGCCCCGCGATTTGCCTAATCCTCCCAAAGACCTTGATGACTTGGAAAGGGATCGGGAACGATTGGAGTCTCTATCCAAGGAACAGGGAATCTTATTCAATGGGTAAGTAGAGAGCTGTGTTTCCAAACCTACAGCAATCCTCCAAACCGGTCTATCTCGCGTTGATAGGTATTGAATGGGTCTCTCATATCAACCTGACGGTTCCGATCCACATACACGATGTCCCAGTCAATATAGTAGCGGTTGTACCGTTTCTCTGCCAGTTTTCGGATAACTTGCCCCCGGGCGGCGGCGCGGGTATTGGCGGGCGGATTCGTGATCGCCGAGTCGATTCTCTCGGTATCTATCACGCGTTTGACCTCGCCCATCTGCTCCATCGCATAGTAAAGCCCCTGGTTCGCGTTCACATTGTGATACTCCAAGTCGATGCTGTGAAGCGCGTCATCGCCCCAGCCCCAGCCCTCTTCCTGCATATAGGCGCGCAGGATTTTTAACTTGATCAGCCAATCGATTCGGTCTTCAAGCCGCTCCGGGTCCGTTTCCAGTAAATCCAATACCGACTCCCATTCCTGGAGTGTCCAGTCGGTTTCGCTGTCGCGACCGCTGAACTTTTTCTGCGCCAGCTGTAAATAAGCGCGCTGGATATCGATGGCAGGGACGGTCGAGCCGTCCATCATTTGAACGATCCACTTGCGCGTGGAGTCTCGCGAAACGCTGCGCAGGGTCTGCAGGGGGTCTTGCAGGCGAAGCCAGCTGGGCAAAGCGCGCGCTTCCAACAAGTCCAGCACCAAACAGGTCGTGCCGATCTTCAGGGCGTGCGCATATTCGCTCATATTCCCCTCGCCAAACAAAAGATGCAGGCGCTGGTAATTGTGGTAGCCGTAGACACTATCCCATTTCGGGTTAATAATGGCGCGGTTGAAACGCACACGGGACGCCGTTACCCGCACGATATGGTCCGCCCGCTGGGAGAGCTGGTAATGAACGGTTGGGTCGGGTTCCACATTATAAACATGGGAGACCCAAATGAAATCGATGGGATGTTCGGCGACATCTGACAGGGAAGGGCGGTAGCCCGCGTGATCCAACCGGTGACCGCCCACACGCCCTGCGCCCGCGAAAATCTGGCGCGTTGTGAGGAAAGGCAAAATCAGTTGGATGGAGTCGGACGGGAACCGGTCATCGGCGCGGATAAGATAGTTTTCGTGGCAGCCAAACGTGTGTCCGCCGAAGTGATCCACGTTATTGTTGTGAAAACTGACTTTGTCTTCCCAGCCCAGTGCCTGCACGACATTTGTAACGATGCGGTGTCCTGCTTTTTCGTGCGCCACGAGATCAAAGAGACCCGCGCATTCGGGCGTCGCATACTCCAAATGACTGCCCACCGCGTCTATATAGAGTCGTCCGCCGTTCATCAAGAACCCGCCGCTGCGCGCAGGCTCAAACGCTTCATCGCGCGCGGTCAGGTCGATCAAGCCGAGTTTAGACTTGTGGAACGCATAATTTTTGATGTTTTCCACGACGGTCTCGGTTGTGCCAACCCGGTCATCTCGCACAAAGCAGCCGAATTCTGTCTCGATCCCGAACACACGTCTACCGATCATATTATCACGTCCCTTAAAGATGTTGGAGATATTTTTCAAGCGTTTCATGCGGCACCAATCGGAAGCGACTCTCTTTGGTCGTATTGCGTTCCAGAACGCCCACTTCCAAAGAGGCTGATTCTACTTCCTCTCTCACGCGCTGGCGGGCGCGTTCTTCGCTCACGCCAGCCAAGCCTTCGCCCACCGCCGCCTCACGCGCGATTCCCCACGCAATGATCGCCAGGGGCAGCGATTTCTCAAAAGTCGGGACCTTCTTACCATAGGCATCCTCTAACGACTTGATTGCCGAATCCTCTGCCTGATAGGAGCCTCCCACCACGGCGAACCGCTCTTGCTGGAAAAACTCGCCATCATAATTCAGCACATAAAAAAGGTCACGTTCCGGTTGAGGTCCCAATTCCGCAAAAATGGATCGCATTACAAATGGGGTTGTCATCGCGTCGCCAAACCCTTTTTTAAGCGCGGGACTGAGCGCGGACCCAACCACTCGTTGGATCGTCACATCATCTGGGCTGCGCGCATAGCCCTCTTTGTGGGTGAAATCAATCGCGGCGAGCCTCATCGTCTCGATATCGGACTGGTTGCCAATCGCCGAAAACATCAATTGGTCGTAGATTTCATACACTTTTCGCCCGCGCCGCTTTAGACTGAAAAGCAGAAGCCCGTCCGTAAAACTGATGCCGATGACCGGGCTGCCTTCGCGCAACCGCTGCTCGATATACTGGGCGCGCTGCGAGATGTTCTCTTGAAAATCATAAGGTGTTAGCATAGTCGTTTATTTCGCCTGATTCATCTTCTTGATGAGATTCCGCAAAGTCTCCTCTGAAACCTCTCGGACGCCCCCGGCATCGACGGCACGCGCCGTTGGGAGGATTTTTTCATAGCCGCCGGTCGCCGAGTCGAGGTCAGCGGCGATTTCCAGCAAGCGCAGTCCATCTTGCAGCACCTCTTCCAGAGGCTGTTCGCTGAAGGGACCCTTCGTTTTGATCAAATATTCGAAGACACCCCGGATACGTTCGGAACCGGAGCCAGCAGCTGCGAACTCTTGGGTTTCGAAGCGCGCCCCTGAAGCATCATAGAAGAAGATTCTGCCCGTGTCCATATCGGGGTCATACGCGCTGAGAACCGGTATAAACAGCCCGATACCGCTCATCGCGTTGGGGAGGTTGCCCGCCAGCGCGCGCGATATCTCTTGCAGTTTTCCGTCCAAACTCATCGGCTGCAGTTGGCTCCGCAAATAATACTTGAAGGCATGCTTCAAATAACGCGTCACCTCGATAGCGCGTCCGTATGCGCCCGCTATCGCCACCAGCGTGTGGTCATCCAGGGGAATGATTTTATCCGCCCGATCATACATAATCGCATTGGCGGCGGTGGCTCTGCGGTCGCCGACATTCAAGACACCGCCCTTGAATTTCATCGCAATGACTGTGGTGCCATGAACTTCCAGCGGCGCATGAGGAGCCATTCCTTCTGAAACGTACGCATGACTGGACAGCGATTCGCTCATGGGCAGAGCGGCTCGATGTTCAGCGATTAAGCGGCTGAAATCGCCATTCGTGTTCGTGTTTGTCATAAGTCTCCAATCTCAAGGTTATTGACCACTGCGCTGGCGATACCGTTTCGCCTGTTCGGGGTCGATTCGTTTCATTCGTTTGATCAGTTCATTCGTATCGGGTCGCCGCACATCCGGTCGTTTCGGTCCATCGCTGTCGCCGCCGGGGCGCGTGATGGGGTCTTGAGGAATGGGGCGCTGCAGCCGGTCTTCCGCATAAGCTCTCATAAGTTGACTACCTCCTTCATCAGGCGCGTGAACGCCGTCAGTGATTCCGCCTCCGCGAGGCGGCGATTCAAGACTTCTAAGTTGCCGCTCACCAATCCGCTCAGGTCTAATTTCACCGATTGGTTCTCATCTCGTAAAGAGATGCGCTCCCAGTTGAGCGACTCCACAAAGCGCGGGTACTTTTGAACGCAGAGACCGCGTATGAAGGCGCGGGTATCCTCTGGGGGATGGCTCATGGCGCGCTCAATATGTTCTTCGCTAATCAATCGCCTCATCTGGTGTTGGCTCTGGAGCGCGTAGTAAAGTCCCTCGTCGGGGTCTATATTATGATACTCCAAATCGAGGGCAAAGAGTGCCGGGTCATCCCAAGAAAGATTTTCGGAATCGATATACATCTCCAACAGGTGCTGCTTCGCCACCCAATCGACCCGATCCGACAGCCGGTTCGGGTCGGTTTCTAAATCGTCCAAGACCGTTTCCCACTCGCCCAACAGCCAGTCGGTTTCGGCATCGCGCCCAGTGAACCGCTCTTGCGCGGCTTTCAAATAGAGCCGCTGGAAATCCACCGCTGGCATCGTTGTCGTCTGATCCGTTTCCACAATCCATTGCCATTTAATATCCCTGGACAGACGCTTGATCGCCCGGACCGGTTCTTGGATCGTGAACGGAATCGTCCAGCCCGACTCGATGAGGTCCAGCGCAAGCGCCGTGGTTCCGACTTTTAGCGTGGTTGTGAACTCGCTCAAATTCGCGTCGCCTGCGATCACATGCACTCGGCGGAAGCGGTTGCGCTGCGCATGGGGTTCGTCCCGCGTGTTGAACAGCGGACGCCGGTAAAGCGTCTCCACATTGATCTCTTCCATAAAGAAGTCGGCGCGTTGGGACAGTTGGTAAGGGACGCGCGCCGAGTCATTTTCTACGCCCACTTTGCCTGCGCCTGAATAAAGAATGCGCGTGACCAAAAAGGGAATCATTGTCCGGCTCAGGGTCTCAAAAGGCGTTTCGCGAGGAAAGGTATAACTCTCATGACAGCCGTAGCTGCTGCCGTGATGGTCGGTGTTGTTTTTGTAAAGAGTCGGTTGGTATCCGGTTGCCTGATGGTAGGCGCGGGCGCATGCCAACACGATTCGCTCGCCCGCTTTATCATGCGCGATTAGATCAAGCAGTCTGCGACATTCGGGAGTGGCGTATTCGGGATGCGCGTGGTCATTATAGAGGCGCGCGCCATTCTCCAATACATGATCGGATTTGATTTCCCGGTCGCTCATTTGCACGGGGCTGGCGCGTTCGATTTGCGCATCTTGGGGGTCTACTTCCAAATGATCGACCCGAAAACCGCGCATATCGCGCCGGGGGTCTTCCATGCGATAATCCCATGAGCGGACCGCGGGAAAGGGGCAACTTCGAATCAAGGCGGTGGCTTCGAGGACCTGATCGGCGATGCCTTTTTGCTCTACATACAGTCCATATTCAGTCTCAATCCCTGCAATTCGATTCACGCTTCTATTATACACGGAAAATGGGGTCAGAACGCATGATTCTGCGCGTCATTTTACGATTTTTCCTGAAATTTTCAAGGGCGGGTATAATTCGGTGTCGTTTTTCGCGCGTTTTGGGAGAGATAACAAACATGGCAATTTTAATTGACAATCAATCGAAGGTTTTGGTGCAGGGGATTACGGGCAGTGAAGGGAAGTTTCATACACAGCAGATGATCGCCTATGGGACGCGGGTCGTGGGCGGCGTCACACCGGGGAAAGGCGGTTCCGAAGTGGAAGGGGTCCCTGTCTTTGACACGGTGCGGCAAGCGGTTGAACAAACCCAAGCAAATGTCTCATGCATCTTTGTGCCTGCGCCCTTCGCGGCGGATGCGATTCTGGAAGCCGCCGATGCAGGCATCGCGCTCATTGTCTGTATTACAGAGGGAATCCCAATTCAAGATATGGTGCGTGTCAATGAGTATGTCGCCAATCTGCCAAATACGCGCCTCATCGGACCGAACTGTCCTGGCTTGACTACGCCGGGTCAATGTAAGGTGGGGATTATGCCGGGCGATCTCTTCCAACCGGGCGAAGTGGGAATCGTTTCGCGCAGCGGCACCTTGACCTATGAGATCGTGAATGAACTGAGTAAGGTGGGATTGGGGCAGTCCTCGTGTGTGGGAATAGGCGGCGACCCAATTATTGGCACGACCTTTATCGATGTGATACCGATGTTTGAAGCCGACCCGCAAACGAAAGTAGTGGTTCTATCGGGCGAAATCGGCGGCTCGGATGAGGAAAACGCAGCCGAGTATATTAAAACCATGACCAAACCTGTCATCGGTTTTATCTCTGGCAGAACGGCTCCTCCCGGCAAGCGAATGGGGCATGCAGGCGCGATCATATCTGGCGGAAAGGGCAGCCCACAATCGAAGGTAGATGCCTTGACCGCTGCAGGCGTTCCCATTGCGGACACTCCTGCGGATATTCCCGCACTGGTTCAGCGCGCGCTGTCGCTGTGACGGGCTTTTGTTTTTATTTTGCGAAGGAATGCGTTCAGGGGACCTCTCGTTTTTCTTGGAGCATCGTTAGTTTTCGAGCTTAACAGCAGATGCCTCGGCTGCGCTCGGCATGACATTAACGCTGCGCTCGGCATGACATTAACGCTGCGCTCGGCATGACGCGATAGGCGGATTCTGCCTCACTTGTCATTCTGAGCAAAGCGAAGAATCTGCTTTTCAAAGTCTAAATTCTTGCTTTCCCCGCTTTCGCGAGGATGACCAACGGGAAAGAGGATAGGATGTAAGATACCCCAATCTCGGATTGCCCCAGCTCAATCTCCCAGAAAATCGCCTCGTAAAGCTGTCATGTTTCGTATTCAGAAAATATTCATCTATCCGTTTTCGCCAGAATCGTGTTATAATTTCCCAGAGGAAAAAAAACAATGACACTTCACTCATTTCGGTTTTTTTGTTTATGCGCGCTCATCGGCTTGAGTAGTGCTGCCTGGTCCGCGCGGGTCTATGTGATGTCCAGTGATAATGCTCCTTTAGATAACGCGGTCGTGTCGCGATTGCAAGCGGGCGGACACACCGTGACATTAGGCGTTGCCCATCATCAATTTACCGGCACCCAGAATCTATCCAACATCGATGTGATCTATCTTCAACCTAATCACAATTATAGCGCTGGGGATATGCCCGGTACTGGTCAAGCAGTGATCCTGAACTGGATGACGCGCCCTGGCAAAGGCATTGTCACGGGCGAATGGACGAGTTGGCTGCACGGCAGTGGCGGTTTCAATTCCATGAAATCCGTTTTTGCTATTCAGCCGAATGCAAGTTTCCGGGGCAGTGAGACCGTTACGTTTAATTTGGGTACATCTGATCCCATTTTGAATGCAGGGTTGCCGGCATCTTTTTCAATGCCGGTCGAGAGCATCGGCGGCACGGAAACGTTTCTTGTTCCTAAATCCGGCGCAACCGTGTTCTATCGTTCCGACTATGAGGAAGGGGGCGAAAACAACCCTGTTCTCACTGGATGGCAAGTTCCTTTCGGAGGCAGAGCATTGCACTTTGGCACGGTGAATGGATTGCCCCAGATCAACGACGTCAATTTTGGCAGACTGCTCAGCAACGCCATGACTTGGGCCGCTTCCGGCACAGGACAAGCGCCTAATGTCTATATCATGTCCAGTGGCGATGACGCGTTTGATCAAGCCGTCGTTGGAGTATTGACTGCCAACGGATTGCGCCCCTATGTCGGCGCTCCCAGTAGTTACTTTACCCATCTATCCTACCTCGCGACGAGTGTCACGGTATTCTATCTCCAATACAATCAAGCGTTAGGATCAACGATGTCAGATGAAGGTCAGCAGTCGCTCTTAGATTGGCTCGGTACTCCTGGTCGTGGATTGGTTACTTCCGAGTGGGTACTTTACTATCAAGGCTATGACATCTTAAAACAAGCGTTTGCCGCGACATGCGCGTTCGGGTATCAATCAACCGACACCGCCACTTTTTCGCGAAGAGACCCCGATCCGGTATTGAACGCCGGATTGCCTGTCAGTTTCACTTTCCCGACCGATAATTGGGGTGGAACAGAATCGTTCTTAATTCGGAAACCGGGCGCGACCCATTTCTACTGCTCTGAGGTTGCCTATTCTGGGTATGGCTTAGGCGGTTTGATCGGCTGGAATTATGGCAGCGGAGGTCGCGTGTTGCACTTCTCCACAGTCAACGGCATCAATGAAGTCATGAATTCGAACTTCGGCAGGCTGCTGGCAAATGCGATGCGCTGGGCGCGATCAGAAGGCGCGCTGCATGTCGAAACGGCAGATATCAACGAAGACGGTTGCGTCAATGATGAAGATCTGTTAGCGGTTCTCTTCAACTTTGGCTTAGAAGGCTGCCTAAGGCAGGACATTGACGGAGACGGAATAGTCAGCGATGGCGATCTGTTGCTGGTGCTGTTTGCCTTCGGACAAGGTTGCTGACCGGCACAGACGTTCAGATTACAGGGCGAAGTTCCGTCTTCGCCCTATTTTCTTGAAAGCGGCACCGTTCGCTGCGTTCAGGATGACAATGCCGATATCATGCCGAGCAAAGCCGAGGCATCTGCTTCTGTTTGTCATGCCGAGCGCAGCCGAGGCATCTGCTGCTATGTAATAAGTCAAGGGGGCGACCCTCTCGCTTCGATGGTTTCCTCACATTGGCTTCCTCACTTTCGCGCTCACCCGCGCTATTTAACCTTGCGTACGCTCCATTGAACCTCAGGGCTTACTGTCTGCTATCCGTGGCACGCCCGATCGCGTCCACTCTCGGAAACTCATCCGCACCTGTCGCTCTTGCTCAAAAAGGACTTCTGTCTTTTTTCAGAAGCAGACCCGTTCGCTTTGCTCAGGGTTACAAAAGGCTTGACAGACCCCATAAGAATATGCTACTATATGCCATCGACAGAACCCGGTGAGGAATCGGAATCTAACCGCAGGGTGGGAAACTCTGAAAGAGGAGATAAAACCGTGCAGAAGAAATCTTTTAACATAGGATGGCAACAGATGTTAAGCACGAACGGCGCGCTCTCGTTCGTCATTGCTATGTTATGTGTCGGATTCATCAACGATTCCTTGTTTCCTCTGGTTTCTGGTTACTTAACTCATTGGCTGGGTGAGGTCGTTGGAAGTCTTTTACTTGCAGCCTTTGCATTGATACTCTTGGTATTATTCGCGCATGTGATAGGGAAACGATTAACAAGGCAATCGTCCAATACAAATGTTCATAAAAAGAGTCGCCCGGAGGCGCGTAAGGCACTTGTTCTGTTGGTGAGCAAGCTTGAACCGAGCAAAATGGCTATCAACTTTCACTTAGAAAAACTTCAATATCTTTGGCTATTTCATTCAAGCGATTCTGAGAATGATGCTGATCTCTTAGCTGAGATATATCAATCTCAGTGTGTCGTTCGCAAAATTCCTATTAATGATGTCCATGACCCTTTAGAGTATTTGAACAAAGCGAAATCCAATATTTACCAAAGCTTGCCAGAAGGTTTGGAAGTTGAAGATGTGATTTTGGATTTTACTGGTATGCCCAAAGCAGCCTCTGTCGGCACGGTATTAGCTGCCAGAGAATTCAATGCGCCTTTGCAATACTCGGCAGCGGTAAAGAGTGAAAAAGGAGAGCAGTTGACAACCGATCAACCCATTCAAATCGACCTGCAGAGTCGAACTTAAATCAATAGTGAGGAACTGATAGACATGAAAGCCATTGTGATGACACTGAAACAAGTGAACCAAGAGCCGTTGCCTCCGTCGCACGGCGCATTTGCCTATGCCGCCGCCTTAGAATTGTTGGTGCATATCGACCCCGTCTTCGTGACCCATCTGCATGATGCTCAAGCCGCCAAACCGCTGACCGTCAGTCCGCTCTTTCCGGTTGAGAATGAACATAACAAGCCGCCTACCTTCCATTGGCGGTTGACCGCATTAGAGCGAGATACCGCGCGGCTACTGACCCAACTCAGCCAGGAGAGGTCTGGTGGAGTCCGTATCGGGCACTCCGTCTTTGCCGTATCCGACATCGCCACTACCCCTGAACAACACCCAGATGCAGGGGAGCAGGACTACTTGCAGATGTTCGAGCGATGGGGACGAGCGGAGCCTCCAGCAGCCTTCACCTTGCGCTTCATTACCCCCACCACGTTTAAAGCCGGAGCGCAAGAAGCGCCTTATCCGTTGCCGCGATTGGTCTTCGGCTCTTTGATGGACAACTGGACCCAATGGTCGCCGATTCCGATGGGCGAATGGCGCGCCCTGCTGGAGCGAGCCATCTTTATGAGCAACTGGCGCGGCGAAACCCGGCGTGTCGATTTGGGCGCGCGCTATGTAACGGGATTCATTGGCAAATTCACCTATCGACCCACCGAGCGCTCGCGCGATCTTCAGCGCATGATGGGCATGCTGGCGGAGTACGCGCCCTATGCAGGGATCGGCTGGCAAACGACACACGGGCTGGGACAAGTTCGTGTGAACGGGTAGGAGGTTGTTATGAACCTCTATATCACAGAACAGGGCGCGACCCTTTCGGCGAGCGTGGGACGCCTTGTCATCACCAAGGACAAGGAAACCCTCGCGGACATTCCATTGAATCAAGTGAAACAGATCGTACTGTTGGGACATATCCATTTGACCACTCGATTGATTCATCACTGCTTGAAGAATGGGGTGGATGTTTGCTACTGCTCGCAACAGGGCAAGTATAAGGGCAGGCTTGTGCCGGAGGATAAGTGGCACGTGGGGCTGCGTCAAATGCAGTACGACCGCTGTAACGATAGCGAATTTGCTCTGCGTCAAGCGCGAAACATTGTGCTGGGCAAATTGCGCAACCAAAGCGCGCTGCTCCAACGCTTCAGCCCGCGCCGTCCCGAGTATGACTATAACTATGAGCGGTGGGGAGCCTTAGAACGGCAAATCGCGTTTGCGCCCTCCATCGAGTCATTGCTGGGTTATGAAGGCATGGCAGCCGATATCTATTTTCAATTCTTTGCATGCCGCTTGCCGGAAGGATGGGACTTCAGCGGCAGAAGCAAACGCCGCGCCCCTGACCCCATCAATTCGATGCTCTCCTTATCCTATACCCTGATCTATCATCAGGCGCGTTCCGCATTGCAGATCGTGGGACTGGACCCCTATTTGGGATGTCTTCATAAGCCCCGCCACGGGCACGCTGCCCTTGCGTCCGATTTGATGGAAGAGTATCGAGCAGTGCTGGCGGATCATATTGTTCTCTATATGACCCGACACCGGGAAATTAAGCCGGACCACTTTGTCTGGAACCCTGCCGGTGGCTACCGGATGAGACAAGAGAAGTTGAAACACTTTTTGGATAAGTTTGATACCCGTTTGGATGAACTCGCCAGTGCAACCCCCGACCAACAGCGCCACACCTACCGGCGGCTCATCATCAACCAAGCCCAGCATTTCGCTCGCGTGGTGCAAGGGCATGACGAGGAGTATGTGCCTTATCGTTGGACACGACATAAGAACGCCTAAGCATCAGGGGGTAAAGAGACATGTTCGTTGTGATTGCTTATGATGTGGGGGATGACAAGCGTCGAAACAAACTCCATAAGACGCTGAAATCGTATGGCGAACCAGTGGAAGAAAGCGTCTTTGAAGCCGATGTCGATTTTGCGCAGTTGCGACGAATGCAAAAGCGAATCGAGAAGATTATCACCTCCGACGACCAGGTTAGGTACTATTTTCTTTGCGAAGAGTGCCGCTTGAAAATTGAGGTGTTGAACGGAAAGCCTCCCACCCAAACGCCCCGCCGCATGGTTATCTGAACCCGGATCCCCTGACAATGTGGATTTTGAACCCGCGAATCAGTTCACGCCGATAATTGGCAAAGTCGCCCTTCAGTAGTTAGATTCGTCATTCCCGCGAACGCGGGAATCCACGAGAGACAGACACTCTCAAGATGCATTCTTGCTAAGCCGTCTACGGACAATGATAGGTGGTTTCTACTTAGGAGAACCAGGCGCTTAACCATGACTTCGTTATCTTCGCCTGTTTTCCTGTTGTTTGGGCATCTTGCCCGAGTTCGAGCCAATACTATACCCGAGTTTGATTCGTCCATTCTGTGATAATAATCACGCTCATCGGGTATAACATCGGCATGTTAAATCGGCGACAACTTATTTTCGGAGTCATCGGCTTGTGGATCGGACTTTGCTCCGTCTCTGTATGGGGGCAAACCGAGCCTGATCCGCTGCCCGCCACCGCGCAAAGTTTGGGTATCGCGTTTACTTATAGCGCGGAGACGTTAGATGAGCATTTGGCAAAGCTAACTCGGATGGGCGCAAAGCAAACGCTAGTGGAATTGCCCTCGCTGCCCAGCGCAAAGGAGTGGCAGTCGCTGATTGAAAAACTGGAAAAAGCGGGCTTTCAATATTTTCTGAAACTGGGAATGGATACTTCACGCCAAGTGGCTTCTGGTTGGCAGATACAACCCGAACGCTTCCGGTTGGTTCCCAGCGCGGAAGGGGTTTACTCATTGAATCTGCCCGGAGCGCAGGAGTCGCTGTTAGTGGTCGCCGACCGAACTGATGCCTCTGTCAAACGAATGGCGACTTTGGAGTTGGAAAAAGGGCAGGCGAGTTTGGCCATGACGGGCAATCCCGACTTAGAGGTGTTTCTGCTTTATCCGCATGGCGCGAGCGCAATGCCAGACCTGTGGGAGGGATGGGACCAGTTTCGCGACCGTCTCCTGCAATTGATCGAGACCAAGCGTCCTGGCTCAAACCTGCGGGGTTGGATTCAGGTGACCCCCTCTCCCGCCAGCGAAGATGATATGGCGGTTCTGCCCGACAGCCGACTCTTCCAAAAAGATTGGAGCGCGTATCTGCGATCCAAATATCGCGACCCCAGCGAAATCGAACGCGCATGGCAAGTCGAAACGAAATTGGAATCGTTCCAGCGCGCTTCACAGTTGATCCCGATGTGGCGGTTGAATCGAGGCGTGCCATTTTTGTGGCTGCCCCATGAACCGCGCGCGCCTCTGCTGCCGGTCAACACCGCGCGCAGCGAGTTTTGGAAAGATTACCGGGATTTCTTGCGGCAGCGGCTTCATCACCTCAGCGCGTCGATGCAGAAAACCCTGAAAGAGGCAAGCGGAAACGCGCCTGTCTTTCTTTCTTGGCAGCCCTCTTTCCCTGAACAAATGGCTCTGCAGCCCCTCAAGCCTTCTGAATGGGCAGTATTGGATGGACTTTGCGTGGAACTGCCTGCTGCATCGCGAGAACAGTGGGGGCTGTTTTTGGCTCAGCGCGCGATGAACGCTCAGCAGCGCAATCAGGAACAGGTCGCTGTGATGGCGTGGAACGCAGAGATCGCGGAGGGCGCGCCTTTGATTTTAGCGCGCGCGCGTTCCATGAATTATCAACATCTCTTTTGGCGCGTAGAGGATTTCAACACCATCCCACAAGATATGATCACCGCGCTGCAAGCGGTCGATTCTCCTGCCCGCGCTTTCGCATGGCAACCGTTCCCAATGGGGCTTTGGATGCCCGCCGAAATGAAGCGTTTGACCGATGGCAGATGGTGGATTCCCGTGGAAGAGGGCGGCGGCGAACCGCTGGGTTGGGGCAGTAAAACGGCTGCCTATTGGCGGATGACTGCCACCGATTCGGGCAATCGTATCCAACTGTGTGTCTGGAGTTTGGACGGTGTTCGTGAAATCGCGCTCCGGCGATTTGATAAACATCCGGTCACGGTAGAAAGCACAACCGGACAAGCGCCCGAAATCCGAGAGAAAGGGGAACGGCTCTTTGTGAAAATCGGACCGGAACCAATTTTGATAACCGGCTTCCAATCCTTACCTGTCTGCGAAACCTCCGTCACGGAACTGCAGGAGCGGTTTAACGAGTTGGAAAAGGTCGCGCGCGCGCGAAACAAGGATTTCTCCATACCGCGCTTCACCTTCCGCCAATCGTTTGAAGTCTACAACCGCAACCCTGCGGAGGGTTACCGCATGCTTTCCAGCACGCTGGCAGAAGCGGAGGCGAACCTGCGTCCTTATGTGTGGATCGAGGCGGAAGCGCCGGTGGCGCACACTTTTGGCGCGGTGCGGGTCAGCGCGGCGGCGTCTCGCGGGGCTTCGCTTTGGTTAAACACCTTACTGTCGCCACCCGCCGACGGTTTCTATGCCGACTACAGTTTGTTGGTGAGTGGCAGCGATTATATTCTTTGGTTGGCGCGCGCCAGTCATGACACTCCCATTGAGTGGAGTATTTATGGCTCGTCTCCCGATGAGACGGCTCCCATCGCAAAGGGCAATGCGCCTGCCGATACCGATGGGCGATGGGCGGTTCAAGGCGGCTATGGCGGCGCGTACTATTGGGTTCGATTGGGCGCGCTGAATTTGCCTGCCGGCGAATACCGGCTTCGGTTGAAACTGTCAGGGGGTAAACGCCCAGCCCATGCGGCGGAATGGGATGCGATTTTGGTGGCTCCGCCCGATATATCGCCTTGGCATCGATTTCCTCCCGTGTTTAAGTAGTCTTAGAAACAGGAATCACAGGTCGTCGCGCCTAATCTATAGAACGGGATGAGGATGTGTCGATGATTTCAAAACTACTGCAAGCATTTGTATTTGGGGTCGCGCCTTTGGGGTTGGCGGGACTGGTCTTGTCCGGCGCGCAGAACCCGAAACCCGACGCGCCGCCCGTCGATTTCGCTTCTGAGGTGCTGCCGATTCTCAAAGCCTCTTGCTTTGGCTGTCATGGTGAGGAAAAGCAGCGCGGCGGATTACGCATGGACAGCCTTGAGAGTCTGCTGAAAGGGGGCGACTCCGGTCCGGCAGTTATTCCCGGCAACAGCGCAAAAAGCCCCTTGATCCTGCGCGTGACAGGCTTGGAAGAACCCCGCATGCCGATGGGACAAGCGCCTCTCAGCAAAGCGCAGATTACGACCTTGAAACAGTGGATCGATCAGGGCGCGTTGTGGGGCGAATCTTCAGGCAAGCATTGGGCATATATCCGTCCTGTTCGTCCTAAGCTGCCTGCCGTAAAAAACAAAACCTGGGCGCGTAATCCTATCGATTTCTTCATCTTGGCGCGCCTGGAAAAAGAGGGTTTATCGCCCTCGCCCGAGGCTTCCAAAGAAACGCTGATTCGCCGGGTTAGTTTGGATTTAATTGGCTTGCCGCCCACGCCTGAAGAGGTTCGCGCCTTCTTAGCCGATTCCAGTCCAAACGCTTACGAGAACCTGGTGGACCGGCTGTTGGCATCGCCCCATTACGGAGAGCGTCAAGCGCGCATTTGGCTGGATTTGGCGCGCTATGCCGACACGAACGGCTATGAAAAGGATGAGCGCAGGTCGATATGGCTTTATCGAGATTGGGTCATTCAGGCATTCAATCAGAATATGCCGTTTGACCAATTTACTATCGAACAGATCGCCGGCGATATGCTGCCCAACGCATCTCAATCCCAACAAATCGCGACCGGCTTCCACCGCAACACGATGAAGAATGAAGAGGGCGGAGTCGATGTGGAGGAACAGCGCTGGCTGACGCTGGTAGATCGCGTGGGGGTGACAGGGACCGTCTGGTTGAGTTCCACGCTGGCGTGCGCGCAATGCCACGACCATAAGTATGACCCCATCAGCCAACGCGAATTTTACGAATTGCTGGCATTTTTTGACAACTGCGATGAGCCGACATTGGATACTGCGACCTCAGAGCAGTTAGAGCAGCGTAAAAACCTGCAAGCAGAGCAGATGACGCTTGAAGCGGAACTGAAAAAAGAGGGCTTGGACCCGATGGGTCAGCAGGAGATAAACCAACGCCTGCAAGCAGTTAAGAAACAGATGGAAGCGACCCGCGCGCCCACGACCTTAGTCTTCCAAGAGAAGAGCGGCGAACCCCGAACCTTTGTGCGCAAACGCGGCGAGTTCTTAAGCAAAGAAGAAGAGGTCACCGCGAACACGCCTGCCGTTCTGAATCCGATGCCTGTGGACGCGCCCACCAATCGATTGGGATTGGCAAAGTGGCTGGTGAGTAAGAACAATCCGCTCACGGCGCGGGCGCAAGCGAATCGCTATTGGGAACAATATTTTGGACACGGCATCGTCGAAACGACGGAAGATTTTGGACTGCAAGGCGCGAAACCGACGCACCCTGAACTGCTGGATTGGCTTGCCACCGAATTCGCTCGGATAGGGTGGGATGTGAAAGCGATGCACCGGCTGATCGTGACCTCCGCCACCTATCGGCAATCTTCGCGTGTTTCTCCTCTGCTGTTGGAGCGAGACCCGCAGAATAAGCTGTATGCGAGAAGTCCTCGATTTCGTATGGAAGCAGAAATGATTCGCGATAGCGCGCTGCGCGCGGCAGGCTTGCTCAACTTGAAAATGGGCGGTCCCAGTGTCTTTCCTTACCAACCGGACGGGATTTGGGATGTGCCATACAGCGCGGACCGCTGGGTGGTGAGCGAAGGCGCAGAAAAACACCGACGGGGAATCTATACCTTCTGGAGGCGTTCCGCTCCCTATCCCACCTTTATCAATTTTGATGCCACCAGCCGCGAGTTTTGCACGGTGAGGCGACCCCGCGCCAATACGCCCTTGCAAGCGCTGACCACGCTCAACGATCCGTCTTTCATGGAAGCGGCGCGCGGATTGGCACAGCGTTTGATGAAGGAGGGCGGCGCGACACCCGCTGCAAAAGCGAGGTATGCTTTTATGGTCTGTTTGTCGCGCGCGCCTCAGCCTGAAGAACAGAGACGATTGCTTGCGCTTTATGAGCAGATGAAGCAGCGATACCAAGCGGATAGGGAAAGCGCGAAGAAGTTGGCTTCCGCAGAAGGGGAAGAAGTGGAACTGGCGGCTTGGACGATGGTCGCCAACGTGATGATGAACCTGGACGAGTTTTTGACGAAAGAGTAGCCAGGTTCAATGGAAGTAACTGCCGCCGTTGACGTCGATGGTCACGCCGCTGAGATAGTCCGACTCGGGGGAGAGCAAAAATCGCGCGACATTCGCCACATCGTTGGGGGAGGCAACTCTACCCAGAGGAACCTCGGTTCGGATGCGCTCGCCATAAGCGCGCAATCCTTCCTCCGCCATGTCGGTTTCCACCCATCCGGGCGCAATGCAGAATGTCTGGATGTTGTCTTGCGCCAATTCCACCGCCATGCTGCGCGTAAAGTTGATCAGCGCGGCTTTAGATGCGGCATAATGACTGTAGCCCGCTTCGCCCCGAAAACCGGCGCGAGAAGCGATATGCAGAATTTTCCCACCCCCCGACCTTGACCGCATCGCTTGACACGCCCAATAACTCAAGTCGACCGCGCTGAAAAAGTTCGTTTGAAACAGATGCTGCCATTCAGATCGCCAGCGGTCGGCATCCGGTTCATGGAAGGAGACAGGTCGGTAAATGCCTGCATTGTTGACCAGCGCGTTGATTCTGCCTGCCTGCTCCAGCGTATGCTCGATTAAGCGTTGGCACGTGTCAGGCTCCGAGAGATCGCCTTGCAGCAGGAAATGGGGCTGATGGTTGGGCAGACTATTCAGGGTTTCTCTTGCCGCCTCCAATTGATGGCAATAATGAACGCCAATCAACGCGCCCGATTCTGCCAGCGACTGAGCTATCGCGCGCCCGATTCCGCGAGACGCGCCTGTCACCAGAATCGACTGCCCCTCCAGACTCATGCCAACGCCTCTTCCACCACGCGCACCATGGTTGTGACGCTTTCTTCCAGCAGACCGTGTTCTACTGCTTCCACCATCACGCGGATCACGTTTTCTGTGCCAGAAGCGCGTACATTCAGACGCCCTTTGCCGTGCAACTTTTCGCCTATGCTTTGCATATGCTGCACAATCAGCGGGTGCTCGCGCCAGCCTTGCTTGTTCTGTACGCGCACCGACACCAGCTTTTGAGGCACGGGTTCAAAGGGATGAGCGATCTCGGAGAACGGTTTCTTGGAGCGCAAGAGGACTTGCAGAGTTTCCAGCATTGTAATTAAGCCGTCGCCGGTCGTACCTCGTTCTGAATAGATGAGATGTCCTGACTGCTCGCCGCCAATCAACGCGCCGGTTTCGCGCATGCGTTCCGCGACATAGCGGTCTCCCACATCGGTGCGGAGCAGTTGTAAGCCTTCTTCTTGAAGACACTTTTCCATGCCGAAATTGCTCATCTCGGTCGCGACCACAATGGGCGGGTCCATACGGTTTTGCGCTTTGCGGTCGATTGCCCAAAGCGTCATCAACCGGTCTCCGTCCACCGTCATACCTTTTTCATCGCAGAGCAAAGCGCGATCCGCATCGCCATCGAAGGCGATTCCCGCCTGCGCTTTCTCCTCCTGAACCGTTTGTCTCAGGATGTCTAAATGCGTGGAGCCGCATCCCTCGTTGATGTTGTCACCGTCCGGCGCGATGCCGATCAGCGTTAGTTTCGCTCCCAACTCCTGCAGCAGGTCGGGCGCGATTTCGTAAGCCGCGCCGTTCGCGCAATCTACCACCAGGTGCATACCTTTCAACGGCTCGCGATCCCCCATCGCATCGCGCATGAGCTGCAACAGAAAAAGGGTGTAATGTTCCGCTTCCCGTTCATCCGTTTTCCACAAGCCGATTTGGTTGGAAGGCGGATAAGAATGATCAAAGCCTCGCTCGTAGAAAACGGCTTCAATTTCTGCTTCCAGCGCGTCAGGAAGTTTGCAACCGTCGCCGCTAATCAACTTGATGCCGTTGTCTGGCGCGGGATTGTGGGAGGCGGATAGCATGATGCCTAAATCGTAATGTCCTTCGCGTGTGAGGTAAGCCACTGCGGGAGTGGGCAGCACGCCCGCGGAAGTGACTTCCGCCCCCAGCGAGCAAAGCCCGCCTATCAGCGCGCCTTCCAACATCCCGCCGCTGCGCCGGGTATCGCGTCCAATCAATACGCGCAAGGGATGACCATGCTGCGAAAGTCTGCAGGCAATTGCCATCCCTAATTTCATCGTCAATTCTGGATTCAAAAGTTCGTTCGCCACGCCGCGAACGCCATCGGTGCCAAAGAGCCTTTTCATGCGGTTGTGTCCACGCCTCCCGCATCAGGTCTGCTCGGTGGTACGGATACGATCACGCGGCTGGGACGTAGTACCCGGTCTCCCAGCATGTAGCCTCGTTCGATTTCGTCGATAATGGTTCCTTCCGGCTTATCGGGCATTTCCACGCGCTGGATGGCTTCATGTAAGTTGGGATCAAAAATTTGACCGATGGAATCAATCGGGCGCGCATCGTACTTCTCCAGCAACTGCTTGAATTGACGGTCGGTCATTTGGATACCGCCCACCAAAACATCAAAATCGCGCGCAACGCCGGCTGCTTGTAAGGCGCGCTCAAAGTTATCCAACACAGGCAGCAACTGAGCGATAAAGTCGCGCAGCATACCGTTTTGCGCCTGCCTCAGCTCCTCTTGTTGTCGGCGTCTAAAGTTTTGAAAGTCCGCCAACGTTCGCATGTAGAGCGCTTTATGTTCTTCGCTTTCTTTTAAGGCTTTCGCTAAATCTTGTTCTAAAGTATAGACCAGTTCAGGCAGAGCCGCCAAGTCAACCGCTATTGCCTCTTCAATATTTTCCTCTGTTTGGGTCGTTGTGTCAAACGCTTCATTTTCTGTTGGGTTTTGGGTGTTCTCGTTCATTATCTCACCTCCACATTTTTTGATATAAGTTTACCCCAAGGGGAACCTTCTTTCTCTTTTGTGAGGTGGCTCACAGAGTGAGGTCATCAGGAAGAGGTATAACTTACGTCGAACACTCCTGAACGGCAACCTTACTTAAGTCGTTGATGAGTTCAACTGAGGAGATAAACTATGAAAACAATTGAAGGCATTCACCATGTGACCGCTATTTCGGGCGAGCCGAACCAGAACTTGCATTTCTACAAGCGAGTCTTGGGACTGCGATTGGTCAAAGTGGCGGTGAATTATGACGATCCCAGTGTTCATCACTTGTATTTTGGAGATGAAACGGGCAGCCCCGGTACGATCATGACGACGTTCCCGTATGCCAACGCGGTATCAGGCAAACGGGGCAGCGGGCAGATCAGCGCGGCGGCTTATGCTGTGCCTGAAGGCTCTTTGGATTTTTGGGTGGAGCGGTTTGCATCGGAAGATGTCCAGTTTGACATGCCGGTGGAACGTTTCGGCGAAAAGGCGCTTGCGTTTGATGATCCCGATGGTCTTCATCAAGAGTTAATTGAGACTCCCGGAATGGAGGCGGTTTCTGCGTGGACGAAGGGTGGAGTCGCGGCTGAGCATGCGATTCGCAAATTTCGAGGAGTCTCGATTACTGTACGCGATGTGGGACCGACAACCGCGCTTTTGACCGACTATATGGGGTTCCAAAACGCTGGGCAAGAAGGTAACCGCTTCCGGTTTTTGACGCCCCTTGGCGAAACCATCGACTTGGTTCACGAACCTGATTTGCCAGCGGGCAGGGTCGCGGCAGGGATCGTTCACCATGTGGCTTGGCGCGTGAAGGATGACGCGGCTCAGTTGGAATGGTTGGAACAATTGAAGCGGTTGGGATTCAACGTGTCGCCGGTGATGAACCGGCAATACTTCCATTCTATCTATTTCCGCGAGCCGGGCGGCGCGCTGTTCGAAATCGCCACCGATGGACCGGGCATGTTGACGGATGAAAGTGTGGAGACTCTCGGATCGGGACTTCGCTTACCGGAGTGGATGGAATCGATGAGGGAGCGCATTGAGAGCCGTTTACCTGCTCTAAAATACTAAGTGGAATTCAGCATTGAGGGACGCAGCGAATCTGCGTCCCTCAACAAAAGAGGTTCACAAAATGGTTTCGTGGTACTTTGTCATGAATTCATCCAACGAATTGGCAACCGCCGCATCGCGCAGCATTTGACGCAGGGTCTCTACATCCAAACCCTTTAACTTGGAAGTCAACGAACGAGGAGCCCGACCAAACTTTGCCCGCAACACCTCTAACAAAGAATCACGCGCCTGTTCGCGCAGCCCCTGCTCCAATCCGCGCTGCAAGCCTTCTTTGCGACCCAGGGTCAAACCTTCTTCTTTCGCCCGACGCTCAAACCAAGGAATCAATTCTATCTCTGGCATCTCACTCGCCACCTCTTCTAACTCCCGCGCTAACAAACGCTCGCCTGCTGACGACAACGACAACAGATAATTCAACAACCCCATCAACGAGCGAATGTCCTCCTTATTATACCCCGACTTTAACAACTGACGATACAAAGCCATCACCGCATCCACCCGTAAACGCATAGCCCCCCGCGTCCGCCAATGCTCCAAACACGCCAGCCACACCACCGCAAACGGATTGCGACTCTGCTCCAACTCCGAACGACGAGACTCAAAGTCCTTCAACTTCACCACCAGAAACTCAAACTTTTGACGAGTGCCTAAAAACTCATACTTGTATTCGCTCGGTCGCCAAGTTGGAGAGTTATCTGTTAGCAGCGCGAGACTGACCACTTTGTGTTGGGGGAAGCGGTCTTGGATGCGGTAGAAATATTGCCACATGCGTCGGGCGAAGGTCTCGTCGCGTTGAGCTTGGGCTTCGATGTGGATGAGCAGGAGTTGTTGTTCTCCGCTGAGGAGTTGGACTTGGACGAGGTGGTCGGCGTAGCGTTTGTGGGAATTGCTGTGGGGGGTGAGTTGTTGGAGTTCTTTGTCGAGGAACTGGGGCGGGATGTTCCAGTCGATGGCTTGGTGGAGGTGAGGGACGAGGAGTTGGGTCATGGGTTGGAAGTAGCGTTGGATGGCGATTTTGAGGGCTTCATCGAACCGGACTTTGGGTGGGGTGGTCTCGTCGGAGGTGTCGGGTTTTTTGGACATGAGTTGTTGATCCTCAAGCTTTGCTTCTTAATGACTCTGCTCAGCGGCGGTTTCCCCACCCGGCTTCTGAATGTGATCCACAATCGCTTGAGTCGCCTCAGGCGGCGCGGGCGTTAGGCGCGATACAATCAACGCGCTGGCGATGTTAAGCAGCATGCCCACTAAACCGATACCCTCCGCGCTGATACCTAAAAACCATGCGGGTTGGTCGAAGAACTTGTTACCGATAACATACCAAGCGGTGAAGCCCAATCCCACCACCATGCCTGCAATTGCGCCTTGATGATTCATGCGACGGTCGAAGATTCCCAACAGCAGGATAGGGAAGAAACTGGCAGCCGCAAACCCAAACGCAAACGCTACGACCTGTGCCACAAAGCCCGGCGGATTGACGCCGAAATAACCCGCGACCAACAACGCGCCCAAGATCGTCCAACGCCCGACCGTCATGCGCTGCCGCTCGGTGGCTTGGGGATTTAACATGCGGAAATAGACATCATGCGCGACTGCGCTGGAAACCACCAGCAGCAAACCTGCTGCGGTAGAGAGGGCAGCCGCCAACCCGCCTGCTGCCACCAGCGCGATGACCCAGGGCGCAAGGCGAGCCACCTCCGGCGTCGATAGCACGATGATGTCGTTGTCGATATGCACTTCGTTTGCGCTCTTCAGGTTTGGCTTTTTGAAATCCGGTTTTCCTGCGGTTTTCTCAAAAGCATCGCCAGGCGCGATTTGAACTTTGCCATCCCCATTTTTGTCGGCATACTGCAGCAAGCCTGTGGCTTCCCATTTCGAGAACCAATCGATCTGCCGAACCTCCTCGACCGATTTGCCTTGCAGGGTATGAATTAAGTTATAGCGCGCAAAGACAGCTAATGCGGGAGCCGTCGTGTAGAGCAGCGCAATGAACAGCAATGCCCAGCCCGCAGAGTAGCGCGCCGCTCGAACGGTGGGAACGGTATAAAAACGCACAATCACGTGCGGCAGCCCCGCCGTTCCCATCATCAGCACCAAAGTGATCGCTAAGATGTCCAACATCGACTTACTCTGAAAAGGCTGGGTATATTGCTGGAAACCGAGGTCCATTTGAATCTGATTGAGACGCGGAACCAAGTCGCTGGTGGTAAATGCCCATTGCGGGATGAGAATGCCCGTCAGCATAAACGCGATGGCAAATGCGGGAATCAGATAGGCGATAATCAACACCATATATTGCGCGACCTGTGTCCATGTGATGCCTTTCATGCCGCCCAGAATCGCAAAGAAGGCGACCACCGTCATGCCGATCATCACTCCAATCGCGATCTCTACGCCCAGAAAGCGGCTGAAAACGATTCCGACGCCGCGCATCTGTCCCGCGACATAGGTCAGTGAGACAAAAATCGCTGCTAAGGCGGCGACCCCGCGCGCGGTTTGAGAGTGGAACCGGTCACCTACAAAATCAGGCACAGTATACTTGCCAAATTTTCGCAGGTAGGGAGCCAGCAGCAGCGCCAACAACACATAACCGCCCGTCCACCCCAACAAGTAAACAGAACCGTCGTAGCCCATCGAGGCGATCATGCCCGCCATCGAGATAAAGGATGCAGCGGACATCCAATCGGCAGCCGTCGCCGCCCCATTCGCGACCGGTGGGACGCCTTGACCAGCGACATAGAACCCTTTGGTATCCCGAACGCGGCTCAGATAACCGATATAGAGGTAAGCGAGGAAGGTGAATCCAACGATGAGATAGGTCCAGGTTTCAACAGGCACGGGCGTTTATTCCTCCACCTCATAGCGTTTGTCCAGCGAGTCCATCGCTCGCGCATAGATGAAAATCAGCGCGACAAACAGTAGGATCGCGCCTTGTTGAGCCAGCCAAAATCCCAGGGGGAGATTGCCGATGCTGAACTGGTTCAGTTGTTTGACCCATAGCACGCCGCCGCCCAGTCCGGTCAACGCCCACACCAATAAGAGAACTTGGATCAGGCGGACATTGGCGCGCCAGTAGTCTCGCAGCTGCAGGTAACGTTTTTGGTGCTTGCCCTCGCTCATAGAAGGCATAAGTTCGGCATGAAATGCCGGGTTCCTACTGAATTCGCCATCAGCAGGTTATTCTGCCATCGCCAGCGCGCCCATCGGGTCCCATGGCTCCAGCGGAACCGGCTCAGTCTCCAATACCTTGAGCAACTCTTCGGGGACAAATTCGCGCCGAACGACGACCTCGTACATATACTCATCGAACCACGCATCAGTCATCAGGAAGAACCCCTTGTCGCCGTTTTTATCGCTCCATGAGTTCTCCACGCGCCATTTGCGTGGGCGGTCTTGGTCATCTAAGTCGACACCTGTGAAGACCATCGCATGGGTCATTTGCGAATGTCCATAGTCCAGTCGCTGCGCTTTGGATAAGCCGTTCTTTGTGCCATAGACCAGTTCGTAGTCGTACATCTCCAAATCCATAACGCCCATTTCGCGTTCTAAGTGTTTGCCTACATCGCAGCCAAACCAGACCGCCTCGCCCGATTTAATCTGGTCAATGGCAGCCTTTTTCAACGTGGACAGTTCCACATTCAAATACTTGATAATCTCGCCGCCCACCACATTGCCCAAGTACTTGATGGTGTAAAGGGTGTTATACTGTTTGCTGGGTTGAGGGCAATGGATCAAGCAGACCCGTTCGTCCAGTTCCTGAGCGATATACTTTTCATAAAAGGCTTGGGGAGTGATCACCCCGTCGCGGTGGAAATTTTTGTCTTTATCGCGCCATTGCCAATCAAATGCGCGGGGCGGTTCGCCCAAATGAATCACCAACATGCGATAAACGCTTTCATTCATGCCTTGTTTCATCGCGCGCAACTCCGCTATCGACGCGCCTTTAGAAGCCGCCTCGCGTAGTTGACAGGCATACTCGCGTAGTTTGCCGGTGATCAGGGCGTTCATTTGCGCGGTGCTGCCGCTGCTGTCGGTTTCCGGCATAGCGCGTTTAGGAATCACTCCGTATTTGCGGGTCAAATTCACGAACATATGCCACTGTCCCCCATCTTGAATGGGACTGATCATCAGAAAATCGATCAGACGGCTCCCGTTGGGCTCCTGCCACGTTTCGATGATCGACTCTAAGAAGTAGTTCGCTTTCTCCATCTTGTCCCAGAAGGAGAGATAGTTTTGGCTCAGCTCAAAGTCGTCTGACAGATTCATCTTCTCCATAGCAATGATGCGCATGGTGTTCAGGGCGGCAAACAGCCAGCATCGACCGCTGGAGTTTTGGCTGGTGGCTTTTCCTTCGGTCAGGTGATGGCTGAAAGTGTGGTCCAATTGCGCGACACGCCGCCGGTTCAAAGCGACTTTGGTGATGGGCGCAGCGCACACTGCATTCATAGATTGCCGGAAGCGCGGCTCGGAGTCAAACGCTTTTTGATAAGACAGCAGGGCTTCACTGCTAATCTCACCGTCTGATAAATGATGGTTTGGCATAGGCTTATGTTCTTCTTAGGCAGGCTGTTTTCCTGCATACTGTATCACTAAAACAAAGCGGTGTAGGGTATAGCTGCCACCCTGAGTGAATCGGAGGGGCTGCTTTTCAAACAGCGGATGCTTCGGCTTTGCTCAACAGGACACAATGGGTATGTAAGGGCGAACAATTATTCGCCCTTACAAGGTTGACATCCTCTTAGCAAGCGATGCCGAAACCAAACAGAACGCCCAGCAGGTCCTCATCGTTGATGATACCGTCCAGGTTGACATCGCCCAGCCCGACACCGCCAAAACCAAACAGAACGTCCAGCAGATCATCGTCATTCACAATACCATCCGCGTTCACATCGCCCATATGGCAGATGGCGGGCGTTGTTGACCCGTAGGTATGGATGATGTAGAAGTCGCGGCTCTCGCCTGAAACCAGGGTGACCTCATACTCAATCGCGATGTGCGCGTCTTGTCCTGCGCGGTCGCCGCATAGCCCATCGGTATCATAGCCCACATAAGCGACATAGTTTTTCCAAGTCGCTGGGGTGCCGTAGTTGTTCCAAGTCGGGTTATCAGTGCCAAAACCAAACGCAGGACCGCCATTAGTGGGGATATGCGTTCGTTTGGCGCCATAATAGGAAGTTGGTTGGTCGATACCGCTGAGGCAGCAGGTTGCCGCATTTAGACCGACTTCGCCCTGCCGGACATAGCGGTGACCGCCATACATGCCTGCGCCCACTTCGTCATTTTCGTAATCGTTACCTGCGCCGGTGCGCCAGAACATATCCACATCCCAAGCGCGATGGAACTTAAAGCTCAAAGATGCGCCATCATCATTTCGGATCGTATATTTCTGCACGACAAACCCAACACCCGCCGTCGACGAACGCCGGGCTGCCTGCGTCAACTGCACATGCAGGTTCACGCCCGCGCCTGTTACCCGGTAACTGCTCATGGCGGTGTCGTTGGTACTATCGCCATATGCCCAGTCGGCATAAGACAGATTGGAAAGAATGGTGGTTGTCAGCGAAAGATCGCTCCCGAACGCGCCTCCATTGCCGCTGGTATTTTGCCAAGGTACATAGAGAGACAGCAGTTCGCGATGGGTGTTGCTCACGAAGATGAAACTGCCCACACTAAAGGTCGGGTAATCAGTGGGTAAGCCGGTAGGCGTGAACGATTCACCTAAGTTCCCGCCTGTGTTGAAATCGGCGTTCCATGCGCCTAAAGTATCGGGGGTGATACTCAACGCGCCTTCGCCCGCTGCGCCATTAGAAATCTGAGCGTTCAGAGAACCGCAAAACATAAAGGCTGCCGCAGTTAAAAACGCGGTTTTAATGCTTGAGCTCATTTGACTAACCTCCTTAAATTAGAAACATTTTCATATTAAACAAGGGGATATCTGATTCCTTCTTATTCTTTTTTTTGACTAATTTCCGCCAACGCTTCCAGCAGCGCCTGGCGGCGGGTGGGCTTGCTGAGGATGGTATCGATGGCTTTTAAGCCGGGGGTATCCGGCGTCAAGGTATCGCCCCAACCGGTGATGAGCGCGATCCCCACATGGGGATAACGCTTTTTCGCTTCCATAGCAAATTGAGTTCCGCTCATGCCCGGCAATCCTTGATCCGTCAAAATGATATCGGGTTGGTGGTCGGAAAGCCACTCCAATGCCTCTTTCGCGCTCCCCATCGCATGGGTTTGATGTCCTGCGAAGCGCAGCATGTCCGTGAGAGTCTCGCGTATTTGATCTTCGTCTTCTACCAAGAGAATCACAGAGGGCTTCAACGGGTTCGATTCTGCAGAGGGCGCAGAAGGCGTTTCTGCTTTTTGGATCGGCAAGCGAATCGTGAAAGTGGTTCCCTCGCCCAAAATACTGTTGACTGTGATATCGCCTTGCATTCGTTTGACAATCCCATAAACAACTGCCAGTCCCAACCCGCTGCCGCTCTCGTTTTTTGTTGTGTAGAACGGCTCGAAGCAGTGGAGGCGGGTCTCCTCGCTCATGCCAATGCCGGTATCGCTGACCGTGATTACAGCTTCCGATTCTTCTTGAAAAGCCTTGAGGGTTAAAATGCCTCCTTGGGGCATCGCGTCGACCGCGTTAAAGATCAGGTTGGTGATGACCTCTCGCATTTCGGTGGCGGAGGCGGGAAGCGACAGCGCTGGGTCTAAATCGGTATTGATTTCGATGGTGATGCCTTTCATCAGCGATTGCGTATGCCAGATCGGTTGGGTGAGCGTGATCACCTCGTCTATCATTGCTTTCAAGTGGGTGGAGTGGTAGCCCTCTTTGATGGGTTGCTGCCGGTAAAATTCTCTTAACCGAGCGACCATTTCAGACGCGTCGATAACGGCGGTGCGCACCATCTCCAAATAGTGCTGCTGTTTCTCTGTGAGGGGATGTTCGATATCAATCAGTTCCAATCCACCCATCACGCGCATGAGCGCATTATTGAAATCGTGGGCAATCGCGCCCGCCATTTGCCCTAAAGCGCGCAATCGCTCCTGTTGGACGGACGCCGCTTGAATCTTCTCCCATTGCTCCTCTTGTTGCTTGCGCGCCGTGATGTCCAGCGTTACCCCTCGGAAAATATACCCTTCTTCTTGTTGCTCTACCGAGACCAGGGTATGAAACCATACTTTCTGTCCGCTGGCGGTGGTTGCCTGATATTCCGCGTCATAACCTTCGCCTGTTTCCAGCGCGCGTTGAATCATTGCTCGTATGCGTTGACGGTCTGGAGGCGAGATAATCTTATCCCATGTGGTATCCTGTTTCAACTCCTCCGTTGTATAACCTAAACAGTTGGAGGCTTGAGGGCTTATGTAGGTTACGGTTTGTGTTTGCGGGTCAAACTCCCAAAGAAAGAGATTCAGTCCTTCCACCATACTGCGGTACATTTTCTCGGAGCTTTGCAGTTGTTTCATCAATTCGCGTTGGTTCAATGCGCTACCCAGTTGGTAGCCCAAGAGGCTCAACGCTTGGATCTCGATGTCAGATAACTCTTTTTCATATTTGAATCCGAACGCGATGATTCCGTATACGCGGGCATGCTCGACCAAGGGGGTCAAAAGCGCGCGCCGGTAGCCATATTTCCGAAGGTTGTCGCCCATTAGGGTATCGGGCGGGTAGTCGTCGATGTTGTGCATCAGGACTCGCCGGTCTTGAATGGTAGCGCTGACAAAGGGAAGCTCCGCGATATCAACGCCCGCTTGCAACAGTTCGATAAACTCCGGCTCGGTGGCAGAGTGCGCCGCTAAATAGACTTTGCCGGTCTTATCCTCGCGTAAGAAAACGACCCCTGAATCTGCCTGCAATAACTCCATGAAACGCTGCAACGCTTTTTCTATCCAGGCGTGCAACTCTGGCAGGTCCGATTGATTGACTCCCTGAAATAGCTCGAACAGCGCGCTGAAGGGTTCGTTGGATGAATGTTTCATGGCTGCAATAATCCGACTTCTTCAAAGGGGTACTCGCCCAGTTCGCCTTCCGCCACGATCACACAGCGGGGACTACTGCCTTCGGTTAGATAGAGATACCCCAAAATTTGGCGTTCCAACCGCGAATCGCGCAAAATCGGCAGGTACATCTCCATGGCTTCGAGACGCAGAAACACCAGGTCACGCGGTTGGTTATTCCTAAAGAAACGAACCGCCGCGATCCATTCGCCTGCTTCCCAATTCATCCGATTGTTCAATGCGCGTTCCTCTTTTCGCTGGTCTTCCCACACGCGGGAGCCTGTCGGTCGCCCCGTGATCCCATACTCCACTAATAAAGATTCTGGAATTTTGGCAGATAATCTCAAATTATTATAGCCTGTGATGCGCTTGAGATCGTTTTCAGTAAGCCGTGGTAGTCGCTCGGTGAAATCCTCCTGGACATCGCGCCAACGATAGAATTTGCTTGTGGCGGGCGCAGGCGCAGAGGCGGTCGCGCCGCGAGGCTGATCGGCAGTCACCTGAATATCGGACAGAGGCGCGCCTTGAAAATCACTGAGCGCAAGCGCGAATCCCCACGAGGCTCCTGTCGTTTTGACGACCCCTATCATCAGTTCGTTCCAGCCCCGCTCCAGGCGCGCGCTGGGATAGATCATGGCGGGGACGTTTTGGGTTTCCCATTTCGCGGCGGCAGTGTACGCGCCCCGGTACACAACGCGCCCATTCAACCAAATTCGCGCGCTGTTTTGCACCCCCAAACGCAGTTGTATCTCTTGCGCCCGCGGCGAGTAGATGAAACAGCGCGCGAAAATCATTGCGCTGCCCGTCATGCCGGGCGCGGCTGCGTTCAAATCGAGAAAGTCGCCCTGCTGCACCACGCGTCTGGGGAACTGTTCGGCAGGCGTCATCGCGGTTTGCGGCGTTAATTTCTCGCCTTCAAAAGGTTCCGGTTCCGAAATCGCCCATTCCTTCACGGACACGCCTCCCAAGGGGCTGGCAGCGCGCAGACGACGGTAGATCGCGTCCGTGAGGTAGTAGCGCATAGAGTTTCGATGACCCGCGCCCATCGAGGGAATGGGTTGCGCGCCGCATCCATCGGAGTCGTGCGTGACGGGATACCCAACGCCCACTTCGCTGAAAATGCAGGTCCAATCGAACTGGTGGTTCCACTCATGCAACTGCACTTCCCAGCCTGCCCAAGTGCCGACATCGCTCAAGGCTGCGCCCCTCGGTCCCACATCCGCGCCTCCCGTGACCGAGGGACCTTCTGGTCTCAAAAAGATGACCGAATCGTAAAGTCCCCACTGGGGAATCAAGGCATCGGGCGGACCCAGCATCATGCCTGCATGTGTCACGGGCGGAAACGCCTCATCGCTCACCATTTGCATTGTCGTTTGAATTCTCAGTTTCCCGCGGGAAGCGATCGCGACCATCGCTTCAACAATCTGCCATTCGCGGAGCGACCGTTCCAACTCTTCCGGCTTCATCGAGACTGTTACCCCCGCATCATTTTTCGCTTGCGGGTAAACCGCCAACAGCACACGCCACAAGTTGGGTTGGTCGACACGGTAAGCGGCGGCGGCGCGCGCGAAGGCGTTCGCTGCCTGCTCGATGGGGTCACGCCTGTATTCGCGCGCCATCGCGTAGTAGTAATGCGCTTCGGGGTTGTTGGGATTACGCGCGGTTTCGCGTTCAAACGCGGCGACGGCATCATCGTGCCAGCCATTCAGAAAAGCGTACAATCCTGCCCGGAAGGAGTCTTTGGGCGGGTTTTGGCGGAAAACGATGTACCGGAGCCAATGCCGGGCGACGCGATGGAGCGGTGTTTCTTCGGGACTTAAAGCCACCAAACTGAGCGCAACGCTGGCTTCCCGCCAATTTTCGCGCCCAATGTGATCGATGCCCTGTATCAGGTTCGCGCTTAAGCCCGACAGTGACTGCGAATCGAGCGCGCCTGTTTTGAGCCCGGAGATTTTGTCGCTGAGGTTCGCGGCGAAAATCGCGTATTGCGACGCGACTGCGTTCGGGGAAGTAAGGGAGATTTGCGCGTTGGCGGGCAGTTTTGCGCCCAGCGCAGCGCGCGGAATCACATAGTATCGGCTCCCCCAACGCCCTTGCGGATCAGGCGCAATCCCCCAAATACCCATCAGTTGACCGTTCAATTTCACTTGATAAGTGAAGGCTTCAAAACGCCCGCCGACTCGAGCCGCTAAGATCAAATCGCCTTCCGCCTCGCTCCATCGCGTTGTGGGCATCTTCAGGGTGAATTGTTGTTCCCCTTGAATCGCCTCTGGTCGTGAGAGTAAAGGGCGGCTGGTCCAATCGGTTCCGTTGTCTGACAGCGGAGTTCGAGTGCCTAACACCCGGAATTCCGCCGCGCGCTCCGAGTCCAGATCGCCTAACGTTACGCGCCCGCCTGGCAGCCACATAGGATCAAAGGGCGGCTGCCCCTGAACCGCGCTTAATGACAACGCGCACAACAACGCGATCATCCAACCCAACTTCCCACTGATTCCTTTCATATTTGCTCCTTCCTTCGAAATGTTATGCTCGTATGTTTAAGTAGTACCAAGATGCATTCGTATCAAAGAGTGGCTTGGGAATCTTGCCCAAGTGGATAAGCCGATCCCAAGCGCGATTTCATGTTGATAGAATAGCAGTCCCTTTGTGAGGTTCGCTTTCGAACCGATTTTTCCTGTGATAAGCAGCCTCTGTAACAAATGCTTCCTATGACAGCAACAGTCAATCGGAAACGTTGGCGGTTTGCGCTTTTGCGGCGACAGCTTCCCGGAAAAAGTGGGTGACAAGAGAGTAAAATTGGTCGGGATGGTCGAAGCGCGCCTGCACATGATCGCTGCCTTGCGCCCACCACAGACGTTTAGGTTCTTGCGCTGCCGCGAAGAGACGCTCCGCATGATAGGGCTTCAAGAGCGTGTCGTGCGTTCCATGAATAATCAGCACAGGGCGGGGCGTGATGGCAGAGATGTGCGCTTCTGGCGCGACGGTTTTGGGAGGCACTTTCGTGATCAACGTTCCCAGCCACTGGGTGGGCTTGGTCAACCAAGCCAATTTCCCCAGGGCTTTATCCCACCAGTCGTCGACCGCATGATTCAGGCGGCAATAGGCAGAGTCGGCTACCACGGCTTGAATACGCGGTTCACGAGCCGCTGCCATAATGACCGCCGCGCCACCCATCGATGCGCCATATGCCACAATCGGCAATTCCGGCGCGCGCGCCGCCGCCCATTGAACCGCTGCCAACGCATCTTGCGCTTCTTTGTGGCCAATAGTACAGATGACGCCTTCGCTTCTTCCCGATGCGCGGAAATCGAAGACCAGACAGTGGAAACCGGACGCCCACAGTCCGCGAGCCACCGTCAGAGGCTCACTCCGGTTCATCAAATAGCCATGACAAAGCACCGCAATCCCCACTGGTTCGCGCGCGGGCAGCCACCAGCCGCGCAGGCGCGTGCCATCTTCCGATTGGAAGTCCATCTCTTCGTACGGGATCTCCATATCGCGCGGGCTTAAGAAAAGGGGCGTTTTGGGTGGTTTGAGGGTGGCGTTAGTCAGCACCCAGTTGGCGAAGAGGATTAACCCCACAATAGCAGCCAGTATCAGCAACGCGACAACCATAACCTAATTATACACGGAATCGCCCGTATTCGTTACCGCGTCACTTGGAAACAAAAAACCGCCCTCTTCCTGTTTCTTTGGGCGAGGGCGGTTTCGGGTTTAATTGTCCGTTGTAAAGCAACAACGTATCTTGGGATCAGACTCCTTTATCAGAGGACCCCACAGCCGTTTGGCTAATGCCAAAGTGATGATGTCTGGGTTTCGTCCGGGACAGTTGGGCGGACCTGTACCAGAAGGCTTCATGCAGGTGAGTTTATCGTCCTGACATAGAGGTGTCTCAAACTCTACAAACAGATGCCTGGGCTTCGCTCAATATGGCGCAAGAGGTGAAACCGGTTCCCCCTGCAAACAAGAGGAACCGGCGGTACTTTTAGTCCGAGGTGGTCAAGCAGCAACGCTCTTTCGGGTCTTTGGGTTTGATCACAGGATTGGTCAATTTTCTTGCCTGAGCAGTCGTGACCTTGTCAGGATTGCGTCCTGGACAGTTGGGCGGGTTACCGGTCGGCTTCATGCAGGTATCCGCATCGTGATCCAAGTTGCCTAAAGCGTGGCCCAATTCGTGCGCTAAGACACGGTCGCTGTCGGGATCGCAGTCCGTCACCGCGTCATCGGCGACCACGATCTTCGCTTGCTGACCGCCACTATGAACAGTGTAGCCATCGCCTGATTCATGCTTTTGACCGTTGGCGTTTTCCATGCGGGATACGAAGAAGACTTCGATGCAGTCGTTATCGCCTCTTGCGTCCACTTCCCTGAGCAGCGCCCTCTCTTCAGCCGTCATATTATCGCCCATGCCCTCTAAGATTTTATAGGCATTGTTGTTGATGTAGATAGGGGCTTGCCACTGGAATTCGATACAGGCTTTGCCCCAGATGGCTTCTGCTTCCGCTTTGAATACCGCATAGCTCGCGCCGGTCGCGTTGGCATCATCAGGACCGGTGCCGATAAACACGGGCTGGATACAAACCTTGCGCTTGTTGACGGTCTTCGTGGGGCAGGCTTCCAGCGGCTCTTTCCTTTGAACATCGCCAGAAATGGGAACGGACACGTTGAAAACAGGTCCCACGAATTCAGGCTCTACGACTTGGCAATTGAGTGATCCTTCAATATGCAAAACGTTATTGTTGGGACCGGTGAGGAAGGCATGCCCGCTTAAGTTGACTATACATTGCGCGAAGGTGGCTTCCACATTATCATCTAATTCACCACGCATCCCGATGGGAAAAAGTTCGTTGAGCAGCCAATAGGTCATTCTCATCGGTACTACCATGCCGAATTGTCCCGTTTGGGGATTCCACATTCCGCCTGAAGGCGCTTCAAAATCTTGTAAGATGGCAATACCACCGGTGGGTTGCGTTGGCAGGATTGGCACAGAGCGGGTTCCCAGCGACATAGCGACGATCTCAATGGGGATTTGCCCGTTGTCCATCGGTTCGCCCATTTTTAATTCCATCGCGCCGCCGCTAATTTGGGTGGTGCGCGATCCTTGAGTGGTCTGAACCATCACAGGCGTAGAGGGGGGAAGCGACTCGAAGTTCAGTTTCCAAATGATATTGGGGCGACATTCCCCGAATTGGAATAGTACAATCAACAGGTCTAAGTCGTCGACAGAGCCATCGCGATTCACATCGGCGCGGCGGTCCTGATTGCTTCCGAAGTTGAATAGCACGATCAGCAGATCCAGGTCATCGACGCAGTCGTCTCCGTTCACATCGCCTTGTAACTGCGCTTGAGATGGGATCAGCAAGCAGATGGCTAAGAACGCGCTGAACAGGAATTGAAGAATCCAGCCGCGTTTTCTATTGAATGAACTCGTATGCATTTGATTAGCCTCCTCTTTGAAAGTTTGCTGTCAGATAGGTTCTGAGAGAGACGCTGCTCTGTTTCGCGCTGCCCGCGGGAGACTGAACAGTTGCCTGCCCACACACTTTCTATGAACATATTATAACCTGTTTTCGAGGCATTGTAGTTAAAAAGCAGTTAATCAGTACCAGTTTTTGATAAGCCTTAGGCGATTGGGCGCGCTTCTTATGAGAACCCATGCCCAATCCCAGCCTATCGAAAACGCATTCGAAAGCAAATGGCTACCCGTTGTCATTCCCGCGAACATGGGAATCTATGAGAGAAAAACGCTGTTAGAGGGCGTCTTTTTCATTCATAGAAAGACACGAATTCATTCAATATCTACGGACAGCCTCTTAGCCGTGACTTGAATGATTATCTACGGTTCTATCCTGATAAATTTGCCTTGATGATAGCCCAGTAGGATAGATTGTTCTTGTTGTGATGAGTGGATTGTCAGCTGATGAGGCAGCAGCGTATAATTGCTGCCCCCTAACTCTTTTGTTCCTTCTGGGGGAAGAAAGATGTCATACCCGTTGGAGAGGGTCGCCTCGCCGCCCGCGTATCGGATGCTGGTATTGGTCTTCAGACGCATGGTAAATCGACTTGCGACGAGCATTGTTTGATCCTGACGTTCGGGGAGATGCAATGCGACCCCTTCGTGGAAGCCAGCGCGCCAAATGTAGGCGCCATGAAAATGATCAGGCAGACTGAGTATTAACATGGGTTGGTCCTTCGGCATGTTTTTGAGAGATAGGAGGCTGCTCAATGCGATTTCGCTTGCGACTCTCCACGCATCGGCTTGACGCAGGGTTCCTCCAAAATAGGCGAGTATCAAGAGAGCCAGCGCAGCGCGCGCTATCCATCCAGGTTGTCCTCTGCGCGTTAACAGCGCGCCTGCGCCTACGGCGACAAATGCGGAAGCCAAATAGGTGTAGCGGCTGTTGAGAAAATAAAACGGGGAGGGTTTGAAAATAATGACCGGTAACAAGGTCAGGAGAATGATTCCCGCCAAGAGTTGCCAATTCACAAGAGAACGTTGATCAGGCGGATGGGCGCGCTTTGTGTAAAAGACCAATCCGACTCCGAACAGCCATAAAATCCAAAGCAGTGTGTCCCAAATATCGCGTCCCAATCCGAAGAGGATGGCAGGGATTCCCATTTGGAACAGATAGGCTGCCAAGTTCATTCCTAACATCCAAGGGCGTTGAAGAATATCCCATGTGTCAGGATAACCGCCCAATCCGCTCAGGACCAACGAGCGCATAATGATATAGACCCACAAAACTACCAGATAGGGCGCTGCCCAAAGAGTTGCGCGGCTCACGCCCAAGTACCTCAACCATAGCCAAACAATCAACGGAAACGTCACCAACGACTCTTTGCAAAACAAACCACATGCGAAACAGAGCAACGCGACGACATAATAGAGGAGATGTCTCTGCGCTTGAAATCGCATCAACAGCAACAATGCGCTCAGCGCGCATGCGGTGGCAATCATATCCGCTCGCGCTGCAAACCACGCCACTGCTTCGACATTTGCAGGCAGAACTGTAAAGAGAAGCGCGCTGTAGAAGGCTGTATTTCTAACTTTTTCCCCATCCCATCCCCACAAAAGCAACAGCCGGGACGCGAATCTGTACAAAAGCAGTCCGCAGATACCATGCCAGAACACATTGATCGAATGAGAGAGAGCTGGCGACATCCCGAACAGGAAATCAATGTAATACTGGAGCGAGGTCAGAGGACGAAAGAAGATGGCTGGCTGCTGACCGGTGAAACCAAAGATGCCTCCTTGTTGCAACCGATAGAAGATATAATGGTCATCCGCCGTAAAGGGCGCGCTCAATCGTATCAGATAGGCGCAAAATCCGGCGATCAAGAGGATGAACACCTGGTTCCACCGCATGAACCTTAGTATACCTCCTGAAGAATGTTTGAAGACCTTAGACGATAGGGCGCGCGCTTGTTCGCTGTTTAGGTAAACTATTGAGCGGTTATGGATATTGCGCAATGGGTCGGAATCGCATTAGGCAGCTACCTGGTCGGGTCGTTACCGTTTGGCTTTTGGATCGCGAAGATTTTTTTCGGGGTGGATATCCGCCAGCATGGAAGTGGGAATATCGGCGCGACCAATGTGATGCGTGTTTTAGGCAAGAAAGCGGGGATTCTCGTCTTCGCGCTGGATGTGTTGAAAGGCTGGTTTCCCAGTTTTCTCACATTGCAGGTGACCGGGCAAGAAGGCGCAGGTCTTTTGGCGGGCGCGTGCGCGGTTGCGGGACACAGCTTGTCGCCGTTTCTCAAATTCAAAGGCGGTAAAGGGGTGGCAACGGGCTTAGGTTTGCTGCTGGGAGTCGCGCCCATCACCGCTGTCACGGGGCTGTCTTTCTGGTTCTTGGTATTGTTTGTCACCAGATATGTGTCGGTGGCGTCAATTTTGGCGGCGATCTCGGTGCCGGTCAGCGCGTATCTCTTGGGGTTCCAACCTGTGACGGTCATCGCGTTGAGCGCGGCAGCGTCACTAGTAGTATGGCGTCATCGCGAGAATATCCAGCGATTGCTGCAGGGAAACGAAACAAAAATTGGACGAAAACCAGCATCTTCATCCTCCTTGCAACATGCTTGTATAGATTTGGCGCGCCGCGCGGTGGAGAGTTATGCGAGGGAAGGCGCGCGCATAGAACCGGATTTGAAGCAGCTGCCTGCGGAACTCGCTCTGCCGGGCGGGGTGTTCGTGGCGATATATCAGGATGGCGACTTGCGCAGTATGTCTGGTTCGTTGGAAGCGGAACATCCCAATCGCGCCAAAGAGATCGTTTATCATGCGGCGCGGGCGGTGGTTTTAGACCCGCGAAATTTGCCGATTGAACCGCCGGAATTGCCCACCCTGGAATATGTGGTCTATTTGTTGGAGACGAGCGAACCCCTGACCGATGCGAAAGATTTGGACCCCGCGCGGGACGGGGTCTTGATCGAGTGGCAGGATAAGCAAGGCGCGATGATGCCGGCGACCAAAGGCGTGGAAAGCGCGGAACAGCAGATCGAGTTGGCGCGGGCGCGGGCAGGGATTCCCCGCGAAGCCTATGCGCAGGTTTACCGGCTTCGAGTCCGGCGGTTGGGGTAATGATCGCAATTACTCAATAGCGATAATCTGATAGCGGATGACGCCTTTGGGAGTCTGCACTTCCACCGTTTCATTTAGCAACTTGCCGATAATCGCCGCGCCGACCGGCGAAACGATGGAGATGCGGTCTTGCAAAGGGTCGGCTTCAAAGGAACCTACCAACATCAGTTTTCGTTCGTTGCTACTGTCCACATCACGCAGGGTGACCAGTGAGCCAAGATGGGCGGTGACCCCATCCGCGTTGTCGGGCTTTTGCACCACTTTCGCGATTTCTAAAATCTTTTGCAGGTCTTTGATACGCCCCTCAATAATCGCTTGCTGCCTTTTTGCGTCATCGTAGGCGAAGTTTTCCCGAAGGTCTCCCAGCGCGCGCGCTTGCCGGAGCGTGTCCGCGATTTCGGGGCGTTTGACCAACTTTAACTCTTCTAACTCCTGCGATAATTTTTTGTGTCCTTCTGGCGTCAATAAAATGTCAGTCATGTTAAATTCGAATTTCCTCTGAACGGTCTCCCGCCTGTTTATTGGGGGAGACCGTTGAAGTTGCAAATCTTACGCTTCCACAGAAACCCATTGCCGGTTGTTGGCGGAAGCCTCTACCGCTTCTAAGACCGCTTGGCACTTCAAGCCGTCGTAGAAGTTGGGGGATGGCAGTTCCTGTTTAGCGGCAGCCTCCATCACATCGCGAATCAGGTGGGTGAAGGTATGCTCATAGCCAATGATATGCCCCGCAGGCCACCATGCGCCGACATAGGGATGCGAACCGTCCGTCACTTGGATTGTTCGGAACCCACGCAAACCTGCCGGATCGTTTTCCAAGTAGAGTTCCAGTTCATTCATGCGCTCCAAATTAAAGACGAGGCTGCCTTTGGAGCCGTTGATTTCAAAGCGGTTGTAGTTCTTGCGTCCCAATGCGAATCGGGTGGCTTCAAAGGTGCCTATCGCGCCGTTTTTGAAGCGCGCCAAGAACATCGCCGCATCATCCACTGTGACTTTGCCCATTTCCGCGCTGGCTTGTCCGCCTAAACGATCATCCACCTCTTTTAGAACGGGGCGCTCCTTGATAAATGTCTCCATCATCCCGCTGACTTCTTGGATGTCGCCCACCAGCCAACTTGCTAAGTCGATAATGTGCGCGTTCAAGTCACCATGAACGCCTGAACCGGAAACCTCTTTTTGCAGACGCCAGACCAGCGGGAAATTCGGGTCGACAATCCAGTCTTGAAGATAGGTCCCGCGGAAATGGAATATCTTGCCTAATGCGCCTTCATCGATCAACTGTTTCGCGAAACTGACAGCAGGCGCTTTACGGTAATTGAAGAAAACCCCATGAAGAATATTGTTTTGTTCGGCGGCAGCGACCATCTCTCTCGCTTCCTTAAGGTTGTTCGCGATGGGTTTTTCGCAGAGCGTGATTTTGCCATGTGTTGCCGCGGCGATGGCGATGGGCGCATGCAGGTTGCCGGGGGTGGAAACATCCACGATGTCGATATCGTTCCGGGCAACCACGCTCTCCCAGTCGGTCGCGTACTCTTCAAAACCATACCTTTCCGCCGCGCTGCACACGCGCTCTTCATTGCGCCCGCAAATCACTTTCATATGTGGTACCAGCTCCAACTCTGGGAAAAAGTGTTCCACTTGGCGATAGGCGTTGCTGTGCGCTTTGCCCATAAATTGGTAGCCGATTAAAGCGACATTTAATCTCTTCTTTGCCATGTTGACCTCTGTTTGGAAAATGTGTTGGAGCAGGGAGCATCAAGCTCCCTGTCCTTATGATATTACCCTATGAAGCGCAGCGGCTCCATCGGTTGGGAATTAACGCGGAGGCGGTCCGCCCGGATTGGGGCGCGGCGCGCCGGCTCCCGGGTTGGGTTGCGCAGGCGGCGTATAGGGCTTGACGATCTTGTTGGTCACTTTCGCCTTGTCTTGCAACGAACGCACATAGTTGCTGAGGTCGATTCGGACGCTCTGCTCACGTAATTGCTTCTGCTCTTCGGGTGTGCCTTGACCGCCCATCTTCTCAAATTTGATGATCAGGAAGCCCTGCACGGTTTTGAAAGGCTTGCTAACCTCACCGGGTTTCATCTTGTCCAACTGGGTTTTGATGTCGGGGAACAAGAAGTCCTTCTTTTGGAAGTTGACCAAGCCGCCTTGATCCTTCGTAAACGTATCGTCAGAATAGGCTGTGACCGCTTCCACGAAATCCATGCCTTCCGTGATTTTCGCATAAGCCTCATCCGCTTTCTTCTGCGCTTCCGCCTCGTTTGCGCTCTGTTCGTCCGGCGTGTTTCCTTGGATACGCACGACGATCTGGCGATACTGCACCCAGTCATTGAGATTAACATTGCGCTCCACTAATTTCTCTGCAAGCAGTTGGGTGCGGGTGCGGGTATAGAGACGGCTGGGCGGGAACTGGCTGCGTTTCAGGAAGTCGTCAATTTCCATGCCGGGAGGCGCCTGGCGTTTCGCGTTTTCAAGACTTTCCTCATAACGCTTTAGCACGTCGGCATGCGAAACCGTGACTTTCAGCTTGGCGGCTTCTTGCTCAACGATTTTTTCCAAGACGAGCTCTTCGATGGTGTTTGCGCCAAACCAGTCGTAGGTCGCTTTTGCCAAGTCGCCTGCGGTGATAGGCGCGCCATTGACCGTTGCCACCACCGTTGAAGCAGTTGGCATGGCAGGGATACCGGGACCCTGTTTCGCCGGTGTGACGGGCGGTTTGTTCCCCTGAGCGGGCTGTTTCGCGCCTCCAGAAGCCGGTTTGTTCTGGGTTGTCGTTTTAGAGCCGCCCGCAGGCTGCTTGGGCGGGTTCTTTGCTTGTGTGTCGCCGTTCTGGAGCAATAGCGCCAGTGCGGCAATTAAAATCCATTGTTTCATAACCTCTATCTCCTCCAACGTAACTATACCTTACACCTGTTAATTCTCGGTCAGATCGGGGGACTCCTGCCAATAGCGCGCCGCTAAATAGACCCAATAAAGCAGGAGCAAGCCATTCGTCAAACGGATACCTTCCCAGCCGCTGATGAGAGCGATGAGGGCTGCTCCCAGCCAAGCGCGTTCCAGCGCAAGGGTCAGCGGATCGATAAACTGGCGTTTTCGTATGAGCCAAATCGCCCCCAAAAGCGCGCCCAGCGCGATGCCCTCGAACGATGCCACCGAAGCAATCCACGCTTTTAGATGGACGCTTGTTGGCGTGAAAAGTGTTTGGATATCAGGGTGAATCATCCACACAGCATAGCCCACAGGAATAGTAAGAAGCCACAGCCACCGCTTCATTAAGAGCGATTTTTGAGGCAGAAAAGTCGCGTATAAGCCAAGCGAAACGCACGCGCTCAACACGGCTGCCGGGTGATGGGATCGCCACGTCAACAGTAAAATTATGACCGACAGCAGGTAATAGCCCACGGCGGGCAACCCCTCGATATGCAGCCAGCATCCCAAAAAGAGCACCGCGCCTCCTAAAAACAGCGCGGCATAGTCGGTTCCCATACCCGCGTATCGCGTTTCCTCTAACAACGAGTACCCCAATACGCCATTTATCGCCCATCGGTTACCGGTCAGCAAATCCAGCGCGAGCAAAATTAAGCCCAAACCGATGGCGACACCGATACCTGTGATGGGAGCGCGAAGCCAGATCGCGAATCCCAGCAACGCGCTGGTTCCGATGAACAGCGCAAGCATGGTTCCCCAAACGGACACGTTGGTTTGCGCGGCGGGCAGCAGGCTGCTGACCCACAGCGCGCAGGCAAACAGGGGCAGCCACTGCGCCCAGTCCATCCATCGCCACTTCGGTTTTGGAGGCGAGGGGGCAGATTCTGGGGGGGGTGCGGCGCGCGGGGGGGCAGCAAAAAGTTGGATATTGCTGACTGCCGGTTTTCGGGGGGCAGGACGATGGAGAAAGAGGGCGAGCGTTCCCACGATGACGCTTAGCGTTGCGAGGGCGATGGGCAGCGGTTTGAGGTCGTTCCGGCGCGCTTGATCCAGCAGAGATTGTTTAAGCGCGCGCAAGGTATTGGGCGTTGGAACCTCTGCAGTCTTGCTTTGCTGGTTCGCAGGTTGGGCAGGCGGGCGTGTTTGCGCGATGATTTCGCTGAGATAAGGGGTCCATCCTGCGTGTCCTGTTTTGTGGTCGTTCAGTAATCCTTTGCCAAACCGTTTGCCTTTCAAAAAGACCGGCATCAGTTGATCGGAAGGTGTCAGGCGGTTCTCAGGATCGGGTGTCGCAATCATCACAAGATCGCTGTTGGCAGGCATCGATTCCATCAGAATGTCCAGCATGTGATCAATCGCGCGCCATGCTTTTTGCTCCAGTTTTTTCCCTTGCTCAGGAGTGCAATAGGTTTGGTAGCGTTGAGCCAACAATGCCTCTTCCAAAGTTAGAGTCAACCGCGCGCTTTTAGGAAAATGTCTTTGAAGTCTTGCGCGCAGCGCGGAAACATCGGTTCGTTTGCCATAGGCAAAAGCGGGGTCTTCCGTTTTGGGGATGTTTAAAGCGATACTATTGGAGAAGGAGAGGGGATGCGTTGACCAGCCTGCCGCGCCTTGTCTTAGATGGGTTTGAAGCCAGCCGCTCTTTTCGAACATCGCTTCGCCGCCCGGAATCTGAACCACAAAAGTTTGCGACACCGCGGACGCGAGGCATAAACTCCAGAGGAGATAACAGAAAACTGCGCGTTGCCAAACCGCCCTCAATCTCGCCACCGGTATCGAATCAGTGTCCAAATCGCTTCTACTCCATCGGTCCATCGAATCTTCTTTCCTTCGTTTTTCGTGCGGGGGCGGTAATTTTGGATATCCACCTCCACAATCTTTTGCCCGCGTTTCAGCGTTTTTGCGGTTACTTCCGGGCAAAACTCAAAGCGCGTGCAGTTCAGAGGGATCGAGCGCAAGAAATCCGCGCGAAACGCTTTGTAGCAAGTCGCTTCATCTTTCAAAGGATAGCCAAACAAAATGCGTGTGAGCAGCGACAGCAGGCGATTGGCGATTTTGTTGGGCAGGGGCATATCAGGAGGCAGTCCTTTGGCGAACCGACATCCATAAGCGACCTTTGTTTCCCCGTTTGCGATGGGTTCGACCACCGCAGGAATTTCGTTTGGGTCATACTCTAAATCGGCGTCTTGAATGATGATAATATCCCCGACCGCGTGCTCAATGCCGGTGCGGATGGCGGCGCCTTTTCCCTGATTATCTTTGTGCCGGATGTAGGTGATGTCTGGTTCCGCTTGCAGCAGTTCGGTGGTGCCGTCCGCTGAGCAGTCATCGATCACCACAATTTGCTTGCGGAAGGGCGCAGCGCGAAGCCGTGTCAGCAGTTCCTGAATGGTCGAAACCTCGTTATAGACCGGAACAATTACCGAAATGAGCGGTTCGTTTTTCATCGATCAATCAATATCCTGTGAAAATGGACTCATACAATTGTACCGCTTATTTATGACCGCGCGCGCGGGAAGCGGTGTTCCACATGGGTTTCGATTTGCTCCGATAGCGTTTCGGTATCGACCTGTTTGACTGCGCAAAGCGTGTCTAAGACCAGGGGCAGGTAGGAGGGTTCATTCGTTTTACCGCGGTGCGGGTGCGGCGCGAGATAAGGCGCGTCTGTTTCCAGGAGCAGGTTTTCAACGGGAGTCGCCTGAACAATCGCTCGCAATTGTTCCGCGTTTTTGAAGGTGACGACGCCGCCGATTCCCAACGCATAGCCCATCGATAAGCCTCGCTGCGCATGCGCTTCGGAGCCTGAAAAGCAGTGGAGAACGCCTGTGACATCAGGATATTGCGCCAAGACATCGAGAAGTGGATCGTAAGCATCTCGGCAATGCAAAACGACCGGCATCCCGGTTTCGGCAGCCAAACGCATTTGCGCATGGAATGCCTCGAACTGCGCTTCTTGCGGCGACCAATCGCGATAGAAATCGAGCCCGATTTCGCCGATGGCGACCACTCGCGGATGGCGGCTCCAATCCTTCACGGTTTCGCGAACTTGATCGTTCCATTCCAACGCGGCGTGGGGATGAATACCCACAACGGCATAGACTTGGGGATGCTGCTCCGCGAGATTGAGGGCGCGTTGACTGCTTGCAAAGTCAAAGCCCACCACAAAGAACCTCTGGACGCCTTTTTCATTGGCGCGCTCAATCACCGTTTGCCATTCCTGTTGAAGCGTTTCGTGATTCAAATGGCAGTGGGTATCAGTCAGTCGCATATCGATCTCTGGCGGAGAGGGGGGGATTCGAACCCCCGATCCCCCTTTTGGGAGGATTTCCGATTTCGAGTCGGACCCGTTCAACCGCTCCGGCACCTCTCCAGAAATGGGATGGGGACGCTGGCGCCCTCGGAGGGATTCGAACCCCCGACGCCCGCCTTAGGACGGCGGCGCTCTATCCTCTGAGCTACGAGGGCAAGTCGGGGTAAAAAAATTATGGCGCGCTCGGAGGGATTCGAACCCCCGACCTCAAGGTCCGCAACCTTGCGCTCTATCCCCTGAGCTACGAGCGCGCGCCCTTAAGTCCCAATAGTATACCCGAATTTGGCGTATTGTCAAGCGGGTATTTCATGTCGTTTCAATAAAGCAACGGGTCTGAGATGATTTCGCCCCTCATCCCAGACCCGTTTAAGGTGTTCTAAACCAATGTTGATTTATCGCTTGCGGCGTCGAATTGCCACACCGATCAACCCTGCGCCCAGCGCGATCAAGCTGGCAGGCTCAGGAACCGGATTCAGTTGGGTTCGGATTTCGCCACCAGGGAAATTGTCAGTGTGCAGGTTGACATAGTAGTTGCCCGATAACAAGAGCGCTTCCTGGGCATCGCTTAAAACGAAGGTGTTGTCAGAAACCCAATCTCTTGCTCCCCCTGTGTGGGTGAGGGGGAAAATGACGGGACCATTGACGCCGACAGCAGCATGATGAATATGACCTGCCCGGATGTTGCTGGTGAACGTGGTCGAGGTGACCTCGATATGCAAGACTTTGGTCGCCTGGTTGTAGGTTCCCATCGCCATTCCGGTGGTCTGGCTGCCATTTGCAGGCACTTCCTGAGAACCACTCAACGTTTCATGAAAAGACCACATTTGGGCGGACGCTGAAACACTCAGCGCGACGAACATCGCCATAGAGGCGAACAGTGTGCTGCTTTTGAACATGATTTTACTCCTCCCTTCGGTAGTAAAGTATGCTATATTATACGCTATTTTTAGGGGTGGGTTCCATGAATATTTTATGAATTTGGATAAATTGGAGTAAAGATATTCATCCTAATGTTTAGAAGGGTGATCCTTGAGGGACGAGTTGTTTTCATCCCTCAAGGATGCATAGCAAAGAATCAATCAGGAAGCGGCATGAGGCGGATATTGCGGAAGTGAATTTCGCCGCCTTCCGATTGCAGGGCGATATGTCCCGCGACGGCTTCCGCGCCAGTGCCTTCGTTCACGACTTCTCCGTTGATTTTCAAGCGGACCTTGTCGCCATTGACATAGATTTCATACTCATTCCAGGCAGGCGCGTCTTTTTCCGCAGTTTTGTTGGAGCGATAGCGGTTGTTGGAACTGTTGGGGTTGACACGCGCCGGGTCGGTCTCCAACTTGGCGCCGTCGATAAGCCAGAAGTCGCCCGCGTTCTTGTATGCCAATTGCGCCTCGATACTCTTCGGCCAGACTTTGTGCGGTTCCTGAACACGCAGCAACACGCCGCTGTTACTGGGCTGTTTGCCCGGCGCCCAACGCCACTGGAGTTTCAGGATGAAGTTTTTATACTTCTTTATCGTGTAGATATAGCCTGCGGGCTGCCCCTTGCAGACCAAGATGTGATCATGTCCTCCCGAAGAGGTGTCATGTCCCACGCCCCAGACCTCGTTCATTTTCACTTTTTGGTCCGCTAAAAAGAAGTCCCAACCTGAGAGGTCCTGCTCGTTAAAGAGAGGGATATCTTTTGTTCGTCCAAACTCCGGCTCTTTTTCTTGCGCGAGCCAAGGCGCGGAAAAGGTCAGGAAAAGCGCAGTCAATGTTGCCACAGCCAATTTCATTTAGGTTTCCTCCATATCATTTAGATTCAAACAGTTAGACGGCTTTGCCCGGTAAGGCGATAGGGTCTACCGCCAAGGGACCGAAAGAGAGGTTCTCTTTCATCAAATTCAGTTCCGAATTCAAGGCTTGTTCCCAAGTGATCTCCTTACCTGTGTAAGCCGCCATTCGTCCCATAATGGCACACAGCGTGCTTTCTGCCACCTGCCGACCCTCATTGAGCGGCTTGCCTGCCCGGATACTATTGATCAGGTTGGTATGCTCTTGGACATAGGGATTAGGACGCTCGCCTTCAAACTTCCAAGCGCTATCGCCGCCGATCCAACTGCCGGGGTCTGCGGTGCCTTTGGTGCCGATGACAAACTCGCCGACCCGATTCGCGCAATTATCGATTTGGCGGCACATACTCAGCACTTTTACGCCATCGGGATACTCAAAATCGATAGCGAAGTGATCGTAAATATGACCGTAGGCAGGATCGACTCGAACCTGACGCCCGCCCATGCCCACCGCTTTGACAGGATGCGCATTCAAAACCCAGTTAATCACATCGATGTTGTGGATGTGTTGTTCCACGATGTGATCGCCGGAAAGCCATGCGAAATAGAGCCAGTTGCGAACTTGCCATTCGGTGTCGCTCCATTCGGGCTTGCGAGGGTTCATCCACAAACCGCCCTGATTCCAATAGCATTGCGCGGACACGATTTTGCCAATCGCGCCATCCTGCAGTCGCTTGATAGTCTCGATATAGCCTTTGTCATGCCTTCGTTGGGTTCCTGCCACCACGCCTAACCGCTTTTGTTCTGCCAACGCGCTGGCTGCTAACACCATGCGAACTCCTGCTGGGCAGACAGCAACCGGTTTTTCCATGAAGACGTGTTTGCCTGCCTCGATAGCAGCCTTAAAATGTTGGGGACGGAAACCGGGCGGCGCTGCCAGTATCACAAGGTCCACCCCGCTGCTGATCACTTTCTGATAGGCGTCAAACCCGTGAAAACAGCGGTCATCGGTCAGATTAACCTTGTCGCCCAGCCCTTTGAGGTTTTCCCGGCAACCCTCCATGCGATCTTTGAACAGGTCTCCAATCGCGTAAATCTCGATACCCGGCGCCGCGTTCGCGCAGTCATGCGCCGCGCCGGTTCCTCGCCCACCGCAACCAATCAAACCGACTCTGATTTTATCGTTGCCTTGCAAATGCGCGAGCGGTATCCGCATCGTCATCGCGCCCACCGTCAATGCGGCAGACGCCCTCAAAAAATCGCGTCTATTCAGGATATGTTTATTGTTCATCCCTCTTCTGCCTCCGAAGTCTCTTCTTTATTATGTTCCGTTCGACGGCTCTTTTTCCTGCGCGTTCTCCGCTTAACAGGAGAAATCGCCCGATAGGGCGAATAGAATAGGCGATGATCGACTTAAACGGGGTTTGGCGGTTTCAGGGTTTTGCACAGGGATCGGGGCTTTCAGAAGGCGCGCATCTGCCCGCCATCGGCGACGAGGATTGGATGCAGGCGCGTGTTCCGGGCGACCTGTTTGCAGACCTGGAGCAGAACGATGTGATTGAAGACCCCTATTATCACGACTATGTGGAACGCTGCCGCTGGGCAGAGGAACGCGAGTGGTGGTATCGATGTTCTTTGCGGCTGCCTGAACACGCGCGGGCGGATCGTTGGGAACTGGTTTTTTCGGGGATTGATACCGATGCGGTCATCTATTGGGATGGCGAACCATTAGGCGAAACCCATAACATGTTCCGCGAATACCGGTTTGATGTGACGGAGCGATTGAAGGGTTCAGACCATCATCGGAAACACTTGATCGCGGTTTGCCTATCTCCCATCGCGGAGCGCTTGGAGGCGATGCATGAAGCGCGAAAATCGGAGATTCCTGGTTTCTGGTCGGTGTTTCATGAGGGGCGCGTTTGGGCGCGGAAGTCGCAGATGCATTTCGGTTGGGATTGGGCGCCTCGCCTGGTGACAGCGGGGCTTTGGCGCGGAGTCGAATTGCGCGCCTATCAAGCGGGTTGCGTGCGTTCTTTGTTTGCGCAAACGCTCAGCGCGAATCCCCAGCGGGCGATCTTGCGTGTTGAAGCCGAGTTTGAGCGATTCTCCTTGCAGTCGCTGCGCGCGCGTTTTGTCTTAGAACCTATAGAAGCCTCCACCGAAACAGACCCCATCACTCATGTCGTTGATATTGAATGGCAGGGTGACAACGGGAAAGCGCGGGCAAACATCGAAGTTGCAAACCCTGCGCTTTGGTGGACACATGACTTGGGAACGCCCAACCTTTATCGCGCGCGGGTCGAACTGCTTCAGGATGGGCAGCGCATCGATACCCATGAGACGCAAATCGGGATTCGCGAAATCGCTTTGCAAACGGAAGCGGATGGCGAAAAGCGTTTCACCTTTCTGCTGAATGGAGTCCCGATTTTTTGCAAAGGCGCGAACTGGATTCCTGCCGACGGACGAACGGGCAATATCTCTCCGGCGCGTTATGCCGGTTTGATCCGGTTGGCGGCGGAGGCAAACCTCAACATGCTGCGCGTGTGGGGCGGCGGCATCTACGAGCATGAAGCGTTTTATGATGAATGTGACCGGCAGGGCATTTTGGTCTGGCAAGATTTTATGTTTTCCTGCGCGACCTATCCCGACCACGACCCTGACTTTTTGAGCGAGGTGGAAGCGGAGGCGCGTTATCAGATCGGGCGGTTACGTTCAAGGGCATGCTTGGCGATCTGGTGCGGTAACAACGAATGTCAATGGTTAGATGATTTGTTTCATTGGCAGGATCGTGAGCGGAAGGTTCCGGGATGGCGTATCTATCATGAGATGTTGCCAGAATTGCTGGCAACGATGGACCCGAATCGTCCCTATATCCCAGGCAGTCCGTATGGAGGCGATGACCATAACGACGAACGCGAAGGCGACCGGCACAATTGGCAAGTGTGGGGCGGTCAGGTTTATCCCCGGCGGTTTGGGCAAGCTTCCCAGCATGACCCTTCGCCAAGCAACGTGAACTTCCGCCGTTATGCTGAAGATACAAGCCGTTTTGTTAGCGAGTATGGGATTCATGGCGCGCCTCCGATGGTGACCTTGAAGCAGACGGTCCCGCCCAGCGAACTCTATTACGATTCGCCCGGCTTCTTGAACCGTATCAAAGACCCGGACAAGAATCGAAAGGTGGAGATGATGAGGGCGCATACGGGGCTGCCCAACGACTTATCCCAGTATGTTACGCTCTCCATGCTGACGCAGGCGGAGGGACTGAAATTTGGAATCGAGCATTTCCGACGCCAGAAACCGCATTGTAGCGGCAGCCTGTTTTGGCAATGGAACGATTCTTGGTCTGGCATCAGCTGGAGCGTTTTGGATTACTTTATGCGCCCCAAAGCCAGTTGGCATTATGTGAAACGCGCCTATACGCCCCTTATCGCCAGCCTTGTGTGGAAGGAGAACGCTCTGGAAGTGTGGCTCGTGAATGATAGGCTGGAACCGGTGAAAACCAATGCGTTGCTGCGCGTCATGGATTTCAATGGGAAGGTTCAATGGCAGCAAGCGTGGCAAGCGGATGCCGCCTCCAATCAAAGCCAACTCAGTTTGCGAATCGAGAACCCGCCCTTGACTGCGCTCGAATCGTTAGTCGCGGTGGTGCAGAGCGAGGGGGATGCTTTCCCTATGAACACATTATTTTTCAAAGAGTTCAAAGAGTTGGCATTACCAAAGCCAATCGTCGAAGTTCGCAGTCAGCCAGTTGCCTTGCCGATGTGCTGCTATGATTTCGAATTGCGTTCGGATACCTATGCGCATTTTGTCCATCTCACGGTTCCTGCGCCCGAAGCGCGATGGACCGATAATTATATTGAGTTGTTGCCGGGAGAAACCAGAACGATTCGGGCAGTCAGCCCTGTGCCTTTTGCGCCCGATGAAGTTCACGTCAGTTATTTTCTGCCCAACCCCGAGTAAGAGGACGAACAATGAATACCCTTACGAATACGATTACCGTGAAAAGCCCTGCCGATGGCAGTGTGATCGGCGAAGTTCCTATCAGCTCGCCTCAAGAGATCGATGAGACGATTGCGCGTTCTGAGCGCGCCTTTCAAGATTGGAAGCAGACGTCCATTCCTGAACGAGTCTCGATTTTGCGAAACCTGCGGCGCATTATCTTAAGCGAACGCCAGGCAATGATCGATTTAGTCGCCTTAGAGCAGGGTAAGCCCAAAACAGAGGCATTGATTGTTGAGATTTCGCCGGTTCTGGAGACGCTGGCATTCTTGATCCACGACGCGCCGAAGATTTTAGCGCCCCGCCGCAGCTCGCCCAAAGGTCCCTATCTCAGGGGGCGATCCAGCACGCTCTATTTCCACCCTTACGGGATTTGGACGGTAATCTCTCCTTGGAACTATCCCATCAATACGCCCATTGTGCAACTCTGCGCAATCCTGTTTGCGGGCAATACCGCCATTTTGAAGCCGTCGCCCCTCACCCCGTTGTGCGGGCAATGGCTGGTGGATGCGATGCATCGAGCCGGGTTTCCGAAGGATGTGGTGCAGGTGGTTCAGGGGGGCGCTACAGAAGGGGAGTTATTGTTGAGCGATCCAAGGGTCCGCTCGGTTTTGGTGACGGGCAGTGTGGCAACCGGTCGCCGAGTGATGGAAGTGGCGGCGCAAACGAATAAGAAAGTAGTGTTGGAGTTGGGGGGTAAAGACCCGGCGATTGTGTTGTCCGATGCCGATTTGGAGCGTTCCGCGAAGGGCGTCGTGTGGGCAGGCATGATGAACGCTGGACAGACCTGCGCCGCCATCGAGCGCGTTTATGTGGAGCAGGCGGTCTATGAACCCTTCACGCAGTTGTTGAAAAAAGAGATTGAAGCCTTGAGGGTGGGGAATCCGCTGACGGGCGACCCCGATATGGGACCGGTCGTTGCGCCGTTTCAAATCGAAAAAATTGATGCGCATGTTCAGGACTCGGTCGCGAAAGGCGCGCGACTTCTTTGCGGCGGTAAACGATTGACCGAGTTGGGCGAACTTTATTATGCGCCGACGCTCTTGACCGATGTGAATCACGATATGCAGATTATGCGCGAAGAAACGTTTGGTCCGGTGCTGGCGGTTCAGGCGGTTCAAAGCGAAGAAGAGGCGATTCTGAAAGCCAACGACAGCGCGTATGGCTTGACCGCATCCATTTGGACACGGAGCCGGGAGCGCGCGCAGCGCATGGCGCCTCGTTTGGAGTGCGGCGCGGTGACGGTCAACAGCCATATGACTTCGTTTAGCGACGGCTGCGGCTGTTGGGGCGGGTTCAAAGATACAGGCATCGGGCGCACGCACGGCGAATTCGGTTTGTACGAATTGGTGCAGACCCAGCACGTGCAGGAGAATTATGTCGCAAAGCCCGAAATTTGGTGGTACCCCTATTCGGAGCGGGTGAGGCAGATTACTGATGATCTGTATGCGCTGATTGCGGAACAGCGATTGGGCAAGCGTCTCGCATTGATGAAACGGTTTTCCGCTCAGACCGGTTATTTGAACCGTTTTATGACTTCGCACAAAACCATGCCGGGATTGCTGCGCTATTTGAAATAAGCGTATGGTTCCTAATCAGTCATTTTCAGGAACTGGTCAAAAAAGGGGCGGCTATCCCACGGTCCCGGCGCGGCTTCGGGGTGATACTGCAAGGTCATGAGGCGCAGGTCGGGATTCGCCACTCCTTCTACCGTGTTATCGTTCAAGTTCAGATGGGTGATCTCTAATCCCGCTTGTCGAACCGATTCGGGTTCCACCGCATACCCATGATTTTGAGAGGTAATGGTCACCTTGCCGGTGGGCAAGTGCTTGACGGGTTGATTGCAGCCCCGGTGTCCAAACTTCATCTTGAAGGTCTCTGCGCCCAGCGCGCGGCAGAGCAGTTGATGCCCTAAGCAAATCCCGGCAATCGGCTTTTTGCCAATCAATTCACGAATGGTATCCACCACCCGCTGCAATCGCGCGGGATCGCCGGGTCCGGGAGACAGCAAGATGCCGTCTGGGTCTAAATCCAAAATCTCGTTTGCAGGAGTCAAAGCAGGCAGCACATAGGAGCGGATTCCCAAGGTGGCTAATCGGCGCGGAATGTTCCACTTCACCCCACAATCCAAAATCGCTACCCGTCGCGCATAGCCCGTATCGGGCGCGTCAAATGGTTCCATCCCATAGCGTCCCCATTTGTAAGGCGCAGGGGTGGTGACGCGGTAAACAAAATCTTGGTCATCATAAGCGGGCGCGTTTTGGAGACGGTGCAAAGCATCTTCTGGGGTTTCGTCGGTTGTGAGGGTTCCCATCAGCACGCCGTGTTCGCGCACTTTTAAGGTGAGGGCGCGGGTGTCGATCCCGGCAATAGCCACCACTTTGTTCTGGGCGAGGTAATCATGCAAGGCATGACGAGCGCGCCAGTTAGAAGGGGTATCGCACGCTTCGCGAACGACAAAACCGGCGACTTGCGAGCGAACCGATTCGTGGTCTTCGGTATTCAATCCATAGTTGCCGACCAGCGGATAGGTCATCAAAACGATCTGTCCCGCATAAGAGGGGTCGGTCAACACTTCTTGGTAACCGGTCATGCCGGTATTGAAAACAAGTTCGCCATCGGTGTGTCCGGGCGCGCCGATCGATTCGCCAGAAAAAACAGAACCGTCCATCAAAACCAAGTGGGCATTCATTCTAAAACAAGAGTTTACCTGAAGGTTTAACAATGAGTGTTTAGGCTTGCGTCACACCTCGGCTTCGCTCAAGGTGACAGAAGTGTAGGGGCGCGTGTGTGCGCCCTCTGATCGGGCAGCCCCAGTCGCCGTTCCAACCAAGCACCGGGATTGTACCCGAGATGAGGTCGCCAAACGCATCCTTCCTGAATAAATCCGTACATTGAAAGGCTTTCTTGCAAACGCACAAAGAAACGAATTGATGTGGATTTCACTTAAAATCAAACTTCAAGTTTGAAATATCAAGCGCAAAACAAACGCAGTCAGTAAAGAAACGGTCACTAAATTGAATAGCCAAAGAGAAATCCAAACTGGTTTTTCAACCGTTCCAGCGTTATAAGCAACTTGGATAGCTGTACCACCAAAAGCAAATGCAGCCAATAATACATTGAAATTACCTGATGTCAATTTAAACCCTCCCAAGCTCATCAAGTGATAGTAAATTGCTGTGCCGAGTAATATACCGAAGACAGCGATAAGGAACGAAACTCTCAGGATTGTCCTCAACACAATTTGTTCAGTTTTAATTATTCCTTTTAATCGGGGAAAAAACTCTACTATGCCCAATGCGGGAAGCAGTGAAAGAAAGTAAAGCACAATAGAATAAGCTGTGAATCTTGGGGATTCTGAATTGGTAAAGTAAGCAAAAAAGCAGAACCATATGATCATTGTTTTGGAGATGTAAATGGTTACGCTTTTACTCAATTCTATTTGATCGGTATCTTTATGATTGGTCATTGCTGTCAGGTCTCTTTTCCCCCTCATTTCTACTTGTCGGCAACCGAAATGAGGGGGATATGGCAAACAGATAGTATGGTTAATACTGACGATTTGGTATTCCAATGTCTAAATCCGTTCTTCTTTCGATTGCATCTATACCGATTGCGACGAAGAATACCATGCCCGCACAAAAAATAGCGGGGTTGAGCCCACCTTTAGCCCTCACATGCCCAGTTTGTTTGTTCCCTCCCTTAGGTCCTTGTAATTCTACAGATTGATACAATGAAGCCATACCCGCAGTTCCAATGACCGCGCTGCCAGTATTAAATAAACCTGCGGTTGTTTCAGGAGAATTAAGACGACTATCAAAGATTTCCTCAGTTGCTTCATCGACGATTATACCAATGACAACGACAACAACAACTGCCAGCAACCATGGGAAATGCCCACTCGGGTCCACAAACTGCAGCGGATCGTTCACACAATACCCGTAAGCGTTCAATGTCAGCGGCGCAAACACACTGCCCAGCCACGGGTCCTGCTGCAAGAACCTGCCAATGTTCGGGTCATACCAACGAACGCCTACTTTTTGCAATCCGCCGGTGTTCGCCTCGCTCCGATAGCCCCAGTCGCCGTTCCAGCCGATTACTGGGATTGTACCTGATCGACAAAATGATTTCAATGTTCGTTGCTTGCATTGTTTACTCTTGAATCAAAAGTAAACTAGAAGCTATTAGATAACCCACACCTAATGATAGCATTCCGTAACCTACATTTTTTGTGGGCTGCCATGTCAATCTATCTACTGTCAATAGACTGATCAAGATAAGAGCCATGCCCATAAACAGGTAATTGGGAATTTCACTATCGGTAGGGCGAAGGATGATCTTGGCTTGAACAGAAAGGGTCAAAATCAATCCTAATCCAACACCTATTCCTGTTGCGAAAAGGGTTTTGCGATTCAGTGAGATTTTTGGCGTACTCTCCCAGATAGACTCTTTCTCACTGAAGTTAAAAGTCAAATGATGCCGAGCCAAGGATTCGTATAAGTAAACAACTAAAGCGACCAAAATTAAGGGCATGCGGAAACTATTCAGTTCCATCCCCGGGGCTATGACTGGGAAAAAAATGCAGAGAAAGATTATCAAGAGATAATTTTTTATTACTCTGTACTGTGCAATGAAATTCCATGTGCCCACTGTGATTTCATCGCGAATGTTGTTTTCCATCATTTTATGCCTATTTCCCATGCGATCTAAGCCTCCTGTCTGTAGGTACAAGCTCCCACCCAACGGTGCTTGCGCCTACAGACGATTGGATCAATAGAGAAAATCCCACCCTATATCCACTCCTGTCAACCCCCCGAAGGCATCAACAAGTCCAGCAGTGAGAGCTGCAACTCCAATAAAAACTCCAAGTGGAGAACCAGGATTGCGAATAACGCTAGACGACCGGACAGTTGCGGACCCAATGCCGTGCCGCCCTTTAGCCGGTCCAGTGTAGGTTGTAGAGTAAGATGACTCTGTTACAGATGTAAATGTAGCAGGTTTGGAAGCGGCAATCAGTCCGGTTCCAATGCCAATAAACCATAAGTCGTATTCAGGTGGGTTAGTCAAATCTCCATGCTGAGATTCTGCTACCTCATCCATGATTATACCTACAACAACTGCAACCACAACGACTAACAACCATGGGAATTGTCCACTCGGGTCAACCAACTGCAGCGGATCATTCACACAATACCCGTAAGCGTTCAATGTCAACGGCGCATAAACGCTGCCCAGCCATGGGTCTTGTTGCAAGAACCTGCCAATGTTCGGGTCGTACCAACGAACGCCCACCTTTTGCAAACCACCGGTGTTCGCCTCGCTCCGGTAGCCCCAGTCGCCGTTCCAACCAAGCACCGGAATTGTACCTGATGAGATGCCTCTAAATGCAAAAATGGCAAAGTTTTTCAACCTTCAATACCTGATTGATCTTGAGCAACTGAAAGTTTCTTCATTCCAAAAAGTGCTTAAAATTCAATCATGTGCCAAAAAATTAATCCAAAAGAAAAAAGGAAGAACCCAACATACAAAAATAAAAGTGATTGCAATAAACCACTTTTGATAAATCGTTTGAATTCTTCTTTTTGAAGATAAAAACGATAACGAGCTAGGAATAACGAAGTAAACAACAGGCCTAGTAGCATTGACACTTCTATGACTGGGACCCAATTCTCAATTCGGTATCCATTGACGCGAAATAGATAGTTACTCATCCAGGAAAACGCTATACTGAAAGCACACACTACACTAAGGAGCATTAGCGGTTTTTTCCAAGCCAATGGCTTCAGCTGATTACGCATAATTAAAGCAAAACCAATTAAGAACAAAGCAGAAGCAGCAATTCGCGTTAGGACGAACGAACCAGAAATGATGAGAAGGCTTCCTAGCCAAAACAACAGCTCTATTTCTACAGCTCTTGAGATTGACATTTGAGTTCTTTCCTCTTATTGAGTTAGATTGGTAAAAGTGAAGGATCAGTTCATAGTTCTGCCTGTTTAGCAGTAAGGGCAAATAGCGTTTAGGCTCGTTCAACATCCAAAAGAAGCCTAAACGCTAAAAGTAAGCCTATAAAATGGTAGACACTAAACTCAATCCCACGACCAGTGCCCCCCTATATCCCATCCTGTGAAGTGTTCTATATAGTCAATAATCCCGGCAATTATGCACGCGCCACCAACTACAAGACTAAGTGTGGAAGGTTTGGTCATAACCGACCCGCGACCGGAAAAAGATCCGGTTCCTTTTTGACCTTTTTTGGGACCTACCAAATCTGCACTTCCTGAAACATCCAGCGACGTAGTAGTACCAACAAGAATCAAGGCTGACCCGCCTATAACAAGGGTTTCAGATACTCCAGGAGGATTAGTCGGAACCAAATCATCGTTATATCTAGCTTCTAAAAGCTCATCAATGACAATCCCACCCACTATGATTATCCCAGCAACGATCCACCAGGCAATTTCCCCAGTAGGGTCTACAAATCCGACCGGATCATTCCAACAATAACTGTAAACAGGATCAGAGAAAGCCGGATCCTGT
>JAHCHP010000012.1 GCA_026129765.1 Fimbriimonadia bacterium | reverse complement strand
TCATCAAGACCGTTCGCGAAATCACTCAGCTGGGTCTGAAAGAGGCGAAGGACCTGGTGGAAGGCGCGCCCCAACCCATCGTGCAGGGAGTGGCGAAAGAGGAAGCCGAAAAGGTCAAAGAGAAACTGGTGGCAGCGGGCGCATCCGTGGACATCAAGTAATATAACATCCCTCACCGGGGTTCCTCCTAAACGCAGGGGGAACCTCATGTAGGAAGTCATAGAACCTGCCCTCATTCCCTCGAACGCACGAACCCAGAGGAACCGTTAGCTTCTCGCCTCTTAGATAGATCACAACAACAGGCACACGGTGCGGTGGCGGTTATTGAAGAAACTTTCTTGGTGTTCCATTTTTTAGTTGGCAAAATCTTTCAAGGCGAAAAGTGCCTTCAAGGACTTTACTCCCGCTAATGCGCCTGCGGCATCGATGCGAACGAGTCCGTCGCGGACTCAAAGACGAGCCAATTCTTAGTCGCTGAAGGGCGACTTTGCTGCTTTGTCAGCGCGAATTCATTCGCGGTTGCCATCAAAAGCAGCCCCATTTGTTCTATTAAGGTTGACAGGCATTGTAGGGGCGCACCTGTGTGTGTGCCCTCTAATCGGGCAGACACACAGGTCTGCCCGTACATTTGTTGTCACGCCTTGCTCAGCGAAGGCATTTTTTTTCTATATTTGGGCAGACACATAGGTCTGCCCCTACCCAACGTTCATGTCACGCCGAGCGGTGTCGCGGCATTTGTTTCTCTGAACATAGCGACTGAAGTCGCCCCCAAAATAGCGCAAAGTCCGCCTACGCGGACTCAAAGACGAACCAGTTCTTAGTCGCCGCAGGGCGACTTTGCTGATTCATCGGCGCGAATTCATTCGCGGAATATTGCAGGCGGGGCAACCACAGGGGGATTGCCCCGACAAACCTATCAATCCATCACTCTTCGCCAAGCAAGCCGAAGTTAAACAGCAGGATCAATAAATCTTCATCGTTGACTGAGCCGTCCAGATTCAGATCTGCTACCTGAATTCCGGACAATCCAAACGCGAAAATCACCAATAGCAAGTCCTCGTCATTTATCGCGTTGTCGCCATTCACATCGCCCGCAAGCGTGGGAACGAATTCGCGATAAGCGAAACCACCATTCGTGAAGGTGACATTCGGGACCTTGATCGAGAGATAGGGAGCGGTTTTCACCACCAGATCATACGTTCCCGCCGTGTTTACGCGCTCAGAGATGCGTCCAAAAGCGTCCAGCGTTGTGTTGATTGTCTGAACCACTGTTTCGCCCTGTTTCAGCTGAATCTGCACAGCGCGCCCCAAAGGATTCGCGTTGGCGTTCTGCAAACGCACCTTACCTTGCAAAATCGTGGGCGGGGAAATAGGACGAATACGCGCCACACGATTGGAATAAGCCGACACAACATAGAGATAGCCATCTGGTCCGATTTTCAGATCAGTAACGACGCCCCAACTGGTTCCCCAGCGCGACAGGTTTCGCTCGGTGGTGCTGTCCGCCACCAGGTCTGCTAAGCTGCCGGTCAAGTCAAAGCCGTTCCGGTTCGCGTTCATCGAAAAGAAATAAAGCCCGCCAAAATTAGCCTCGCCTACCACGGCTTGATCACGTGTTCCTGCGTTGAAGCGCGCGCTGCGCAAGAAGGTTATCGAGGTGACACCAATCGGCGCAAGCCAAGAAAACTTGGGATCGGCATAGAAAGCGTTTGCATTGATACTGGTCAGTTGGTTCGCGTTATAGGCTGTATTGCCATTTTCGCCGTAAATCGCGTTCCGGCTGTCAGGTCCCATAATCTTCAGCCAACCGCTGTTGAACCCCTTTTCCACCATGTTTATCTCATCATATTTGTCAGGTCCGTTTTCCGTCTGCCAGAGTTTGCCCGTCAGCGAGTCGAAGGTCATGCCGAAGCTGTTCCGAACGCCATAAGCAAACAGCCGCTTAATGGAGATGTTCGCATGCGTTATGAAAGGATTATCAAAGACAGGCGATCCATCGTTTGGGTTCACCCGGAAAATACCGCCCACACCTGCTACCGCCGTTGTGCTGGTGTTCTGCTCGATGCGCGGGTTGCTGAAAAATCCACGGTTCAAATCACCTGTGACCCCATATAACTTATTATCCGGTCCAAACAGAATAATGCCTCCATCATGGTTCGGTCCATTATTTTGGGAAGCGTCCGAAAGGAATCGGAAGAGAGTCAAAGGATCGGTCAAACTGGTTCCGTTCCAGGTGTAGCGCTCCACCCGGTTATCCAGCCAGTTCGCGCGCACATTGGTATCTGCGCCCGTAGAAGAGCGCGTGTAGTAGAGATAAACAAATCCGTTTTGCGCGAAGTTCGGGTCCAGGGTAATACCGATCAATCCCCGCTCGCTGTCATAGTTCACCGGCACATCCAGCACGGTTGAAGACACCGCGCCATTCTGAACAAGCTTCACTAAGCCCGTGTTCTTCTCGATTAAGAAGAAGCGGCTGGGATCATCTGGGCTTAAAAACTCGATGGCGATAGGAATACTGATACCCGAAGAAATAACGGTGTTGAAGGTCAATGTGGAGTCCGCGAGGGTCTGCGCTTGCGACGCGCCGCCTATTAACAAAGTTCCTAAAGAAGCATAGATCCATTTTTTCATAATCGTCTCTCCTGTTCTTTTTTCTGTGTTCTTGATACCGTTCTATCGTAAATTTGACGCCAATAGCACCTATTGTCATCCGCGAAGGAATTCGCGACGCGTAGTTGCTAAGTCCACCTTCACGGACTCTATTTTACGCCTATAAACCCTCTCAGCGTCATTTCTGTGAATGCGTGAGTTTAGAATTTGAAAAGCAGACCCATTCGCTACGCTCAGGGTGACAGTAAAGGCAACCCATGCCTTCAAAGCGCGCTGGCGATCTTTTTCAGACTTTGCGCAAAGCGTGGAATCGCTTCCACCGGCGGGTCCGAATACTCATACTCAATCGAAACGTACCCCCGGTAATCGCGCTTCTTCAACATGCTTAACACGCGCCGGTAATCCACTTCGGTCAATTGATCGGAGGCGTTCCTATGATGGGTTTTCGCATGCACATTCACGGCGCGATCCACCACCTTCTCAAACTGGGGATAGGGATCGCCTTTGAAATTACCGCCGTCCATGTTCCAGCCAAACCATTGACTCTTGACCGCATTCAGCAGTCGTAAGGTCTGTTCTGGCGTAGTGGTGATTCCCCCATGATTCTCTAAGGCGAGCGTAACCCCGCGCTCTTCCGCATACGACACTACCGATTTCAAAGCGTTGACCACACGCTGGAAAGTGTTCTCCTCTGTATCGCCTTCCGGGATATTTCCCGCAAAAATGCGGATACAAGGCGCGCCTAAAATCACAGAGTGGTCAACCCAACTCTTGACCATCTCGATATGCTCCTTGACTTTGTCCGGATCTGCCTGAGCAAAATTGTTGCCGACCGCTGTGCCTGAGATATTGATTCCCAAAGAAAAGCAGTAGCGTTTAATCTCGTTTAAGGTGGAGCGCTGCGTATCAGGGAAATAGTAAGCGGTCAATTCCACGCCGTCCAATCCCATATCGGAACATGTTTTGATGAACTCAAAGAGAGTCATCCGGTTTTTGGTAAGAAGGTCACGGTAGGAGTAAGCGCAACAACCGAATCGCATAGGTCTATATTTTCCTTAAAATACAAGGGCGGGTTTCAACTTCCCGCCCTTGAGTATGTTAGACGATTATTCGCCTTGGATGCCGAAGTTAAACAACACGATCAGCAGGTCTTCGTCGTTGACCGAGCCGTCGCCATTCAGGTCCACGGGATCACTGGTATTGATTCCGAAGTTAAACAACACCAACAGCAAGTCCTCATCGTTGACCGCGTTATCGCCGTTCACATCGCCATTGATCAAGCTGAGGTTCAACGTGACCACATCCAGCAGTCGGCGCGTATCGAACTTGCGCTTCAGGAAGCGAGGAGCGGAGATTTCCAGTTTCCAGAGACCAGGCTTCAAGCCGGTCGCGTTGTAAATACTGCCGCCGGTCAAGTTGGTGTTAACCGTCTGAATCACCGCATTGGTCAGCGGATCGATCAGTTTAATGGTCAACTGCACCTGAGTGGGGTTACCCAAGAAGTAGTCCAACGCCACATCGCCAGTCAGCGAGGTAGCGCGATTGGGGGTAGAAAGCCACACTTCCAGGTCGTTGCCGCTGGCAGAGGGCGCGTTCCAAAGGATTTGTCCGCGGTCATTGAGCGACAACACATCGGTATCGACCGTTCGCGAAAGCGCAGCATTCGTCAAGTTGGTCGTGGTACCGCCGCTTCGTTGGTAGAAGAAAAGCAGATACTTGCCTGAAGTGGTCGTGGTGCTGTAGCCGCGCCAAATCACGTCCGCGTTCTCGCCCAGAGCCAATGCCTGACCCTCGTGCGGCGCATCGTTGCCCAGCGTCGTTCGGCTGAGGTTTGTGGTGGTGCCTGCAGCGGTCAGCAGCACATCGAAATAGTTGGTCGTGGAGGAACCTGCTCCCTCCCACAAGATATTCGCCGATTCGTTGATCGCGACTGGGCGCGTATCGCGCGCGGCGGTGCCTAAGCCCAGCGGCGCGTTTTGACGGCTCAGATTGCTGGCATTGACAAACACATCATTGTAGCCGCCCGTAATGGTGCCGGAAGTCGCATTGCCTGACCACAGCGTGTTACCGGCATTGGAGGTCATCACGCCATAAGAGTTGTGCGCGCCTGAGCCCAGCGGTGTGCTGACACGAGTGGAGTTCGAATAGACATCGTTATACAGGGTGGTCGCCGAACCGCTGCCATCCCACAAAACATCGCCGCCGTTATTCACATGGCGCGCAATGCCGCTACGCGAGGTTCCCAACACGGAGGAGCTGATATTGGTGCTGCCCATGCTGCCTAAGTCCGTTTTGAACACGTCCCGGTTGTTGGAGGTGTTATCGCCAAAACCGTCCCATGCCAAGATGCTGCCATTGACCGCGCCTGGCTCCGCATCGCGCACTGTGCCGCCTAAAACTGTCTGGCTGATATTGGTGCTGCCCATAAAGATATCTCGGTTGTTGCCGTTGTTAGCGCCTTGACCGTACCAGATGGGCTGGTTATTCCCAGAGAACCCAAACGCGAAGGAATCGCGGTCGGCTCCTAACAAGGAGGAGAGGTTGGAGGAATCTTGAAACACATCAAATAGGTTATTGGTAGCGGGTCCTGATCCTTCCCAGAGGATGGCATCTGTGGAACTGAACGCCTTCACAATGGAAAGGCGGGTACCGTTACCTAAAATGGCTGCGGATACATTTTGCGTCCCTACGATTTTGAATACGTCAATAATGCTGGGGGAGGAAGTCAAACTGCCTGACCAAGCGGGAATACCATTGACGCTTAACGCGCCTGAATCGACCGATTCAAAACCACTGCCTAACTTCTGATGAACATAAGGCTGCGCCTGCGCAATGGCGGCGCAAGAAATCGCTGCAACTACGAAAAATGTTTTTTTCATTCGTTCGGCTCCTTTGCTTATGGCGTTGTTGAACATAATAGTATAACACATTTTGAGGGAAAAAGGGATGAAAAAGGCAGAAATCTGGTGGAGCGAAGGGGATTCGAACCCCTGACCTCTTGCATGCCATGCAAGCGCTCTCCCAACTGAGCTACCGCCCCACTCAACATGATTTTACCTGACTTGGCTCAAATATGTCAAGCAAAAAGGATTACCCCGCCCTATTGTAGAAATGAAAGGGGACAAACCATGAAAAAATTAGGGGAAGGGTGGGTTGCGTTGGTCGGCGCGCTGGTGCTGACTTTTTTGTTTTTCTATAACCGGGACTCGGCTCAGCTTTTCGGTTGGCTGGGATTGCAGGGGAATGAACTCCCGTTTACCGGCTGGGAAGGCTATGTGGTCACCAACACCGCTTTTCTGCTCTGGATTCCCCTCCTCATCATCTCTTTTTTCGGTCATGGCGAACTGAGCCAGTACGGTTTGGCGCGGGGAGACGGCAAAAATGGCGCGATGATGGCGTTCGCGATGATCGCCGCGATGGCGCCGTTGGTCTGGTTTGCGTCCGCGCGCCCCGAATTCCAGAATTATTACCCGTTAGACCGGCGGATTTTGACCAGCGCGTCCTATGCTATCTACTTTGAACTACTCTATGGCTACTATCTCTTTTGCTGGGAATTCTTCTTCCGGGGCTTCCTGACTTTTGGCTTATACCGCTGGATCGGCAGTTGGGGGATCGTGGTTCAGGCTTGCGCTTTTGGATTGATGCACGTGGGCAAACCAGTGCCGGAGATGTTGGGGTCGTTCATAGCCGGCTTGATTTTGGGATGGGTCGCCATCCGGGTGAAATCGTTCTTGCCCTGCTTCTGGGCGCATTGGGCTATCTCGATGATGATGGACCTGATGATGATTTACCGGCATCAAGGGACATAGGTTTAGATTCGGCTCTTGGTTGGAGCCGTTCCATCTGTCACATTGAGAGAAGCGAACGAGTCTGCTTTTTTGCCGGTATCCTACTCCACTTAGAAGCGAGATTACCGCCAGCCTTTGGCCAATTCACGGTAGGTAAATAGCTGTATCTTCTCTTCGCGCAGGACTCGTTTGAAGTCGGCTTCCATCAATATATTGCACTCATTGACCCGCATTTTCCAGCCGCTGGTGATCGCATGCCCTTCGGGATGGTCATCACCCAGATGCACGATCAGCTCGGTGATGCCCGGCTTCAACTTACGAACAAAGTCGATCAACCGGGGCTTGTGCTGTTCATAAGTGTCGCCCGGTTGGTACTGGGGATTGAGATAGGTCAACATCGGGAAGCGTCTCTCTTTCAAAGATTGGTAAAGAGGCTCATAATCGATTCCCATCGCTTTCGCCATCACCATCACTTCAGGCGTCTTTTCCATCAACATCGGCGGGATTTTATACTCCGCGCCCAATTTCACATACACCTCGAAAAAGCGGGGGTCAGAGAAGAGTGTGCCCATATGCGAGTCGATGTGAGTGGGCTTCATGCCGAACTTTAAGGCGCGCTCGATTTGGGCGCGTAGTTCCGTTTCCACCTCTTGCGGCGAGGCATGTTTCTTTACTTCCTCCACACCCTTCCAAAGAAACCCGTCGCCATCGACCAGTCCCTTCACTTTGTCAATGGGGGTCACGGGACGCCATCGATACAGCCCCCATTCGCTGGTCAAGGTCAAATGCAGCCCGACATCTGCGTCTTTATTTTCCCGGCACCAGGCAGCGATCTCCGGGAACCATGGACATGGAACCATTGCGCTCGCGCTGCTGATTGCGCCGTCTTTGAAAGCGCGAATGGCAGCCGTGTTCGCCGCATGACACATCCCCAAGTCGTCCGCATGAAGAATCAGTAACCGGGTATCTTGGGAATAACCCTTCTCTTCCAAAATCGATAAGTCTGGCGTTTGATCTTGTCGTTTCATCGTTCTTTCACCAAGGGCAGAATCTTCTTAAAGTCTTCGGTTCCCGCTTCGTACAGCCATTCATAAATCACCGATTCGACGCCGGTGATCGTTACCCCTGCCGCGCGCATGCGATTCAATGCGTGATCGCAGTCATATTCCGAACGCGCATGCACCGCGTCCCAAGGCACAAAAACTTTGTAGCCTGCGCTGGTCAAATCGAGCGCGGTCTGCAATACGCAAATATGAGTCTCAATGCCCACTAAAACGACCTGGTTCCGCTTGAGCGATTGGAGCTGCAGCGCGAACGTTTCTTGCCCCAAACAGCTGAAGCAAAGCTTGTCCACCGGCTCGCAGCCTTCGGGCAGGAGAGCGGTCAGTTCCTCTGTCATGCCGCCCATACGCTCCGCATACTGCAGGGTGGCTAACACAGGCACCTGTAAAATAGAAGCCGCTTTCATCAACAACGCGACGGTCTTTTCCACGAACTCGCGTCCTTGAATGGGAGCTAAAAAGGTGGGTTGCATGTCGACGACCACCAGAACTGATTGATCGCGAGAAAGAAGCTTTTCCGAGCGTTTCATAGCGCATAAGTATACCCCTTCTCTCAGGTAAACTTATCTACTATGGATGAACCAACAATCCACCTCTCCATCGAGGAAGAAGAGAACCAATTAGTGCAGGCGCGCTTGCATAAACTGCATCAACTGCGCGAACAGAGCAATGACCCGTTCGTTGTGGAGAAATTCGAGTGCGATTATGGCTTGCAAGCCGCTCACGACCAGTTCGAATCGCTGGAAGGTCAGACAATACGAGTTGCAGGGCGCATTTTCTCTGTGCGCAATATGGGCAAAGCCTGCTTCATTCACCTGATGGATGCCTCAGGCAAACTGCAAATCTACCTAAGAAAAGATGAGATGGGCGATGCCTACGACCAGATCGATTTGTGGGACATTGGCGATTTCTTGGGCGCGCAAGGCTTTCTGTTCCGCACCAAAACGGGGGAAATCACACTGCACGCGCAACAAACGCAACTGTTGAGCAAGAGTGTCCGCCCGATTCCCTTTCCCAAAGAAAAAGGCGAACAACGCTGGTATGGACTGCACGACATCGAGCAGCGCTACCGGCAACGCTATTTGGACCTGCTGACGAATCCCGATTCGCGCCAGGTGTTGATTGCGCGCAGCCGGATAATCGCGGAAACGCGGCGGTTCTTGGAGGGTGAGGGATTCTTAGAGGTGGAAACGCCCATGCTCCAGCCGATGGCGGGAGGCGCGGCAGCGCGCCCCTTCAAAACGCGCCTCAACGCGCTGGATATGGATATGCAGCTGCGCATTTCGCTGGAACTTTACCTGAAGCGGCTGCTGGTTGGAGGCATCGACCGCGTGTTCGAGATCGGGCGCGTCTTCCGAAATGAGGGAATCTCCACGCGCCATAATCCTGAGTTTACGCTGTTGGAACTGTATCAAGCTTACGCGAATCTGGAAGATATGATGTCGCTGGTGGAACGACTGTTTCTGCATGTCGCGGAGCGCGTTTTTGGAACGACCCGGTTCGAGTTTGGCGAAACGATCATCGACTTCTCCCAGCCTTGGACGCGGTTGGACCTGGTGGAAGCGGTTCAAGAACGAACCGGTCTCACGCCTGACCAGTTCGAGACTTTGGAATCGGCGCGGAAAGCCGCCGACTCGGTGGGCTTAGCCTCCGAGAAGCGCGACAGTCCGGGCATCATTTTGGAGAAACTGTTGGAGAAGTTCGTGGAACCCACCCTGATCCAGCCAACCTTTGTCACCGGCTACCCGTTGGATACCTCGCCCTTCGCGAAGATCATCGCCGACCGACCGAACTTCACGCGCCGGTTTGAAGGCTATCTCTTGGGGCGGGAAATGTCGAACGCCTTTTCCGAGCTGAATGACCCGTTGGAGCAGCGCGAGCGGTTCGAACGACAAAGCGAACTGCGACAGTTGGGCGATGAAGAAGCGCATCCTTATGACGAGGACTTCATCCACTCGATGGAGTATGGAATGCCGCCCACCGGCGGACTGGGGATTGGAATGGACCGCATGGTGATGCTGCTCACCGGCGCGGCATCGATTCGGGATGTGATTCTGTTCCCCCTGGCGCGCAACGCCGATTGAGATTGCCATAAAATCTTGCGTCTTCGCCGTTGCCAGCATTGTTTTTGCGACTAAACTCGCGCCCAGAACAACGCAATGGCGCAAGGACGCAAAGGGCTTGTAGGGGCAATCCCGACCGCATTGTCATGCCGAGCGCAGCCGAGGCATCTGCTGTTGGAGTTTTGAGAAGCAGACCCTTCGGCTTCGCTCAGGGTGACAGTCAGGTTGACCCAGTCGCTGCGCTCAGAGTGACATCGCCGTTGTCATGCCGAGTGCAGCCGAAGCATCTGCTTTCTATTTATGCCGACTTTGCCAATCTTCGGCGCGAATGCATTCAGATTATCAAAAACTCTCCGTTGCGGTTCCCCTGCTATGCAAGCCACAATAGAAACATTGACAAACCAAGAAGGAATATTTGACAAGGGTGGCTAACTTATACATGAGAGCCAAATGTTACCCCTGACTCCTTAAAGAGAAGCGAGAACGGGAAGTGCCTTCAACAGACACCTTCTTGTAAGATGAGGGTCTAAGCGATAACATTCGCGCCTCAACCCGGTCTCGGGGATCGGGAATGAGGATTGGAACGATGAGTGAACCCATCGAGAACTCACAGAATGATGAAAGAGCGGAAGAACAGGAGCTCCTGCAGGCAGAACAACCTGAAGAGTTGGGAATTGCTGCTGTGGAGACGCTGATGGAAGTGCGGGACCGAGAACAAGCGGAGAAAGAGTTCCGAAGAAATATCTATGCTCTCTTTGATATTGGGCGCGAGTGGGCGCGCTGCCAAACCGTCGATGAGATTTGCTTGAATGCGGTCGTGAAGGGGCGTGAAAAGTTAGGCTTTGAACGGCTCAGCATCTGGTTTCTGAATACGAACACTTATACCATGCAAGGCACTTTTGGGGTGGATGAGCATGGACAGATTCGAGATGAGCGCGCTCAACAGTTCCATGGAAACCCGCGCATCTTCACGCTGCCTTTCACCGAAACCCACGCGCTCGTCATTACTCAAGAAAACCGTCCTCTTTTGAACGATCAAGGCATCGAGATCGGCACAGGCACAAACCTCATCGCCGCGTTGTGGGATGGCGAAGAGATATTGGGGCATCTCTATTGCGACAACCTCTTGACCGGACAACCCTTCACCGACCTACAGAAGGAATTATTGGCGCACTTTGCTTCTAAAATCGCGGATGCGGTGGCGCGCAAACGCTCTGAGCAATCCTTACTGCAAAGCGACGAACAGTTCCGGCTGCTTTCTGAAGCTGCGCCTATGGGCATTTTCCTGCAAACCGCGAACGGGCAGTGTATCTATGTCAACCCGCGTTGGCAGGAAATCACACAGGTGAAACAAGAAGAGGCTTTGGGAACAGGCTGGGTCCATATGATTCACCCGGAGGACAAAAAGCGGGTCTTTGAGGAGTGGTATCATTATGTGCAGAACCCGCAAGGCGAGTTTCGAGCCGATTTTCAAATTTTGCGACCCAGTGGCGAGGCGCGCTGGGTGTGTGGTCGCACGCGGGCGATCATGGATGTGCACCAAACGCCCCTCTATTATGTCGGCACATTAGAGGATTTGACCGAGCGATTGGCGATGCAGGCGGAACTGCTTCAAGCGCAAAAGCTGGAAAGTATTGGCAGGTTGGCGGGAGGAATCGCGCACGACTTCAATAACTTGCTGACGGCTATATTGGGCTATGCCGACCTCGCTGTCGCGCAGACACAGCCCGAAAGTCCTGTCGCGCAATCCCTAAAACAGATCGCTCAAGCTGCCAACAGCGCGGTCGACCTCACAAAGCAATTGCTGACGTTTGCGCGACGACAGCCCATCACCCCAAAGTTGATTGACATTCAGCAGCTGATTAGAGAGACGGAGAAAATTCTCAAACCTTTAATAGGCAGTCAGATTGATCTGCGGGTTCGTCTGGCAAAATCGTTGTGGAAAGTGAAAATGGACCCGGTGCAGTTCCAGCAAATTTTGATGAATTTGTCGGTGAATGCGCGCGACGCGATGCCCAATGGCGGAACCCTCACGATAAACGCGGCGAATTTGAGATTGAATAAAGGACCTCATCCCCCCGGCGATTATGTTTTGATCACGGTTCAGGACACAGGAGCCGGTATCGATGAGCATACGAAAGCGCATATTTTTGAGCCTTTCTTCACGACGAAAGAGCCGGGACGCGGCACGGGGCTTGGGCTGGCAATCAGTCATGGAATCATTACGCAGAACGGCGGCTATATCCAAGCGCAAAGCGCGCCGGGGCAAGGCGCAACATTTGAAATCTACCTGCCCCGCGCAAATGAAAAAGAAGTCTCAGTCCCGCCCTCTCATTCCAAGTGATATTGAGGAATGCAGGTTAAGGGGGCATTTTAGCGAAGATTCGGCTCCGTATTTATGTGCTAAGCTTGTTTCGCGCCAAACGGTTCCCCTTGCGTGCAGGGAGAACCTAACGGAAGGGGTAAAAGAAGTATTCCCTTCCCAAGCATCCCTGTGTAAGAGTGAGAAACGGCGCAGACGGAGCTGCGCCCTCCAACTGGATTCCCGCGTGCGCGGAAATGACGATATGCTTGCAGACAAGTATTTTACCTAAGATATCATTCCCAGCAGATCGCTTCATATCTATCAAAAAGGAAGCGCGCTTCTGACGGGGAATATAATAAGCGCATGATCAGCAAAATTCTTTACTTATTGGTATTGGGGGCGATTGGCGGCGCGCTGGCAGCGTTCGTCAACGAAGCCTTTGTCAATACCTTCTATGGCGGTTACGGAAGCGTTGCGAATTGGGGAATGCTGGCGATGTTCGGCATCATCAGCGGACTGCTGATCGGCGCGCTGATCGGTTTTGGAAGCGGTCTGTCGTTAGGAACACGCCAGCATGCGTTGCGCGGGATGGGCTTAGGGGCAATGGTGGGCGGCATAGGGGGTCTTTTCGGCGTCTATGTAGGACAAGTTTTCTTTGGAAGCCTGACTGCCATCGCATTTATTGGCGGCAATCCTTTAGTGATCGTCATAGCGCGAACATTGGGCTGGGCTGCGTTTGGGGCATTTGTGGGACTTGCTGAGGGCGCCATCGGCAAATCGTACCGACGCGCCCGGCAAGGCGCGCTGGGCGGTCTCATTGGAGGCGCATTAGGCGGTCTGCTGTTCGATGCCATCGCGCTCGGATCAGTTCCCATCATTGCCCTCTTGGATAAAGCGCGATTTGGCTCCAACAACACAGGCGAAGTCGGAGTCTTTTCAAGAATGATCGCGCTGACGCTGATGGGAGGCGCAATCGGACTGTTTGTGGGTATTCTGGAAGCCTTATCGCGCCATGCCTGGATACGGGTTGTTATGGGGCGCAATGAGGGCAAAGATTATCCGTTGGACCATTTTCCCGCGCGAATTGGGCGTCATGAATTGGCGGATGTGCCATTGATGGGAGATGTCAGTGTCGCGCCTTTGCATGCGGAAATCTTGAAACAGGGGGGGCAGTATCTGCTGGTGGCTCACGCGGGCGGTTTCTATAACGGGCAGCCCCTCACACAGCCTGCGCCATTGCAAAACGGTAGTCAGATTCAGATTGGGTCTTACTCTTTGCAATTTATGGAGAAAGAGGGCGCAGCGAAAAAGCGGATGCGCGATCAAGCGCGTTCTCCCGCGCCGCCGCCCGTTTCTGTGTCGCCTGGCATGTGCGCTTTCTGCGGTCAGCGAAAAGACCCGGTCACAGGCGCATGCGCATGCGCGGTTCCAACAGCAGGTTCGCCTGCGCCCGCTGTGCTGACTTCGTACGGTGGGAGCATCCTTCCAGCCGTCGGAACGCTTCCAGCAACCGCGACCGCTCTGCGCGGCTTGGACGGTCCCTGGGCAGGGCAACTGATCTCCATTCCGCCCCAAGGCATCAGCGTCGGGCGCGAAGCGGGCAATGGGGTTGTGATACCGGACGGAACCTTGAGCCGCCGCCATGCGCGGCTGATGGTGGAAGGGGGCGCTCTCATTGTTTACGATGAAGGCAGCACCAATGGAACCTTCGTCAATGAGCAGCGAGTCTCGCGCCAAGCCTTAAACGCAGGGGACACGCTCCGGTTGGGAAGCGTTCGTTTTCGGGTGGAATAGCAGAAAAACGGCGATTTGAAAGCAGATTTTAATACCTGCTAATTGTTTTGGCACGAAAGTTGCTGTTGATACTCAGTGGCAAGGGGTCAGCCCGATCCCCGCTTCTGAGGCGTCGTGCTGCAATCATGAGTTTGGCGACACGTTTGAAAGGAGAGCGTCTACGAGCGTTCCGCCAGTAAAAGCTTGGCTTCTCCATCGATTGCCTATCGACGCCTCTTGCAAAGCGCATGCGCCTCCTGCTTGTGATTTCAGGTAAAATTCCCGCGTGTCCAATCGATTCTGGTCGGGATTTACCATGCCTTTCAAAGCGCTCGCCTTCTTGCTGCGAAAGCCGGAGTTGTGGCATTATCTCGCGCTCCCCATCTTGTTCAACTTGGGCATCATCCTGCTGATCTATGGGGTGGGCTACCAGCGTTACTTTGTGCCTATGGTTTCCTCGCGAGAGGGCTGGAGCGCTGCGCTCGTCGCGTTGGGATTGGGGCTGTTGTTCTTGGTTCTGGGCGGATTGCTGTTCTTTATTTTAGCGGGCATTATGGGCGCGCCTTTCTATGATCGGATGGGAGAGCGCGTAGAACGGGAGGCTTTCCGGCGGGAACCACAACACATGGCAGAGTCCATGAGTTTCTGGCAAAGCGCGCGCCATGCCCTTTGGGAGTCGTTGCGTCGTTGGGGGATTGCCGCGCTCTGTATGGTGGTTTTACTGTTGTTGAACGTAGTTCCTGTGCTGGGGTCTTTCATTTCAAGTGTGTTGGGATTGCTGGCAGGCGGTCTGTTTCTCACCTTGGACGCTTTGAGTTATCCTCTGGACCGGCGTCATTACACCCTTCGAGATAAGCTGATGTTCATGCGTTCGCGTTCCACCGTTTCTTCTGGGTTAGCGGCAGGGCTGCTGTTGCTTTATGCGATTCCTTGCGCCTGGTTAATCGCGCCGCCCATCGCTGCTTTGGCGGGAACGCTGCTTTATTGCGACCTCAAGCGGGGCGACCTGCAAGGTTAGGTATCATTTATCTATGCGCCCTTTGATCAAATTGCGTTCTCCCAAGCGTTGGCTTAAGCGACGCCGTGTCGATATTAGCGACCCCAAAAGGCTCTTGGATGAATTAGAGTCGAAAGAGCGGGAACTGAAAGAAGCGCGCGCCCTCATCCAGAACCTGCAAAATCAAATGGGCGACAAAGACGCGGAATTGGAGGCGCTTCGGAAGATCGGAGAAGCCACTGGGTCGGCGTTCGCGTCGGAAGATATGCTGCAATCGATTGCGGACATCGCCATGCGGATCACGAACACGGAGGTCTGCTATGTGTTCCTTTTCACAGAAGACCGGGAAGAACTGGTTCTGCGCGCAGCGACGGGCGAGGACAGTCAGCATGTCAACAAATTGAAACTCGCCAAAGGGGAAGGGATTACCGGCTGGGTGGCGCGCGAACGGCGGTATGTGGCGGTTCCCAAAGCGGCTTACAGCGATCATAGGTTCAAGCCGGTGCCAGAGTTGAACGAAGAGATTTATGAGAGTATGCTGGCGGTTCCGCTGGTGGTTCATAATGAGGTGGTCGGCGTCATCACGGTTAGAACCCGCAAGCCGCAACAATACGACAAACACCAAGTCCACCTATTGTCGGGAATCGCAAATCAGTTGGCGGGCGCGTTGGACCACTTGAAGCGGGTGGAGCGTTTGGAACGTCAAGCCAGCCAAATCACCGCGCTTTCTGAAATCAGCCGCACCATCACCTCCAACCTTTATCTGGAGGAGATTCTGCAGCTGCTGGTCAACATGACCGCGCAAACGCTGGGCTATCGAATCGTCACGGTGATGCTGCTGGACGAAGAGCGCGGCGAGCTGACCCTGAAAGCGACCCAGGCGGAAAGCAACGAGTACCGGCAGAAACCGCCCATTAAGATCGGCGAAAGTGTTGCCGGTCAGGTCGTGGAGCAGAACCGCGTGAAGGTGATCCGCGATGTGAAGGAGCATCCCGACTACCGTTTCCCTGACATTGCGCAGAAAGAAGGTTTAACCTCGATGGCTTGTGTGCCATTGCGAATCAAAGAAAAGGCGATTGGCGTGTTGAGCTGCTACACCGAGCGACCGCACTTCTTCAGCGATGAAGAGTTAGAAACGTTGGAAGCGGTCGCCAACCAAGCGGCATTGGCGATTGAGCATGCCAAACTGATGGTTCGCAGCGCGATCCTTCAAGAGATGCACCACCGGGTGAAGAACAATTTGCAACAGATCGCCAGTTTGCTCAGATTGCAGATGCATTACGCGAAGTATGGCACGGTGGAGGAAGTGATTCAAGACAGCCTCAACCGAATCTTGGCGATTGCGCAGGTGCATGAATTGCTGTCGCGCGAAGATTTGGATATGGTCAGTACCCGCAAGATCGCATCCAGCATCATGCATAACATCCAACAAGCGTTGGTGCCTCCCGGTAAGTATATTCAAACTCGTGTGGATGGAACCGATGTCTTGCTGCCTCTACAGCAAGCGACGTCGGTCGCATTGATCTTGAATGAGTTAATTCAGAACGCGGTGGAGCATGGGTTTAGCCATTTGGAAAAAGGCAGTATCGAGGTGCAGGTGACGGAAGAAGAAGGGCAGGTCACGATTCGGGCAGTGAACGATGGCGCGCTGCTGCCGGAAGGGTTCGATGCCACGAAGAGCAACAGCTTGGGGTTGAAGATTATCGATAACTTAGCGCGTGGAAGCCTGCGCGGGCGATTCACTCTGGAGAACCTGGACGGGAAAATCTGCGCGATTGTGACCTTCCCGAAACCTTCGGCTCAATAGAACATGGGTCAGATTCTCAGTGGCTTGTCTAATCAGCGAACGCGGGAAAAGAATACCCCTTCCGTTGGGTTCCCCCTGCGCACAAGGGGAACCGATTTCGCCAATTATGTCATGCCGAGCGTAGCCGAAGCATCTGCTGTTAGAATTTTGAAATGTCTTCTTATTCACCTTCCCATCATGCGGTTCATACTTTTTGCGCGCGCAGGCGTTAAGTGGTCTGGCATTCCGAACAGTTCAGGGTGCAGGTAGGTTCCGCGCTCGCTGGGCGGCTTGACTTCTTCCACTGGCAGGCGATAATTTCGCGCGTAGGCGTCGTTCCGAATCCCAGTGATCTGCCAGCTGACTTTCACTTTGGGCTTATCGGTTCGAATCACAAACCGGTTGTTTTTGATCTCTTGCTCCACAATGACCTGAGCAAATTGTCCGATCGGGGTGAGTTGGTAACGAAAATCTTTGTTTAACGCATCAAACCATTCAGGCAATTGGATCGTGGCGCGTCCTTGCGCGTCGGTGACGACATTGCCGTTGTAGATATTCATCATATCGGGCGATTCAACAAAGGAATGATAAAGATATTTATTGGCGGGGTCTAACGGGTGATCGATTTTGAAGGAACCTGAGCTTTTCGATAAGTTGCCATTCACATGGACCCGACCGTCGAAATAACCGGCATAACCGGAACCGCCGCTCGGCACTTCGCCCCAGACCGCGTAGGGCGTTCCCACATTGGAGGTCACTTTGCCGCGAACCGCGACGCCGTCCGGGCTATCGGTTTCGCCCCAAATCCCGTAATTGAAGCCGGTGGTGCTATTCGCCAAACCATAGACTCCCGTGCCGCTGGGGCTGTTGCTTTGGAAATAACCGCCATAGGTTTCACCATGTGTAGCGGTGACCAATCCAGAGACGCCTGTGCCTGCGTTGCTCGCGCTTTGGAAAAAGCCGCCATAGGTGAATCCCGTGGTTGCAGAGGTGGAACCTTTCACTCCAGAACCGCCCGTAGAGAAACCCAGTACCCCGACTCCACTGCCTGCATGAGACCCGTAAACGCCGGCGCCCTGATTCGTTGTGCCATCGATTTGTCCCCGCACGCCTGCCGCTGATGCACCGGGCGAAACGGCTGTGATCGCGCCTTGAACGCCGGTTGCGGTCGAGGCGGAACTGTTGGTCGAGCCGAGGATCATGGCGTTTGCGTTGGCAGCGTTTGTGCCGGTGATTTGCAAGAGCGCGCCGGAAGAACTGCTATTGCTGCTGTAGGGCAGCGTCAGCGAGTCCGCCGCGGGCACCCAGTTGGAACCGTTCCATTTCAAGATTTGATTGTTGGCGGGCGCAGTGGTACTGACCGTTCTACCACGTATCGCGTTGACACTGGCGTTCGAAATCGTGCCGCTGAGGTCTCCTCCCACATTGTTATCGATGGAGGGCAACGCCTGCCAAGTGCCGACCCCATTGGCGTCGGTCGTCAAAACGTGACCAGCAGTCGCAGAATTACCCAACTGGAAACTCATCGTGCGGGTTCGTCCTGCCACCTCTAAGGCAACGCTCGGTTCGCGCACGCCAATCCCCACATTCCCAGAAAAGAAGTTGCGCCCGCCTACGAAGTAACCGGCATAACCCGCTGTGGAGTTAGACTGCGCATAGACCCCGAAGTTTGTCCCCGTCGTACTGGCTGCCATGGCGTAGATGCCGTATCCGCTGGAACTGTCGTTCCATGACCAAATGCCGTAAGTGGAACCCACGGTGGAAGATGACCAGCCTACCAGCGCTCTGCCGTTCGCGCTGACATTATAGCCATAGATGCCTGCCGTGAAACCGGTAGGAGAACTCGCGATTCCATAAATACCAATTCCGCTGGTGCTTCGAGACTCGCCCCAAACTCCGTAGGTGGTTCCAAGCGTGGAGGCAGTCAAGCCATAGACCCCGACGCCTGAGGAGCTGTTGCTCCAGCCTGAGACGCCAAAGCTTCGTCCCACAGAGGATGCCGCGTAGCCATAGAGACCGGACCCGGTTGGGCTGGAAGTGATTCCGTAAACGCCCATGGTATTACCAGTGGTCGCGAGCGAGTGTCCCAAAATGGCTGCGCCTGAACCGGAGGTGCGTCCCAGCAGCGCATTAGCGGGGCTGGAAGCGTTGTTCACCAAGAACAAACCTGCAGGTCCTGTGCCGGTGTTTATGCCGGAAACAGCGGGCGCGGCGCTGTCCGAAGTACCGCTATAAGTTTGCGCTATACTGATTATTGGAAGCGCGCAGCTCAAAACGGTCACAGCCCATAATCGTGGTAGGATTCCAGTTGTTTTCGCATAGGTCTGATGGCTCATTGTTTGTTCCCCCACGCTGCTTATTCCACAAAAGGGAACGGCGTCCGCAGGGAGAATTGGCAGGGTCAGAGGGTGGAACGCTTGTCTGAAAAGGCGCGCATGAAGAAGAGAAGAAACACCAACGCAAAGAGAGTCGCCCAACTTCCCCGCTGAAATGACTCAGGCATAAAATGCATACGTATCGTATGATCGCCCGGCGGCACCGGCAGCGCGCGGAACGCGCCATTCGCTCGAAGCACCGGCACCGATTTATCCCCAATTTCCGCTTTCCAGCCGGGATACCACGTTTCGGATAAGAGCAGCCATGCCGTTTCAGAGGCAGGATTAGAAACCCGCATCGTCAACGAACGCGCGCGATACGCCTCAGCGCGGATCGTCGCGCCCACAGGGGCATCGCTCACTGAGCCGTATTCATTCATCGCCTGCTCCGCCTCTGATTTTAACAACAAGACTTTGCCAGATTGCCATGCCTCTTGCAAACGTTCATACATCTGCTCGTCATTCTCCACCAGTTCTGCCGCGCCCAGATAGTTTGGTTCCCCCGCGATGTCTGGAATCGGCTGCCAACCCTCCGCCGTGAGAATCGCGCTTGATCGCAGCCACTGCAGGCGCGGGTCTGCTGCCTTGACAAAGAACATATTCCCGTTTTCTAAGGGCGCGCTGTCGCCCCCATTGATCCAATCTAAAAAGCGTTTGTAATGCCGGGGCGCAAGCGAGTCGTAGCCTGCGACATCATACAAGCCATATACTGCAGGCGTATTGGGGGGCAGCGTGGCGTTCGGCGTTTCGTAGAGGCTCCATCGAGTGTTTAAGGCAGCGATACGCGCAGGAAATCCGTCGTCGCTTTGGCGGGGGGCTTTTTGAATCTCGGGAGTCGAAGGATAGGCGAGTTCGGCAGGGGTCGTAGGGTTGTAAAGGAAGGCTTGCGTGAACGGTATCAACAACGACAATACGATCATCAGACTCAGAGTCAACGCCGGACTCACCGCCTGCCGTAAGCTCAAGAAACAGACGCCCAGCAACAGCCCTAAAAGAAGCAGCCCTTTCCATTGACTGAGCAGGCTGCTGGTCAACTGCTGAGCGGGAATTTGAGCAGGTAAGAGCGCGTAGCCGATCAAAACACACAGCAAGCATGCTGCGCTCCATCCGATCATCGCTTTGGTCAACAGGCGGTTGGGGCTTGGCTCTTGGTTGCCAGTAGATTCCTCCGGTTTGAGCGCGTTCCAAAAACGGTCGAATCCGTAAGCGCACAAAACCGCTAAAGCGAACGCGCAAAGGCACAGCACGCGGGCAGGCGACCCTGCTCCGCTGAAGCCAGGAAGATAGAAATAGAGCAGCCGGTTCAGGGGCGTACCCAGCGCAAGCAACATCCCAATTCCCCAAATGCCCAGCCAGAAATAGAGATCTATTTTGCGCATCCGACCGCCTACCATCACTGCCCAAAACAGCGCTGCCAACCCGACATAGAGAGCAAATTCCGCATAATGTCCCGCGCCCCAATAGTTGCCTGCGCGTGGATTGCCAAAAGCGTCCGGGAAAAAGAGCGTGAGCAGGTGCAGCGGGGGCAGCGCGTTACGCAGATAAGCTTCATAGCCCGCTTCGGACGCGACATTCGCCCGGTGGCTCAAACTGGAGAGTTCTAACGCAGGCAGCAGTTGGATCGCGGATAACAAAAAAGCAAAAAAGAACGCGCTTAAGCCGCTGGTCAATCGAGAAAAAGGAACACTGGGATTTTCTTGATCTTTGCGGACGGCTTGCAAGAACCAATAGGCTCCCGCCAACATCCAACCGTAGAGCGCGAATTGCAGGTGTCCCGCTAAAATCATACAGCCCAGTGGCAGCGCAAGGGCGTAGAGCCGTTTCGGATTGGAGGCGCAGAGCGAGGCTCCCAGCATCGCCCAGCCAAACCAAGACAAAGTCGCGGGAACGGAAGTCAATGCCAGCCAACTGGTGAAAAACGCGCTGAGGCTCCAGACGCCCGCGCCCAGCAAGCAGGCAGGCGCGCCCAGTCCCAACCGCCTTAGCCAGAGCGCCATGCCCAAGCCTGCCCAGAACAGGTGGAACCACGCCAACCAACCCATCAAACGCGGAGTGGATATCCAGAAGGTCAACAAGTGAACCGGGTAAAAAGGCGCGGATTGGCTGTTTGCAAGCAAAGGCGTGCCAGAGAGAGCGTAAGGGTTCCACAAAGGGATTTCGCCTGAGCGCCACAGGCGGTTGGTGACTTCCCGCCAGGGGTAGAACTGTGCCGCGCCATCCCACCAAAGCACATCCCAAGGTAAGTGGTCCTCTTGAGAGGTGGATATCTGGTTCCAAGGGTGGAAAGAAAGCAAAAGCCGGGCAGGCGCGTAGACCTCTCCGGCAATGGTTGCTTTCCAAGTGAGCAGAAGGCTCAAGAGAGCGCAAAAGCCAACAAGGAGGCGAATAGACGCGGGTCTATTCTTCATCGTCAAAATAGATGATGTGACGCTGCGCGGCTTCATTGGAGGGGTCCATTTTCAGGACTTCCTGCAGCTGCGCTTTCGCTTCCGGCGCCATGCCCAGCATCGAATAGGTCAATGCCAGGTCCACGCGAGCCGTCAGGTTATCAGGGCTAAGATTCACTGCCGTTTCTAACTCTTGAATCGACTCGTCAAACATGCCTGTGAAGCAGTAAACAAGCCCTAACACGCGATGCGCTTCCGGATCGCGCGGGCTTAACGTCAGGGCGCGCTTTAGAATTTCTTCCGCTTCGTCATACCGCCCATCGTTCTTTAGCTGTGTCGCTTGTAGTACTAAACTATTAGGGTCGCCCATGTCAGTGCATTACTCCGAAGATATAGATTTTCGTATATGATAGATAAGAGCGTTGCTTCGGACTGCTCACAGGTGAATTCATAGATTATAGCACATCTCTCTATCCTTTCACGGGTTTGAATGTGTGTATACAGTGACACATAGAACGAAGCAGAGGTTCCGTTGACACCTTGGAACAGCGCGCGCGATTCTTTCGTCTTTTAGGCGAAACGAACTCCACGCGCCTTTCTTACACACACCCGGTTTATAATATTCCTTGTTCGGGATTGAAATCCTGCTCGATAAATCTTTCAGGTCTTAACGCGAAGGTATCGATGATTTTCGCGTTGCCATGCGTGACGATTTCCGCGATCAGTTGCCCCAAGGCGGGCGAGTGCATCACCCCGTGTCCTGAAGAGCCGTTCACAAAGTAAAACCCGCTCAATTCTTTTGCTTCGCCCAAGATCGCATGTTTATCGGGCGACATCTCGTACAATCCTGCCCAACAAGCGGCGCGGTCGATATCGACATTGCTCAGAATAGGAATCCGATGGCACGCTTTGGGCAGTATCGCCTTCAGCCAGCGTTCATCAAAACTGTCATCAAAGGGGTCATGAACGGACAGATCAAGCGGCATCAGCAGGCGCGCTCTGCCTTGATAAGGGCGCAAGTGAAAACCATCCTCGACGTCGATAGTCATGGGCATTAGAGGCGGGATGTTCGGCGTGGGCTGGGTCACAGCCACATGCCGTTTGAGCGGCTCCACTGGCAGATCAACGCCTGCCGCGCGCGCCAAGACGCCTGCCCACGCGCCTGCTGCATTCACAACCCGAGGACAGTCTATCGTTTCGCCTTGCACGGTCTGAACACCCTTGACGCGCCCATGCTCGGTCACAACGCGCAACTCGCCAATGCCATACTCGATGATGGCTCCCAATCTCTGCGCCGCCTGAAGATAGCCTTCCCGCAGATTCATCGGGACCATAAAACCATCCGTGGGGCAGAAGGTTCCCCCCACAAGATCATCTGTGAAAAGCGCAGGGTTTAATCGTTTCATCTCTTCAAAGCTGACTTCATGCGATTCCGTTAAACCGGCTTGATGTTGAACTCGCAGCGCATCTCGCAAGATTTGCAATTGTGACTCGTTGCGCGCGCAAAACAAGTAGCCGTTCGGTTGATAACAAGGGTCGATGCCGGTCTCTTCTTGGAACCGCAGCAACTTTTCGCGTGAGAGCAGCGACAGTTGGACATTGATCGGGGTGCTGAATTGCGCTCGGAACCCGCCCGTTGCGCGTGTCGTGCTGCCTTGAAACGGTTCGTTGCGTTCCAGCAGGCGCGTTTTCAAGCCCGCTTGACTCAAATGGTATGCCGCGCTCGCGCCAATGACCCCGCCCCCAATCACTAAGACATCCGCTTTCATGAATCCCCCTCAGATTTAAGTTTCAGCCATTGGATCGCTTCAGGCAGCCGCTGTTTCCACGCGCTCCAATTATGCCCTTGATTCTGCTTTTTGAACTTGGCGCGGCGTTCTCCTTTCAACATAGTTTGAACCCGGTCGTTGATTTCGGTCAGGCTCGATTCATACGTTCCATAATCGAACCAGAACCGCCCCTTGCCCGGCAGAGGCTTCAAACGAGGCAGCACACTTTGCGCATCGACCTGAAACGCGCCCGATTGTGAGAGGACATGCCCAAATCGTTCAGGATAGTCTAACGCCAGCAGCAGCGAGACAAAGCCCCCTAAACTCGCGCCTGCGCTGCCCGTCGAGTGGGGGTGGACGGAAACCGCATAGCGTTCGGAAATTTTTACGGTTAAATCGTTCGCGAACTGTTCCAGATAGGCTTGGCGTTGACGCAGGTATTCTGCCATACGGTCAATCGGGGGCGAGAAGACGGCGACCAAGGGTTCGATTTTGCGTTGATGAATCAAGGTATCAAAGAGTCTTGCGACGCCAACGCGATTAAGATAGTCCGTGCCATCGTGAAAATAAAGAACCGGCATGCGGCTGCTTTTGCGCGCGGGTTGATAAACGGAGATCGTTCGGGCATGAAAACCTTTGGGCTGCCAGGCTAACTGCTCAAGGGTTCCTTTAGGAGCCTTCGGGTCTTGGGGAACCGGCGTTTCGCGATAACGCGGCATGCCGAACCATGAGTTTTCGCCTCCCACGCCATTATCGACTTTGTTCGGATTGAGCGGGTCCAGAACCCATTGTCCATCGATCACTAACTTGTATTCCAAACGCGCATCGATGGGGAACTCCAGAAGACCGGTCCAAAGCGAGGTGTCAGGCAACCGTTCCAAAACCGCCGAAGGCTGCCAATCGGTCCATTCGCCAGCGGCAGAGATGGACTTAGCGGTGTCATGAATCGCTAAAAATAGAACCTGTTTATTGTGGGTCAACGGGCAAGAAGTTGATCGCGTTAGCATCGCGACTCGTTCGGATAGAGCGCGTCGTTCTTGCGCGTTTCGAGCGTTTCTTGCCTGTTGAACGAGATGGAAAAGCGTTTGCACAAGAAAATTATACCGTTTTCTGCAAAACCATCTCTTTTCAGGGGCAAATTAGAACGGTTTAATCTGAGGTAAAATAGAGAAGTGAGACCTTCAACAAAAGATCGCCCCTTGCCAACAACTTTGAAACCGAACCTTAACGAGATACGAAAGGTGTTGGGAGAGAATTTGCCCGATTTGCAAATGCGCTACAAAGTACACGCGCTTTGGCTGTTCGGTTCTTATGTTCGTGGGGAACAGCGTAGTCGCAGTGATATCGATGTGTTGGTGGAATTCGATGAAGTTCCTTCGCTTCTGGATATAGCGAGACTCCAACGAGAGCTTTCCCAATTATTAGGGAAGCGCGTAGATTTAGTGCTGAAAAGCTCTCTCAAACCCCACATCGGCAAGTTTATTTTGGAGGAAGCCGTTCCTGTATGAGTCGGGCAACACGCGCTATACGAGATCACCTGAACGATGTCTTGGAGTATGCAGAAAAGACGCAGCGGTTCACTTCCTCTGTCTCTTCTGCGGAAGAGTTAGAGCGCGATGACATGCGTCTAATGGCAACCGTGCGCGCTTTAGAGATTGTCGGGGAGGCTGTAAAGCGGAAACCTCACACAGCCCGTAGAAAGTACCCGCAAGTGCCTTGGAAAGACATCGCCGGTATGCGTGATATTTTGGCGCATGGATACCACGATATCGATGTGGATATTGTTTGGAAGACTATTCAAGAAGATGTCATTCCGCTTCAAGAAGCAATTCGCCAAATACTCGAAAACTTAGAAGAATAAAGCGCTATGTTCCAGATTCAAGGGAACAATAGAGAGATTTTTCCCATCAGCCTCTAAATTATTTGACTTCTCAGCCCATTTTGTGCGATAATTTATAGGCATAAAAAACGCGCTGCCATTTTTGTCGGGGGACAGAAGGCAGCAGAAGGAGGAGGCTTGCGGTAGGAGCCTCAGAGAAGGGGAAGAGAATCTATGTTCAAAGCGTTAGGGCGTTTATGGCGTTACATCGTCGCCTGGGTCACAGGCAAAGTGGAAGATTTGGAGAATCCGGAAGTGTTGTTGGAGCAAGCGCGCCGCGAAATGCAAGAGACACATGCAAAGAATCGCGAGCGGGCGATCCAAGCCATCACCCAGAAGAATCTTCTGGAAGCGGAAGTGGATAAAATCACCAAAATCGTGAAGGACTTGGAGAAAAAGGCGGAACTCGCGCTGAAACAAGGCAACCGGGAACTGGCGTTGCAACTGGTGCGTGAGAAAAAGGCGCAAGAAACTGCGCTGGAAAGCCTCCAAGCCTCGTTGGAACAAACAAAACAAACGGTGGAGGCAATCAAAACCGCGTTGCGTCGCCAGGAAGAAGAGGTGCGCGTGAAGACTGCGCAAGCCTTGGCGATGAAAGCGCGCTGGAAACAGTCGCAAATTCAAACGGCGATCAACAAAGCGCTGGACGGCATGTCTTTAGAAAATGTCGATTCCAATTGGGAAGCCGCCAGCCAGCGGATTCAGAAAGCCGAAGCCGAAGCCTCAGCGCGCCAAGAAATGGCGGCTCAAAGTCTGCAGGGGCGCGTGGCAGCGTTGCAAGATACCCAAATCGACCACGAAGCGGAAGAAGAGTTGGCAGCACTGGAGCGCAGGCTGGGGATGCGGTCGGATACAGTCAGCGCGACCGAAACCGAAACAACCCAAACGGTTCAGGCTGGCAACGCGAGCAGCGTGCCAGAAAGCGATGTGCTGAAAGAGATCGAGGAACTGGAGCGCAAACTGGGCAACAGCGAAGGCGATACATCCAAAGCGTGAAAGCGGTTCTCAGTGGGTTGTTTGTCCTGTGGGGGATTGTCTGCTTGTCCTATGCGCAGCCCCCCACCGTCTTCTTTAATATCCGGTTGACGCCGCAAACGCGCTTTGAAGAAGACGATGTCAAAACCCGGTGGTTCACCGACACCGCGGAACGATCCATTGCCAGTTTGCGGTTCTATTTTGACAGCGGTTACTCGACCTATGTCGCGCAGCGTTTTGAGCGTATTCCGGGCGACTTGGATACCAGCCTGATAGACGAGCTGTATGTGGAAAAGGTAGGCGGATGGCGCATTGGGCGATTCTACGCGCCGTTCGGTTCAGGCTGGCTGCTGAATGAGAGCGTGGTGGCGGTGCAGTCGCCGACCCAGTCCGCCATAGGAAACCTGCCCATGCGGGTGGCTTATTTGATGAATGGCAAAGAACGCCAGCAGGGTCTCTTGGTTCGAGTGGGCGGCGAAACTGCGGGGGTATCGGTGGGAGTCGGACGCCATTTTGGCATCTACTCCAGCGCATTTACCGCTTGGCGTCTGCCGGAGACGAACTTAGACCGGCGGGGCTACAACATTTTGTATGGAGCCGATTACAGGCTCGATTTGGATAAAGCGAAGGTGCTGTTGGAATGGATCTATTCGGGGGATGTTTCTGCGCCTGATACCCATTGGTTCGGCGCGCGAACGAATTTTAACATGCCCGGTTCGCCAGAATTAGGAATCGTTTATCAAACAGTGACGGAAAAGTGGACCTGGCGATTGGGGCTTAGCCAGTCGCTGGCGCCAGACATACGCGCAGGCATCGCGCTCAGGGGGCAGAATCAACGGATTCAGACGCTTGCTTTTACTGTCGATTGGCGATTGTGAGGGTTTGTTTGTAACCCCCTCCTTAGGGTTCCCCCTGCAAGCAAGGGGAACCGAAACAGGTTTCGAAATAAGGAATAGCAAGGAGTTTCTAACGATGTCTATTGGTAAGAAAGTCACTCGAATCACGCGCGGCGCATTAGACCAGATATCCAAACGGTTGGAGGATATCGAGCGAACCATTGAGGAACAGAGCCAGGCGCGCGTGGACGCCGAAACCGAGTTTCGAGATGCGATGTCGCCGTCAACCCCCCGGAACCGACCGGGACAAAGCGCGCCCCCTGCCAGCGCGCCGCCCGCGTCCGCTTCACCTTCCAAGCCTGCTGAGCCACTGACCGAAATCGGCGCGCATTACAAGGCGCTGGGATTAGAAGAAGGCACTGAGTTCGCCATCGTCCGCCGAACCTATATGGACTTAATCCAAAAATGCGATCCGATGCGTTTCCCAGAGGAATCAGAAGAGCGCGCCAAAGCAGAGAAAATCAAAGCGCGTCTGGATGAGGCATACAAGGCGCTGCTCAAGCGGTTTGACACCACTGCCGACCGCTTTGGCGAGTTGCAGTTGTAAAACGCGGTCTATCGCTGCCTATGCACGTTTCGCTCCTGCACACCAACGACACGCATGGAAAGTGGGACAACGCGCTGGCTCAAGAACTGAAATCGCTGCGCGAAACGCATGGGGCATTGCTTCTCGATTCGGGCGATGCGGTGAAATGCGGAAATATCGCCATTCCGGTCCGTCCAGAGCCAGCTTGGAAGCATATGCAGGCTGCGGGCTATGCCGCCATGACCTTGGGCAATCGCGAATTCCATTTTAACCCGGCAGCTTTTCGCGCAAAAGTGGGCGAATCGTCGTTTCCTCTGTTATGCGCCAACCTGCGCGCCAAATCTGCTAAAACCTACTTTCCTGCTGTTCCCTCCGTGATCTTATCGCATTCAGGCTGCAGGGTCGGCGTGTTTGGGTTGACCGTTCCCATGATCACGCCCCGCATGAAATCTGCCATCATCAGCGCGTACCTATTTGACTCGCCTTTAGAATCTGCGCGGGAGGTGATTGACACCTTGCGCCCACAGGTCGATTTGCTGATTGCTTTGACCCATATCGGCGCGCGAAAAGACCGGGAACTGGCAGAGAGATACCCCGCTATCGATTTAATCTTGGGGGGACATTCCCACACGCCCATTTGCCCTCCCGAATGGGTGAATGGCGTTCCGATTTTACAGTCGCTGCCCTTTGGACGTGGAGCCTCGCTTATTCAACTCGAACGACTGTCGGAACGTTGGGGGGTGGAGGCGAGTCTGATAGAATGGCAGCGAAACAGGTAAAATAGTAATTTGTAGGAGGGACTTATGAGAATCTGGACTGCAATCGCGCTGGCGCTTGGTTTGCTTATCGCGCCGCTCGCTCAAGAGAATCCGGGCAGCGTTAAACAGGCTGTGGACCTCTATAAACAGGGAAAAGTCACGGAAGCTATAGACATTTTAGAGACTATTTACAAAAACGATCAAGACAACAAATCGGCAGCGAACTGGCTGGGCTTTCTTTACCTGCAGGCAGGGCGCGCCAAAGACGCAGTTCCCGTTTTGGAGCAAGCCGCCAAACTCTCGCCCGATAACGCGGAAACCTTGAACAACCTGGGCAACGCCTACCTGCACTCGAATGACATGAACCGAGCCGAAGCAGCGTACCGCCGCGTGATCGCGATAAAACCCGGCTTTGCCGATGCCTACTACAATCTTGGCAACGTTTACATGAAGCAGAAACGGTATGACCAGGCGATTAGCCAGTACCGCAAATCAATCCAACTGCGTCCTTCAGACGCTTATACGCGCAACAACTTGGGATACGCTTACCAACAGAAAGGCGCGATGAGGCAAGCGGTGGAGCAGTACAAAGAAGCCGTGCGCCTTGCGCCCACGAATGATACTTTCCGGCTGAATTACGCGCTGGGGTTAATCCAATTGCGAGAGTATAAAGAGGGCGCGCAACTGTTGGAAAAGCTGATGCCGAAGATGCCTAACGATGTCAATGCCTGGTTGAAATTGGCGGAGTGTTATGTGAACTTGAAGAACCGCGGGAAGGCGATCAGCGTGCTGCAAACGGCAATCGATAAGAACTCCGACGCGACTGATCTCCATTACAACTTGGGCGTGCTGCAAGTGGCGCAAGGCAATTGGGGAGCGGCGTCTACCGCCTTCGAACGAGTGATCAGCCTGAAACCCAACGATGCGGGCGCGTTAGCGCAACTGGGCTATGTGCAAATGAAGCAGAACAAGTTTGACGAGGCGAAAGCGACCCTTGAAATGTCGCTGCAACATGACCCCAAGCAGACCAGCGCGAAGGTCAATCTCGCCGCTCTCTACTCCCAGACCGATCAATGGGAGGATGCCATCAACCTGTACCGGCAAGCGCTTGCAGAAAACCCCAAATTGAATGAAGCGCGTCTTGCGCTGGCGGACATCTACTATCGCAAACGCGACTTCAAAGCGGCGGAACGCGAGTATCGAGCCGTGATTGCGCGCAATCCGCAATCGGAAGCGGCTTGGAACAATTTGGGTCTGGTGCTGGAAAGAACCGACCGCCTGGATGAAGCGATCAAGGCGTTCCAGCGCGCGATTGCCATCAATCCTCGCTCCGCGTCCGCCCATAACAATCTGGGTGTGGTCTATGAGCGCAAGAACCAACTGGATCAAGCGAAAACGATGTATCGTCTCGCCCTGAAATTGGACCCCGGTTTTCAGGATGCCAAAACGAATCTCGCCCGGTTAGAGAAGTGAAGCGAGTTCTGATCATTTACCATGCGGGAAAGCCTTCCGCCGCGCAGGCGGCGGAACAGGCGCGTCATTGGCTGGAATCCCATAACTGCCCCGTTTCTCTGGTGGATCAGCAAGAGGCAGCGCGATGGGAGTCGCTGCCTTCCCCCACGCCTGACTTGGTGGTTTGTTTGGGTGGCGATGGAACCCTTCTGACGGGCGCGTGGCTGGCTGCGCCTGCCAATATTCCGGTGCTGGGCGCGCACTTGGGGCGGTTTGGTTTTATTGCGCAGATTCGCCCCGAAAACCTACAGAGCGCGCTGCAAAGCTGGTTTCAAGGCGAATGTCAGATTCAGGAGCGTCTGATGATCCAAGCGCGGGTAGACCATGAGCCGAACGCGATCTACGGTTTGAACGAAATCGCGATGCTGCGCGCGCCAACGGCTCCGATGTTGACCTTCGGCATTCGAATCAACGGGCGCGAATTGACCTCCTATCCTGCGGATGGCACGCTCGTCTCCACCTCGACAGGCTCCACTGGTTACGCGCTATCGACAGGCGCGCCGGTAATGCATCCCGAAGTTCAAGCGATGATTTTGGCAGCGATTTCGCCCCATACCCTCGGCGCGCGTCCTTTGGTGCTGCCCCCCAGCGCGACGGTTTCTATCACGATTGAGCCACATCCCAATGAAGATGTGGGCAGCGCAATAGACCGCCAAGAAGCGTTGTTGACGGCAGACGGCAACCGCCACCGGGTTGTTGCGCCCGGTCAGGTGGTGGAGATAACCCAATCACCCTATAAAACGCGGCTGCTGGTTTTCAACGAAGGCGATTTCTTAGAGAAACTCAGGAACCGGCTGTTGTGGGGCGCGCGGGTGAACGAGTAGCCCGGATACGCGCCACTTGCTCGCGCAGAATTTCGACCGCGCTCTGGAGGCAGGCTTGGTCGCTGGAGCGTCCCAAGGTGAGTCGAATCCCGGTTTGTGCCTGCCCCTCGCTCAAGCCAATCGCCAACAGCACATGCGACGGCTCCAGCGAACCCGCGCTGCACGCCGCGCCGCTGCTGGCAGCAATCCCCGCTCGGTCCAACGCGATCAGCAGGCTGTCGGCAGGCGCGTCCTCAAAACAGAAATGCGCGTTGTTGGGCAAGCGATTTTCGCGGGAACCGTTCAAGCGGCTGTCTGGAATCTGGCTCAATACTTGGTCAATCAGATCGTCCCTCAGTTCCCTCAATCGCTGGCTCTCATTTTCGCGCTGATCCATCGCGACTTGGATCGCCTTCGCGAAGCCCACAATCCCTGCCACATTCTCCGTACCGGCGCGTCGGTCGCGTTCCTGTCCGCCACCGACCATCAACGGCTTGATTTTGACGCCTGCCCGCGTATAAAGCGCGCCGACCGCTTTGGGACCATACAGTTTATGCGCAGAGATGCTGAGCAGGTCACAGCCGATCTGCTCGACATCAACGGGCAGACTGCTGAAGGTTTGTACGGCGTCGGTATGAAACAACGCGCCATGTTCCCGGCACAACGCAGCGATGGTTTCCACAGGCTGCAAAGAGCCGATTTCGTTGTTTCCATGCATCACCGAGACCAGCAGAACCTCTTCGTTGAGCGCGCCCCGGAACGCATCCAAATCGACCACGCCTTCCGCATCGACGGGCAAGGTTTCTACCAAAAATCCGGAAGGCTCAAGCCATTCCGCCGCATGCAACACGCAATGATGCTCTATACAGGAGACGAGCAAGCGTGTTCGCTTGCCTCGCGCTTCTAAGGCTGCGCCCATAATCGCTAAATTGCACGATTCGGTGCCGCCAGAGGTAAAGCAAATTTCTGCCGGATCACAATTCAAAGCGGCAGCCGTTGTTTCGCGCGCGGCATCGAGCGCAAGACGCGCCTCTCTGCCCCACCGGTGAAGGCTGGAGGGATTCCCATAGGTCGGATCCAAAAAGGGCATCATCGCTTCCCGGACTTGGGGGTCCAGCGGCGTGGTGGCGGCATGATCTAAGTAGAGTGGTTTCATGTTAGTCCGATTGGAACTTATAGCCGTACCCGCGCAGGGTAATCAGGTAGCGAGGGTTATAGGGGTCTTGTTCAATTTTTTTGCGCAGGCGATAGACATACACATCCAGACTGTTGCTGCTGAACTCGCTGTCAAAGCCCCAAACCTGTTCAAAAACCCAGTCGCGCTCTAAGGCTTTGTTTGCATGTTTCATCAAGAAGACCAGCAGCTCAAACTCCCGGTTGGTCAAGCCTGCCGGTTTGCCTGCCACCAGCGCGTCGCGCCGGTCCTGGTCGATTTCCAAATCGCCGACCCGTGTGGGATGGGCGGTGGGAGCCGGGGCTTGGTATTCGTTGGCGCGCCGGAGCAGAGCGCGCACCCGCGCCGCGAGCTCTTTCGGATCGAAGGGTTTGGTCAAATAGTCGTCTGCGCCCACCTCCAACCCAACCACCTTATCCATCGCGTCGCTGCGCGCGGTCAACATTAGAATCGGCAGCGTCCATTTCAACCGCGCCTGCCTGCAGAGGTTGAAGCCGTCGCCGTCCGGCAACCCCAAATCCAGAATCATCAAGCTGTAATCCCCGTTGATCAGCGATTTCAGAGCCGCCTCCGCGCTAGGCGCGACACTGCAACTATAGCCTTGCAGCGACAGCAGCCTGCTGATGTTTTCCGCTAAAAACGGGTCATCATCTACAATCAATATTTTCGCGTTCATAGGGTCAAACTTATCCAGAGAATTTTACCTCTTTCTGCGGAGCGGGTACACTTAAAGCGTATGAGCCAAACAGCTTTTGTTCCAATCGCGTCGCTGCGCGACCAAGATATTCCAACGCAATACCGCCGCCGAAAGACGCGCGAGGTGAAAGTCGGAGAGGTGGGCATAGGGGGCGACAACCCAGTCCGCGTGCAGACGATGATCACTGCCGCTACGCTGGATACCGCCGCCGCGGTTCAACAAATTATCGATTTGTATGAAGCGGGAGCGGAGATCGTGCGTGTGACTGCGCCCAATCTGCGAGAAGCGCAGAACTTGGCAGAAATTAAAGCCGAACTCAAACGAAGAGGCTACAGCCGGGTTCCGTTGGTTGCGGATGTTCATCATCAGGGCATGGATATCGCCTTGGAGTGCGCGAAGCATATGGAAAAGGTGCGCATCAATCCAGGCTTGTTTGTTTACCGAAAGCCGGACGCCAGTCGCTTGGAGTATTCCGAGTCGGAAATTCAAGAGGAGTTGGAAGCCATTGAGAAAACCTTTTTGCCGGTGATTTTGGCTTGCAAAGCGCGGGGTATCGCGATGCGGGTGGGAGTGAACCATGGCAGCCTGTCGGAGCGAATCAAGGTGACTTATGGCGACTCGCCTGCGGGCATGGTGGAGTCTGCCTTGGAGTACCTGCGAATCTGTGAAGCCCATGATTACCACAATTTAGTGATTTCGTTGAAAGCCAGCCGCGTGCAAGTGATGTTGGCGGCGTACCGGTTGATGGCGGTTCGCTTGGCGCAGGAAAATATGGATTATCCGCTTCACTTGGGCGTCACCGAAGCAGGAGACGGAATGTATGCGCGCGTCAAGAGCAGCATCGGCATTGGCACTTTGCTGGCAGAAGGGATCGGCGACACGATCCGCGTTTCGCTGGCGGAGGACCCCGTCAACGAAATTGAAGTCTGCTACGACATTTTGCAATCACTGGGATTGCGCAAAACAAAAGTGGAGTATATCGCCTGCCCCTCATGCGGGCGCACGAAGTTTGATCTGCCCACTGTGTTGAACGAAGTGCGCGACGCCACCAAACATTTAGTCGGTCTGGACATCGCGGTGATGGGCTGCATCGTTAATGGTCCCGGCGAAATGGCAGATGCCGACTATGGTTATGTGGGGCGGGGTCCAGGTAAAATCGCGCTTTATCGGAAGCACGAAGTTGTGAAGAACGATATTCCTGCCGAGCGGGGAGTGCAAGAATTGATCGCTCTTTTGCAAGAAGATGGCGTCTGGGTAGAACCCTAACAAATCCTATTCGCGCCATTCAAAAGTAAACGCATCGATCTGCAATCTGCCTTGCGCGTTGTTTGCGTTGACAATGATCTTCACAAAGAGGTCACCCTCATACGAAACAAACCGGGAAGCGGGCGCGGGCAGCGTGAAGGTTTTGGTTTCCCATCCCGCATTTTGCGCGCCGCCAGACAGAACCTCCACAAATTGGCCATAGGGATAGCTGCCGCTGTCGAAGTCGTACAGTTCAATCCGTTCAATCGCGCCGTTCCCCAAGTTCAGATAGCGTCGCAGCAGTTTCCCGGAAATCGCGCTCACACGGTTTTTATCCAAGCCCCGTACCAGCAGTTTCAGCTCAATCGTACTGTTATCATCGCGCGCCTTCGCCTCTAATATCTGCCCGTCCACCTTTTGCAATTGAGCATACCCCCCGCTCAATTGCGCGCCTCCGCCATACAATCCCACCATTTGACGGTCGGTGGGGGTGGTGGCAAAGGCAGCGGTATGGCTTCCGACCTCCAGCCAAATCAAATTGCTGAGCCTGCCTCGAGTGGAGAGTTGCAACCAGCCGGAGCGCGCATTTCTGGGAAGGCGCGCCACAACCTGGCTGTCGCTCCAAGACTCGATCCACAAGGGTTCGCGGTTCAGCATCAGACGCCCCCAAAAACGCTGGTGACCGAAGTGCTTACCCGCCAATGTGATCTTACCTCCCAGCGCGGGAACGCGGTGAGGGCTAAGCCAGTGGATTTGAGGCGCAGGCAGCGAGGTCCAAAGCGCGTAACCGTTGGGGTCAAACATCACATCGCGCAGGTATTGCAGCGCGCGGTCAGCATTAACGCGCCCATAATTTGTGAAGTTTCCCACTACGGGATCGTTCAAATTATCGGTGCTGTATTCCAGCGCTTCGCGAATCGTTTCAATCCGCGCATTCGGCATCCAAGACCAAAGCAACATCGCGACGCCCGCCGCATTGGGAGCCGCTGCCGAGGTGCCAGAGAAATTGTTGGTTTGCCCACCCCCTAAACTGCTGGCTGGAATGTTGACCCCCGGCGCGCTGATATCGACCCAGCTTCCCAGATTTGAGAAACTGGCTTTCCTATCCGCTTCAGTCGTGGCTGCCACACCCACAGCCCATTCATAACCGCCGGGATAAACGGGATAAGGCTCGTTGAAGTTGCCTGCCGCCACGATCAGCAGCGACCCGCGGCTCCATGCATAATCGGTTGCGGCGCGCAACGCAGGCGTCAAATCATCGCTGAAATAGCTGATACTCTGAACCTTCGCGCCCATATCTGCCGCATAAATCACCGCAGGCGCAAACATCGAGTCGTAAGAGTAGCCATTGGAGAGACCGATTTTGACGCACATAATGGGGCATTGCGCGATACCCGCAATCTGCAAATTGTTATCGATTTTGGCTGCCACGATACCGGCGCAGGCGGTTCCATGTCCATGGTCATCCATCGGGTTGTTATCGCCATATGCGAAGTCCCAGCCCAGATAGTCGTCGACATAGCCGTTCTGGTCCTCATCGATTCCGTTGTTGGGGATTTCGGCAGAGTTCGTCCAGATATTCGGAGCCAAATCGGGATGGTTATAATCAACACCCGTGTCCAAGATCGCGACTTTCGCGTGGCTGGAACCAAAAAGCGTGTTCCAGACGGTTGGAACCGACATTCTCACCAGATTCCACTGCCGGAAGAAGTTAGGGTCGTTGGGGTCATAGGCTGTCCGATAGGCGCGGTCTGGATAAGCCTCCGCGACCCATTTACGCTCTTTCAGGTCTTCAATTGTTTCGTCCACCTGCCCGTGAGGCACTTGCAACACCGAGAACTTGATTTGTGGGATGTCTCGAATCACCTTCAGCCCTGATTTTTCGCAAAGCGCGCGCTGGGTTTCGTTTTCAAACCGAACCAAAACCCGGTCCGGCGCAGCCAAGACCCGGCTGCGAGAAGTCAAGATTGGGTCTTGCGCTTTCAAGTCAGCAACAAACGCGCGCTCGCAAGTAGAACCTATCGCGAGCGCGGTGAAAAAGACAGCCAAAGCCCTCATTGGCATTTAATCTCCCGTTCTTCCAAAGTTAAACAGCACGTGCAGCAGGTCCCGGTCATCGGCGACACCATTCCCATCTACGTCGCTGGGAACCCCTGTTAAGCCGAATTGCAGAAGCATCAATAGCAAGTCCAAATCGTCAATCACATTGTCTTCGTTGATGTCGCCCAAAACCATCATTTGACGCAAGTAGGGGTCCAGGGTATCACCGCCCACCAGCAGCGTTTGGGGAAATGCCATTTGTAATGCGCCGCGTGGTTTGACTTTTACTGTCCAAATCGGTCGATAAAGATCTGGTATATCCAACAAATCTACTGAGAAAGGAACTCGCCATCGCCCCAGCGCGTTCGAGTTGGCTTCGAAAATGAATGACTCTCCGGTACCTGGGTTTGAGGCAGTGATATGGATAAGTCGCGCCAGATTAACATCGGGGACTGGCGCGCGAACAATCCCAGACGCGAGAGGCAGGCTGTTCAATTCTTCCTGCACAATGTAGGCGCGCGTCGGCTGATCCGTTGGGTCACTGGGACTGCGCATTTCCAAGAACCCGTAGAAGAACCGTTTGGGAGGCGTGCCTGCGGGGATAGTCAAGAAAAATTCGCGAGTCTGTCTCGGATTAAGCACAAAGGCATTCGCCACAAAATCGGCAGGGAAACGACTGGGCCAAGTATTGACATCCGGTCCGCATTCCAAAGCGCGCGCGCCGCGCAAATGAAAACGAAGTTGGTTCACAATCAGCGGAAACTCGCTGCTTAAATTGGTCAGTTGGAACCGAACCTGTCTCGGTCCCGCTCCAGAATCAGGGTAAGAGGGGCTAAATCTCCAGCCAAACGTCGCTTCAGGCTCTACAAAGGGTCCATTGACCCAGCGCAGTTCAGACAGGTTCACGCCGCTGCTGCACCATTGCGCAGCTTCCAAACAGGAGGTCCAGTAGTTTCTAGGAGGCGAACCTGTTGCAGGCACTTCTCGGCGCACGTCACCCAAGAAGAAATGCGGCAAGGTGGTTAGGTTATCGATGGGATAGCGCGTGAAATCACGGGTATTGCCTTGCTCGTCTCGCGTGCGGATTTGCGAACGGGTCACAGGACGGTCAAAATCGTAATTAAATTGCAAGACGCGCCCGCCCCCCGGTCCCGGTGGCGGATTTGGGGCAGTAGCCGCCGCGACTTGCACTTCTTGCACAATCAGTCCGTCCGAAGCGAGATTAGTTCGAGGTGTGACATCGATCCGCTGCGCGTAATCGAGCAAGGTTCCCCCGTTGCGAACGCGGTATTGGATGTAAAGATCGTTGACCAGCGTCGGCGCGCTGGTGGAGAACTCGAAACTCAACGATTCGCCCGGATCGATTCGCGCGGCGACATTGGAGGTTTGATACCGTAAATTTCGGGGAATCGCATCCCAAGGCACATCGCCCGTCGCGACCCAGTTGGCAGGAGCCTGCACATTTTGCAACACGCCGCCCGTCGGGAACAGTATGTGGGTTTGATCAATCGCCCAACCCGAACCTCCCGGATTGTTATTCGTGATGGTGAGCCGGAATCGCAGGTTGAAGGGCGAGTCGGTAAAAACAACACTCAACGACACCTGGTCCTGGGCGTGCAAACAGGTCAATCCTACAACAAACATGAACCAAGTCAATATCGATTTTCGCATTCAAAACTCCTCTTTATCGCTTTTCGAACAAGGCAAGCAAGCAAAACAACGGTCGAACTGCATTCTGACAAATGGACTTTACGCTGCCATATCGTTAAAAGACTCTTATATTGTATCACACTTTCGAGATAAATCGGGGACAGCCTTTTGCTATCCCCGATTTTAGGACAGGGTGTTTTGGTTTGATTGGGGTGGAATTGATTGATACATTCTATAATAATGCGCCATAAACGGCTCATGTAGTCATTAAAGCCGAAAAATCGCAAACAAGGTCAAACATCTCTGCAGAGTTGACAGGTACACTTGCCTCATCATGAAAAAACTCACTTTTTCTATCGCGATAGATGCGGATCGCGAAACGGTTTGGAATAGCGCATTTGAAGCGGAAACCTATCAACAGTGGACGGCTCCCTTTGCGCCCGGCTCCCGTTTTGAGGGTTCATGGGAAACCGGAGCGAAAATCAAGTTTCTTGAAGCGCAAGGTAATGGTATGATTTCGGAAGTTGCCGAGAGCCGACCCCATGAGTTTTTGGCTTTGCGCCATTTAGGCATGATCCAGAACGGAGTAGAGGACACAACCAGCGACGAGGTCACCTCGTGGGCAGGCGCGCTGGAGACCTATACCTTCCGCGACATCAACGGTATGACCGAAGTCGGCGTGGAACTGGATACGGTGGAGGAATATGAAAGCTTTATGCTGGAAGCCTGGCCCAAAGCGTTGCAAGCGTTGAAAGCGATTTGCGAGAGCCGAACGCGCTGAAGGGTGGAAAGTATTGTCACCCTGAGCGCAGTGAACAGGTCTGTTGTTTCGATGGAAACGGAACTTGACCTTGCACTTTTGGGTTGCCACAGAGGGCAGCCCCCACCACTTCCCTTCAAGCAAAGAGAAGGCTTGACAGCTCAGCAGGAATTTTGACTCATGGGTCGAAAAATGGCAGTAGAGGATAGCAAACCATGATCAATGAACATTCCACCACAGGCAAAGCCGCCGTGCTGGGCGCTGGGACGATGGGCGCGCAGATCGCCGCTCATCTTGCCAACGTCGGCTGGCGCGTGCTTCTATTAGACATTGCGCCCCAGCAGTTGACCCCAGAAGAGGAAGCGAAGGGACTGACTTTGAATGACCGCGCGGTTCGAAACCGGATTGCGCAAAGCGGTTTGGACCGCGTTTCCAAATTGAAACCCGCTCCCTTCTTCCTGCCCGAATTAAGAGAGCGCATAGAAATTGGCAATTTTGAAGACGATTTTCCCCGGCTGAAAGAAGCCGATTGGTTGATTGAAGCCGTCGTAGAGAACCCGCAAATTAAGCGCGATCTCTGGTCCAAAGTGCAGGGCTTTGTCCGCCCGGATACCATCGTGGCGACCAACACCTCGGGGCTATCAATCCATGAAATGAGCGACGATTGCTCGGACGATATCAAGCGCCGTTTCTTGGGAACCCACTTCTTTAACCCGCCGCGCTATCTCAAGTTGCTGGAGATCATTCCCCGCAAAGAGACCGACCCAGAGATCGTGAAAGCCATGACCGGTTTTGGCGAAAAAGTGTTGGGGAAACGGGTAGTGATCGCGCGCGATACGCCCGGTTTCATCGCGAATCGGCTCGGCGTGCATGCGATGATGATCGTTTTCCCGTTGATGGACGAGTTCGACATGACAGTGGAAGAGGTGGATGCCCTGACCGGTCCGCTGATTGGACATCCTCGCAGCGCGACCTTCCGCCTGACCGATATTGTGGGTTTGGACGTGATGGCGAGCGTCGCGAAGAACCTGCATGAGCGGTTAGATTCGCCGGAAGACCGCGCGCAGTTCGCGTTGACGCCCTTAGTCCAGCAAATGCTTCAGAATAACCAGTTGGGCGAAAAGACCGGCGCAGGTTTTTTCCGGCGACTGAAGGATGGAACGATTGAAGCGTTAGACCTGAAAACGGGTGAATACCGCCCGCGGCAAAGAGCCAAGTTCCCGCAGCTCGACGCCATTGAAAAGATGCCGCTTAAGGAGCGGTTGCAAGCGTTGTTCAATCAAGACAGCCGGGAAAGCCGCTTCTTATGGCGTATCACGGCGGAAACCTTAGCCTACACCGCGCAGCATGCGCCCAGTCTCGCCGAAGACCCCGCCACCATCGATAACGCGATTAAATGGGGCTTCAATTGGGAAGTGGGACCGTTTGAGATTTGGGACGCGCTGGGCGTGAAAGAGGTTGCGGATCGGCTTGCATCAGAAGGTAAGACGGTACCGCCCATGGTGCAAGAGATGTTAAGCGCAGGGCGCGAGCGGTTCTATGAAGATCAGAACGGCTCCAAAACGCTCTATGTCTGGTCTGAAAAAAGCTCCAAACCTTACCAACCCTCCGACGAGTTTATGACCACAACGGAAATGGCGCAAAAATGCCCGGAGTTGGAACGCAACGCGGACGCCTCGGTTTATGATTTGGGCGATGGCATTTACTGTGTAGGCATCCACAGCAAGATGAATACGCTGGGACCGGGCGTTTTGGAAATCGCTTCGAAGGGATTGCAGCGCGCTGAGAAAGAGGGCAAAGGTTTGGTGATTACCGGCATTGGCGAGCATTTCTCGGTCGGTTTCAACTTGCAACTCTTCCTGATGATGATCAACGCGGGCGAATTTGACGAGGCGGTGATGGGAACGCGCGCATTCCAAGATGCGTTGTTGCAACTGCGGTACGCTTCAGTGCCGGTCGTCGCGGCAACTCACGGCTATACCTTGGGCGGCGGCTGTGAAATCGCGCTTCATTGCGCGGCGACGGTCGCTTCCGCAGAGACCTATATCGGGCTGCCAGAAGTGGGAGTCGGTATTATCCCGGCGGGGGGCGGGACCAGCACGATGCTGCATCGCGCTTTGAAAGACCTGCCTCCGAACGCGGACCCCTATCCTGCGATTCGCAAGGTCTTGGAAACGCTGGGCTTCGGGAAAGTCGCGACGAGCGCGCTGGAGGGCATGAAGTTAGGATTCCTGCGCGAGGGCATCGACGTGATTGAGATTAACCCGGATCGAGTTCTGTGGACTGCCAAGCAAAAAGCGCTAAGCTTGTCCGCATTGGGCTACAAAAAGCCGGAAGAACCCAAAGCGATGGCGGTGGGCGATTCGGTCTATTCGCGCGCGCTGGTGGAACTGTATAATCTGAAACAGGGCAAGCTGATGAGCGAACACGACTATATTGTCGCTTCCAAGCTGGCATATGTATTGACGGGCGGTGAATTGAGCCAGCCCGTGGAGATGCCGCACTCCTATTTCTACCGGTTAGAATGTGAGGTAACCTACTTCTTGGCGCAGCAACCCAAAACGTGGGATCGGATGCGTCATATGTTGGAAACAGGCAAACCGCTTCGGAACTAAGTGAAGTGGCAGTTGTAAAACAGGGGGATTATGTTCCATTCCCCTGTTTTGTCAAAGCGAGAGTTTTTCGAACTCCTTGTTAAAGTCGTCCAAAGAGCCCGCTAAGATGGCGTGACGACGTAACTGACGCAGAGTCTCTAAGTCGGAAATATGCTTAATTTTTGAGGTCAACGTGCGAGGCGCGCGTCCAAATTTGGTGCGAAGCGTGTCCAGTAAGGACAAACGCGCTTCTTCTACCAAGCCTGTTATTAAGCCCTCTTCGCGCCCCTCTTTGCGTCCCAAAGTCAAGCCTTCTTCTTTCGCCCAACGCTCAAACCAAGGAATCAATTCTATCTCTGGCATCTCACTCGCCACCTCTTCTAACTCCCGCGCTAACAAACGCTCGCCTGCTGACGACAACGACAACAGATAGTTCAACAGCCCCATCAACGAGCGAATGTCCTCCTTATTTTACCCCGACTTTAACAACTGACGATACAAAGCCATCACCGCATCCACCCGTAAACGCATAGCCCCCCGCGTCCGCCAATGCTCCAAACACGCCAGCCACACCACCGCAAACGGATTGCGACTCTGCTCCAACTCCGAACGACGAGACTCAAAGTCCTCCAACTTCACCACCAGAAACTCAAACTTTTGACGAGTGCCTAAGAACTCATACTTGTATTCGCTTGGTCGCCAAGTCGGAGAGTTATCTGTTAGCAGCGCGAGGCTGACCACTTTGTGTTGGGGGAAGCGGTCTTGGATGCGGTAGAAGTATTGCCACATTCGTCGGGTGAAGGTCTCATCGCGTTGAGCCTGGGCTTCGATATGGATGAGCAGGAGCTGTTGCTCTCCGCTTTGGAGTTGGACTTGGACGAGGTGGTCGGCGTAGCGTTTGTGGGAATTGCTGTGGGGGGTGAGTTGTTGGAGTTCTTAGTCGAGGAACTGGGGCGGGATGTTCCAGTCGATGGCTTGATGGAGGTGAGGGACGCGGAGTTGGGTCATGGGTTGGAAGTAGCGTTGGATGGCGATTTTGAGGGCTTCATCGAACCGGACTTTGGGTTGTGGCGTGTCGGCGGGCGGGATTGGTTCAGGCATGGCGTTTCAGTTTGACAGAGGGGGGCGTGGTTCCTGCAGAAAAATTTGTTGAAAAGTATCATCCCTCAAAAGCGAGGTTGGGATAATGATTGATACGCAAGCGCGCTTGGGAGCGGGCGCGTCGCAGTTCCTCAATATCGTAATAGTCCATCACCTCGACTTGTCGGTAGGCGACTCGGGCTTCTTCTATATCGCCGCTGACCAGATAGACATCGCCCATCAGACATTGATAGACCGGGTTCGCTCCATTCAACGCGCGCGCGTTTTCAAATGCGCTTAACGCTCTCTGAGGATATTCGTTTTGCAGGCAAAGCAATCCATACCGCATCTGGTAATAATCATCCTCAGGCGAGAGCAGGGTCGCGATCTCCATTTCTTGCATGGCTTCCGCGATTTCGCCGATATGTTCCAACAGGTCCGCCAACCAAAAACGATAGAAACTGTTGCTGGGATCACGGTTCACCGAGTTTCGTCCCGACTCCACCGCCTCGGTATAGCGATGGAGCAAAGCCAATGTTTCCGCATATTTGAAATGGACGAATGGGCTGTCTGCTCCCAGTTGGATAGATTTGCGATAGTGGCTGATGGCGGCGTCGATGCGCCCATGCCTGCGGTAGATTTCTGCCAGCGCAAAATAAGGCTCTGGATCGCGCGGGTTCATCTTACGCGCTTTCCGGTATTGCGCAATCGCTTGCGCCGACATATCGGCATAGGCATAGGCATCGCCCAGATAGACACGGTGGGAACTGTTGTTGCCGTCTTGCTGGATGGCTCTACGGTATTGCCGGAACGCATCTTCCAGACGCCCCTCGCGCATCAAACGGTCACCCATGTGGCGAGCGTCCTCAGCAGTCAGGGGCGGCAGTTCTTCCCCGTTGGAGGAAGTATCAGGATTCGTTTGTTCGCCTGTCAACTCCACGGGAATCAAGTCCGGGTCTGGAAAAGGATTCGGTTCCATCGTTCAGCGCAAAAATTATACTCGATAAGCGCGCCAAGTTGGCTTAGCGCGCCTTGCTCAATATTGAATCAGCGAGAAGATGTCATATTCACGGATCGGTTTTCTGCCATGCAGGAAGCTCAATTCAATCAAGAAAATGAACCCGACCACCTGCCCGCCCAGCCGTTCCACTAAGCGCGCAGCGGCGGCAGCCGTGCCTCCTGTCGCCAACAGGTCATCCACTATCACCACGCGCTGACCAGGAGCGATGGAGTCGACATGCATCTCCACCGTATTCGTTCCATATTCGAGCGCGTATTCTTCATGAATCTTGTCGGCGGGCAGCTTGCCCAACTTACGAACCGGCACAAAGCCTAATTCCAAATTCAAAGCGATGGGCAGTCCAAACACGAAGCCCCGCGATTCAATCCCCACGATCAAATCGGGTTTGACCTCGCGCGCATGATCGGTCATATGTTCAATCACTTCTTTCAATGCATGCGGGTCTTTTAGTACGGGCGTTATGTCCTTAAACATGATGCCCGGCTGTGGAAAGTCGGGGATGTCTCTCACCCGTTTTGCCGCTAATAGTTCAGTCATAGTCATAGCCTCCTGCAGACATGCAATAATACCCTAAAGGGGATAGGGTATACTCCATTGGAAGCTGTCTCATAACTCAAAAAGCAGATGCCTCGGCTATGCTCGGCATGACAAAAAAGCAGAATATGTCCCATCCGTCATTCTGAGTGAAGCGAAGAATCTGCTTTTCAATGGCTGGATTCCCGCATTCGCGGGAATGACGGATGGTTTTGAGGCACCTTCCATTGGCGATTCCGAATAGACCAAGGACCGGATAAGGAAGGTTAGAAGTTATGGCAATCAAAGTAGCATTGGCAGAGGAAGAGGTAAACGTTGAGCCGGGCGGTTCTGCGCAGGTGATGGCAATCATTCACAATGCGGGAGACCGAGCGGACCACGTGGCTTTAGAGGTAGAAGGATTGGACACGGAATGGTGCGCGATCCCCATCCCGTCGTTCACGCTGGAACCGGGCGATGAAGCGCGCGAACGAATCTTGATTCGTCCTCCTCGCAGCAGCGAAAGCCGTGCAGGAACCTATCCCTTTTTGGTGCGCGCCCGCTCGCTGGAGAATGGCGAAGCAGGCGTTGTTCAGGCGAGTCTGTCGATTCAACCTTACAACCTGCTGACCCTCGAAATAGACCCGAAACACGGAACCACCAGTTTTTGGAACAAACAGACCGTTTACGACGTTACGGTTTCCAATTTGGGCAATACCGAACTGAATCTGCAGATGTTCGCCTCCGATCTGGAAGAGGCTTGCTCGTTCGAGTTCGAGACTGAGCGACTGAAACTGGCTCCGGGCGAAGCCAAAACGATTTGGCTGCAGGCAAAACCGAATCAAGTGCCTGTGCTTAGCTCGCCTCGTGTTTTTGGTTTCACGGTCAGCACCCGCGCCGTGGAGAATCCCTATTTAACTGCCAGCACCCAAGGTCAGTTGGAACGCCGCGCGTTAATCAGTCCAGTGGCGATCTGGGTCGCTGCGCTGTTCTTAGTGGCGTCGCTGGTCTGGATGTTTACGCGCCCTCATCCGGTCGAGATTGAAGAGTTTAAGGCGGAACCCGCGCAGATTACGGCAGGGGAAAAAACGAACTTGCAATGGAAAGTGGATAACGCGGATTCGATTTATATCGATCCGGGCGGTTTGCGTTTAGACCCGCAAAAAGCGCGCGCGATTGATGTGCAGCCCACCACCAGTACCGAATACACACTAACCGCTGAGAACCGTTTCGGGCGATTGGAAAAGAAAGTGATGGTGACGGTGAGCAATGCGCCCGCGCCCACAATTGAGGCATTTACGGCGGAACCCGCCAATGTAAAACGCGGCGATGCCGTGCTGCTCCGGTGGAAAGTAAACAATGCGACAGAAGTCTATGTTGTGCCTCCAGGGGGCAAGGTAGACCCCGCGCAATCCGGCATGGAGCATCTCCCGACTCGCGATACGACTTACGAACTCATTGTCAAGAACCAAGCGGGACAAACGGTCAGCAAAAAGGTGAGTGTGACGGTCTTTGAGCCTTCCATGGCGCAGATTATCGCCTTTACGGCGGACGCCGCAAAAATTACGCGGGGCGAGACAGTGAAATTGACTTGGGATGTGCGAAACGCGAGCAAAGTGGAAATCAGCGGGATCGGCGTTGTGGACTCGGTGAGCGGCGAGCAAATCGTGCAGCCTGCGCAGACCATCAATTACCGGCTGACCGCGACCGATGCGAATGGACGGACAAGTACCGCGACAGTGAGTGTGCGTGTGGACCCGCCCCCAACGCCTTCTGACTCATTGGAGAGCAACGAAACGCCACCCACTCAGCCCGGCGCGATGCCAAATCGCCCCACTGAACCGCCGGGCGGGTAAGCGATTTCACGCATTAACCGGCTTCCGCCAAAGCGAGTTCTGTCTCGTCAGGAATCGTTTCTTCGGCGCGATAGCCGCAGGAAGATTGGCTGCAGGCGATGAACCGTTTCTGTCCCACGCGCTTCGTTTCTTCCGTGTAATGCCCACATTGAGGGCATTTCTCGCCGGTGGGGCGGTTCCAAGAGATGAACTCGCACGCCTTGTTCGAGCAGTTGAAGTAGATTTTGCCCTTTTTGCTCTTGCGTTCCACCACTTCGCCTTCCCCGCAAGTGGGGCAGAGAATCCCCAGCGCGCCAAATGGAAGCGTCGTTTTACATTCTGGATAGCCCGTGCATGCCAAGAATTTTCCGAATCTTCCCGACTTGACAACCATTGCGCTCCCGCATTGGGGGCAGTCGCGTTTGGCAGGTTCATCGGGGATGCGTATCCGCTCCGGGTCTGCCTCTGCTGCTTCTAAGCGCAGTCTAAAGGGCGCATAGAACTCTTTCATGACCTCCACCCAAGGAATCTTTTGCTCTTCGACTTCGTCCAATTCCTGTTCCATATGGGCGGTAAACTTCACCTCGAAGATATCGGGGAACCGCTTAATCAGATAGTCATGAATCGCTTCGCCCAGCCCTGTGGGAACAAAGGCGCGTTTTTCCATTTCCACATACTCCCTATCCCGGAGCGTGGAGAGAATCGCCGCGTAAGTGCTGGGTCTGCCGATCCCGTTTTGCTCTAAGGTTTTCACCAGCGTCGCTTCGTTATAGCGTGGGGGCGGTTGAGTGAAGGACTGTTTTCCATAAGGATTATCGCCCAAGCGACCTTCGCGCTCTTCCATTTCGTTTTTAATTAGTTTCAACGGTTGATCCTTTTCTAAGGGCGGCAGCGGCGGCAATTCTTCTTCGCCTTTTTCCTGCGTGTCTTTGCCCTCCATGTAGAGCCTTTGGAAACCATCAAACAAGATCACCGTTCCTGAAGCGCGGAACAGATACTGCTTTGCAAGAATGTTGACCGTAGTCACTTCCAGCAGCGCCTCTGCCATCTGGCTCGCAAGGAACCGTTTCCAGATCAGGTCATACAGTTTGAATTGGTCATCGTCCAGGTAGGACCGCACCGAGTCGGGCGTTCGACGGACATCGGTCGGTCGGATCGCTTCGTGGGCGTCTTGCGCTTTGCCTTTGGTTTTGTATTGGCGCGCTTTGGCGGGAAGATAGCGGTCTCCAAACTGTGACTGGATATAGTCTCGCGCGTTGGCTTGCGCATCCTCAGACACACGCACCGAGTCGGTGCGCATATAGGTAATCAAGCCGACATGCCCCGCGTTGCCTAACTCCAACCCTTCATAGAGGGTCTGCGCCGTACTCATGGTGCGTTTCGCAGCGAAGCCCAATTTACGCGAGGCTTCTTGCTGCAGGGTGCTGGTGATGAAAGGCGGTGGTGGCTGCTGGCGTTTCTGGCGTTTGTCCACCGAGTCGACCACATTAGACGCGCCGCGCAGGTCCTCCAAAACCGCTTGGGTTTGTTCGGCGTTTTTCAGATCGATTTTCTCAGTGCCTTTCGATTTCAGTTCCGCCTCAAAGGGAAACTCCGGCGATAAAGGCGACAGCAGCGCGAAAATGCGCCAATACTCTTCTGGCACAAAAGCTCTGATCTCGCGTTCGCGCTCGACAATCAAGCGCAAGGCGACGGTCTGCACACGCCCCGCGCTGAGGTTGGAGCGCCCCATCTTTTTCCACAAAATCGGGCTGACCTGATATCCAACCACACGGTCTAAGACCCGGCGCGCTTGCTGCGCATCGACCCGGTCCTTATCGATGGTTCTGGGGCTGTTGAGCGCGCGAAGCACCGCGCTTTCGGTGATTTCGTTGAACTCGATCCGAACAGGATTATCCAAGCCGAGAGCATGCTGCAAATGCCAAGCAATCGCCTCGCCTTCCCGGTCCGGGTCGGTTGCCAAATAAACGACCTCTGCCGCTTTGGCGGCTTCTTTCAGCCCTTTGACCAGTTCTTTACGGGTAGGCAAGATTTCATAGCTCGGCTCAAAACCTTGTTCGATGTCGATACCTATCTTTTTTTGAGGCAGGTCACGCACATGCCCCATGGATGCTTCGATACGATAATCGGGACCCAAGAAATTCTTCAAAGTCTTGGTTTTCGCAGGCGACTCCACGATCACTAAAGCGCGGTAAGGCGCGCCGTTCCATTTCGACAGCGTGGCGGAACGGGCGCTTCTCGTCGATGGTTTTGTCTTCTTCTCTTTCGTTGTAGTTTTGGTACTCTTGCGACGCATAGCATGCATTATTGCATATGAAAATTAGAAAGTCAAGGGGGGAACTGCATTTTCGGCATGAACTTTGCAGAAAATCTCGATTTTGATTGGGTATTCTAAAGGAGATGTTTTGGTGGATGGCGGCACTGGTGGTGTTGGTGGATCAGGCGGTTAAGCATTGGGCGGTCAGCGCATTGCAGCTCAATGAGAGCCTGCCGGTGATCTCCGGCGTGTTTCACTTGACCTTAACCCACAACACGGGAGTCGCGTTTGGGATGGCTCAGGGAAAAGGCATTTTAACGATCCCGATTTCGATTCTGGTGATGGGGGGCATTCTTTATTTTCGTCGTCATTTGCCTGGCTCTCCCCGCTGGTGCGATCTGGCATTGTCGCTGCTGTTTGGTGGCGCGCTCGCGAATTTAATCGACCGTTTGCGCTTGGGCTATGTGATCGATATGTTCGATTTTCAAGTCTGGCCGGTGTTTAATGTGGCAGACTCGGCGATTACGGTGGCCATTTTGATGTTGATAGTTATGCAGTTGTTACCCGCCAAATCTCATTCCCCCGCGCAGCCATTGAAGGAGACGAACCCCCATGATGCCGACCCTGTTTAAGCTTGGTCCTTTGGAGATTCACAGTTACGGCTTTCTATGGGCGGTGGGTATCTTGCTGGCGGGTTACCGGGCGAGTCGTGTCGCGAAACGATACGGCTTCACAATGGAAGAGATTATCGATGTGTTCGTCACCACGGTTTTAAGCGGGATTGTGGGCGCGCGATTGCTCTATGTCGCCATGAAGTGGGATATCTACCGTGACAATCTTTTCAGCATTGCCGCGGTTTGGGATGGTGGGCTTTCCTTTTTTGGCGGATTGGCTGCAGGGCTGATCGCTGCCTATTGGTTGTTTAAGAAGCGAAACATTCCTTATTGGCATGGCATGGATTTTTTTGTGCCTTCCTTAGCCCTGGGGTATGGCGTTGCCCGGTTGGGGTGTTTGTTTGCGGGCTGCTGCTACGGGCATCCGACTGCGCTGCCTTGGGGGATTCAATTTCCCAATGAGCAAATACCGGGCGCATTAACCCCGCCCAGCCATCCGACCCAAATCTACTCTTTTCTGGCAGGGCTGATTATTTTTGTCTTTTTGCACCGCTTAGATTCCCGCCGCGCGTTTGAGGGGCAGGTCGCCGCCAGTTTTCTGATTCTGTTCGGGATTTACCGGTTCATCAATGAATTTTTCCGACGGGGAGCCACCTCAGACGAATGGTTCTGGGGAATCACGATTGGGCAGGTGGCTGCGTTTGTTATTTTTGCGCTTGGAATCTATTTCTATTGGGTTCGCTCTCGGAAAGGCGTATTGAAACCAGTGGAACGCGCTTGAAGTTCGCAGCACGCAGAGACGCAAAGCAGGCAAACACGCCATTCCCGTGAAGGTGGGAATCCAGTTGGAGGGCGAAGCTCCGTCTTCGCCGCGTTTTTCATGAGCGCGGTCTCAGAAAGAAGTAGTCTCAAGAATTCAAAAAGCAGATAACTCGGCTTCGCGCGGAATGACAGAACCCCCTTCCCATCCTTCCCCCTGTAAACAAGGGGAAGGAGCAGCGCGTCCAAACTTTCATCCTGAGCGAAGCGAATGGGTCTGCTGTTGCCTTGGGCGAGGTATGTCTCGCCCCCTAAATTCCCACTTTACGAACCGGTGAACCCTAACTTTTCCGTTTGGCGATCAAAGCATCGAGCGAGTACGCGCCTGCGCCCAGCAGCATAATTCCGATACTGGAACTCAGATAGAGCAATGCCAGTTCGCGATCGCCGATGGGTTTCCCCGATTGGGCAACAAATGCAGCGACCACCATCGTGGAAGTGATGAGGAATGCGCTGAGTCGTGTTCCCAGTCCCACCGCCACAAGAAGCCCGCCGACAAATTCTGAAAGCGCAGCCATCCAGGCGAAGAGCGCAGGTAGCGGAAATCCCATCTCTGAGACGCCTTGGGTGAACCCTTCCATCCGTCCGCCGAAAATTTTTGGATAGCCATGCAGCCACGTGATGCCCAATCCCAAAGGTACACGCAAGATCAATCGTCCGATGTCCAGAAGCGGTTGTTCATTCAATGGTTTCATCATGCTGCTTCGCCTCCTCGTTTCAGTTTGCGCGCGGTTTCTGCCACATGCCTGCCCTGGAAACGCGCGATTTCCAGCTCTTTTTCGCTGGGCTGCCTCGCCCCGTTACCGCCCGTGATGGTCGCCGCGCCATAGGGGCTACCGCCCATCACCTCATCAATCTGCGAGAGATTGGGATGCGTAAAGGTTGCGCCCACGATCACCATGCCATGGTGCAGCAGGGTGATTTGTGTGCTGAGAATGGTGGACTCTTGCCCTCCATGCTGGGTGGAGGTCGAAGTGAAGACACTGCCTACTTTGCCGACCAGCGTGCCTTTGACCCATAAGCCGCCGGTCTGATCCAGAAAGTTGCGCATCTGCGCCGTCATATTGCCGAACCGGGTCGGTGTACCGAAGATAATTGCGTCGGCATCGGCTAAATGATCCACCGTCGCTACCGGAATCTGTTCAAAGGCGGCGCGGGCAGTTTTCGCGCCGCTGCGTTCCAGAACGGCATCCGGCACTAATTCGGGAACTTGCAGCATTTCGACCTCCACGCCTTCCACTTCGCGCGCGCCTTCCGCGATGGCTTTTGCCAACTGGTAGATATGCCCGTACATACTATAGAAAATCACTTGCACTTTTGTTGTCATTGTTTGCCTCCAATAGAGATTGAGTGACCGAGCAGCAACAGGCTGCTTTTGGTTATACTCTTACAGATTACCTAACAACAAAAGGCGAATACTGTGAGGTGCCTCACATAAGGCGATTTCAGAAAAGAAGAAGCCTCCTTCATTTGGGGTACAATTAGGTTTGCAAGGAGATTATGCGCATGAATACAGCCAACACGAAAACCACTTTGATCTCTGGAGGACACACTTACACCTATTTCCGTATCCACACGTTGGAAGAACAGGGAGTCGCGAAAATTGACCGCCTGCCTTTTTCCATCCGGGTCCTGCTGGAGAATGTATTGCGCCTATCGAACCGTTCGGAAGGCGCAATAATTTTAGGCGCGGAAGCCGAAACCGTTATTCAAGCCTTAGCGAATTGGCAGCCGAAACCCGATGCTCGCGAAATCCCCTATATGCCGGCGCGAGTCGTGCTGCAAGACTTTACAGGTGTGCCATGCGTTGTGGACCTGGTGGCGATGCGCGATGCCATGCACGAGCGGGCGGGCGATCCCCGAAAGATTAACCCTGTGGTGCCTGCCGATTTAGTGATTGACCACTCCGTCCAGGTGGACTATTTCGGTACCGAATACGCCTACCTCCACAATGTAGAGCGCGAATTTGAACGCAATCAAGAGCGGTACGCGCTGTTGCGCTGGGGACAGCAAGCATTCGATAACTTCCGAGTCGTTCCGCCCGGCACAGGCATTGTGCATCAAGTTAATTTAGAGTATCTGGGCAAAATCGCGCAGGTAACCGAGCAGAATGGCGAAACCTGGGTCTTCCCGGATACCCTCGTTGGAACCGACAGCCACACCACCATGATCAATGCGCTTGGCATCTTGGGCTGGGGTGTGGGCGGTATTGAAGCCGAGGCGGTGATGTTAGGGCAGCCTTACTACATGCTGATTCCTGAAGTGGTCGGCTTCAAGTTGACTGGCTCACTCCCTGCGGGCGCGACCGCGACCGACTTAGTACTGACCGTCACGCAGCGACTGCGACAGAAGGGAGTTGTGGAGAAATTTGTGGAGTTTTACGGTCCAGGCTTGGCGCACCTGAGCGTGGAAGACCGCGCGACCATTGCGAACATGGCGCCCGAATATGGCGCGACGATGGGCTACTTCCCAGTCGATCAACGCACCTTGGACTATTTGCGATTCACCGGACGGCATGAAAGTTTAGTTCAACTCGTGGAGGCTTATTGCAAGGAGCAGGGACTGTTCCGAACTTCCGAAACGCCTGATCCCGAATATTCCGATACGCTGGAGTTAAACTTGAGCGAAGTGGTTCCCAGCCTGGCAGGTCCCAAACGACCGCATGACCGCGTCGCGCTGAGCGATATGAAACCCGCCTTCCAGTCCGCTTTGCGCGCGCCCGTGAAGGAGCGGGGCTTCGAAATGGGCGAGGAGGCGATTGCGCGCCATGTGACCCTCGCAACAGACGGGGAACAGACCGAATTGAGCCATGGCTCGGTGGTGATTGCCGCGATCACCAGTTGTACGAATACTTCCAATCCTTCGGTGATGGTGGCGGCAGGTTTGTTGGCGAAAAAGGCGGTCGAACGCGGCTTGAGCGTGAAGCCTTATGTCAAAACCAGCCTTGCGCCCGGTTCGAGGGTGGTCAGCGATTACCTGGAGAATGGCGGGTTGCTGCCCTTCTTAGAGGCGCTGCGTTTCCATGTTGTGGGATATGGCTGCACCACTTGTATTGGCAACAGCGGTCCTCTGCCCGAACCGATTGCGAACGCGGTCCGCGAGGGCGATTTGGTGGCAGCGGCGGTCTTGAGCGGTAACCGAAACTTTGAAGCGCGTATCAATCCGTTGGTCAAGGCGAATTACTTAGCCTCGCCGCCACTGGTGGTCGCCTATGCGTTGGCGGGGACGGTCGATATCGATTTTGAAACGGAGCCAGTCGGGCATGACCCCAATGGTCAGCCTGTCTTCCTGCGCGAACTCTGGCCAACCCCCCAAGAGGTTCGCGAAACGCTTGCCCACGCGCTGAAGCCGGAGATGTTCAAACACCGGTATGCCAGCGTGTTTGAAGGCGATGAACGCTGGAAAGGACTGCCCATTCCTCAAGAAGAGGTCTACGCATGGGATTCAAACTCGACCTATATCCAGAAACCGCCCTATTTTGACGGGATGCCCGGTGAACCCGGCGCGTTGACCGATGTTCGCGATGCGCGCGTCTTGGCGATCTTTGGCGACAGCATCACCACCGACCATATCTCGCCTGCAGGCGCGATTGGCGCGGATACCCCTGCCGGTCGGTATTTGATGGAACATGGAACCCAGCCCAAAGACTTCAACACGTATGGCTCCCGGCGCGGCAATCATGAGGTGATGATCCGGGGCACTTTCGCGAACATCCGCATCAAGAACTTGATGCTGCCCGGTGTGGAAGGCGGCTTCACGATCTACCATCCGACCGGCGAGCGCAAAACCATTTATGAGGCATGCGAGGGATATCAAGCATCGGGGACGCCTTTGGTGGTGCTGGCAGGTAAGGAGTATGGCAGCGGCAGTTCTCGCGACTGGGCGGCGAAAGGCACGATGTTGTTGGGAGTCAAGGCGGTCATCGCGGAGAGCTATGAGCGCATCCATCGCGGCAACTTGGTGGGAATGGGTGTCTTGCCCCTGCAGTTCATGCCGGGCGAAAATGTCGCGTCGTTGGGATTGACGGGCGAAGAGACCTTCCATATCGAAGGCGTTTCCAGCCTGACCCCTCGCAAAAGCTTGACCGTGACCGCAGCGCGTCCAGACGGTTCGAAGGTGACCTTCCAAGCCGTCGCCCGCGTGGATACGCCGGTCGAAGTGGAATATTACCGAAACGGCGGTTTGTTGCCGATGGTTCTGCGCAAGATGATGACCTCATGAGGATAAATCGCGAATGACTGTTTACGCGCGCGCCTTTTGCCGCGCTTCAAACGCGCCCACTTTGCAGCAGGTGGTAGAGTGGGCGCGCTCACAAGACTTAGAACTGAAAGTGTTGGGCGATGCTGACTCTTTGAACCGCTCCGATTGGAGGGAGGCGCAAATCCTTTATAGCCCAAATCGTCCGCCTTTGCATTGTGCATTGGATTGGACACAAGACCCCCCTCATGATCGCGCCGAACAAGAAATCGCTGCGTTTCTGGAGCGGCTGCAGGCATTAGAGCCTTCGTTGGAAACGGCGCACGCCATCGAGCATTTACAGCAAACGCGGTTCATCGTGGCGAATCGCTTGGACGAGGAGATGGAGGATGAAGCTTTTGAGGCTTCATCGCTCTGGCTCACCTATTTTGAACAATTTTGCGATGGCTTGATCCAAGCCGATGGCGAGGGGTTCTATCTCACAGGCGAACTCTTAGTGGAAGAGGAATGAGTGGTGAAAAGAGAACCATGTTTTGCCCCAACCGATTCCCATTGCCTGCAAGGGAAACACAATGGTGAGGGGGTCAAAAAATAGTCGAACTGGCTTCCCTGTCTCCCCCGTATAAACGAGAGTAAAGCTTGATATAATCGCTTTATCCAATCTCAATCAAGGAACAATCCCAGAATAGTTACTGTATAATAGTGTATTATGCAAGAACGAAACGTGGGAATTCTTGAGCAAATTCTTGAAGAGCTGCAAGCCCTGCGACAAGAGATCGCACACTTTAGAGCGGTTCTGCCTGTCGCTGTTAATTCGTTTGCTGCGCCTGCGATGGACACCTCGCCTGAACCCGAACCTGCCCAACCGGAAACCTTTCCGGTATCGGATACTGCGCTTGCTGCTTTACAATCCGCCGGAGAACCGCTCAGCGAGAAGAGCGAGTCTGTGAATGAACTCTTAGATCAAAACCCCAAAATACGCGATTGGATGCGCAAATGCGGTCTACATGTCTGGGAATTAGAATCCTTGAAGGAGGTTCGCGACGATGCTCTGATCGCACGCCAGCTGGCGTTGTTCATCGCCAAGAACTTTGATGTGTTATCCCCTTTCTATGAAGAGATACGCTGCCACTTGGATGTCAACCATGGCAAGCGTTTTTATTTTAACTTAGCTGGTCAGTCCGAACGTCTTATCAGCGTTGCAAATCATGTTTGCCGTGATTTGCAAATACTCGGTTATATCAGGTTTACTTACTACAAGGGTAAGGGAATGGAAGTAAAGATTACGGACAATACCGATGGAATCAACTTCTTGTCCGGTGGATGGTTCGAACAAGCGGTCCTGGAACTGCTCTCTAAGAATCCTCATTGGTACTCAGAATGTCTCCATCGCGTCAAGGCGCGTCACAACTTGGGCGCGGAATATGAATTTGACTGCCTGTTAGCAACGCCCAATGGTATCCGTATGTTAGAGTGCAAATCCGGCAAGAATCTACCCTATGACGGTTCGGCAAAACAGATCGCCCGCGCAGTGAAGGTACTTCGCCTTTCTCATAAATCAGCAATCATTACTCCTCTCCCACACGAGAGAGAAAAACGTGATAATATGGAAAGCGAAACGGGCGCTAAGGCGCTGACTTTTTGCGAAATCGAGGAGTTCCTAACCACTTGATTGTCTCCTGCCGTCCGGATGAGATTCGAGTGCTCAATGTAAGTTGAGCTCTGACTGGTTCCCCTTGCCTGCAGGGGCAGACACATCGGTCTGCCCGATCAGAGGGCGCACACGCAAGTGCGCCCTTACAACGCTGTCACCCTGAGCGCAGCCAATGGGTCTGCTGAAACAATATTGGATTCCCGCGTTCGCGGGAATGACGAATCTGGCAGCTTTCTGCTTTTTTCCGAATTAAATGTGAACACAAACCTCACGACACAATTTCTGGTATAATCCTTGATTATGCCAGAAAGAAATGGTGGAATTCTTGAGCAAATTCTTGAAGAGCTGCAAGCCCTGCGACAAGAGATCGCGCAACTGCGAGCCGTGTTGCCTGATGCTGTCAAAACAGTTGCCGAGCCTGAACTCCCGGTAGTGGAGATACCGTTAGAAAAGAAGAAGGTAATCGCGTTTCAGGAAGAAAAAACTCCAACGATTGGCTCTGTACCTATTGAGCCAAAGCCTCTATCTGCAGATGTATTGACCGCATTGACGCAATCTCCGAACATCCGGGATTTACTATCGAGACGCAATCTGCATGTGTGCGATTTAGAGCGTTTTCAAGGGGAACAACAAAACCCGAATCTGGCGAACTTGTCGTTTTTCATCGCGGACAACTTCGACTTTGTGAAGCCCTTTGTCCAGGAACTCAGGAGAAGTTTGAATTCCCAAGGCGAATTTAGCTTTCACCTGAGAGGGAGACAGACGCAAGCGATGAGCGATATTTGTCATGTTGGCACACACCTGCGAGATTTGGGCTTTATCAAGTACGATTACAAAAATCGTATTGCCAATGTCGAAATCATTCGCGATCCAAGCAGCATGAACTATATTTCCGGAGGCTGGTTTGAGATTGCGATTTTAGAGTGGCTGCGAAAACATCCCTCCCTTTATACAGAGTGCCTTTATCGCGTGCATGTCATGGACGATAAATCCTCTTATTATGAGTTTGATTTCCTGATCTTCACTAAAAACGGAGTTAAAATGCTGGAATGTAAGTCTGGGCTTAGCCTTCAACCAGGTGAGATTGTGGAGCAAGTTCGGAGAGCGGTGAGCGCATTGAACCTCAGCGGGTCCTCGGGGGTGTTGATGCCAACTCTGCCTTCTGCCAGCGTGGCTAATCGTATTGAGAACCAAACGGGAGCCAAAGTTCTTTTAGTAGACAATCTCGAAAGATTTTTGAAATCTAAGTAATAGATTTTCTCCTCCTGTTTTTTAACTGACTGGTCGGTCGAAAAAATGCGCGCGGCGTCGGGTACAATATCTGCGCAAAAACTCTCGATGAGGAGATCGATTCGACTATGAAAATTTTAGTACCTGTGAAGCGGGTCCCCGACCCGTATGCCAAAGTCGCGCCGAACGCGGATGGCTCCGACATCGCCCGCGACTCGCTGCCCTATGCAGTCAATCCTTTTGACGAGATCGCATTGGAAGAAGCCATCCGACTGAAAGAGGCGGGCAGCGCAACCGAAATTGTGGCGGTCTCAGTGGGCTCGGAAGAATCTACTGAACAGCTCCGAACCGCGTTAGCGATGGGCGCAGACCGTGCGATTTTGGTGCAGACCAGCGACTGGCTGGATGCCCCCGCCGTGGCGCGCTTATTGGCGGCGGTCTATCGACGCGAAAACCCCGATTTGATACTGTTGGGCAAGCAGGCGGTCGATATGGATAACAACCAAGTAGGGCAGATGTTGGCAGCGATGTTAGACCTGCCGCAAGCCACCTTTGCCTCCAAAATAGAAGCGCAGTCGGGACAGATGCGCGTGGAGCGCGAGACCGACAACGGAACCGAAACCGTCAGCGTGACGCTGCCCGCAATTATCACGGCAGACCTGCGGCTCAATGAACCGCGCTATGTGGCTTTGACCGGCATTGTGCGGGCGCGCAGCAAACCTCTGGAGACTCTGACCTCTGCCGATTTAGGGGTTTCGGTCAGCGCATCAGTTCGATTGGTGCGGGTTGAAACGCCACCGAAGCGCCAAGCCGGTAAGCGTGTCGAAAGCCCGCAACAGCTGGTTCAATTGCTCAAAGAGGAGGCGAAAGTGATATGAAAATCTTGATTGTTGCCGAAACCGACGGCAGTCAAATATCGGAAAAAAGTTTGCCAGCCATTGCGATGGCGCAACGCCTCGCGCCGAATGATTTCCACATCCTAACGATCGGGCATGATCTGCAGGGGATAGACAAGTTGACAGGTTACGGCGCGCAAGCCGTCTGGACCGCGCAAAGCCCCGATTTGGCGAAGCCGGTCACGGATAAATATGCGGTGGTGGTAAAGGAAGCTGCCGATCAACTGGGCGCAACCGTGGTGGCAGGCACAACCTCCACCTTTTCTCGCGATCTGCTGGCGCGCGCGGCAGGCTTGATGGATGCGCCGATGCTGAGTGATGTGATGTCCCTGGAACAGGAGAATGGTCAGGTGCTTGCGAAACGCCCGATCTATTCTGCGAATTTAGTCGGCGTGTTCGCGGTCGATGCGCCCCGCTTCTTATTGACAGCGCGCGGTCCCGCTTGGGGCAAACCGAACCCGACCGGTGGCGCGTCCGAAGTGAAGACGTTGACCCTCTCCAGCGCGCTGCCCAACAAGACTCAGTGGCACAGTTTAACCGCTGCCGCGCAAGGCAGACCGGACTTAACTCAAGCGCGCGTGGTGGTGTCGGGCGGACGACCATTGAAAGATGCGGCGACCTTTGAACAGTATATTGGCGGTTTAGCCGATACGCTGGGGGGAGCCGTGGGCGCAACTCGCGCGGCGGTCGACTCCGGAATCGCTGCCAACGAACTGCAAGTGGGACAAACCGGCAAAACCGTTGCACCCGATCTTTATATCGCGGTGGCGGTGTCTGGCTCGGTGCAGCATTTGGCAGGCATGAAAGACTCCAAAGTGATTGTCGCCATCAATATCGACCCCGAAGCGCCCATCTTCAGTGTGGCGGATTATGGGCTGGTCGCAGACCTCTATCAGGTGTTGCCCACCCTGCAAGAAGAGATTAAGAAAGCCAAAGGGTAAAAAACTCAAGAGACGGTCGCCACCGCCAACCGGTGGCGATGACGTTCTAAAGCCGTTTTTAAGCCCCGATTTGCAGGGTGTTCCAACGTAGGGTCCCGCTCGATCAATTGGAAAGCCTCCTGCCTGGCGACTTCCAGCAGCGCCATATCCTTGATCAGGTCCGCGACACGAAACGCGGGCAGTCCGCTCTGCTTCGTGCCATATATTTCGCCCGGACCGCGCAACCGCAAATCCTCTTCTGCAATCAAGAAACCATTGTTCGTGCGCGCCATAATCTCCATCCGCTGCATTCCTTCATCCGACTTGGGTTTAGCAATCAACACACAGAACGACTGATGTTCGCCGCGCCCCACGCGCCCGCGCAACTGGTGGAGCTGCGCCAACCCAAAGCGGTCTGCGTCTTCAACGATCATCGCCGCCGCGTTCGGCACATCGACTCCCACCTCGATTACGGTAGTCGAGACCAGGATATCCAGTTCGCGCTCCCGGAACGCCTCCATCACTTCATCTTTTTGGAGCGATTTCATGCGCCCATGCAACAAACCCACGCGCAAATCGGGAAATATATCTTTCTGAAGATGTTCTGCCAGCTCTTCCGCGGCGCGCACTTGCAATTTCTCCGACTCTTCCACTAAGGGGCAAATTACATAGACCTGCCTTCCTTGCTCCACCAGCCTGCGCGCGCCCTCATACACCTTCAAACGCTCTTCAGGATATTTCCAGTGGGTTTTTACCGGCTTGCGACCGGGAGGCATCTGGTCGATAATCGAGACATCTAAATCGCCATACAGGGTCATCGTTAAGGTGCGGGGAATAGGCGTCGCGGTCATCACCAGCACGTGCGGGTTCAATCCTTTATCGCGCAGGGCGGCGCGCTGCATCACGCCAAAGCGATGCTGCTCATCGATAATCGCAAGCCCCAACCGCGCAAACTCCACATTGTCTTGAATCACAGCGTGCGTGCCGACCGTCACCAGCCCGCGCCCGCTGGCGACGCGCTCCTTAATCGCCTCTTTCTGTTTGGCAGAGAGACGCCCCACCAACAGCTCCACCGGTATCCCAAAGGGGCGGAAAAGTTCATGCAAAACCCGGTGATGCTGTTCCGCTAAGATTTCGGTGGGCGCCATAATCGCGGCTTGGTAGTCGCTTTCGATAGCAGCCAGAATCGCCGAAGCCGCGACGACCGTTTTCCCTGAGCCGACATCGCCCTGCAGCAACCGGTTCATTGGGTGAGGGCGTTTCATATCGGACCAGATTTCGTGAATGACCCGTTCTTGAGCAGAGGTCAGTTCGAAGGGAATAGCGCGCTTCACTTTATCCAACAGGCGCGTTTCATCTAAGGGCAGCGCGATGCCCCGCTCATTTTGCATTTTGGCGCGCTGCTGGGCGGCAGCCAGTTGCATAATCAAAAACTCTTCAAAGACCAAGCGCTTACGTCCCGCCTCTATTTGGTCGATGTGGTCGGGAAAATGAACGGCGCGAATCGCCTGCTGGATGGGCAGCAATTGGTGTTTTGTCAACAATTCGGGCGGTAGCGTTTCTTGAACGCCGCTTAAATAGAGGTTCAGCGCATTATAGATGATCGCGCGCAACCGCTTCTGACCGATGCCTTCCGTAAGCGGGTAAACCGGCACAATCCGGTTCGCGCCGATGGGGTCCTCGCCGGGCGTCAGGTCTTCCCATTCGGGCGTCTCCATCTGCAAGCCGAAACCGGTCTCTTTCACCATCCCATAGACCACAATCGACTCGCGCCGTTTCAGAAGCGCGTCTTTGATATAAGGTTGGTTAAACCAAATCAACTCCAAAGTGCCGCTGCCATCTTCCAGAAAGGCTTTTGTCACACTCATGCCTTTGCGAATCGTCACGGTGTCTGCCGTGATGATTTTTCCGCTTAAGGATACCATCTCACCCGCCTGCGCATGCGCGATTTTGCGGAATTGGGTACGGTCTTCGTGGCGGCGCGGGAGATGGAAATAGAGGTCGCCCAGAGTCAGCAGGTCTATCTTTGCGAGGATTTGCGCGAGTTTTTCGCCCACACCCTTCACATATTGAACACTGGTATCCAGATTTGCGCGTGGTTTTTCTTGTGTCATTTGTCTACCAAAAATTATACCTCACCCCCCTATTTTTGCGGGGAAAATCGTCTATAATCTAAAGTAGAGGATGAGTGAGGCATATGATGAAGAAAGGCATGTTCAAAATCGGGCAGTGGGGATTATGGATCGGGTTCATCGGTTTGATGATCAGTACGGCGGGCGCGCAGCAACGGGGCGTTAAGTTCAAAAAGGAACCGCCCAAACCAACCCCTATTGAAGAGCAGACCCTGACCGGCTATGAGGCGGCGGTCGCGCTGTATGGTTTTATGCAGCGGGTCGAGAAGGGACTGACAGAAGCCACCGAACTGCCTGTATTTACCGGCAGTCCTTCCGCTGCGAAGCAAGACTCAAAACATCCCCAATGGGCGCGCAAGGCGGTTGCGGAATTGCAAGCGCGCAAAGTGTTAAGCGCGAATTTCAAAGGCAGCCAGGTCCTCACCCGGCACCAGTTCGCGGCGTCGATGATGACCTATTTGTCGCTGGTCGATCAGTCGATGCAGCGGGTCGCGGGTCGTCCCAACCGTTTACCCGCCTCGAACAAAACTTCTCATATTACCCTCAAAACGACCCATCCCGATTATGGCGCGCTGAAGTCGCTGTTGCAAGGCGGATGGCTCCCAACCGACTCACCTTTCTTCAAAGAGGCAGCCAAACCGCTGATCGTGCGTGATGTGGGCGATATGTTTGGCTACGTCACTTCCCGGCTCATTGAGCGGTATACGCGCGAACCGGAAGATTGATGCTTAACCCTTGCTTAACATGGTTTCATGTCATAATGTAATCATGGAAAGCAAGCGATGGACTCGGAGAGATGTTTTGAAAGGAATCGGAGCCGCTGCGATGGCGGGGCTTACGCTTCCGTCATCTGAAGCGCAATCTCAACCTGCTACTCCCAACCGGAAACGCGCCTTGCGTGTGGCGCATATGACCGATATTCATGTTCAGCCGGAAGGCAAAGCGCCAACCGGAATGACCGCCTGCATGAAACACGCGCACGATCTTATCGACCGCCCCGACCTTATTTTGAATGGCGGTGACTCGGTGATGGATGTGATGGGCGCGGATGCCGCGCGCGCCAAAGCGCAGGGCGACCTCTGGAAGAACATTCTGGAAGACCATTGTGAAATTCCCATAGAGCATTGCATCGGCAACCACGATGTGTGGGCTTGGGGCAGAGACAGCGCGGAAAAGTTGCAAGAGAACGCGCTTTATGGGAAAAAGTGGGCGTGCGATCTGTTTCGAATCCCGGAGCGGTTCCGCAGTTTCGACAAAGCGGGCTGGCACTTTATCGTATTGGACAGCACTTTTCCCCATGACAAGGGTTATAAGGCGCGGTTGGATGATGAGCAGTTTGAATGGTTGAAAGAGGACCTGAAGAAAACGCCTGCCGCGACTCCCGTGTGCGTCTTATCCCATATCCCGATTGTCTGCGCCTGCGCGATGTTTGACGGCGAAAACGAAAAATCGGGCAATTGGGTCATTCCTGGCGCGTGGATGCATATCGATGCGCGCCGTATCAAAGACCTGTTCTTCCAGCATAAAAATGTCAAGCTGTGCCTCAGCGGACATATCCATCTCTATGACCGCGTGGAATACAATGGTGTGACGTACATTTGCAATGGAGCAGTCAGCGGCGCGTGGTGGGGCGGTAATTTCCAAGAAACAAAACCCGGCTACGGTCTGATTGACCTCTACACCGACGGCTCTTTCGAAAATGAGTATGTGACCTACGGATAATGATTTTCCCCCTTTAAGTCATAGGTACTCCCCTCGATGGGGTACAATATTGGCTGATGGAAGCAAATCATAGTAAAGACAAGATAGGTGTAGGCATTATCGGAGCGGGCGGCGTCGCGGCAGCGCATGCGAAAGCGTATTCGCAGTTGCCCAACGTCGAGCTGATCGCGATCGCGGATTTGGATGAATCCCGCGCCCGCGATTTCAGCCAGAAGTACCGCATCCTGAACTGGTATACCGATGATCAAGAATTGCTTAAAAGAGAGGATATTCAGATCGTTAGCATTTGCACCCCCCATTATCTCCATGCCCCCCAAGCCATCACCGCGCTTCAATCAGGTAAACATGTCCTCGTCGAAAAACCGATGGCGATCAGCCTGGAGCAGGCGGATCAGATGATCCAAGCCGCCGAGCAATCTCAGAGGCAGCTCGGCGTGATCTATCAACTGCGTTATGAATGGGACACCCATCGCGCGCAGCACCTGCTCAATAATGGTTTATTAGGCGAACTGTTTTTCTGCGAAGCGAACTGTTTATGGTGGCGGCGTTCCGCCTATTATGGGGTGGAATGGCGGGGGAAATGGGACACCGAAGGAGGAGGCGCAGTGATCAATCAAGCCTCCCATCATATCGATATGCTTATTCATCTGTTAGGCATGCCTGCCTCCGTGCAGGCGCGTTTGGCGACCGTCGCTCATCCTATTGAGGTGGAAGATTGGTGCCAGGCGCAGCTCCAGTGGGAGAACGGTCTGAGCTGCAGTTTCTTTGCTTCGACCGCCGCAGAACTGGAAAGCGATTTAAGCCGACTGCTTATCTTGGGAACCAAAGGCAGCTTGCAACTGTTCCCCTTCCGCCCTCACTCGCGCAACGACGAGGTGTTGGCGCAGATGGTGGACAGTTACCGCTCGGTGCCAGAACCGGCTCTCACGGGTCATGCCGCGGAAATCCACGATTTTGTGGAAAAGGTCACCTCAGACAAATCGCCGAATGTCAACGGACACGAAGGGCGTAAATCGCTGGAGGTGATTACAGCGATCTATCAGGCAGGGTTCACCGGCGAAACCGTTTCCTTGCCGCTGACGCCCGACGCGCCCTGCTATACAACAGAAGGTAAGCGAGAAGCTGCCACGCGATTTGTTTCCAGCTTGAAAAAATAATCTGTCGCTCTGGCTACCTGCCTTTCAATGGATGGAGTAGGCGCAGCCTTGTGAGCGAACGTTTTTTGTTTGGAGGAACAGGAATGGATAAAGTACGTGTTATGGTTGCAGAGGATGAGGAATTAACACGGTTGATGGTGAAAACACAGTTAGAGCAACTGGGACACGACGTGGTCTCAGAAGTGGAAACAGGCGACGATGCCGTCAGGATGGGCGTTCAATCGATGCCGGACGTAATCGTGATGGACATCAAAATGCCGGGCATGGATGGCATTGAAGCCGCGCGCCAAATTATAGAACAGCACCCATGCGCGATTGTGTTTCTGACCGCCTATACCGAAGAGGAACTGGTGGAACAAGCGGGCGAGGCGGGCGCGTATGCTTACCTGCTGAAACCTTTTCGCAAGCAAGAACTGGGACCGGCGATCAATATCGCGGTCAAACGCTTCAAAGAAGTGCAGTCGAAGGACAAAGAGGTCCAAGACCTGAAAGAGGCATTGGAGACCCGCAAACTGATTGAACGCGCGAAAGGCATCTTGATGGATCGTTTGGGCTTGAGCGAGTCGGAAGCGTTTAGACGCATCCACTTTATGGCGCGCAATCAGAACAAAACGATGAAAGAGATTGCCCAGAGCGTGATTACCGCCTCAGAAATCATCTAACCCCGTATGACCAAAGAGTGGGTGCTTGCGTCGGCTTCTCCGCGCCGTCAATCCTTGATGCGCTTGTTCGGACAGCCGTTCCGCGCGCACCCCGCTCACATTGACGAAACGCTTCCAGAAACCACTCGCCAACCGTCGCGCTGGGGTAAAGCCCTGGCGCGTGGAAAGGCAGAAGCCATTGCTCCCCATTATCCCAACGCGCTGATTTTCGCGGCTGATACGCTGGTTGTGCTGGGCGGGACGTTGCTGGCAAAACCAGAAGATGAGGCGCATGCCAAGGCGATGCTGCGCGCGCTTTCGGGCAGAACACACCGGGTTATCACAGCGGTATGCATCCTGGAGCGGAAAGGGGGAGAAACCACCCGCCTCGCGCTGTTCGCTCCGCAAACAAAGGTCACTTTCCGCGCGCTCTCCGATTCGATGATTGAGTGGTACGTCGGGACAGGCGAGTCGATGGACAAGGCAGGCGCATATGGCATTCAGGAGTATGGCGCGCTGCTGGTCGAGAAGGTCAGCGGCTGCTATTTCAATGTGGTTGGCTTTCCGCTGGTCGATATCGCCAAACAGTTAGAAGCGTGGGGCTATCCCGCCTATTCCACGGATTGAAGCCGCTTCAGGAACGCTTCCGCGCCCTCAAAACCGGTGAGCCGCAGCGACCGTACCTCTTCGCCTTGGGAGTCGATAAAAATCACCGTCGGCAGCCCCACAATCTCATACTGCTTCCAAATCGCTTGGCTTTCGGGCGTTTCTTTCGTGGAATCATGCTTCAATCGGACAAAGCGATCCGCCTCTGCCACCACCTTTTCATCGGTATAGGTGTATTTATCCAATTCGTGACAGGCGGCGCACCAGTCAGCCGTAAAATCGATCAGGACGGGCTTGCCTTCACTTTTGGCTTGATCGATAGCGGCTTGCGAATAGGTCTCCCAAACGATTTGCACGTTAGAAACCGGTTTGAACAACATCGAGTAACCAGCTTGGAGCATCAGCCCGATCATTACCACGCCGACCAACTGCTTCAAGCGGATAACGCGCTGCTGGGCATAATCTTTCTTGTCGAAGAAAAGGAAATAGACTGCGAAGAAAGCGAAGAACCCGACCCAGAGCCAGGGATAGACCGCTGCGGGAACCAGCGTTTTGCCAAAATAGATCGCGACCGCAATCAAAGCGACCCCGAAAATGCGTTCTACCAGCACCGTCCATTCGCCGGAGCGAGGCATGCGTCCCTGCAGTTTATCGTAGAACAGCCCCAAGACCAAATAGGGCGCGCCCAATCCCATCCCCAACGCGAAGAACAGTAAAAAACCGTACAAGGGGTTGCCGACCCCGGCGATAATCGGGATTAAGACGCCAATCACCGGACCGATACAGGGCGCGGCTGCCACCCCTGCCAAGCCGCCCATCATCATCGCGCCGGTGAAACCTTGCTTACCTCCCACATAACGCATCAAGCTGGGAGGTACCTGCAGTTTGTAAACATCGAACATCGAGAGCGCAAGCAGTACAATGATTCCCGTTAAAACCCCTACAAAAATCGGGTTTTGGAACTGAAATCCAAGCGTTTTCCCCGCCAGCGCAGCCACCGTTCCCAGCAACGCATAGGTGATGGCGATGCTCAGGGCGTAAGTGGTGGATAAGGCGATGCGTTTCGCGGATTGCCCGCGAGACTGCATGCCGAAAAACCCAAGCGTAATAGGAATGAGCGGAAAAACACACGGGGTCAAATTGAGTAAAAGCCCGCCGAGAAACAGCCCCCCAATGACTTGTCCCCATCTGCCTTCTTCAAACCAGACCTGAATTTTCTGATCCAGGGGCAGTTGGCTGGTATCGGTTGCCTTCACTGAAACGGGCGCAGTCGTTCCCGCGGCAGCGTTCTCTTCGGGAGTAACCAGCGCGGCGTATTCCGGGTTGTCTTCAGTAGCCGCAGCCTCTTTCGCGATAACTAAAGTGGTTTTGATCTCTTTATTCTGCGGTGGATAGCAGGCGTTGTCGTCACATGCTTGATAACGTAGGGTGGCGGTCAAGGGCAGATTACCCAGCGGCGCCTTGGAATCTAACTGCAAAGTGAATTGAATTGAGCCTTTCCCCTCATAAACTTTTAAGGGTTTCTCGGAAAACTTGAACTTAAACTCGGTCGGTTTCGGGTATTGAATCGATTTGACCTGAAACGCTTTGCTCGCGCTGAACTTCAGTTCGGTCGCGATATAGAAATCTTCTGAAGGGGGATTGGCATGGGTATGATAGGGCTTGGGAATATCGATAGCCACTCGTCCTTTGACCAGGCTGCCCGGTTGGTACCGTTTTTTATCCAGCGTGATCTTGGGTTTTAAGTCGACATTCGGCATCTGCGCCCACAGCGCAACCGGCGCGCCTAACGCCAGCAACAATACCCATATGCCCAACCATTGAATTTTTGTCTTCATCTCTCTACCGTTACGCATACCATATTATACTTGTTCCTGAGCCTCACATGCGAATCGCGAGCAATTGCAAGGTATGCAGCGTTTCATGCCACGCCATTTCTGCCCAAATCGGTTGTAATCCGGGCAAGAGGGTGGCTTCTTCTCCTGCTTCCACAGTCAAATGGTCGCTGGAGGGCTTGCCGAAGCGGCTGCGATGCGTTCGTGTAAAGGTTTCCATTATCAGAATGCCTCCGGGCTTCAGCCATCGATGCGCTTGTTTCAAGAGTGGTCGGTTTAAGTAAAAGAAGCAGGTTATCAAGTGGAACGAGTGCTTGAAGGAAGGCAACGATTCATCCAAATCAAGCGCGATCCACTCGATGGGGAGGGCATCAGGCGCATACCGCGCCTCCAAGTCAATTCCGCGCTCAAGGGCATCGGGCAGGCGGTCGATGGCGGTGACGCGCCAGCCATGCGCCGCGAGGTAGACCGCATCGCGCCCGCTGCCACAGCCGATATCCAAAGCGCGAGGCTCGTCGGGCAGGTCGGGAAAAAGCGAGTCTAACTGTTCCATGAGAAAAGCATTAGGACGCCATAACCTGCCTTGTTCAGAAGGGGGAGCCTCGCCATACTGATAGGCCGGTTCTAAGGCGGCTTTTCGCCCTTGACTATTCAAAAAAGCGATACACTCTTCCGCGACTTCGCCGGTTGACGCCACTGGGATGAGTTCATCGCGTGGGGGCAGCTCATGCATCCGCGATTCCAACTCCAAGAAAGGGATGTTGACCGCCTGAAGGATAGGGTTCTCTCGCGCAGTCTCTGCAAGACGGGGGTCTAACAATCGGTAAGATACTAATCTCTGCGCGTTCATAAGCGTTCAATATTCAGTGGCTTGGGCATCTTGCCCAAGTGTCTCTATTCACAATTCAGTGGCTTGGGCATCTTGCCCAAGTGTCTTTCTTCTCACGGACAGGATGTCCGCGCGACTTAAAGATCCGCTTCATTCCCAGACTCCAGCCATTGAACTTCTTGGTCAGTCAAACGCAAGGTGACTGCCTTCTTGTTTTGGATGAATTCTTCCGGGGTGTGGCAACCCACCAGCGCGAAAACGTTCAATGGTAGGCTAAAGATATAGGCAAGCGCGATCTCCGGCGCGGAAACGCCTTTCTCCTTCGCCAGCGCCATCACGCGGTCCAATCGTTGGAAATTCTCTTCATAGCAATAGCACCGGACAACAATTCGGTTCCAGAAGCTGTCCTCTAAAAGGGCGTAGTTTTCCCTCGTGAAACGCCCTGAGAAGAAACCGCTGGCTAAACTGGACCAAGACAGCACCGTTAAGCCGGTTTGTTGGTACCACTCTCTCGCGATGCGCCCTTTATTGCCGCCGATACTGACACATTCTGCCCACGGTTCCTCTACCTGTTCAGCGAGGCTGAGATTCGGGCTGCTGACGACGAAAGACGAGAGCCCTTCTCGCGCCGCGTAGTCGTTCGCCGCTTGCAGCCTTTCATGCGCCCAATTGGAGCCGCCGAAGGCTCGGATGCGCCCTGCCTGTTGATGTTCGTTCAGGATATCGACAATCGGCTCCACTGGAACGGAGGGATCGTCCCTGTGAAGCATATACACATCGATGGTTTCCACCTGCAAGCGCGTGAGTGAGTCGAACAGGTCGGCGGTGATGTCAAACGGGGTCACCCGACGGCGGTCCAAGTTGTGATGCGCGCCTTTCGTGATAATCACGATATCCTCCCGGTTCCCGCGCGTTTTGAGCCACTGTCCAAAGGCGCGTTCGCTCCGACCATCGCAGTAGGTATGCGCAAGGTCGAAGGCATTGCATCCCGCTGCCCAAATGCCGTCCAGCAGCGTCAAACTTTCGTCCAGCCTTTCCGTATCGATCATCATCGTGCCTTGAACCAACCGGGAAACCGGTTTCTCTAACCCAGCAATCTTACCATATTCCATACTTATGCAGGGTTCGACTTCGGGAAAGGTTATCCTGTTCTTAACCTGTCATCAGGTACAATCAACATATTCATTTCTTAAGGGAGTTTTATCCAGTTCAATACCATGACCATACGAGAGCGGCTGGAGCAATTGGAGTTTCAGACGCTGGCGCCTTACGCAGCGCGCAGCGCGGAATCGCGTGGGCGCGCTACGCCAGAACTGCCAGACCCTGCGCGAACCGCCTTCCAACGCGACCGAGACCGCGTGTTGCACTGCAAAGCGTTCCGGCGTCTGAAGCACAAAACACAAGTGTTCTTGGACCCCGAAGAGGATCATTATCGCACCCGGTTGACCCATACCTTAGAAGTGACCCAAGTAGCGCGGGTGTTGAGTCGCGCTTTAAGACTGAACGAAGACTTGACTGAAGCCATCGCGCTTGCCCATGATATAGGGCATCCGCCTTTTGGACACACGGGCGAAGACGCGCTGGAAGAGTCCATGAGGCGCGCTGCGCCAGGCATGGGATTTCGTCATTACGAGCAGAGCCTGCGCGTTGTGACCCAGTTGGAACGCGAGGGGCAGGGCTTGAATTTGACGCTGGAAACTTGCGAGGGCATCGCGGGACATTCTAAAGGGCGCAAAGATTTAACGCGGGAGGAAGACCAGCGCGTCAGCACACTGGAAGCGGCGGTCGCGCGGTTGGCGGATCGGATCGCGTACCTGAACCACGATATGGACGATGCGTTCCGAGCGGGACTTCTGACCTTGAACCAGTTGCCAAAGCATTTGGTTGATTATTTGGGCGAGACCCATAGCAAGCGAATCGGAACGATGGTGATGGATGTGATTCAAGAGAGCGACGGGAAACCTGAAGTGAAAATGAGCAGTCCAATGCTGCAAGCCATGAATGAGTTGAAGGAGTTCATGTTCGAAAATGTCTATTATCACCCGCGGGTACAGGGCGAGCGGGAGAAGATGAGCGCGGTTATCGGACGGCTATTCGACTACTACTATTCGCATACCAGCGAACTTCCAGAAAACTTTATGCCGGTCGATGACTCGTTAGAATCGCGCGCGCAAGCGGTCTGCGACTATATCGCTGGCATGACCGACCGTTTCGCGATGCAGCGCTTCACCACGCTCTTTTTACCACGCAATTGGGGGGCGGTGACGCTATGAATCCTCATCCGATCCGGTGTGTTTGTGGTCAGAAAATTCAAGCCTCGCAACTGCTGGAAATCCGCTATCTCCAGCACTCCATGGGGCAGAACCGTGTATATGTGCGGTTCGAGTGTCCACGCTGTGGGCATGCGCGTGAACGACTGATCCGCCAACAAGAATGGGATCGGTTTGTGTTGTCCTCAATGCCCTACACCGAGATTTCGCGAACCGAGCGCGAGCAGTTCCAACGGCTGGGCGAGATTACGAAAGAGGAGCATTGGCAGGCGCGGCAGCTGTTGGAGGATGTCTGGTCGGTGGAGCAGCTGCAGGCGTGTGTTCAGCCGGACAAGAACCGGTGAGATGGATAGAAAATAAGTGAGGCGCGCCGCTTTCGGCGCGCCTCGTTGGGTTTTCTTCAATCAGAGTTGAGCGGTTCACGTTTTTACAGGTGACGCTTGACCTTCTCTTCGATCGCGCTTTTGGGAATCGCGCCCACGATCTGCTCCACCACCTGCCCACCCTTGAACAGCAGTAAGGTCGGAATACTCATAATGCCGTACTGCATCGCCAGTTCTTGCTCGCTGTCGACATCCACTTTGCGAACCTCTAATTTACCCGCGTTCTCCGCGGCGATTTGGTCCACGAACGGCGCAATGACCTTACACGGTCCGCACCACACAGCCCAGAAGTCTACCAGTACCGGCACGCTGGAACCTAAGACTTCCGTTGTCCATTGATCTTTACTTACGGCGGTTGCATTTGCCATTGATTTTATTGTCCTCCATTATAGGGTCTTTTCCGGCAGTCTGTGCCGATTTAAGACCTTGTTCATCTATCGATATTGAGTATACCCCACAATCCGCGATTAAGTTTCGGTTCTGTTTTCTGTGCTCGCGCGCAGCCGAGGCATCTGTTTTTCCATTTTGGGTAGACACACAGGTCTACTCCTACGACCTCTTTGACGTCCATCATTCGCGAACAAGTCCAAACTATATTAATAATCCCCACCAATCATCTGTTCCACTTCGTCGCGGGTCACCAACACCTGCCGGGGCTTCGCGCCGTCCAGCGGTCCCACAATTCCCCTGCGCTCCATCAAATCCAGCAGGCGCGCCGCGCGTCCATATCCGATCTTGAAACGTCTTTGCAGCATGGAGGTGGACGCCTGCCCATGCGAAACAATGAGACGCACTGCCGACGAATAGAGTTCATCTTCTGGCTCATCATCGTCAAAGCCGCCGCTACCGCCCCCCGCTTCAAAGTCAGTTGGTTGTAACAGGTAGACCGGTGATTCCTGCGCTTTCCAGAAATCGGTCAATGCCTCAATTTCATCTTCGGACACATAACAGCTTTGCACGCGCACCGGCTTGGCGGCATCAATCGGCATAAAGAGCATATCGCCCCGCCCCAGCAACCGTTCCGCGCCGTTCATATCCAAGATCGTGCGACTGTCCACCTGGCTGGAAACCGCAAACGCGATACGGCTGGCAATGTTCGCTTTGATTGTGCCGGTAATAACATCGACCGACGGTCGCTGAGTGGCCACGACTAAATGAATCCCGGTCGCGCGCGCCAACTGCGCCAACCGGCAAATCAGGTTTTCGATTTCAGCCGCGGCTTGCATCATCAAGTCCGCCAACTCATCGATCACCACCACAACATAAGGCAGCTGGTCCGCTTCCTTCACTTTTTCATTATAGCCTTGGATGTTGCGCGCGCCCGCCTCCGCGAACATGTCGTACCGGCGGTCCATCTCTTTGCCCACCGCCCTGAGCGCGCCTGCCGCCTGTTTCGCGTCGCGCACCACCGGACACATTAAGTGAGGAATTTTATCGAACAGCGTCAACTCGACCCGCTTGGGGTCGATCATCACAAACCGCACCTGTTTGGGGGTCGCCCTGAACAGCAGGCAGGAGATGAGCCCCAGCAAACAGACGCTCTTGCCCGAATTGGTCGCGCCGCCAATCAACAGATGCGGCATCTTCGTTAGGTCGGCATATTTGCGTTCGCCTGCCACATCCTTGCCCAGCGCAATCGTCAGAAGGCTGGAACTGTTCCAATAATCTTCCGAGTCCATCACTTCCCGCAGGGTCACAATCTGAGGGCGGTCATTCGGCACTTCCACACCGATTGCGCTTTTGCCGGGAATCGGCGCTTCCACGCGCACCGCAATCGCTGCCAGCGCCATCGCGAGGTTATCTGCCAGATTCACGACTTTACTCACCTTGATTCCGGGGTCCAGCTGAATCTCATACCGCGTGACGGTGGGACCGTGCGCGATCTCCACCACGTTCGCGCCAATGCCAAACTCTTCCAGTGTGCGCTCCAGCACCTCAATTTTTTCTTTCAATTCAGACTGCGAACGTTTCGGGGGCGCGGACGGCTCCTTCAACAGGGAAAGCGGGGGCAGCATGTAGGTTCCGCTGGGCGCAACAGGTTGCGACGCGCCCGACAATTTGGAACCGCCCAAGCCTTTGATCAGCGGCTGGGATTTGGGTTTCTCGCCGTTCGTAGAGGCAGAAGTTTCGTCTGACATTCCCTCTGCGGTTTCCACCGGAGGACGGTTCGCGATGGGTACATTGGTCAGGCGGGGTTTATCGCGATCCGGTTTGCGCTTGACTGCCACCGCCGCTTTTTCCACCGTGCCAGTCGTCGCGGCTGCAACCGCTTTCGTGGCGGTTGTGGTTCCTTGCCAACCCGTCCAAAGCAGTTTCCAGACACCTCGCAAAACGCTGATCAGTGGCACATTGAACATCAACAGCAGGCTTATACCCCCCAGCGCGCCCAGCACAATCGTTCGCCCGTTGCCGAAGCAGATATGCAGCATATACCCCGTTACCGCGCCCAAATAGCCGCCTGTCTCTTTCAGGGTCGTGGGAACAAACCAATCGCCCGCTTTATCCGGTTTTGCCAACCAGCCCAACACCACCAGAAACAGCAGCGCGCCGCCCCCGATAATCTCTGGCAGCGACAACTTGCCATAGCCAAACATCAGCGCGCCCGCAGACAACCAAAGCACAATAGGCATCAGAAACGCGCCATTCCCGAACAACAAGCGCATCGTATCGCGCAAGGGATTGCCCATCATACCGCTGTCGGTGCCCATCAGGCTGATCAGTATCACCAATCCTGCTGCCACCAACACAATCGAAACGGTATCATAAAAACGCTGCGAACGCTCCTTTGGCGGCTCTGGCGCCTTTTTCGTGGTCGCGCGCTTGCGTTTTACATCCGAACTGGATGCCCGCTTTGCCATAAATTTCTCCCAAAATGAACTAAAATTGCCAAACTACCGTATATTGTACCCGTAAGTGAAAAAATGTCTATCTATTCGTAGCATGCCCCGATAGGGTAAAATTGGAAGAGGTGCTTATGATAAAAAGAAGAAGCGCGTCCCTTTGGACGCTTGGATTGGCTGTCCTCCTGATTGCCGGACTATTGACAGCCCATGCAGCAAATTTAACCTCAAAGCAGCGTCTCGAAGTTTTCAACCTAGTCTGGACGAAAGTTCGCGACAAACATTTTGACCCCAAAATGAACGGCGTTGACTGGACCGCCGTTCGTAAAAAGTATGAACCTCGCGTCAAGCGAGTCAAAAATGACAACGAATTCTATGCCCTTCTCAACCAAATGCTGGGCGAATTGAAGCAGTCGCATCTGGAGATCATCCCCCCGCAACTTTATGAAGAAGACGACACGCCGAGTCGAGCCGTGGGGAATGGCGAGACGGGAATCATTGCGCAGTTAGGCAAGGGTCAACTGTTGGTCGTGAAAGTCACAACCGGTTCTGCTGCTGAAGCGGCGGGTGTCTATCCCGGCTATGTGATCACCCATATCGATGGGAAACCCTTTGACGCTTACTTGCAGCGGTTGAAAAAACGAAAATTAGACCCCATCTCTGAGCGTCTGCAAGCCGCGATTTGGGCAATTAGCATGCTGTCCGGATCGGTGGGCAGCAAGGTCAAAATCGAAGGATTGAACGCGGATAACGAACCCGAAACCTTCGAGTTTGAGCGTCAAAAGATTCAAGGCAAGAAAGAGCAATTCGGGAACCTGCCCCCCATGATCACCGAATTTGAAGCGCGAAGACTGCCCAATGGTATCGGCTATGTGCGGTTCCAGCCTTGGCTGATGTCCCAACTAGAACCGGTTCGCGGCGCGATTCGAGAGTTCCAGGACGCTCCCGGAATCATTATCGACCTGCGGGGCAATGTGGGCGGCATTGGGATGATGGCATCTTCGCTGGCAGGACTATTTTATGAGAAGAACACCTCGCTCGGCACAATGAGACTGCGGCAGGGCAATTTGCGGTTGGCGGTCTTCCCCGATAAGAAACCCTATTTGGGTCCGCTGGTGATTTTAGTGGATGAAATGTCTATCAGCACCTCTGAAATCATGGCGGGCAGCTTGCAGGAAATGAAGCGCGCGACGATTATCGGGCGGCAGACGCCGGGCATGGTGCTGCCCTCTCAAGTAGAATCGCTGCCGGGCGGGGCGCGCCTGCAATATGTCTTCGCCGATTTCCGCACCCCGAAAGGCGTGTTGTTGGAGGGGCGCGGCGTGAAACCGAACATCCCCATCGAGCTGAACCGCGAGCTGTTGCTGAGCGAAGAGGACCCATTTCTCGCGCGCGCATCGCAGCATATTATGGAACAGATCGGGGAGCCGAAAACGGCTGAGTAAACAGGTTATCTATGATTAGGAGGAAAAACACATGAATAAGAAACTATCGTTGTCCCTGCTGTTACTGAGCGCGCTCTTTATGCCCGTCTTCGCGCAACCGAAAATGACTGTTGATCAAGTGATGGAAAAGGCTATCGCCGCGATGGGCGGGCGCGCCGCTTTCAACAAACTCACCAGCACCGTGACCAAAGGAGATGTGCGTGTTCCTTCTCAAGGGATCACGGGTAATTTCGAGATTCATCATAAAACACCCAACAAGTTCGTCGTCACCCAAACCTTTGGACAAATGGGTTCCTTTACGCAAGGGTTCGACGGGAAAACCGGTTGGGAACTCAGCCCAATGACCGGCGGCGCGCGCAAAATGGAAGGACCGGAGTTGGAGATGCTTAAACGCGAAGCCTCTTTCAATAGTTTTTTGAAATGGAAAACGCTCTACAAAAAGGCGGAAATGTTGGGACTGCGTAAAGTCGGCAATCAGCAGGCTTATGCCATCCGCTTCACGCCTGCTTCCGGCAAGCCCGTCACCCAATACTATGACGCCAAAACCTTTCTACTGGTGAAGTATGAGATGGTGATTGAAGGACCCATGGGAACGGTTCCCACCGAAACGATCTTAAGCAATTACCGAACCGTGAGCGGGGTCAAAATGCCATTCGCCATGAAACAGAGCGCGGCGGGCGTTGAAATTCAGATGACGATCAAAGAGATTAAAACGAATGTCGCCATCCCCGACTCGAAGTTCGTCATGCCGAAGGAATAAGCAGGCAATCATTACTTGTCTATGCACACTCTATGAGCAGTCTTTTTGATGTAGAAGAACACGCGCCAACGCCGGCGGTCGCCTTGTTCGGTTCCGACCCGGCAGAGCGGCTGTTGGCGGTTGAGCCGCAGGAGGAAGGCGTCATCCTCTATTGGCGCGACGCGCAAGGCAAGGTTCAATCGGAAAGAGCCTCTTTTGAACCCTGGCTGCTTGTAGATGAAAAGATGGATCACTTGGAAGCGCGCTGGGAACGACTGGAGGCTCCCGGAGAGGGGCGGTTCTATCGTTGGAAAGCGCGCTTCCAAAACTGGCAGGCATGGGACATCAGCCGGAGACTCCTGCGAGACCAGCATGCCGACCTCATCGCCTATCGCTCCCCCGCGCGCCAATACCTGATAGAAACTGGGCGCGCCTTGTTCCGGGGCATGACCTTCAACGACATCCACCGCTTGCAAGTCGACATAGAAACAGTCAATTTAGACCCGCATCCCGAACAGAACGCGGTCCTCATGATCGCAATGTCCGACAATCGCGGCTACAGCGACGCGCTGACCGGCGAAGAGCCGGAACTGTTGAAAGCGTTCGTGGAGCGTGTCCGAGAATTAGACCCGGACGTCATCGAGGGGCATAATCTCTATGAGTTTGACTTGCGCTATTTGGCGGCGCGCGCGCAGCGCCATCGCGTTCCGCTCAATCTGGGACGCGATGGCTCCGAAATGACGTTCGGCTCGCCCCGCAACTGTCCCATCGGCGCAAACAGCCGCCCCTTCACGCCCGCCTCGATTCATGGACGCCATCTGCTGGATACCTATCTGGCGGTTCAGCGTTATGATGTGGCGCGCGGCGAACTGGAAAGTTATGGATTAAAAGAATCGGCGCAATCGCTTGGAATCGCGCCGCCGGACCGCGTTTATCTGGAACGGGAACGGATCAGCGACCTGATTACTCAAGACCCGGAGCGCGTTCGAACCTATGCGCTGCAAGATGTGGAGGAAACCCGACGGTTAGCGGAAATCACGCTGCCCACCGAATTTTATCAGACCCAACTTATCCCTGACAGCCTGCAGAACTTAGCCACCACCGGAACCGGAGAAAAGGTCAATCTCTTCTTCATTCGCGCCTATCTTCAGGCAGGGAAGGCGATCCCCAAACAGCAGCCCTCGCAAGAGTACGCGGGCGGTTATACCGAAGTGCGCCGGGTGGGGTTGATCGAGCGGGTGGTCAAAGCCGACGTCGAAAGCCTGTACCCCAGCCTGATGCTCACCTTCCACCTGAAACCTGCCACCGACCATCTCAATGTTTTTCTGCCCGCGCTGCGCGAATTGACCCAGCGGCGTCTGGACGCGAAAGCGCGCGTGAAACAAGCCTCCGGTCTGGAAGCGGCGTACTGGGATGGGCTGCAAGGCTCCTTCAAAATTTTGATCAACTCGTTCTACGGCTATCTGGGCGCGCCTTTCAATTTCAACGACTATGAGGCTGCGCAAAAAGTTACCGAGTATGGGCGCGACATCGTTCAAAAAATTGCCGATAAAGTGGAGGCGTTGGGCGGATCGGTTATCGAAATCGACACCGACGGCGTTTTCTTTCAACCTCCTCCCGACATAGAAGGCGAAGAGCAAGAAGAGGCTTTTGTGCAGCAAGCAGGCGAAGAACTGCCCGAAGGTATTCGGTTGGCATTCGATGGCAGATACCAAGCCATCCTCTCGCTCAAAATCAAAAATTATGTGCTGCTGGGCTATGACGGAAAGAAGGTGTTTAAGGGCGCGTCACTCCGATCCCGCGCCGATGAACCCTTCGGAAGAAAATTTCTCTCTATGGCGGTCGATTGGCTGCTAAAAGGCGATGCCCAAGCCGTCTCAGACGAGTATCACCGCCTTTGGAAAGCCATTCGCGAGGGCAGTGTTCCCATTGCGCAGCTTTGCAGGCGGGAGCGCGTCACCGAAAAAAGCGTCCGCCCGGGACACCGCCTTTACGATTTGGCAAAAGAGTTCAAAGTCGGCGATTACATCAATGTGTATCAAAAGCGCGACGGGCGTTTAGGGCTGTTGGAAGCGTATCAGAACGACGAAGACCGCGACCATTATGCGGATAAGTTGTATAAATTCGTCTGCCGACTGGAGGATTTATTCAACGACTTTGACGCGCTTTTCCCCAATCCGCATCTCCATGATCCCGACCAAATGACTCTGTTTTGAACTCATGGGGGATTTTCGCCCACCGAATGGGGGATTTTCGCCCACTGAATGGGTATAATTCGAACATGCTTGCCCGGAACCTTACACCGCGTGTTCAATCTTTGTTGAAACGGATGCCGGTCGTCTTTCTACAAGGCGCGAGACAGGTCGGAAAAACAACGCTCGCCAAACAGTTGATTGCAGAGGGCGTGATGGAGCGATACCTTAGTTTTGACGATCCTGTCGTGCTGTCGGCGGCGCGTCAAGACCCTGCCGGTTTCACCCAAGCGCTCAACGTGAGGACCGTTATCGATGAGGTACAGCGCGCTCCCGAAATCTTACCGCTTCTCAAAATGCGCGTCGATGACCACCGCGAGCCGGGCATGTTCCTTTTAACCGGATCAGCAGACCCCTTCGCGCTGCCCCAAGTCTCCGAAACCTTAGTGGGTCGGATGGCAGTCGCGACGATGATGCCGCTATCGCAAGGTGAAATCGAGGGTGTTCAAGAGAATTGGCTTGATACGCTCTTTAACGGACATTCGCCTTTACAATTGCGCGCGCCAGCCAACCCGCTGCCCCTTAAAGACCTGTTTGAGCGCGTTTCGCGAGGTGGATTTCCCGAAGCGGTCCTGAGCCAGGACGACAGCAGCCGCGCCGAGTGGCTTTCAGCCTATATCGAAACCTTGCTGGCGCGTGACGCGCGCGACCTGGTGGATATCGAACGTAGAACCGAACTCCCCCGTCTGCTGCACCTGTTAGCGGCGCATACTTGCCAAACGCTCAATATCGCCAGTCTGTCTCGCGATACCGGCATTCCTCAAACAACCCTGCAGCGTTACCTGACTCTGTTTGAAACTTTGTTTATCGTCACGCGCGCGCCTGCTTGGTACGCGAACTTAGGGAAACGCTTGCTCAAGTCTCCTAAATGGCTTCTCTGCGATACAGGGCTGGCATCGGTGCTGTTGGGCAGCGATATGGAAAGATTACGCCATGATCCGATCTTAGCGGGACGACTTGTCGAAAATTTTGTCGGGATGGAACTGCTGAAACAGATCGGTTTCACCGGGCGGCGTATCCGGCTTTATCATCTGCGCTCGGACAAAGGAATGGAGGTCGATTTCGTCTTAGAGGATGAACAAGGACGATTGGCAGGCGTGGAAGTGAAAGCGGGCGCAACTGTCGGCTCAAACGATTTTCGAGGTTTACGCGCACTGCGAGACCTTCTTAAAGATCGCTTTGCAGGCGGTATCGCGCTCTATGCGGGGGAACACACATTGCCCTTCGGTGAGGGGATATGGGCGCAGCCTCTGTCGGCTTTATGGTCTGCTTAATCCTCACCCGGCATGGATACAGGCGCAATATCCACCTCTCCCACCACAGGCGCAGGTTTTGGTTTTGGCTTCCCAGTCCCTACCGCCACGACTTGTGGCTGCGCCCGGTAATAGCTGGTTGCCACCACCTCTCGCCGCACAAGAGCGCCATCCTCATAGACCAACCGCCATAATCGGGCGCGCGCGCCGGAAGAACCACTCTTAACTACTTTCTGAACGCCCGCAGGCAAGTTGGGATCACGCACCGTTTTGCGAGTCGCGCCCACACTGCCCAGCCGTTCCGCTTTCAACTCCACCCGCTTCCCGGCAACCGGCGCGCCCAAAATTCGCGTCACCAGCGCGGAACGCTGCACTTCCGTCGAGATGGCGATGGGCGTGTCAAAATTGTTCTGAATCACTAAATCCAGCCCGCCATCGGTCGCCGTCGCATCGCGCCCCAAAGGCACATAGCCTATGGGAATCGAATGGTTATGGCGCTGCACAATTTTCATATCTGCCAGCAGCGCGGCATTAAACAGCGTGGAAGAGACCTGACAAATACCGCCGCCGATACCCAATTTCTTTTCGCCCTGAATAATCACTGGAGCCATGCGATAACCCTTCGCGCCCGTTCGAGTCCCCACCGCCTGGTTATAAGAGAGCTTTTCGCCCGGCATCAGCACTTTTCCGTCTAAAGCCTTCGCCGCAAGCCGGATGTTCGCGTTGCGATCCGCTTGGTATCCCGGAAAACGGGTGGTATAAGTCGCTATCGGCGCGGTAATCGCGCGCAATTGTTCGCGTGAAACGCTCGGCTCAGACGTACGGTACTTCAATTGGAGAGTTGGAATTTCAGAGGACTGTACCCCAGAGCTGGAAGCGACCTGAGTTCTTGAACCGATAGGAATCGTCCGCGCAAGCGTCTCTAAATTGCGTTGGGTTCCCGCTCCATCCAGCGCGCGCCCCAACTTGCCCCCGGTCATCACAACGCGCCCATTCTGCCACCGAACCGCCGCATTCTCTGGGGCGCGCTCTAAAAATCGCAGGGACTTTAATCGCTGGTGAAACTGCTCTTCATCGATTCGCCAAACGGGCTGCACATGAATCTGGGGATTGCCAAAAACCCGTTCAAAAGCGTTCACTTGATCCCACGCCTTTCGGACGGCTTGTACGGTGGCTTCTTTATCTAACTCCAGTCCCCACTCGCGAAACGTGAAGGTTTTCCGGCGAATATCCGACACGCGCATCGGCGTCTGATCCAAAAATCGTTCCACTTCCGTGAGCGGCGTCGATACCTGCGATACTGCTAAGCCGCCCACCGGAATATCGCCCACCATCGCGCTGGCAGGCAAACGCGCTTCCGCGCGGCTCACCCACAAAAAACACCCCAGGCATGCCCCGGAGGTTGCCAACAAACTCATCAAGCCATACTTCGCATATTTTGCCATGTAGATAGGATTAAGCCTCTCTTTTTATTATAGGACAGAAGACGCTTCCACTTTTCTCAAATTTTTCTCCAAGTGGAGCCTTGCGCGCTGTCCTCAATCAAAATGTCCATTGCCTTCAACTCATCGCGAATCTTATCCGCCATATCGAACGCTTTACGGGCGCGCAGTTCCTGTCGCCAAGCGATAATGCGTTCCATCAACGCGCTGACCATCGTGTCTGACAGTTCCGCGTTCGCGCTCATTTGAAGCCCTAAGATGGATTGTGTCATCCACTCCATGGCGTTCAACAGCGCGCGCGTCTGTTCAGGATGAGCCACCCTGCCCTGCGCGCTGGCTTCATTGATCTGCTGGTTCAAAACGCCCACCATCTCAAAGATGACCGATAACGCTTGAGCAGTGTTAAAGTCGTTGTTCATTGCCTCGGTGAAACGTTCGCGATAAGACTGGGCAAACGCTTCATCCGGCGCGGTTTCATGCTCTCGAAGCATGGCTTCTGCGCGTTGAACCGCATTTCGGATTCGTTCCAAGGCAGTCTTCGCTTCGCCCAAACGCTCAAACGAGAACTCTAAAGGTGTTCGGTATGCCACTGACAGCAGGAACATCCGAATAACAGACGGTTCATACGACTTGTTAAGTTCCCGAATCGAGATCACATTGCCCACTGATTTGGACATTTTTTCTTTATCCAGGCGCACCGGTCCCCAGTGCAGCCAATAGCGGCAAAAGGCTTGCTGGTCTAAAAAGGCTTCCGATTGCGCAATTTCGTTTTCGTGGTGTGGGAAAATCAGGTCCATACCGCCCGCATGAATATCGAACTCAGGCTGCAGGTATTTGAGGCTTAAAGCGGAGCATTCGATATGCCATCCGGGTCTGCCCGCTCCCCAAGGGCTGTCCCAAGCCGGTTCGCCTGGTTTCGCCGATTTCCAAAGCGCGAAATCTTCCGGGTTGCGTTTGCGTTCGTCTACCTCAATGCGCGCGCCCGCCTTCAATTCATCGGTACTGCGCCCGGACAGTTTGCCATACCCCGCGAAGGTTTCTACCGCAAAATAGACATCGCCTCCCACCTCATACGCATGCCCTTTCTCAATCAAACGCTCGATCATCGCCACGATTTCCGGCATGTTTTCTGTGACCTTCACAAACAGGGGCAATTCGGCTTGCAGCGAAGCGGCATCTTCCAGGTACATCGCGCTGTATTTCTGTGCCACTTCCTCGGTGCTGATTCCCTCTTCTTGGGAACGACGGATGATTTTATCGTCGATATCGGTGAAATTCTGCACAAATTGAACTTCGTAGCCCACATGGCGGAACCATCGTCCAATCACATCCATCACCACGACCCCGCGCATATGCCCTACATGGGCGGGCGCTTGAGGCGTCAAGCCGCAGGCATATATCGAGACTTTGCCGGGATCGCGCGGCGTGAAGGCGACCTCTTGACGGGTCAGCGTATCGTAAAGTTTTAGCTCTGCCATTGAATCATTTCCTCTAATAAATTCACATGGTATTATACCTGTGTGAGCAAACCCAGCCTTGAAATTCAAGTCAAAGTGATCCCGCGCGCTTCGCGCAGCCAACTCTCTCAAACCGAAGAGGGACAATGGGTCGCGCGAGTCACCGCGCCGCCGGTCGAAGGCGAAGCCAACCAGGCTGTCATCAAACTGCTCGCCCAACATTTTAATACCGCGCCCTCGCGAATTGAGTTGCTGTCGGGCAGCGCGTCGCGAACGAAACGATTCCGAATCTCTTTCCGCTGAACCCTCTCAGGGAACTTGCTGACTCAAAACTCAAAAAGCAGATTCCTCGTCTACGCTCGGCATGACATCGTCACTCGTCACCCTGAGCAAAGCGAATGGGTCTGCTTTTCAACCACTGGCTTCCCGCGCTATCGGGAACGTCAATAGGTTTAGAGACATCTTACGGGGAACCCGTTTCCCCTTACTCAGGTATACTAATTTTCTAATTTAATGGAGGTTACCGATGAAACTGGATTACCCGGACAGCCCGCTTTACCGGCTCAGGCACTCCTGCGCGCATCTCATGGCGCAAGCGGTGTTGGAACTTCATCCTGAGGCGAAGTTGGGCATTGGTCCGCCGATTGAGGATGGTTTCTATTATGACTTTGATCTGCCCGCGCCGCTGCGCGAAGAGGATTTGACGGCGATTGAAGCGAAAATGCGTGAGATCGCGGCGCGTGGATTGGACATCACTCGCTTCGAGACGACGCGCGAAGAAGCCAAAGCGCTCATCGAGCGGGTGGGGCAGGTTCCGTACAAGTTGGAACTGCTGGACGTGATCCCCGAAGGTGATCCCATCAGTTTCTACCAACAGGGCGACTTTGCCGACTTGTGCCGCGGACCGCATATCGAAAATACCCGCGAACTGCAGCATTTCAAACTGCTCAACTTGGCGGGCGCGTATTGGCGGGGCGACGAGCGCAACAAGATGCTCACCCGCCTCTACGGAACCGCATGGCACTCTGCAGAAGAGTTGGAGGCATATCTCCATCGCCTGGAAGAAGCGAAAAAACGCGACCATCGACGGCTGGGCAAAGAGCTGGGGCTGTTTGTCATTATGCCGGAGGTGGGTTCGGGGCTGCCTATGTGGCTGCCGAAAGGCGCGACCGCGCGCCGTCTGCTGGAAGAGTATATCGTGGCGGAAGAGATCAAAGCGGGCTACCAGCACGTGCATACGCCCGACATCGCGCGCCTGAATCTGTACCGGACCAGCGGGCATTACCCTTACTATAAGGAAAGCATGTACCCGCCGCTCGTCTTCGAGGATGGCGAAGAGTTTATGCTGCGCCCGATGAACTGCCCGCACCACTTTATGATCTATAAGTCGGATGCGCGCAGTTATCGCGACCTGCCGCTGCGTCTGGCGGAACTGGGAACCGTGTATCGATATGAAAAAAGCGGCGAACTGTCGGGGTTGATCCGTGTGCGCTGCTTCACCATCAACGATGCGCACGTCTTCCTGAGACCCGATCAGATCAAAGCTGAGATTCAGCATAATGTCGAACTCGTCCAGACTGTCTATAAACGCTTGAATCTGGAAGAGTTTTGGCTGCGCTTGTCTCTGCGAGACCCTGCCAACAAAGAGAAATACTTCGACGATGACGAGATGTGGAACAGCGCGGAAGCATCCTTGCAAGCCGCGTTGGATGAAATGGGCTTACCGTATGAGCGCGCCGAAGGCGAAGCCGCGTTCTATGGTCCCAAAATCGACGTTCAAGTCGCCGACTGTCTGGGGCGCGAGCAGACGGTTTCTACCGTGCAGCTCGACTTCCTGATGGCTCAGCGGTTTGATCTCGAATACACCGGCGAGGACGGGAAACCGCACCGCCCGGTGATCATTCACCGCGCGCCAATCGGTTCCTTCGAGCGTATGATGGGGTTCCTCATCGAGCATTATGCGGGCGTCTTTCCTCTGTGGCTTGCGCCGGTGCAAGCAGCGCTGCTGCCGATAGCCGACCGCCATGCGCCCTATGCGCAAGGCATTTACGAACAATTGCGGGAAGCGGGATTCCGCCCTGAAATTGATGCGAGGCAAGAGCGGCTGAACTACAAAATCCGCCAGCACGAGACCCAGAAAGTGCCGTATATGCTGATTATGGGCGATAAAGATGTGGAGGGCGGCACCGTTTCCGTCCGCAGCCGTGAGCAAGGCGACCTGGGCGCGATGAGCGTTGAGGCGTTCATCGATCACTTAAAGCAAGAATCAACGCAATAACCAACACGCGAGGAGGTTAAACTATGGGTGACTATTGGAAAGGCTTGATTGAGCCGGTCGATGATTACCGCTGGCGCATACCCAAGAAGTATAAAGAGGGCATGCGTGTCGATGGGCTCATCTATGCCAGTAAACGGATGATTGAGCAGATCAAGCAGGATAATGCGCCGGAGCAAGTCGCCAATGTCGCCTTTCTGCCCGGTATTCAAGGGCACTCCATCGCTATGCCTGACATCCACTGGGGATATGGCTTCCCGATAGGCGGCGTCGCAGCCGTCGATGCCGAAGAGGGAGTCATCTCTCCGGGAGGGGTCGGCTATGACATCAACTGCGGCGTGCGGCTGCTCCGAACCGACCTCACCGAAGAAAAGGTCAAACCCAAATTGAAGGAACTGGTCGACCAATTGTTCCGCGATGTGCCAGCGGGCTTCGGCGGCGCAGGCTTGATCAAAACGGAGATGTCCGACCTGCGCGAAGTCATGACCAAAGGCGCGGGCTGGATGGTGGAACACAGCTACGGTTGGGAAGAGGACCTGCTGCGCTCAGAAGCGGGCGGCTGCCTGCCGATGGCGTTTCCCGATACCGTCACAAAGCGCGCCATTGAACGGGGCAAGAACCAGTTAGGCACGCTGGGCGGCGGCAACCACTTCTTAGAGATTCAGGTCGTGGACGAAATCTACGATGAAACGGTCGCGGAGGCGATGGGCATCACGCATAAAGGGCAGATTACGGTGATGATCCACACCGGCTCACGCGGGTTTGGACATCAAACCTGTCAAGACCACTTAGATGTGATGGAGCAGGCGCAAAAGCGGTTCGAATTCGAATTGCCCGACCGCCAGCTTGCCTGCGCGCCCCTGAAATCGGAAGAGGGACAAACCTATCTTGCAGCCATGTATTGCGCGGCGAACTTCGCGTTCGCCAACCGGCAGGCGATTGCGCACTGGACTCGCCAAGCCTTCGCGAAAATCTTTAACAGTTCGCCGGAAAGTCTCGCGTTTCAACAGATCTACGATGTGGCGCACAACATCGCCAAGATGGAAGACCACGTGATCAACAATGAAAGCAAACGTGTCTGCGTTCACCGCAAGGGCGCGACGCGCGCTTTTCCGGCGGGTCATCCCGAACTGCCCGATGTCTACCAACCGGTGGGACAACCCGTGCTGATTCCGGGCGACATGGGGCGGTACTCCTTCTTGATGGTGGGAACTCAAAAAGCGATGGAGGAAACCTTTGGAACCACCTGTCATGGCGCGGGACGCATGATGAGCCGCAAAGGCGCGCAGCGGGAAGCGCAGGGGCGAAACATCGCGAAAGAGCTGGAATCGCAGGGCATTCTTGTGCGCGCGCAAAATAAAGCGACCCTGGCGGAAGAGGCATCCTATGCCTACAAAGATGTCGCGGATGTTGTCGGCGTCTGCCATGGCGCGGGAATCGCGCTCAGAGTCGCCAAGCTGCGCCCCATTGGCGTCGTGAAAGGGTGATATGATTCACTTCGTCGCCGCGCGAATCTTGGCGGCAATTTCGGGGATCACTTGCGCCCGGAGCATGATCCCCTCCTCTTCATAATCGGCAGACAATACGCGCCCGTACTCATAACATTCCGCCACTAAGCGCGTTTCCGCATAGGGCAGGCGCGCCTCTACCGACACCAGCAGCCCTTGAACCGTCTCAACAATCCGGTCCATTAACGGCGGTAATCCTTGCGCTTTGCGCGCCGAAATCGCCACCGAGTGGGGAGTCTCTTCCAACATCTGCTTAAGCCAGACACTATCCTTCACCCGGTCCACTTTATTGAACACAACAATTGTCGGTTTTTGATCCGCCTCTAACTCCACTAAGGTTGTTTCCACCGCGTCGCGCTGTAACTCCCAATGGGGGCTTGAAAGGTCAATTACATGGAGCAGAAAATCTGCCATCTGCGCCTCTTCCAATGTGGAGCGGAACGCGGCAATCAGTGGGGTCGGAAGATTGTCCACAAATCCGACCGTATCGGTCAACAGCACCGACCAGCCGTCCGGCAGCACAACGCGCCGGGTGGTGGGGTCCAATGTGGCAAACAGGCGGTCATCCACATAGGCGTCCGCGCCCGTGAGGGTGTTCAACAGGCTCGATTTTCCCGCGTTGGTATAGCCCACAATCGCGCCTGCGGGAAAGGGAAGTTTGCGCCGAGAAGCGCGCTGGTGATGGCGCTGTCGTTTGACCTCCTCCAACTCGCGCTGGAGATGTTGAATCCGCTCCCGGATACGGCGCCGGTCGATTTCTAATTTCGTTTCTCCAGGACCACGCGTTCCGATACCGCCGCCCAGCCTGGACAGCGCGCCGCCCTTGCCCGTCAAACGCGGCATCAAATAAAGCAACTGCGCCAATTCCACTTGCAGAACGCCTTCGCGTGAGTGAGCGCGCTGCGCGAAAATATCCAGGATCAGTTGTGTGCGGTCAATCACCTTGATCTGTAGCAGTTTTTCCAAGTTACGCTGCTGCAAGGGGGTCAATTCACAATCGAATAAGGCGACATCCACTTCCATCTCACGGACCACTGCGAACAGTTCTTGCGCTTTGCCGCTGCCGATGAAAGTTGTTTGATCGGGGTTTTGACGCCGTTGGCGGGTTTCTGCAGCGATTTGTAAGCCCGCAGAAACCGCCAATGACTTGAACTCTTGCTCGATATAATCGTCTTCTTCTATGTCAGGGTTGACATAGACCAATAGGGCGCGTTCCTCGCGCGATGTGTCATAGAACGACTTTGAGATCGCTATTTCCTCCTAAAGGCATGCTCAATCGTCCAAATAGCCCCGGTAGCCGCTACCCAGTGACTTGCGCGACCCACGAACAATACCGTAGATAACCAAGCCTGCGCCCGCTAACAGAGCAATCGGGAACAACACGCTGATCAACTTCATTGCCCATCCCAAAATGCCGAATGAAAACTTCAGCAAAATGACGGAAGCCACAACCACTAATCCTAATCGAATCCACTTGTTCATAGAATATCCCGTCCTCTGAATGAACGCGGCGCATACTGTCCCCCTGCCGCGTTATTCAATTCCAAAAATTTATTACTCGTTTTTCCCCGACTCAGTTCCAGACGAAGCAGCAGTGTAGCTCTCGCCCGCTTGCGCGCTGCTCCCTGCGGGACTGCTGGGCTGCTGCATTCCCTTCTTTCGCGCCTCCAAAAAGAATCCGGCAATAATCAAAATCAACCCCGCCACACCCGAATAAGGTAGCATCCACTCAATCGTTTTAGTGATTTGCGCGCCCAACCACAACAATGCAGACGCAACAATCACCAATATGCCGATGTACATCAATTTGTTTTTTGGCATCACAAAACCTCCCAGAGAAGTATACCTCTCAAACAAAAAATTTCGATTTTTTGCCCTCACCCCTTGACAAATGGGCAAATTCAGTGTATAATTTACTTAACCGCTTAAGTGATAGGCGCATATTTGCGCTCTTTCAACCTATAAAATGCGATTTTAGCATCATAATGTGAATGTAAGTTGAAGCGGTTAATGAGGTCCTGACTATCAATAACGCAGTCGTTATGAGTGACCTTGGCAATCCATTCTGAGTTGTCTCAGAAATTCATCCAAGTCCTAATGTGCAGGAGGTAACTGACTTATGAAGCGTCGTGGTTTTACCCTGATTGAATTACTGGTCGTTATAGCGATCATCGCTATCTTAGCAGCGATTCTGTTCCCTGTCTTCGCGCAGGCGCGCGAGAAGGCGCGTCAAACGCAATGCCTCTCGAATCAAAAGCAGATCGCGCCCGCGGTCATGATGTATCTCAACGATTACGATGAGTTTTTCCCGCAGTCGCAATACGGCGGCGGCAGCACGAACATCCCGCAGCAGGCATGGTATAGCTTGATCTGGCCCTATGTGAAAAATGGAGACCGCTACACCGATGCGGCAGGTATCTCATACACTTGGGGTGAATCGGGCGTTTTCAGCTGTCCGTCGTTCCCAGGTCGCCAAAGCGGGCAATTTGGCGCGCATTACGACATCTTCGCCGATAACTGGGACTGTTGCCGACCGGGACAGATCCCCCCGGACAACAAAGTCGTCACTTCGCTGGCGCGAATCGAAGCGCCTGCCGACAAAATCATGGTGATGGAAAAAGGCAAAAACGATGCCACTTGGGGCTGGCTGCAATTTGTGACCTGGGAGTGGGACTGGACCGCCACTGTCGGTAACCCACGCGGCTCGATTGATGGCAGTGAGTTGGCAGACCGCCACGACTGCGATTATACCAATGTCGGCAATGCCACCTGGGCAGGCTGCGGCATGAAACCGCGATACCGCCACAATCGCACCGTGAATGTCGTCTTCTGCGATGGGCATGCAAAAAGTATGCCGAAAGGCGGAATCAAATGGTACAGAAACATCTATGTGCCGGTTGGCGCAGCGGGTAAGTGGACAGGCGAAGGCTGGTACCCCTACTAAGCATAACAGAAGCGCGGAGCGGTCTTTGCCGATGCTCCGCGCTCGGTTTCTAAGCGGGAGGCTTTTTCATGAACAGTAATAACAAACTCATGGTCGCAGTCGTTTTGATCGTTCTGGCAGTTGCTATCGCGTTCTGGCAGTGGAACTCCAACAAGCCATCAGAAGGCGAATTCCGTAACTCGTCCGCCATGGATTATCAAAAAGAGATCGAACGCATCCAAAACGATCCCAATATGCCCCCTCAAGCGAAAGCGATTGCCATTCAACAGATTCAGCAGCGCATGCAAAATGCTGGCTCTGTCAGCCAAGAACTGAATAAATAGAACGGGAAGGGAGTTGTTTTTAAGCATCCCTCGCTCAAAGTAACAGCAGACCCATTCGCTGCGCTCAGGGTGACAACTTAGGGTGACCATAGGGGCAGAGCCTGCCTAACGTGTCATGCCGAGCGTAGCCGAGGTATCTGTTTTTGACAACCTGGGACAGCCACAGAGGGACTTTGCCTCTGCGTTCGGGGGTTTTGCAGGAGTCGCCCCGTGACAGGCGAACCCTTGTTGTTGGAGATCACACAACTATGTCAACCATTCAACAAGACCGATTAGTTCAACTCTTTACTTCCCTATGCAGCATCAACTCGCCCCCTAAACAGGAACGAGAAGTCGTCAACTATGTCAAATCATTCCTTCAAGATTTGGGCTTTGAATTGCAAGAAGACAACGCCTCAGAAGCAGTCAATGGCAACGCGAACAATCTCATCGCGACCCTGCCTGCCAATATTTCCGGCGCGCCTAAAATCTTCTTCAGTTCCCACTTCGACACGGTGGAGCCGAACCCCAACCTGAAGATCGTTATCGAAGAGGATATCATCAAAACTGATGGCACCTCGATTTTGGGCTCCGATGATAAATCGGGTATGGCAGCCATGTTAGAGGCAGTCCGAATCGTTGTGGAAAACAACTTGTCGCATGGGCAGATTCAACTTCTGTTGACCATCTGCGAAGAAATCGGACTACGGGGGGCAGCCGCCTTAGACCTCGATCTGGTGGACAGCGATTTCGGCTTTGTCTACGACACCGGTCGCCCCATCGGCACCCTCATATCACAAACACCGACCCACGACACCTTCGACATTCGGATCATCGGCAAACCCTCTCATGCGGGCGTCATGCCAGAAAATGGCATCAGCGCGATTCAGATCGCTGCCGATGCCATCGCGAACATGAAATTGGGACGCCTGGACCCAGAAACCACTGCCAACATCGGAATCATTCAAGGGGGACAAGCCACCAATATTGTCTGCCCGGAAGTGTTCATTCGCGCCGAAACACGCAGCCGCAACAAAGAGAAGTTGGAAGCGCAAGTCGCGCATATGAAAGAGTGCTTTGAGACGGCAGCCGCGAAATTTGGCGGTCAAGTCGAAATTCATCATGACCGGCATTACGAGAGCTACCGATTGGATGAAAACTTCCTGCCCGTGAAAGTCGCCCTGGAAGCTGCGCATAAAGTGGGCTTATCGCCGGAAATGCGTCCCACAGGCGGCGGTTCCGATGCCAATGTTTTTAATGCGCGCGGATTACCCTGTGTGGTGGTGGGTTGCGCGATGGAAAAAGTGCATACTCACGAGGAATTCACTCGAATTTCCGACCTGGAAGCCAGTGTGAACCTGACGCTCTCTATCATTCAGACGGTTGCCGACATGAAATCGGGATGACATAAATAATGCGGAGACGCAATGACAAGGGAGTTGGGACATGGCTTTGGAATTGATAGATTCTGTATTGTTGTGTCAAGTCCCCTTTGTGAAAATCGGAGGGGATCAGATTCATTCACCATTCCCAAAACCGTCAATTTCTGTCGAAAAGATTGTTTCCTACGGTATAATGTTAGAGGAGAAAAACAAAATATGGGAGTCGTTGAACGCGGTACTGTGCAAGGGGGACAAATCGTCCTCAAACGTCCTCTCGAGCTGTCTGAAGGCACCGAGGTGGTAGTACATGTGGAACCACTTGAAGAAGATACTACAGAAAAAACATCTCATAAGCCGATTTCTTCTTTGCCATTTTTTGGTCTTTGGTATGATCAAGAAGAGATGAAAGAAAGTGTGGAATGGGTCAGTAGGGAGCGAACACTATGGTCGAGCCGACAACGTCATCAGGACTGATTGATACCGATATTTTGATTGATTTTGCTCGTGGACTGCCAGAAGCAGGTATTTTTTTGGACAGTGTCCAGCAGTCTGGAAACATTCTTATCAGCGTGATCTCAGCGATGGAACGGTTAAGTGGGTGCCGAGACTCAAAGCATCTTCGGGAGACAAAGCGTTTTTTGTTTCAGACAAAGATAGTGCCTATTTCGGAGGACTCTTCTCGTACCGCTTATGAATTGATACAGCAGTTTAATCTCAGCCATGGTTTACTCATCCCTGACTCACTCATTGCAGCGACCGCTATTGAAAATCAACTACCGCTTTTCATGCGTAATGTGAAACATTTCCAGATGATTTCTGAGTTAAATGTGATCCAGCCTTACTAAACGCTAAGATCGAAACAGAGGTCTCGGAGGGATATCATCACACACACCCCATCTAACCTCCCTTTTTATCCAACTCCTCCAACTTCAACCGGACACAGACAATGAAAGGCGGTTCTTGTGGAACCCAATGTCCATAAGTCGTACAAACCAGTGTGCCATCTTTCAAAATTTCGACGCCCGGATACGCGCAGTCTGCCTGCTTGTGATTTTTCATTAAACGGACGCGGTACTGTCCTTCACGCCCCTTGACAATATCCTCATATTTGCCAACCCAACCAACCCAATCGCCATAAGTCGCGCTCCCTTTCATCATATCCCGAAAAGAGATGAATAGACGACCGTCAGGCGCGTACTTAGCTGTGTGCCGGTCTCCTGTCAAACTGCCGGGTAACTCGCGGGGCGCAGACCATGACTTGCCTTCGTCGTTACTGAAGATCACATGCGAATTCTTCACCCGGCGATTTTCGCGCAAAAGTACCGCCAGCTGCTTTTGGTCAGGTGAACGAACTACACCCGGCTCACACAAATGAATCTCGCTCCCAGACCACACCGGCTCAGGCTCACTCCAAGAGAGCCCTCCATCCGAAGAGAACGTTTGATACAGCGTAAAAACGCCGTTTGTTTTACCTGCGTTCTTAAAGAATCGCCCATCATCATGAAACATCGCTAAATACCGCTTATCTTTCAATCGCTCCACGAACCCCATCACCACAATTCCGCCCCAATCGCCCACTGGGTGCAGAGGGGACCATTGTTTGCCGTCATCCTCGGAAACCGCCAAACGCGCCGGGTACAAGCCAGACCATAGAATGAGCCGTCTCTTACCGCTTTTCGGGTCTATGACGCGATGAATGGTCGGGGTCTCCTGACTGGTAGACCAATTGTCAGGAACCGGCAGTCGCTCACTCCAGGTTTTCCCACCGTCCGCGCTCCGCTTCATCACGATGGCGCCGCGCCCATGCCCTTTGGGATAAACTGCCAAAATCGTTTGGCGGTCTTCCAGCATCACGGTGGAGACATGCCCCAGATACTGACCCTGCTCTCGGTCCACAATCACCTGTCTGTATGTCTCTTGCGACAGGTCGATAAATGCCACCGCGCTGCTTGTCTGTAAATTTCCGTCCTTCATATTCATCCCCTCATTCCTTATTCAAGACAAAGGAAGCCTATTCCTGTTTGGAGAAAGGCAAAGAAGCGCGAAAAAGACGATTTCTTGAAAAGTATCTCCCTCCTCACCGTGAACCTGTTTTTGCCAACAATGGAGACATCAATAGGTATAAGGTTCTTGTGGATTCCCGCGTTCTCGGTAATGACGGTGAGTAGCGATTTGATTGTCGCCCAGATTTCAAGGTGATGCTGCTTCTGTCAAGGGAGATACTTAGAGAGGAATATCAAAAGAAAACGGGTTCGCTTCTAATTTAGAAGCGAACCCGTTCAAGGTTTTCTCAATGCGGATGTGAGACAGATTAGTTCTTGTTGCGTCGGCGGAGCGCCAGACCAGCAAGACCCACGCCCAGAGCCACCATGCTGGCAGGCTCAGGAACCCAGTTCTGCTCAACGAGAGCGAGCGCCGCGATGGAGGTCGTCGGCAGGGTGTCGCCAGCGATGTCCAGAACAAAGGACTTCTTCACTTTGAAGCGGTCGGCAGGAGCTGAGAAGTTGATGGTAGTCGTGTACGCAAACGCGCCATCCTGACCACCCGCATGCCCATCGCCCTGAATCACCGCGCCGCCGGTAGCGATCACGTTGCTGCTCATATCTTCGATAACTTCGCTCCAGGTGATTCGACCGAGATCAAACACCGCGCCGAGCAAAGCCACATTCACCGCGTTCACGGGACCTTTACCATTGGTATCCACTTCGTACAGGATCGTGATGATCGCAGCAGAGTTCCCTGTGCTGTCGCCCACAATCGCGCCGGCGGAACCAGTCAGGTGATCCACAAAAGAGTTGTTAATGCCACCACTCACGAAGCCGACGCTATTCGTGCTTCCAGACGGGAAGAACTGAATGTCCGACTGAATAATATTGTAAGAGAAATTAGCGTTCGCGGCGCCAATCAACGCCACCGTCGCTAAAAGACCAATTGCTTTACCAAAACGAGTCATTGCATCCTCCTTTACGCGCCTTAGAAAGGCCGTAATTATGCGTTTTTTTCATGCGCAAACAGTGGGCAAAACTGCTTGCAAATTGCCATTCTAAAACAGACAGCGTATCAATTGCCAAAAGCCGTCACTTTGACGGGCGTTTTCTACTCCAGAACGACAAGTAAAGTATACCACACTTTTGGGAAATTGTCAAGGCATGTACGGTAAAATTTTGATTAAGAATTCTATCAGGGCTAAAAATACCGGATTTTGGCACTAAAAACCGGCAAAACCAGCATCTCTATCAGGTTTTTGGCATCTCCAAGAGATTCAAAACCGGTTTGAACACCTCTCGCTGCTCTGCCGCCCGGAACGCTTCCGGGGCATCATCAAAATCATACACGCGGGTTAATGGCTGCAGATCAAGGGCGCGCTCTGTCAGCAGCTGAACCGTTAATTCCCATGCGTGATTGCTGGACTTGGAACCCAACACGGTCAATTCTTTCGCCAAAATCTCATGCCAAAGCAATTCATTCGCGCCAGGATAGTACCCAAACACCACCACCCGACCCGCTTTGCCCGCATAACGGATACAATCCGCAGGCGCGGACTGAGACCCCGCCGCATCGAACACCACCGACGCGCCCAGTCCCCCGGTCTGCTGCTTGATGAAGTTCGGAGTTTCTGGGTCTTCCGGGTCTAAAGCCGCGCTCGCTCCCAGATTCATCGCGATCTCTCGCCGCTCAGCCAATGGGTCCAATCCAATCACGGTTTTTGCGCCCCACAAGCGCGCTAACTGCATGAAGGTCTGTCCAAAGAACCCCAACCCCACCACCAGCACGCAATCCTCCGGCTCCGGCGGCGCAAGTTTCATGGCAGCAACACATGTGGCTAAAGGTTCTGCCAAAGAAGCGTAATCCGGCTCTAATTCCACACGATACAAATTGAGCAAAGGCGCGGTGATATACTCTTGAAACCCGCCGTCCATCATAATGCCCAAATGCTCCAGGTGGTCACAAAGGTTCAATCGCCCGCGGCGGCACCATCGGCATGCGCCGCATACATACTGCGGATCGATCACCACCCGGTCACCTGTCTGAATCCCCCGCGGATTTGGCTCGGCAGGCTCAGGAATCTCGAGGACTTCCGCGCACACCTCATGACCCAGCGTGATCGAGTTGCCCCGCCAATCGTAATGCCCCCGGTTTTTCAAATGCAGGTCGGTACCGCAAACCCCGCATGCTAATGTCTTCAGCAGCGCATGCCCCGGCACAGGTTGGGGAACCGGAATCTCTTCAAATGCCATGACCCCTGGCTGAACTAAACGATAGGCTTTCACGCGCTTTCCTCCGGTTCAGCTTGCGCCCGCTCGGTTAAAATCTGCGCCACATGGGTCACATCTTTGTCTCCCCTTCCCGATAAATTGATTAGAACGAGAGCATTTTTCGGCATTTGAACTGCTGCTTTCCGCAGGTAGGCAAACACATGCGCGCATTCTAAGGCGGGAATGATGCCCTCTGCCTGCGTCAGCCATAAGAACGCCGCCAAAGCCTCTTCATCCGTCACCGCCGCGTACTCCGCGCGCCCGCTTTCCTTCAAATAGGCATGCTCTGGTCCCACCCCCGGATAGTCCAAGCCTGCCGAAATCGAATGGGTCAACTTGATCTGACCGTCGCCATCTTGCAAAACAAAACTCGCGCTGCCATGCAAAACGCCAAAACTACCTGCCGAAAGGGTCGCGGAGTGTTGTTCAGTTTGGGTTCCATGCCCGCCTGCCTCCACCCCCACCAACCGGACACTTTCGTCGTCGATAAATGGGTGAAAAATGCCGATAGCATTGCTGCCGCCCCCCACGCTTGCGAGGACATAGTCGGGCAACCGGTTCTCGTACGAAAGCATCTGTCCGCGCGCCTCCTGCCCAATCACCGATTGGAAATCGCGCACAATCGTAGGATAGGGGTGCGGTCCTACACATGAGCCAATGATATAATGGGTATCGCGCACATTCGTGACCCAGTCGCGAATCGCTTCGCTGGTGGCATCCTTCAAAGTCTTGGAGCCGCTGGATACCGGAATCACCCGCGCGCCCAGCAGGTGCATCCGAAACACATTCAACGATTGCCGCCGCATATCCTCTTCGCCCATATACACTTCACACTGCAGTTTCAGCAGCGCGCATGCGGTCGCGGTCGCCACGCCATGCTGCCCTGCTCCCGTCTCTGCGATAATCCGTTTCTTGTTCATACGCTTCGCCAGCAAAGCCTGCCCCAAAGCATTATTGATTTTATGCGCGCCGGTATGACATAGATCTTCGCGTTTGATATAGATCTGTAATCCTAACTCTGCGCTGAGATTGGCGGCGTAATAAAGAGGGGTTGGGCGACCGGAATAAGTGATGCTATAGTAGTTCCACTCGCGCTGAAACTCTTCGCTCGTTTTCAGCGTCGCGTAGGCTTCAGTCAATTCATCTAAGGCGGGGATCAGCGTCTCCGGCACAAAGCGTCCACCGAAACGACCAAAATAGCCCCGGGAGTCAGGTTGAGAATAGGCGGTCATAACAGATTCAATTGTACCTCGTATGAAGGAATCCGCGCTTTGAGTGTCAATATGTATCGAGACCCGCTGAAATCTTGTCAGAGTTCTGTCAGAGAAGTGGGTTATAATATCATGTAGATTCAAACCGCCTTCCTTAAGGCAAAATTGGAGGATATGGAGATGTATAAGATGTTTCAATTAAAAACTTTGGCATCCGCAGTCGTAATCGGCGGATTTATCGTAACAGCTAACGCGCAATTAGTAACGCCTGCCTGGACAAGAACCCTCAACGGGACCGGCAGCGGTTCGGACATTGTTCGCAAAATCAAGACCGATGACCTTGGCAACGTATATGTAACGGGAACGTCCATCGGCAGTGGTTCCGGCTCGGACATTCTCACCATCAAATACAGCCCCGCCGGCGCGCAACTATGGCAGCGCAGATTCAACGGGACAGGCAACAGTGCGGACGAACCGACGGACATGGCGGTGGACCATAATGGGAACGTTTACGTCACTGGCAACACCACCTCTTCGGGAACGGGCATCAATTTCGTCACCCTGAAATACAACGCCGCTGGCACACTCCAATGGACAAGAGTGTATGATGGTCCCAGTGGAGCAGACAACGCTAAAGCCATCGCGATTCAACGCAGCGGCGATATCGTCAATATCGTCGTCGCAGGGTCTACTGGAGCCGGAGGGACCGCCCGAGTCCTCAAATACGATTCGGACGGCAACACGCTGTTTAACTACGCCTATAATGGACCGGACGCCTTCGGCTCCACCTCTGCCAACGCCGTTGCGATTCAGGGCACCAGCATTTTCATCGGCGGACACACCCACAACGGCACCAATGGCGAAGACATCATGATGATCAAGTTGACCACCAACGGAGTGGCTCAAACCATCCAAACTTTCAACGGAAGCTTCGGCGGAGAGCATGACGGCGGATTTGGCAACATCATCGAGGATTCCGGCAATCATATTGCGGTCGATTCGACGGGCAATATCTATGTCGCAGGTTATGTCATGCGTAATTTTGTCAGCATCAACGACCCCACCCCCGTGAACGACTACATCCTGGTGAAGTGGTCGAATGCAGGCGCGCCGCTGTGGTCCAGACAGTCTGGCGAGCTCAACATCGATGAGTGGGTGACCGCTTTGCTGATAGACAGCCAAGACAACCCTATCATTGTCGGCTCCAACAACATTCGAAAGTACAACACGAGCGGCACGCTGCTTTGGAACCGGGACTTCGGATACACCGCAGGCGCATTGGGTCCCGATGACGGCATTTATGTAACGCGAGGCGGCACCAATATGTCCACCGCTTACTTCCGAGCAGACGGCACGATGTTCTGGTCAACCGCCTACAACGGACCCAGCAACGTCAACGACTTTGGTATGACCATTGCGACCAGCCCAACAGGAAACGTGTTTGTGGGCGGCTACTCTGCAAATCCTAACCCCAATGGAAACGACTTCGTGACCATCAAGTATGTGCAGTTCCCTTATGTGAAAGTGGACACCTCCCACTCCTACTGGGGCGACCTTAGGATCGAAGTGGGCGTTGGCAACCCGAACGCGCCTCTCTGGAGCAAAGTAATCCGCAACCGGGAAGGTGGCAGTTCATCAGGAGATGTCTCCACCCTGGAAAGCATTTCTGACGCGCCGCCGTTCTACCAGAATCCCAGCGAAAGCGTTGTATGGTACTGCAAGGTCACCGATATGGCATCTGCCGATACCGGAACCATCACCCTCTTCAGAGTCCAAACTCAAGCAGGAACCTACAACTCGGGCAATGTCCCTGTCGCGATACCAGACTTGGGATCAGCCAACGTTTATGTGCCAACCAGAACGGCACAGCACGCGATTGTTGACATTCAACACACGTTCCGAGGCGACCTGCGAATAACGGTGGGAGTCGGACCACAGAACAATCCTTTCTGGAGCAAGATTGTGGTGAATCAGACCGGTGGCAACCTGGACGACATGTGGTGCCAGGTAGATGTTTCTCAGGCAGCAGCCTACCTGCCTCCGCTTCCCAGCCAAAGCTGGTGGGTCAAGGTTGAGGACTTAGTGCCGGGAGACACCGGTCAGTTGAAAGCGTTCACCGTGCGAAACAACGCCTTAACGTGGAACGCCAGTTGCTTGCCTCTGCTCATCTGGAGCGGCGGGACTACCTACGGGTTCATTCCGAAACTGGTGGGCGACACCAACTGCGACAACTGTGTCAATGACGTGGATCTCTTGGCTGTGCTGCTTCACTTCGGAACAACCGGTCAGAACCTGCCAGGCGACATTGACGAAAACGGCATCATTAATGACAACGACTTGCTGCTGGTGCTGCTGAACTTCGGCATCGGCTGTGAGTAAAACATCCCATACCCTCACCCCGAACAGGTTCCCCTGCATTTTGGGGGAACCTGACGGAGGGGGCTGTTTCTTAAAGGGCGCGGAAATCGTGCCTTTGAGACTTGGGGCGAAGAGGTATTTTTCATTTTTCTCTGATTTCTGCTCTTCATTGATCGCGAACCTCTATTGATGGAAAGAGGATATGGAATAGGGAATAAACGATTTCATTCTGCTTTCGACAACGAATCAGAGGAAAATATGAAGTGTAGGAAGGCACAGATTGTATAACTTAAAAAACTTAGCAGGAATCTCATTATCAATCGCCCAACATTAGTATTGGGAGGTACTGAGATGAAATCTTGCAATTGCTTGCTTTTCGTGTTAGCAATCTTTGTCTGTCTGACTCATTCCAGCTTTTCACAGCGTTGGATCGGAATACAAGATATGTCCGAGCGAATGAAGCGGCAGACCGTGACCGGATTGACCGTTGTTATGCATGGATATCAATTCACCGACTCGGACGGCGGATCATTGATGCCTCTTGCCGTGGATATGTTCAATGCCATCCCTGGTTTTGGGTGGCTTCTTTTCTACGAACTGTACGAAGATGGTGACCAAGCGGCTTTTGACGCCGATCGATCAGTCAATGTGCCTGCTCCAAATGCGAGTGGACAACAAGGTCATTTAGTTTTGCTGTTCAGTTGGGCACCTGAAAGCAACGAGGATGACAGCGGTTGGGCAGAAGCCGCAGGCGATGCCCTGTTTGCCTTGTTAGTCAGCTTGGGTTTAGCGAATCCAGAGAACGGTTCGGGAGTGCCGATGCATTTCATCGCCCACAGCTTTGGCACTGGAGTGGTGAGCGAATGTGTGGAGCGATTAGCGAAATATCAGATCACCGTGGACCAAGTAACCTATTTAGACGCCCATGACTTTGATCAAAGTTGGGTGCCAATCGATGGAAGCCAGCGCATTTGGACATTGGGTCAGCCCAAAGATTATGGAGCAACCATCTGGAATAATGTGGTTTTCGCGGATTCGTACTATCAAACGCGAGGCGTTGCCGGGAGAGCCATTGTTATCACTCTTCCGAACGGTCGTCCGATTCCTGGCTGCTACAATTATTTCGTTAGTGATGAATTGCCACCACCAAGTCAATGGTTTCCGCCTTGGAACCCTTATGGGAACAGCAGTGAAAGTGATCATTCCTGGATATGGAAAGTGTTCTATCGAGGTTCCATTCTCGGAGAACTTCCGCCTGATTCCAGCAATATTGCTGCCCCGCAACAGATGCCGGATTGGACTTCCTTTGGATGGGCTTTTTGTCGCTTTAACCCTAATCGCATCAACTTACCTGAGCCAATCTTTTTCAACGCTGCGCCTCCGGCGGTGCCTACCCAGGACCACATATACAGTGTAAGGCAAATAGCCAATGAAAACGGCACTCCAAACACTGTGGGACTAACACAATTAGGATTAACCGCGGCACAAGTCACAAGAGGTAAGTGGACACCACTATGGAATCCAAACCAGTTGTACAACGGTCGATTTGATCACGACGGACGAACCTTAGTCGGAGGAGGTTCCGTCATTCCCGGGTGGTCACATCACGGCGGTGGAGGCACAGGTTATGTTTCTTCACAAGGAGGAAACAACTTCCTCAAGTTGAATATTGACTACCACACGCGGACTCATAACCGGGTGTACATCCCAAAGGGAGTGAATCGACTGAAATTCAGAATGTTTCGAAGATCCACTAACCAATTCAATACGTTGGATGTATTCATTGGTGATAGAAACAACGGACTTTTGGCTGTCATCCCATTGAACAGAACGGATGGTGGATGGGTTACAAAGTACTTGACTATCCATCCTCATTTGAGAGACAAAGTCAATACGATTACCTTTGAGATTTATCGTCATCAGTTTACTCCTCACGAAGTATGGATTGATGATGTTGAATTCGACGATTCCCTCTTGCTTGGTGAGGGATTGGGAAAAGTGCGCGCGACCAATGCGTTGGCTGGAGTCAATCAAGTTGAAAACCCATTAGAATGGAGTCGAAGAGATTATACCGATTTCAGCACACAAGAAATCTTCGGTTATTATCCAAACTATTCAGTGTCTAACCCGGCAAGCGACGCATTCGGAATATTTCCTGCTCCACATACGATAGTAAATGTTCCGGTATCAGGTACTTTACAGGCTCAGGGATGGCCGCAGGTGCTTCCTGTTCCCCGCTCTCTTTACAGAACCGCAGGAAGTTACACCAACAACAGTCTTTCGGGTAACCACTTTGTGATTGGTTCAACTTGGATCAAATACGAATTGGACTCGACAGATAACAGGAGTCCTTCTGTGGCTGTAATTAAAGTGCTTCCCTGGAGAATTCGGGATGTGATACAGTTTGCGCGCTCAGATGTAAATGCCCCAAGTCAAATAGATTTTTATGTTGCCCAGGAGGATCCGTTTATTGAAGACAGTCCTGAAACGAGTCTTGATTGGTTATATGTCGGTTCTGTATCTACTAACGATGGAACGATCTTAAATGTTTGTTCTTGGGATGCTTCCAATACGAACTTCGGCATTGTACCCGATTCAACATATAATTACCTTTCTGGAATGAATGATGATGGCGTCCGGTTCTGGGATGACCCGAATCACGACCTATGGCATTCCGTTCTACGGGTACCTGGCTCTCCCAGAGCGAAGTATGTGGCATTGGTCTTTCCTGCAGGGAACCAGTTTGGGGCGGATTTAATGCTGTCAGCCAATAACAACACTTCTACCTCTTTGAGGTTTACCGACCTATCGGACATCAAGGTTTTTGCACGAGTTGATCGAAACCCCGGAGACGCAGATGAGAACGGTTGCGTGAATGACGCAGATTTGCTGATCGTATTGTTTGCATTTGGAACTGAGGGACCAGAGGGTGATGTGAACTATGATGGCAGTGTCGACGACATCGACTTGCTTGAAGTGCTCTACCATTATGGCGAGGGTTGTGAATTGTGAATCACGGCATAAATGCCAGCCTGTCGGTTGCCCTCATCAAAAAGGGCAACCGACTAACTCTGCATCATCCGTGATAGCACGATCAACGCTGCCGCGTTATTAACGCCATGCGCAATAATCGGTACCCAAAGCGAACCGCTCCGCTGATAGAAATTCGCCAACAGCCAACCCATCAACATGCGGGGCAGAAAACCAATCCACGACAGATGTATCGCCGCAAAGATGACGCCACTGATCGGCGCAGCCCAACCATGCCCCACGCGACGCTTCAGCGCGTTATACAACACTCCTCGAAAGAAAATCTCTTCGGTGATCGGAGCCAACACCACCACAAACAACCCCAACCCCGCCCAGAACCCAAGCGAGTCGGACAAAGCGCGAACTGCCTCTTGAATCGCGCGGCTGGATTGATCTTCCCGTCCTAAACTCTCCGCATATCCACCGCCCATCAAAACGTTCAAAGCGGCTTCCGCCAGCGCGCTCATCAGCAACAGGACAACCCCGCATGCCAAGCCCTGCAGCCAATCGGCGCGGGTTGGCAATCCCCGAAGCCCGATCTGCGCCCAACTGGAACCGAACTTCTTCAACAACGCCCACGAAATCCCGACAAACGCGCCCTGCTGAATCAAGGTCGCCATCGCAAGCGCAATCCAAGCGGCTGGGGAAGAAGGCATTGTAAAAGCGCGCTCTTGAGGGTTGACACTGTTCGCGGGTCCACCCGTTAAAAAACTCAGGAGCGGTAAGGCAGCCAACACAAGAAGCACGAACACGATCTGCGGGACAAACCACACGGTGAGCAGGCTCCACTGGGGCGCAAGTAGACCCGGCTGCCCCTGAAGACGCCGCGCATGATGAACCACCCAGACCCCAATCCCCGCCAAATTAATGAGAGCCAGCAGCCCGATGATCCCAAACAAGAGCGTCTCGTGCTTCATCGAGCAGGCGCGCTCTCCGGCATCGCGAGAATAATGTTTTCCACCGAGGTCTCCCCGGCGGGCAGCCCAGAGGTGGACATCAGCGTCAACGTCTCCACCTGGTTCAGGTCCAGCACTCCCTGATAAGCCTCCGTCATTGCGCCAATGTTCAAAGGCATTGGACCGTACCGACACTCCATCGTTAAGCGGTAGCGCGCAGGCAGGCGCGTTGTGGCAGGCGCGGTCTCCTGAAGACTCAAAGTCAAGACACAATGCCGGACGGCATTACCCGTTAAAAAGTCATTCAAATTCGTTAGGCGCGCCAATCCCAAATAGTACACGGGGTCATCCGCATCGCGAAAACCGGGTAGCCGCTGGTAGAGCGCGTTCCACCACAGCCCCACTTCGGTGCCGCTCAACCGCGCCAAGGGAATCTGAACCGTTCCCTCACGTTTCAACTGGTCCCAAATCCGTCGGCTGTTCGGCATCCGGTTGATCAGCGCAAGCATGATTCGAATCCGCCCCAAATCACCAATCGCCAGCCCTCGAAAATCGCCATATAAATAGCGACCCCAATGCCGGTTGCCCGCATAAAGCGCGACACTGTAATCGATCACCGAATCCAACGTCATGACCGCGCTTTCCCCACCTGCTGTCGTCAAACAGCGTTTCTCCAAATCGCGGTAGGCAGGCAGATGATAGTCGTGATTGCGCTCTAAGAACATCCAGCGGTTGGTAACCAGCAGGGCGTCATTCTGAAAACGAAAGGTCCAAGGCAGCGGAGAACGAAAAGCATCCACCGGCGCTCCCAGATTTTCAGGGCGTTTATAAGGCGTGCCTTCCCCCAACAGCAAACCTGCCAAGTTCATCTGACCGGTCATTCGAATTCCGCCCCCGCGCAGCGACCAAAGCGTTTCGCGCAAAGGCAGCAATTGTATCACGGCATCGTTCCCCGTCTGGCGGCACCATGCCTCCACAACTTGGGAAAGAGTCGCGCCCCCCGGTAAACTGACATCAAACATTTTTTTGAAACGCTCATCCTTCAAACTTTCCAAATTCGCTTTGATTTCGTTCTGAAGCCAGTCCGAAGGCTCTTTTCCCATCCGGTCAAACAGCGTATTGACCCAGTTGTCATCCTGCCCAGTCCCGCCATTGACAACAAAATTCTCGCTGCTGCGCGTTGCCTCCAAAACTGGAATCCCTGCCAACATCTGAGATTCGGTGGCGAATCTCGAACGCCGCCCAGTCTCGGCATTGACATAAAAACTCTCGCTGCCTTGCAGTTCCCTCACGGTTGGAATGCCTGCCAATCGTTGCGATTCCGTTGCGAAACCGGCGCGTCGCCAAGAGGCTTGGTATTGCAAGCGCAACTCATCTAAATAGAAAACGAACTCATAGCGGAAAGGGGTTCGGGCGTTGATATCGGTCCATGAACTGGCTTCCATATAATTATAAGGCGGAATGTTTGACCAGGTTGTATTCTCCAAACTGCCGTTCCGAACAATCGTGAGCAACAGACTGTCCAAAGACGAACGGCTAAACAGTTGCATGAGCGTCCAAGTGCCAAAGTTGTTTACTTCCACCAACTGTTGCAATTCTCCGCTCACCTCTTCTATCGCGCGGTTCAAAACTTGCATGCGCTGCTCGACTTGGGCGCGTTCTTTAGGGAATTGATCGAGGCGGTCGCCCAACGCTCCAAACTCGTTTTTAATGTTCAGAATCTGCTGCTCTAATTCGGCTTGACGGCGCATACGCGCTGGGAAAGAGGTGTTCAGATAGGTCTTTTTGGGAGCAAGCCAATCGTTCACCTGCTCTTTCAGAAAAGAAGCGACGATTCGCTGCCAACGCTGTTCTCGTTCAATCACGGGCGCGCTCCATTCCATAATCCAGCGGTTCTCTTCTTTCAGCCGGAACTGAACCTCCAGACCCGCCTCCAACAAGCTGCGCGCCTGAGACCATGGGCGATCTTTCAAGGAAACGAACGCGGCGCGGTACTGCAATGCGCCAGCGCATTCGATGGAGCGCCCGCCAACACTCATTTTCTTCGCGATCTCTGGAAAAGTCATCACAGACGGTCCCAGCGTCACCCGCGCTTCTTGCGCCTGCGACAGCCCCAAACTGCTCAAGACGAACAGCCACCCATAACAGAACAACAGCCATCGCCTTGCCCATTCACGTCTTGCGCTTTGAGTCATAATATATATTATACGACTTTTTCGTCGTTCGATTTCACAAAAACGCGAAAATCGAATCATGATGGCTTCAAAAAGGGGTATACTCTTGTATACTTTGCAAAGGTGATGAACATGGACGTGAAATTAGTTCCTATTGAACAGATCGTAGAAGACCCAGATCAGCCACGTAAAGGCTTTGATGAAGAAGTATTGCATGGACTTGCGGACAGCATTCGCCAGCATGGGCTGTTGAACCCGATCACCGTGCGCCCGCTGCACAATGTGAATATGTTTCAGATCGTGACGGGCGAGCGACGTTGGCGCGCCTCCAAGTTGGCGGGCTTGAAGCAACTGCCCTGCATCGTGAAAAGCATGGATTCGCAGGAAGCCGCAACAGAACAGTTGATTGAAAACCTGCAACGCGAAGACCTTGCGCCGCTGGACAAAGCGCGCGGCTTGAAACTGCTGAAAGAGCAGTTAGATGCCACGAATCGCGAACTGGCGAAAGCGTTGGGCTTAAGCGAACGCACTATCGGCACACTGCTTGGCATTTTAGAGCTGCCCGAAGAGATTGGGGGGCAAATCATCGCATCGCCCGGTCGACCGCCCGCAGGCGCAATCACCGAAAAACATGCCCGCAGCCTGCGCGAACTGAACGCTTCGCCCGAGCTGCAAAGCCGCATGGCGACCAAAATACGCGATGAAGAGCTGACCAGCCACGAAACCGCCGCGTTGGTGCGCGCCATGCGTGAGACGCCCGACCGCTCCGAAGAGCTGTTGGACCAGCCCGCAGAAGAAACGATTCGCAAACCCGTCACGGGACCTGCCGTGCATGTGCAGCATTTTACGCGCTACCTCGAATCGCTCGACCTGCCCACCCTTCACCCAGGGCATTTACGCTCGCTGGAAGGCGTTTTGGAAGAACTGCTGGAGACCGTCGCTCTGCGTTTGCAAAACGTGCGCGAAGAACTGAACGAAGCCTGATAGGGACAGCGAGAACCCAGCCTTAGAAAAGCAGACCCTTCGGCTTCGCTCAGGGTGACAACAGAGGCAGATGCGCCCCTACGTTGTCATGACGAGCGGAGCCGAGGCACCTGCTTTTCGTCTTTTACATCCCCCTTACTTCAGCCAAATCGGAGCATCCTCGTGCGTGCCATTCTCTTTCCGTACCGGCGTACGATACGAAACATCACCTTTATCCATGCGAGATTTCGCTAACCAGCCTCCATCGTCCACCCCGTCCGCGCCAACTGAATAGATCAAAAAGCCTTTCGCCGGGGCGACCTTATAGATCAATTCGCCGCCCGTATAAGGGTCGACATTCAAGTCTTGCGCGCCCGCTTCTTTTAGGGTTTTGGGATAGCGTCCCGTCTTCAGTTTGAAGGCGCGAACCGCCGCCGCGCAAGCCGTCGCGCGCAGATTCATGTTTCTCTGGGCGGAAGCATAACCCATCGAATCTGTAATACCAAAGGTCAGTTGATTGACGGGATGGATTGGCTTAATGGGAAGTTTCTGTTGGTTCGCAGGTTTTTTCAACTCAGCCTCAAGTTCTTTATATTTTTGAACCACCTCACGCGCTGCCCAGTTAAGATTAGAATAGCGCATGATCGGGCTCAAATCGTCTTCAAAGAAATCATCCTCCGGGAGGTTTGACAACTTCCCGGACTGAAAATCTTTAAGAAACTGTATTGCATACCACTTTTCATGAGAAAATATTTCTGAAAGAGAAGTGCTATCTTTGAGGTGTTGCCTTAGAAACTTTGAAATCCGTTCACATTGCGCGCCGTTCAATTCTGGCAGCGATTGAAGGAACCGATAATGATAAATCGCTTCCAAGGCAACCACGACCAAATAATGAATCAAAACTCCCTCATTGTCGACCTGCTGGGCAAAGGTCATGCCCTCTTCATAGAGACTCACCACACGGTTAAAGTCTTTGCGCGCGTGTGCCTGCTTCATCAAATAGGCATCGTACCGCGCGAATTGGCGGAATTGCGCCATCTCAGAAAATGGCCAATCTTGGCGGTACTCCAGCACGGTTTTACTGGAACGCTTCAACCCTGAAACGATCTTTTGACGGTAAGGTTCATACTGGTTCAAAAAAGATTGAATATCAGCGCGGTCTTGCGGGTTCAAAGCAGGGGCATTCGAACTGAGCTGTTCATTTACTAATTCACTTCCTCGTTTGAGCTGGGCGTCCTTCTCCATCGCCGCTTGAAACTGTTCGCTCAAATTTTTTAATTGATCATAAGCGTTATTCGGGGGATACTTACGCGGCGGCACGTCGATATCAATCGGTTTCAACCATTGAAGCGCGCCAATGAAGACCAACAGAAGCGCGACGCTGACCACCACCAAACAGCCTGTTTTCGCGCGCGAAGGCTTTTGCATTATGCTACATGAATACGCCCAGCAGAGCAAGAAATCCTGCTACTCATGTTGACAAAACCGCCTCCCTGTATCCATATAGTCGGGATGAAAACATGATTATTGAGGAAATCCAATGTAAGACCCTCCTGCAAAAATGCGGGTTCGGATTCGCGGAGTATTCTATCAACCCGTACGAGGGCTGCCGGTTCGGATGTGTCTATTGCTATGTCAAAGCGCTGCGCCATTACCGCAAACAAGAGAACCCTGCCGAATGGGGGGGCTTTGCGCGCGCCAAAATCAATGCCGCCGCCGTACTGCAAAAAGAGATGAAACGCATCGCCGCCGATGCGCGGATCGCGATTGGAACCGCTACCGACCCATGGCAGCCCCTCGAGAAACGCTACCGGATCACCCGCGCCATTCTGGAGGTGTTATGGTACTATACCAATCCCGTCTCCATCACCTCCCGCTCGCCGCTCATGATTCGTGACATCCCCCTCATGAAAGAGTTCGTCAACCTGCGGGTCAACCTCTCCTTGCCCGTCTTGGACGACCGCGTTCGCAAAATCTTTGAGCCAAATGCGCCCTCCATCTCTTCGCGTCTGAAAGCCTTAGAAGCCTTGCAACAAGCAGGGATTCCGTTCCGAATCTTTTGGTGCCCGCTGCTGCCCGGTGTCGTGGACAACGAAGCCACCGTTCGCGCCTACCTTCATCAGGTATCCCATTTAGGAGTGGAATCGTTGGTTTGCGAGCCGATGCGTCACTTAGAGGTGTTGGGGAGCGAATACGCCCAAAGAATGGCGCGCTATCGCTCCACCGGATTAGACCGCGAGCCGCGTCTCAACCGAGCTGAATTCCTCGCGCTGATCCACGGCGTCGCTGCCGATTATGGTCTGACCGTTTATGTGCCGGGCGGCTAAAACTCCCTCAGCAACCCGCTCCGAAGTTAAACAACACAATCAGAAAGTCCAAATCATCCACCGTTCCGCTGCCATCGGCATCGGCGGGAAGATTACTGCCTGTCTCGCCAAACGCCAAAATAACCGCCAACAGATCATCATCATTCACGCAGCCATCTGCATTGATGTCCCCATTGGAAGCCAATACCCGGAACTTAATCTGCGCGTCTCCGCCCGCAAGACCATTGCCTGAAGGCAGCGAATTGGGATCTTGGGGGTCAGACATCTCGCCGTCTAATGCCTGATTGGAGTTGACCGCGCGAACCGTGGATCGCACAAGCACTGTGTAGATGTCTGGAGGCAAGGGCGCGTTCGGAGTCAAAATCGCCGAGTTCGCCCCGCTCTCATAAGAATAAGTGAAAGCGCGCGCGCCAGTGCGCTCGCCCGTGAGACTGAAATCGCCCGAAGCGGCATTCACCGGCGTATGAAACACAATGCGCGTAGGCTGCGCGCTGACGGGCGCAACCTCGCCGGGCGCAGGAACCGTCTCCACCACTTTCGGAGGACCCGCCGAATAGCCGACAGACGTCGCCGCTGTCCTCAAAATCCATTCATCCTCATCGAACGTCACATTGGACGCGGAGCCACTCAACGGAATCACATAATGCTGGGTTCGCGCGTTGTTCCAAACACGCTTCGACTGCCGGTTGCCGCCCACTGTATAGCGTATCTCCAGCGGCATCGTATAATCGCCAAAGCTGGCAGATTGGGTCTGGTTCACCGACAACAACAGATAATTCTTACCGTTCACCGTCGTGTTCTGGATACCCCATTGGTAAGCGGGCGCGCCCCTGCCATAGACCCACCGCTCAAAGAACCATTCCATATCCGCGCCATACATCTGTTCGATCACATCCTTCAACTGGTCTGTGGTCGCGCTGTCGTACAAGTATTGCCGCCGGTACTCTGCCAGCGTATCCCAGAACAGATCGTCCCCCAGCACATAACGCAACATATGCACGACCCACGAGCCTTTGTTATAGGCGAAGGTGCTGCTGAAAATCGCGTTGACGCTGCTGGTATCGTACCGATAAACGCTGCCATCCACATTGCTTGGACGGCGCGATGCCATTGCGCTTTTCAGAGCGGGTAAACCGGTGCTGCCCGGCTTCTTCTCCAACCAAACCGCTTCAGAATAAGTCGCGAAGCCTTCGTTCAGCCAGATGTCGCCCCAAGTGGCGCAGGTCACCATATTGCCCCACCATTGATGCCCCAGCTCATGCGCGGTGAGCGACTCGCCAAAACCACCCTGCCCGGTCATGGTCTGATGCTCCATCCCACCGCCAAAGGGGAACTGGTAAATTCCATACTTCTCATTGATAAAGGGGTAAGTGCCATACCACTGCGTAAACACACCTAACATCGGGATACACAGTTCCCAAGCGGCACGGTTGTTCGCGTTGTCGCTTTCAGGATAGATATAGAAATCGACCGGCATGCTGCCGTCTGCATGATTAAACACTCGCGACCAGCGATTATAATTCGTTGCCGAAAAAGCCACCAGATACGGCACAATGGGATAGTTATGTTTGAACCGGTAGCGCAACCGATTGCCGGTGAGTGTGTCCACTCCCTGTTGCAGACCATTCGCCGCGACGCTCATCGTGTTCGGCACCGTAATCGCGAAATCCAGCGTTGCCTTATCTAAATTCGTCTCTTTCGCAGGCCACCAAGTATAGGCGTAAAAAGGCTCACTGAGCGTGGAGACAATGGGAAAACCATTGTGCGTGCGAAACTCTATAGAACCAAACCCGCGTGACACCGGAACCCCATTGTATGCCACCGTCATGGTAAACTCGTCGCCCGCATTAAAAGTTTGCCCCAGATTCACGCGCACGTTCACGATGCTTTCGCGGGTGAAAGTCGCGTTCTGACCGTTCACCGTCAATTGTGTGATCGTGAAGTTCTCCCGCAGTCCGAATCGGAAGGCATTCACATTATTTTGCAAACATCGGATCGTGTAGATGCAAACCCCGCTCAGGGTTTGATTGGTAGGATTAACCTCAATGCTGAGGTTATAATGCAGCACATCCGTTTCGTCATTCGTCTGCAGCGCGCTTTTCGCTGCCAGCACCGCCGGCGATAATCCCGCTTCATAGAGCCGCTTCATCGTGCTTAAATGCCCGCATGTAAGATCGTGAACATGATCATCCGAAGAAGCCGATGCGCTGAGAAAAACCGAAGATAAAAACCAGAGAGATACACCTGTCCAAAACTGCCTTTGACCGAAATGAGAACCTATTTTCATAATGAACACCTCAAACAATACCATCTTAGACGGCACACCCCTCGATTCCTCTCTACAAGGATAGGATTTCGCGCAAAAGAGGCGAATAGAGAGCCTTCAGGAGACGAATATGCGCGCTATTTTTGCTGCCACATGGTGGTTTGGTCAAATCGCGGTGGAAGCCGCCTGGAACCATTGGAGTCATTGGGAAAGTGCCCACAAACAATCATCGCCGGAACCCGCAGAATCGGACCGCGCGCTGTTGGAAGCCACCCTTACGGGGGCGTCCGCGGTTGAGATGGACCTGCGTGTGAACTCTGTCGGCGTGGGCGGATTGCCCAACAGCATAGGGGAAGTGGAATTGGACGGCGCGGTGATGGAAGGACGCTTTTTGAATGCGGGTGGTGTGGCAAACATCAAACGCTTTGCGCCTGTCGCGCTGCTTGCCCTTCAAGTGATGGAAAAAACGCGGCACATTATGATGGTGGGTGAGGGCGCAGAGCGATTTGCGATCCAGCAAGGCTTCGAGCCGCGCTCGCTCCTCACCGAAGAATCGCTCAGACGATGGCACGCTTGGCGAACCCAACAAACCGCGCCGCAAGAAACCTCCCAAGAAAAGGTGGATGTCTACAAGGACTTTTCGCTGACCCACCAGGGACGCCAGCAAATGGCGCAGCCTGACCATGAAACTCACGATACGGTCGGGGTTTTGGGATGGCATAATGGGCATTTAGTGGCGGTCTGTGTTACCAGCGGCATGGCATGGAAACTGCCCGGTAGAGTGGGAGATTCCCCCATCTTTGGCGCGGGATTATACGCAGATGATGAGGCGGGCGCAGCCGTTTGCACCGGCGTCGGCGAAGAAATCTGGCGGTTCACTTTGAGCTCAAGAGTCGTCGAGAACATGAGGCGGGGCATGACCGCTCAAGAAGCCTGCGAAGATGCGACCCACTTCATGCGCAGGCGCAAACCCGCCACCGCCGACACTCAATCCGCCGTCATCGCGATTCGCAAAGATGGCGATTATGGTTCCCACGCGACCCAACCAGACGCCTTTCCCGCGGTCTTCTGCGTGGAGGGCGAAATCAGCAGCAAGAACCTGCCTTCAGGCTAAGACATCGGTTTCTGCAGGAAAACGCGCGCGAAGCGCGAATTTCATGTATTCCTGACCAAAAAGGGAGTTACGAATGCGCGCAAAAAACGAACAGAAACATCAAGGTCAAATTCGTCAGTGGCTGAGCGAATCCAACATCGATTTTGAAGAACGCGCCGAACCTGCCTGTTTTATTGTCAACTGCGGCAGCGCGGTCGTTTTTCTCATTCTGGATACCGATTCGGGCGAAGAGGATGCCATGGTCATCCTCTGGGCGCCGCTCGTTTTCGGCGCGGAAATCGATGCCGAATTGACCGAATTCCTGTTGCGCGAAAACGCCCGGAGACGCTTCGGAGCCTTCGCCATTGACGAACAAGGCACCATCGTCATGGGACATACGCTCCTCATTTCCGCGCTCACTTCCGAATCGCTTCTCTCCGCGCTGGGCAACCTCGCGCTGGGCGGCGACGAAATCGACGACTGGATCATCAGCCGTTACGGTGGCATGCATGCGGCAGACTATTACAACTGGCAGGCATCCAAAGGTGACAACATCGCAAACTAACGAAACTCACTGAGGCGCGTTGCCGACATTCACCCACGCATGCACATGGGGGGATCCCCGGAAATACCAAGCGAAATTCGGTCCCTCTAACTTCCAGCGGTCCCAAATCTTATCCTCGCCCAAATCGCCCTCTTGGTAGAATGAAAGCCAGCATTTATCCCATCCGCCTGCCGCCTTTACATGTTTCAGAATCTCATCCACATCTTCCTTGCGAAAAGGCTCCATAATGGCGGTGGCGACTTTCTGCACCAACGCCTTTTGATCGCGCGATAGTTCCGTCAGAGGCAGCCCGATGAACTTGCCATTCTTGCCCTTCAACTGGATACTGTCATACCCTTCGGGCGGCGACTTCTGAAGCAGCGCGAGTTGCTGCTGTTTGCCGTCCAACGCGGTATAGACTTGATTCGCCAAGCGCGCCTGATGCCACCACACATTGCCGGGATGATCGGGACGCTCCAAATCCTCCACCGCATGCCCATAGAAAATCGGACCGCCAAACGCCAAATTCGGCGTCGTGTTCGCGTCGGCTCGCAGGGTCAAATGGCGTCCCGTCATCACCCAGCAGAACCGGTCATTTTCCGAATCCTCAAACAAGCAGCAGGCATAATTTTCCAAGCCGCCCGCGTCATCCTTCATCTGTTTCTGAATTTTGTCCCATCCCACTTCTGAGGTCAAGTTCTTAATGATTTCGCGAATCAATGCCTGCTGATCGGGCGTATAAAATGCGCCGATTTTCTGAGGCACGATATGCCAGTTCTCATGAATCTCGGTTCGGCGCGAATCGGTCCAAGGCAGCAAAATCGCCTTTTTCTGGGAGTCGGTCAAACTCTCGCGCAATTGCCTTACAAACGCTTCGGCTTTCGATTTTCGGGTAGGTTGCAGCGCTGACGCGCTGTCGGGCAGTCCTGCCGCCGTCGTAACGGCAGCAGCTCCGGCAAGTTTCAAAAACTCGCGGCGGTTGAAGCGAATCCTATTCCACGGCTCATTCAGGGACATAAGCATCCTCCTGCGCTTAAGTTTCCTTGAAACGCCCGCCTATTCCTGCAAAAAGAACGGCTATAATGAATCCCGATGAGCAACACAATACATTTTCAGGTAAACGCGGGCTGGAACGAGAAGACTAATCAGGAATACCAGAGGCTTTTTCACATGACCGATATTAATCTGTTCCCGCCGGTGATTTTCAGCCTTGCCCATAAAGATGCCATTCCCTTTCCCATCAGCGTCCGCTTCGAGAAACGCCCGCCCAAAAACAGCCGCCTTCGCGCTACAATTCACTCTCATCACCCATCCAAGCCTTCAATCGCGATATCGGAAAAACAGAAAGGCGGTTGGGTCCATCATGCTCCTGGCGAATCGTGGCTTAGCCCGCCAGGGCAGCGAACTTACTGGCAATTAGGATTACTGGCTCTTGATTTTGCCCAGCCTTTCGAACTGATCTTGGAACTCCTCGACTCGGATGGGCAAACTCTTGCCAAGCAAAGCTTGAAAGGTCAAAGCGCTCCCTTCCTGCTCAACTCCTCCATAGATCGGGTTGAGCGCGTGTTGATCGTCGACAACGAACTCACCCGAAACAGTATTCGCGCCTTGCAGCCATTGATCAAGAAGGCGGGCGCGTTTCTGGAAGCGGTTCCCTTTAGCGAGGTCAAGCATGATGTTTGGATGCAGGACACGATAGAATTCGGTCGTTCGCCTCACGTGACCTCGCGAGGAATCAAACAATCGGTTGCCGCGCTGGGCGGTTTGCGTTTTCCCCACGAAGATGTCAATACCACACCTTTAGATTTGCGGATGAAACGATTCACGCAGGAGCGATCTTTCCTCCTCATAGAAGCAGGCGCGCCCCGCCCCAAAACCCGATGGATCGACTGGTATGGCAACCTGGAAGTCAGTCCGCCCACCCAAGACGCTTCAGGGCGACATTATCCCTTTGGCAGAGTGTTAACCGGGAAGCAGAAGGAGTTGACCATGCATCCAGGGGTCATGGCATTCTTGGAGGCGCAAGGATTACAAGTTCCCGCCCTCACATTGGATGTCTCTTGGCTCACA